>CALRVE020000016.1:0-70540 GCA_943371535.1 Asaia bogorensis | reverse complement strand
CAAACAAAAAACAAAAGCTATTTACCTGCAATTGCAGAAAATATTGGAATACTATTTTTATTATTAGGCGTAATTTTTTACAGAAAAAAAACTAACAAAAATTCTATTTTATTAACAACTATTCTATTTTTTGCACTAACAATTTTAATTATTACGGGATATACTGTTAGCTTTTCTGGAGCCATCGTTAGATACAAAAGTATTTATTTACCCTTCTTACTAATGTATATTCTGTATTGGATATCAATACCTAATAAAGTATTAAGAAAGCTTAAATAATATATAATAATTAATACTATATATTATTTTTTTAAAAAAATTGTTTAAAAACAAACTAAAAACGATATTTTTTTCAATTTTTATTTCATTTTGTTGCATATTTGCTGAACAAAATCGAAAAAATTATGTCACTAAGATTTTCTGCTATTAGTTCATTGAGTACTTCAGAAGAAACAAAAGTTCCAGCTTCGGCTAAAATCACTTCCATTTTTGGTGAAAATGTGTTTACCCTTAAAACTGCTAGAGAATATTTAAGCGATGAAGCTTATAAAAGTCTTAGTGCAAGTATTAAAGGTGGTAAAAAAATTGATCGCACAGTAGCCAATCAAATTTCCAATGGATTAAGGGCTTGGGCCGAAAGTAAAGGTGTTACTCACTTTACACATTGGTTTCAACCATTAACAGGCACTACGGCCGAAAAACATGATTCTTTTTTTACTCTAAAAGGCGATGGTACTGCTATTGAAGAGTTTGATGGTGCTGCTTTGGTACAACAAGAACCCGATGCATCTTCTTTTCCAAATGGTGGATTAAGAGCAACTTTTGAAGCCAGAGGTTATACAGCTTGGGATCCTTCTTCTCCAGCATTTATCATGGAAATTGGCAATGGCAAAACTTTATGTATTCCTACCATATTCATTTCTTATACAGGAGAATCTTTAGATTATAAAGCTCCATTATTAAAAGCATTAGAAGCATTGAATAAAAGTGCTGTAGATGTTTGTAATTATTTTGATAAAAATGTAACTAAAGTAACTGCTACTTTAGGTTGGGAACAAGAATATTTTGTAATTGATGAAGGTTTAGCCAATGCTCGTCCTGATTTGGTACAATGTGGTCGTACAGTATTTGGTGCTTCTCCTGCAAAAGGTCAGCAATTAGAAGATCATTATTTTGGTTCAATCCCTGAAAGAACGTATGCTTTCATGAGAGATTTTGAAACCGAATCTTATAAATTAGGCATTCCTTTAAGAACTCGTCATAACGAAGTTGCACCTGCTCAATTTGAGTGTGCTCCAATATTTGAAGAAGTTAGTATTGCAGTTGATCACAATACTTTATTAATGGATGTAATGGATAGAGTTGCACGTCGCCACAACCTACGTGTACTCATTCATGAAAAACCATTTGCAGGTATTAATGGTAGTGGAAAACACAACAACTGGAGTATGAGCACAGATACTGGTGTTAATTTATTAGCTCCAGGAAAAACGCCAAAAACCAATTTAATGTTTTTAACATTCTTTGTAAATACCATTAAAGCGGTACATGATTATGCTGAATTGTTAAGAGCAAGTATTGCTAGTGCAGGTAACGATCATCGTTTAGGTGCAAATGAAGCTCCACCAGCAATTATTTCAGTTTTTGTGGGTCAGTATTTAGCTAAAGTTTTGGGTGAAATAGAAAGCCGTGTTGGCGAAAAATTTGACGAACAAGATGAAGCTATTTTAAAACTAGATATTCATAAAAGTATTCCTGAATTATTGTTAGACAATACTGATAGAAATAGAACTTCTCCATTTGCATTTACAGGTAATAAATTTGAATTTAGAGCAGTTGGTTCTGGTGCAAACTGTGCCAATGCAATGACCACTTTAAATACTATCATGGCCGAAACTTTGAAGAATTTTAAAGTTGAAGTAGATGCTCATATTGAAAAAGGTGAGAAAAAGGAAGTGGCTATTATGCAAACTTTACAGAAATATATTAAAGACAGCAAAAAAGTATTGTTTGAAGGAGATGGTTATAGCGAAGAATGGCATAAAGAAGCTGCTGAACGTGGCTTACCAAATGTACCAACCACTCCATTAGCTTTAGATGCAATGATTACCGATAAAGCTAAAAAGTTATTTGAAGGCAATCATGTTTATACTCATACAGAACTTGAAGCAAGACATGAAATTGAACTAGAAAAGTACTTAAAGAAAGTTCAAATTGAAGCAAGAATAATGGGCGATTTAGCTTTGAATCATATTATTCCAACTGCAGTAACTTATCAAAATGAATTGTTGACTAACATCAATGGTTTGAAAACAGCAGGGTTACCTGAAACTTCTTACGCCAGCCAATTAGCTATTTTAACTGATGTGAGTGCTCACATTCAAGCGATTTACGAAAATGTAAATGCTTTAGTTGAAGCAAGAAAAGTAGCCAATGCAATTGAAGATACAAGAGCAAGAGCTATTGCATATTGTGCCGATGTTAAAGAAGCTTACTTCGATAAAATTCGTTACCATGTAGATAAATTAGAGCATTTGGTGAATGACGATGATTGGAGTTTACCTAAGTACAGAGAGTTATTATTCTTAAGATAATTTTGTTTTGTTTTGTTTGAGCAATCGTAAATGCCCTGCCTAATTTTAGGTGGGGTTTTTTATTACCATGATATATAGTATAAAAAAACACTCAACAAAATTGAGTGTTAAAAATAATTGAGGATTTGATGAATGTATTTAAAAACGCATTACTCTTTCGAGCAAAGAACAAACACAAACAATCAAACAACTGATTAAAAAACTAATCTTCATGGGGGAGGATTTAGCAAAAGTTAGAGATTGATTTATAGCAATTATTGAAAATGTTTCCATCGTTGTAATTGCTATATTAAAGTTAAAAGCTTATTGGTTAACTGTACAACTATTTTTTAAAATATTTTAAAATGTTTTATAAATGAAACATAATTTAACTAAATTTTAGACAGAAGCTATTCAATCAAAACACTTTTTTTCAATGAAGTTGCACCTCCTATAAATTGAACTACATAAATCCCTTTTGTTAAACTAGTTGGAAGTTGAATATTTAAAGCAGCATTTCCGCCAATATGTTGTATATTTTTAAAAAATACAATTTGCCCTTGCTGATTCATTACTTGTAAAGCATATCTATTTTGCTTAATGTCTGATAGTTGAATATTCATTACACTGCCCTTAATAGGATTTGGAAAAATATTCAACTCGCCATTTGCTTTTATTGAAGACGAAACTCTAACAACACTTGAGTACTTAATACTTCCTTCGTTTTCTACAGATTTTATTCTATAAAAGCTAGTTCCTGCAAGCGGATTCACATCTAAAAAAGTATAAGTAGTGTTATTTTCATTTTTCGCCATCACTGAACCAACTTCATTAAATATTCTTCCATCGGTAGATTTTTCAATAAAATATTTATCCATGTTACTTTCTACAACTACACTCCAGTCTATTTTTATACCATTTATATTTTTTACAGCATTTATTACACCAAAAGATACAGGTAAAGCAGCACCAACAGTTGTTACACCAGCTGTTGAATAGTTAAAAGCTAAATCTCTATGAACAATTGCATATTTGGTTGGAACAGGTGTATTAATTGAATAAGTGTTTATGGCAGCTCCAATACTATCACTTACAACTTCCCAGTCACCTGCAGTAGCTGTAACACCCAAGGGATTTTGTCCTACTTTATAGAGAGCTTGATTATTTAAAACAGGATTTTCAGCAGTTAAATTCGTTGTTCTAAGTAATAAGGTTGCTTGTACACCAGTTGCTTCTGAACCTACTCCATCAGAACCATTGGTCCAATTTAATTCAATAGTGGTTGATGTTCCAAAAGTTGGAGCAGTAGGATTTACTAAATCAATTGGCTTATTGGTGGTTAAAAAATAAATTACACCATCATCATAATATACAAACTTACCAGTACCACCACCAGTAATTCTTGGTGCTGGGAAATAATATCTTGTTGTATTAGTGGCATTGTAGGGTCCATAAGAAACCCTTGTCCAATCTGTTGCATTTACAGCTGTGTAACTTGAAGGTGTTGGGCCAGAAGACCCAGTATTTGGTGGAGCACTGCTAGAATAACGCATCGTTGCATCAGCAGAAAGGCCTGTTGTAGATGATTTTACCCAAACAATATGATAAACAAAATAATTACTTACTCCCGGTAATACATTCACATAATTATTATAAAAATATTTACCCGCAGATGTTGAAGTTGTAGTAAAAGAAAGATAACTATTGCCAGTTCTTGCTGCAGCTGCATTATTCACTACTGTAATAGTTTCACTTGAACCTTGATTAATCCAGTTAGTTGCCGACGTTGTAGTAGCTTCCATACCATAAGTTACATTAGACTGTGCAATTGCCACAGATTGTATTAAGCAAGCAGAAAGTATTGCTAAATTTTTCTTTGAAAAACAGAATTGAACCAATAGATGTAAAAATTTTTTTTTCATATAGCAGTATTTAAATGATGGAAGCAAACAACTATTTTAAGTTGTACTTAGGAATATTCGTTAATCTAATGTAAACACTACAATTGAAGTAGGGCTTGTTTTTCCATTACTTTCTACGCAAACGTTACCAATAAATAAAATAAGAGCCCCATAAAAATTATATACAATATATTTATACAAAAAAGCCTTCACTATTTTGAAGGCTGTTACAAGTATTTCATTAATATTAGAAATTCATTTAACCAAGAGGTACAAAATCACTGGCTTTTTTAGTGGCTAGCTCTTCATAATGCTTCCATTTCAGATTCACCAATTCTTGTGCATGTTTCATTAAACGTTCAGCTTCTGCTGGTTGAGACATGAGCAGCGATTTATACCTCAACTCTTTGTAAGCGTATTCTTTTAATGGAATTGTTGGACGAACAGAATCTAGTATAAACGGATTTTTATTTTTGATTCTTAATGTTGGATTATAACGTAACAAAGGCCAGTGACCACTTGCAACTGCATTGTACTGTTGGTCTAAACCATCTTTTAAATCGTATCCATGAGCAATACAATGGCTATAAGCCAAAATAATTGCTGGTCCATCATAAGCCTCAGCTTCTCTCATTGCCAATAAAGTTTGTTGTGGATTGGCTCCAAATGCAACTCTTGCCACATACACATTTCCATAAGAAATAGCTTGCATAGCTAAATCTTTTTTGCCACCAGTTTTTCCTGCTGCTGCAAATTTTGCTGTAGCTGCAGTTGGTGTAGATTTAGAAGATTGACCACCTGTATTTGAATACACTTCTGTATCAAGCACTAAAATTTTAATATTTTTTCCACTTGCTAAAACATGATCTACACCACCAGAACCAATATCATACGCCCAACCATCTCCACCTACTAACCAAACACTTCTTCTAACCAATTGATCGGCTACCGATAATAAATGTTTAGCCGATGGATGTGCACTATTTTCTAACAAGTCTTTTAGCTGTTTAATTCTAGCATGTTGTTGCACCAATTCAGATTCATGCACTTGTGGTGCATTGAGAATTTCACTTACAAGTTCTGCACCCAACTCATCTTTCATTGATACTAAATATTGTTGTGCAATATCTACCTGATGATCGGCTGTTAAACGCATACCTAATCCAAACTCAGCATTGTCTTCAAATAATGAATTTGACCAGGCAGGCCCTCTACCCTCTTTATTTTTAGACCATGGTGTTGTTGGTAAATTACCTCCATAAATAGAAGAACATCCTGTTGCATTTGCAATGAGTAATCTATCGCCAAATAACTGTGATAATAATTTTAAATAAGGCGTTTCTCCACAACCAGCACAAGCTCCTGAAAACTCAAATAAAGGTTCTAAGAACTGTGCACCATGTACAGTAGAAAAATCTATTTTGGAACGATCATTCCAAGTAATGTTTTCAAAATATTGAATATTGTTTTTTTCTGATTCAACTATTGGAGCCTTATCAACCAAATTGATGGCTTTACGTGAAGCATCTTTAATATCATTTGCTGGACAAACTTCTACACATAAATTACAGCCAGTACAATCTTCTAAATAAACTTGTAAAGTGTATTTGGTTTCTGGAAAACCTCTTGCATTAATTGGAGCAGATTTAAAACCTTCAGGTGCCGCCTCAAGATTTTTTTCATGATAGAATTTTGCTCTGATAACACTATGAGGACAAACGTATGCACAATTACCACATTGAATGCAAGAATCGGGTTCCCATAAAGCCACTAAATCTGATACATTTCTTTTTTCCCATTGTGTGGTACCACTCGGATAAGTTCCATCAATAGGCATTTTGCTTACAGGTAATTGATCGCCATGATCGGCCATCATAACAGCAGTAATTTCTTTTACAAAATCTGGAGCTTTGTCTGATACTGTAAACAAACTTTTATCACTTGCTGATACAACAGCAGGATAATTTACTTGGAACAAATTAGCTAGTGTTGCATCAACAGCTTTGAAATTTTGATCCACCACATGCTGACCTTTTTTGAAGTAGGTTTTCTCAATGGCTTTTTTAATTTGTTTAATAGCATCTTCTCTTGGCAATACTCCTGACAATGCAAAATAACAAGTTTGCATAATGGTGTTGATTCTTCCATTCATGCCTGTATCTCTTGCAACTGTGGTTGCATCAATAATATAAAATTGAATTTTTTTATCTACAATATGTTTCTGCACTTGACCAGTTAGCTTACTCCAAACTTCATCTTTACCGTAAGGAGAGTTCAATAAAAATGTAGCTCCATCGCTTGCAAATTCAAGCATTTCAACTTTTTCAATAAAATTAAATTGATGACAAGCAATAAAATCGGCTTTAGAAATTAGGTAAGGAGCTTTAATTGGTTTAGGTCCAAAACGCAAATGAGAAACTGTTCTTGCACCAGATTTTTTTGAATCGTACACAAAATAACCTTGTGCATACAATGCTGTATTTTCTCCAATAATTTTAATGGTATTTTTATTGGCACCAACCGTTCCATCGGCACCTAATCCAAAGAACAAACCTTGTCGCCATTCAGTTTCGTCTAGTTTAAAATTACTATCATACGTTAAACTTAAATGGGTAACATCATCATTTATACCAACAGTAAAGCCATTGAGAGATTGTTCTTTTCTCAATTCATCATACACAGCTTTAACCATTGCTGGTGTAAATTCTTTAGAAGAAAGTCCGTATCTACCACCAATGATATTAGGTAAAAATTGAATTTTATTTTGTTGCAAAGCATTTACTAGAGTAGATAACACATCTTGATACATAGGTTCTCCAGATGCTCCAGATTCTTTGGTTCTATCAAGTACAGCAATTTTTTTGGTTGTAGTAGGTAAAGCTTTAATAAAATGTTCTAATGAGAAAGGACGAAACAATCTTACCTGAATTACACCAACTTTATACCCTTGTTGATTGAGTAGCTCTACAGTTTCGCAAACAGTTTCAGCCGCTGAGCCCATAATTACAATCACTTGCTCTGCATCATCAGCTCCAACATAATCAAACAAATTATATTTACGACCCGTAAGTGTTGCAAACTCATTCATTACCTCATCTACAATTCCACTCATATTATTGTAAAAAGTGTTCACCGTTTCTCTACCTTGAAAATACACATCTGGATTTTGAGCAGTACCTCTGATAAATGGATTTTCAGGAGTTAATGCTCTTTTACGATGAGCTATTACCAACTCATCGGGAATCATTGATTTGATTTGCACATCACTCAATAACGTTAACTTATTTACTTCATGTGATGTTCTAAATCCATCAAAAAAATGTATAATTGGTATTCTAGAACGTAATGTGGCGGCTTGTGCAATCAATGCAAAATCATGTGCTTCTTGTACACTTGCAGAACTTAACATAGCAAAGCCTGTAGTTCTTGCTGCCATTACATCTTGATGATCTCCAAAAATAGACAAACCCTGTGCAGCCAAGGAACGTGCAGCCACATGAAATACGGTTGACGTAAGTTCGCCTGCAATTTTATACATATTGGGCAACATCAACATTAATCCTTGCGATGCAGTAAATGTAGTAGTTAAAGAACCAGTTTGCAATGCTCCATGTACGGTGCCAGCAGCACCAGCTTCACTTTGCATTTCCATTACTTCTGGAACAAAGCCCCAAATATTTTTTGTTTTTTTAGATGCCCATTCATCTGCCAACTCTGCCATTGTTGATGAAGGCGTAATAGGATAAATTGCACACACTTCATTTACTCTATATGCAATATAAGCTGCTGCTTCATTACCATCAATAGTAGCTATAGTATTATTTGTATTATGCATGGCTAGTAGAATTTGAGGTTTCTGAAATCATTTCAATTGCATGACACGGACACTGCTCATAACAAACTGCACAGCCTGTACAAGCATCGTAATTAAATTTATATCTGTTCCCTTTTCCTAATTTAATAATAGCATTTTCCGGACATGCTCCAAAGCAACCATCACACTCAAAACAATTACCACAACTTAAACAACGCTGTGCCTCGAATCTTGCTTCTTTTTCATTCAGCCCTGCAATAACTTCATCAAAACTTTGAATTGCTACAGTAGGTGCTAATTGTTGCTGTTCTTTTTGTGGAGCTTCGGTTTTATACCACATGTGTAATTTTCTATAACCTGCTGTAGGATGTTTATCTGGCTTTTCATAAGCCTGTTGAATTAAATATCCATCTATATATTTTGCTGCTTTTTTACCATGACCAATTGCTATTGTGGAACTTCTATTTTCACCTGGCAACATATCGCCACCTGCAAAAATTCCATCAATACCAGTCATTCTATTGGCATCTATTTTAATGGTTCCATCTTCATTTAAAACTATACCAGATAAGGATTGTAGAAACTGAGTAGCAGACTCTTGACGGTGAGCCATTATCAGTACATTGGCTTCAATATTTTCAAAAACACCTGCACCAACAGCTTTACCTTTTTCAACTTTCATTTGCTCAAAAGTGATTGCTCCATTACTCACTTTTTGAATACTCTTTAATAATTGAACATCTACACCTTCGGCTAAAGCATCTTCTGTTTCATAATCGTATGCAGGCATCATTTTTTTATCGCCATAAAATAATACGGCAACTTCACAACCAAATCTTTTTAAAATTCTGGCTAAATACAAAGCCAATTTTCCACCTCCATATACAACTACTTTTTTATGCATATATGTAGATGTATTTAATTTTATCTCATTAAAAAAACCAAATGCATCTTTTATTAAAATAGAATCATCTTGCTCAAAACTTTCTTGGTGAATTAACTGAGCACCAACCGAAAGATATACAGCATCGAAACGTCCATTTTCTTTTTCAGCAATGATATCTTGTACTGTATAATTTAATTTTACCGATATACCCATTTGCAGAATACGATTGATTTCGGCATCTAAAATTGCTTTAGGCAAACGATAATCCGGAATACCACTATACATCAATCCACCTAAATTACCAGATGCTTCAGCAATTTCAACAGTATGTCCCATTCTAGTTAAATGATACGCTGCAGATAAACCACTTGGCCCACCACCTACCACCAACACACGTTTTCCCGATGTTTGTTTATTGTAACGTATTTGCCATTGCTGTTGTATGGCTTCATCGCCAATATAACGTTCTACTGCATGAATGTTGATGGTTGTATCAATATGATTTCTATTACAACCAGTTTCACATGGCTTTACACAAATTCGACCCATTACCGCAGGAAACGGGTTATCGGCAACAATGGTTTGAAATGCTTCGAAATAGTTGCCAGCTTGTGCATGAGATAGCCATCCTTGAATATTTTCACCACTGGGACAAGCACTGTTACACGGTGGCATAAAATCTACGTACACTGGTATTTGTGAACGCAAATGACCTGTACCACTTGCATGAGAACTGAGGTCTACGGCTTTGGTAATATCGTTAGCAGACATATAGAGTTGGTTTACGATTTGAAAACTAGAAGCTCAAAAAGAGGTGAATGATTACAAATTATTGGGTGAAACTAAAAATTAAAAAAAAATAAATCCATGACATTGCACATCAGCAAACATGATAATTGTCATCTTGCTGATAATTTACTTCAACTTTTAACGTAAAAAAAGTAAATAAAAACCCTAGATTTACTGTATGTTTAAATTGTACTTTTTATTAATTGCCATATGCTTTACTCCTGCTACAAACATTACTACTACAGTAAAACTGGGTAATGCTATTGTTCAAATACAAACTAATGTTTTTGGTGAGCAAAGCAGTAAACTTTGTTTTATTAATCTGCATGCCAATGAAACAACAAGCATTGAAGCCTGCCAGCAATTTTTAGCCAATAGCAATGGAAAATTTATTTATGTAGCACATAAACCTCAAAGAAATATTGAGTTTGAACTGAACAATACAAAACATGTTTTTGACCCAAATAGAATTTTCACCAATAAAGGCATTCAAGCAACTTTAAAAAAATTGTCGGTCTATAATAATGAAGCAAAAAAAGAAGTTGAAGGTTTTGCAAATGCTATCATTCAACAAATTGGTGATGCAAAAATGATTATTGCCATGCACAACAATGGCAACAAAGGCTTATCTATTAAAAGTTATTTAAAGGGAGGAGCAGAATATGCCAATGCAGCAAATGTTTATGTAAATGCATTGATGGATGAAGATGATTTTGTGTATACTACTGATAAAAAAGTATTCAATCATTTAAAGGAAAATAAAATCAATGTAATCTTACAAAAGTCGAGTGGAGCAGTTGATGATGGTTCACTTTCTATTTTTTATGGCAACAAAATGATACCCTATATAAATATTGAGGCTGAACAAGGACATTTAAAAGAGCAAATACAGATGTTACAAATATTAGAACCACTTTTTAAAGAATAAAGTTGATGAAACTTTTTCAACAATGCTTTTAAAACAGCATTTGTTATATTTCGATAAGCCGATAGCTATCGGCTGTCAATGACAGATATTGCAAAACATTGAAAACCATTTGTAAACAAATGATTTTTTTATTGCCACGGATGCACGGATTAGCACGGAGTATTTAATAATCAATATCAACGAATCCGTGATTTTCCGTGCATCCGTGGCAACAATGTCATTTTCAAAATGCTTTTCTGCGAAGCAGAAATTATTTACTCAATATGCCAAATGCTGTCAGCCTGAGTTTATCGAAGATGATTTTTCAATTAACACATCAACTCTTAAAAAATCTAATCAGTTCAAATACTAAAAAAAGCTACAAACCTCATAAGCCGGATTCTGTTTTTACACTATCATTTATCTAGCTGCAACATTACTGTTACAATCTTGCTGCCTACCCTGAAACCTGTTTACTTTTCAGTAACCTCGAACGAGTAGCCCTCAAAGGTTTCTATACGTGGCATTACAACACTCAAGGTTTACCCATGTAATACATTACTGCAAAACATCGTGAGCTCTTACCTCACATTTTCACCTTTTCCCAACTTTTGATTGGGTAGTTATTTTCTGTGGCACTTTCTCTTATTATTTATTGTAACAAGTTACAATGAATAATAGCCGGCTCTTAACCGGTGAATTACTCTATGTTGTCCAGACTTTCCTCAACTTGATTAACAAGCAGCGATAGTTCGGGTTTGTAGCAACCGCAAAAGTAATTGAATAATTTTGGTACAAATAAAAACTTCAACTTATCTTCATTGTTCACAAAAAAATTATTTTATGGGTTTACCAACCAATAATAAGAACAACTCAAAATTACCTGGCAAAGGAGGCAAAGCAAGTGCTACTGCTTCTAAGTTTATTGCTAAACCGGGTAATACTAAAGCTGTTGGTGCAACAAAAAAGCCTATTAAAACAGGTGGATCGAGAGGAAGTTAAACCAACCAAATTATTTGCAAGCGTTTCTAGTTATTAGAAACGCTTTTTTGTATTAGGAAAATCAAGGAATTTTTTAATTAAAACAGAAAGTGTGAATGGTGCGTAAGATATTAGAAGAATCTTACAACAATAGAAGGATATAAGAATAAAAATCTAATGGGTAAAATACTCCATTTTTTGAAATTCTTTACTCCCAAACTTTCTATTTTTTGTAGCATTTATATTAGGTTGCCTTAATATTTTTAAAGTTAAATTACTCATAAACATTATTTTTCCTATAATAGGCTGAATGTTGAAGTCGTTTTTATCAAAATATATAGCGATGCTACTATCCTTAAAATTCCATTTCCAAGTGCCTCTATATATATTTTTTATACTTAAACTATCGCTTCTAACCCTTTTTTTTGAAACAGAGGTATTGCCATCTGCTAATATGAAAGTATCAACTGGATTAATCAAATAGTCTTTCTTAAACCAATACAATAAAGACCCATTTTTTTGTAATTCAAATACTAGCTCATCTTGATTGTAATTCTTATTAGTATTACTTAACTTTTCAAATTTTTGTTTGCTTTCGAACTCCCAAGGATAACAAACAAGTAACCCCAATTTGGTATAATTAAATCCATAAATAACTCCTGAATTAGGGTCTTTATTAGGTCGCATTAAGTCTGGATCATATTTTTCTTGTGCAGCACATTGATTAATAAAAAATATAAATACGAATTTAATATGTAAAATATTTATCCATTTATTCTTCATGTATCAATACTTTATTTGTAAAAAACTAATGATTTCATTGTATTGTTTGGGCGAAAACCATTCTACAGATGCATCTTTTTTAAACCAAGTCATTTGGCGTTTGGCATAATGTCGAGTATTTTTTTTTAATTCTTCTATTGCTTGCTCTTTAGTGGTTTGATGATTGAAATAAGCAAAAAATTCTTTGTAGCCCACTGTTTGCAAGGCATTGAGCTGTTGAAAAGGAATTAAATTTTCCACTTCTTGTAAAAGCCCATCTTGCATCATTACATCTACTCTTGTATTAATTCTTTGGTACAAAACTTCCCTAGGCAATTCCAATCCAATTTTTATACTATTGAATGGTCGCTCATTTTTTGATCCTGTTCTAAAACTTGTAATAGAATGCCCTGTTGCTTCCCAAACTTCTAATGCTCTGAGTAAACGTTGTGGGTTTTGTTGTTCGGCTGTTTTCCAAAATTGTGGGTCTTTTGTTTGTACTTGTTCTTGTAACCAAGTCAACCCTAAATTTTGATATTGCTTTGAAATGGAAGTACGAACTTCTTCAGGAATAGTTGGAATATTATCAAGCCCCTCACAAAAAGCTTTAATGTATAAACCAGTGCCACCCACCATGATGGCAATATTGCTTTTTTTGAAAATTGTTGCTGCTGCTTCTAATGCATACTGTTCAAAGGTTACAGCATTTACATCATTATGAATGGAATGTGAGTTGATGAAATAATGTTGTACCTGACGTAACTCTGTTGCTGAGGGTTTAGCCACACCAATATTAAGTTCTTTAAAACATTGCCTTGAATCGGCCGAGATAATTTCTGTATTAAAATGGGTGGCTAATTGAATAGCCAATGCTGTTTTACCAACTGCTGTTGGTCCGCAAATAATTACAACAGTTTTTTCATTCACTAGAATTGAATATTACTGATTTGAAATTGCTAATTTGAAATTAAAAATGGTTTATTAAAATTCTTCATCACTATTATTGTCTTCAATGGTATCATCTTCATCGCTAGCAGCTTCTTCATCATCACCTTCTTTACCAAAACCCTCTGGAGTTACTTCAGTTAAATCGTACTTTTCTTCAATATCATTGAACTTATCGCCTAATAAACTTTTGGTACCATATTGTTGTGGACCAATGCCTTCTTTACGTGTAACAATTGGATATTCTAATTTTGGATTTTCTTCTTTACTTACATTAATCAATTCAACCAAAAACACCCAGTTTTTAGCAAAATCGTACACATAAATAAATTTTTGATTGGTGTTTTGCACTTCATTTCTAATAGGTGTTTCAACCATGTATAATGGAGGTGCAGCATACTCTTTATCGTATTTTTCAAAAGTAATTTCTCTGCCACGTAACCAATTATCGTTACTGCGAAAAAATGTTGCTTGATGTTTATTATCAAACTCGTAAGCTTTTAAAATTGCAAAATGCAAATCTTGAAAAGTTTGTGTATGCTTAATGGCAATATCTCTGTATACTGCATCATCCTCTTCTAAATATATTCTGAACTTTAAAGTAGCCATGATTGTTTATTTCTGATTTCTAATTTTCAATTTGAAATGATTGCTCAAATTCTATTCTACTGTTGCAGTGTGCGATACTTCGGTATTGAGCTAAGTCGAAATACGCTCAGTACAGTCTACACAAGATCTAATTTGCTATTGTGCAGTTTACACTACAAATGTAAAATCAAAACGAAAATAAGGTTTATTGAATAGGTTGCAAATTGAGTTCTTTGGCTTTTACTAACATAAAGGCATAAGCAGCTTCATAGTTGTTTTCTATTTCGCCCTCTAAAATGGCTTCTCGAATAGCGTCTTTAATATCTCCCACTTCTCTAGAAGGCTGTAGATTAAAGGTTTGCATAATTAATTCACCTGTTATAGGTGGTTGCCAATTACGTAAATGATCTTTTTCTTCAACAGCTTTCATGCGTTGTTTTACTAGTTCAAAATTTTGTAAAAAACGCTGTACTTTTTGTTTGTTTTTGCTGGTAATATCGGCATTACACAACATCATTAAAGCATCAATATCTTCTCCTGCCTCAAACAATAATCGCCTTATGGCACTATCGGTAATGTTTTCTTTGGTTAATGAAATAGGGCGTAAATGCAATGCAACTAACTTTTGTACTAATCGCATTTTTTCGTTTAAAGGCAATTTTAGTTTGGTGAAAATTTTAGGAACCATTCTTGCACCCACTACTTCATGCCCATGAAAGGTCCAGCCAAAACCCTCTTCAAAACGTTTGGTATTGGGTTTAGCAATATCATGCAAAACCGCTGCCCAGCGAAACCACAAATCGTTGGTGTTTTCGCTAATATTATCCAGTACTTGCAGGGTATGATAAAAATTATCTTTATGCCCTTTTCCATCTACATATTCAGCTCCATGCAATGCCATCATTTGCGGAAAAATAATTTGCAGTAATCCACTTTTGCTGAGTAAATCCCAACCAATGGATGGTTTGGTTGAAAGCATAATTTTATTCAGCTCATCTGTAATACGTTCTTGAGAAACTATTTTAATTCTATCGGCCATTTTTACTATGGCTTCAAAAGTTTTTGGAGCAATAGTAAAATTGAGTTGTGTGGCAAAACGAATGGCTCTCATCATTCGAAGAGGATCATCACTAAACGTTTGTTCGGGTTCTAAAGGAGTTTGCAGAATACGGTTTTGAATATCTTGTAACCCATTGAAAGGATCAATAAGTTGACCAAAATTTTCTTTGTTTAAACTAATGGCTAGAGCATTGATGGTAAAATCTCTTCTATTTTGGTCATCTTCTAAAGTACCCATTTCAACAATAGGTTTACGACTATCACGATTATAACTTTCTTTTCTGGCACCCACAAATTCAATTTCAAAAGCCTCATTTGTATTGGGAGAATTTGAAATTTTTATTTGAGCAGTTCCGAAATTTTTAAAAAAAGCTACATAAGGTTTAGGCACAAAAAAAGATGCAGTTTGATGAGCCAGTTCAATTCCATTGCCCAAGCAAACAATATCTGCATCTTTTGTATTTCGACCAATAATTTTATCTCTTACAAATCCGCCAATTAAAAAAGCAGGCACTTGCAACTGTTCGGCTGCTGCTGCTACTTTTTGTAAAATTGCCAATTCTTCTGCTGTGCAGTTAATATCCATACGCCGCAAAGATATAGGCTGATAAAATTTCTCCTCTAATCAATTAAAATATCATTGGTATAAAAATCCCAATCGAAATACGGATGATGTTGATTGTGTTGATTTTGATTTGGAATCAATTGCATTTGCTGAGCCGATGAATTGGCTAATTGAATTGACTGAATGGTTTTAGTAAAACCAGTTTGAGCCATTGTTGTTAAAAACGATTGAACTTTATGGTTGGGAATATTTACGCTGAACTGTGCCATGTTTTACAATTTAATGGTGAATAATTTACCATTAGATGTTACTAAAGCAACGTTGACACAAAACCAACAGTTAATATTTTGTTAGAGGAAAAAGTTTATTCAAACTCTAATTCATTGCTAAAAAACTCCCAATCGAATAACAAAAATTTTGACAATGGAAAAGGAGCAATGAATTTACGAGGCGTTGATTTGAAGTTAGATTGAACAGCGTTATCACGAATACCCAATTGCACCATTGCTTGTAAAAAAGAATGGACTTTTTCTGATGGAATATTGAGTATAACCTTTGTCATTGAAGCATTAAGTTGAAACTTAAAAACGAGAAATGCAAGTGAATATTTTGTTATGCAATGAATAAATGCATTTTAAATTCAATAACTTACTACCAATCAATCAATTAACAGAAAAAAAGATTTTTACACAGCTTTGGCACATGATTATTCACAATGAAGCATTACTAAAGCTTAACATATTCATTTTCAACTAGCTGATACTTTGACAATGGAGTAAATACAGTTGCCTCTTGTTGCTTATGGTGTGCTATATAAGCCACTGAATTTTTAATAGTAGCATCAATATTATTAAAAGCCGAGTTGTAATTCAGTTGATTGTTTGGCAGTGTAATTACGAACAAAGGTTTTCGAAAACGCTTCAATAAAGTTTTGGTAAATGCATCTTGTGCAATACATACAAATGCAGTTCCATTGGGTTGTACAGCTTCATCGGCTAGTCCAATTATATGTTCAAATAAAATGGCTGTTGGCTGTGTTTGTGCATCTAAAAAATTGAATACTTCTAAATCTAGTGTGGCAACATATTGCATGAGTTCTCTTTCATCGGCTACACAAATAATGCTGCAAGCATGATCATTCAGTGGAACAATATTCTTCAATTGTTCAACTGCAACACTACTAGTTGCATCTACTGCAACAACCCAGTGATGTTCTGTAGCAAACAGTATAGCAGTATTTGTTTCTAATGCTTGTAAAGCATGTTCAATATCGTTTTTAAATTCCATTATGAATTATAATTGTTGATAAACCTGCATTACAGATGCTGCACATTGTTGTTGTGTAAATAATTGTGCATGTTGCCAACCCTTGGCAATCATTTCATTTCTCAAAGTCTCGTTATGGGCAACTTGTAGCATTGCATTTGCAAGTTCTTCTTCACTGGTTGGATTTACATAAAAAGCAGCATCTCCACCTGTTTCAGGCATACAAGAAACATTGCTGGTTATAACAGGAATATTGCTCCACAAAGCTTCCAAAATTGGTATGCCAAAACCTTCAAATGTTGAGGGATAAATCATGCACAATGCTAGTTGATAAATAGCAGGAAAATCTTTTGCTGTAGTAAAATCGGCGTTATTGAATTTATCTGATAAAAACAAAACCTCATTACTTAAACCATGTTCACTCAAATAAGTGGTGATTTGTTCTTTATACTTTCCTCCTGCTCCTATTACCACCAATGGTATATTTAATTTGCCTTGAACTGCTTTCAAAGCTTTACAAATGGTGAGTAAATTTTTTCGTTCAATTATTGAACCTACGTATAAAAAAAATTGATTGGGTAATTGATAATATTTTTTTATCCGTTCTTTTTCTCCATCATTCACTTTTACACCAAATGCTGGATTACAACTTTGGTAACAAATCTCAATTTTGTTTTTTTCAATTCCATAAAACTGTACAATATCGTCTTTGGTTTGCTGGCTAATGGCAATTATTTTATTTGCATTTTGACATGCATAGTTGAACTTCTTGCGATAAATTTTTACATCAATAGGACTGTATTGCTCAGGATTACGTTCAAAAATTAAATCGTGTATAGTTACCACCGATTTAATATTGGTATGCTGAATGCCTACTGGAATTTCGTGACTTAATCCATGAAATACATCAATATTCATTTTCTTTAAATCGCTTTTCACCCAACTGCTTCTCCATGCAGCCGTAAATAAATTTGATGGAAAATGGGAAGGTTGTACAATTTGAACGTTAGAGTACTTATTTATTTCGGTAAATAAATTGGTTTGCTTCGGCGTAAATAAAAAGTATTGATGTTGAGGAAAATATTGAGCCAAAGAACTAATTAAAGTTCTGCTGTAATGCCCTAAACCTGTGCCATTGGTAAATGCTCTTTTTGCTTCGAAGCCAATATTCATAGTAGGCAAAGGTAAGTGGAGTAAGGCAGAAGGTAAAAGGGTAAATGTATTAGTGATTGTGTAGGAAATAATGAGTTGTAAGTTATAGATCATAAGCAAATAAGTGTATATGAGATTATGTACACTTCAGTTTTTAAATCTTATCTAATACTATCTATTTCAATCATTTCCCTTCCGCTTTACACCTTACGCCTTCTGCCTTCTACCTTCTATTTCTAACACAAAACAAGTTTTTCCATATCAGCTTTAGCAAGTATTTTCGCAGCCAACTTAAAATAATAAAATACTATGGCATACGATGTAGTTGTAATTGGTAGTGGACCAGGTGGATACCCTGCTGCTATCAGAGCTTCTCAATTAGGATTTAAAGTAGCTGTTATTGAAAAAGAAAGTTTAGGCGGTGTATGTTTAAACTGGGGTTGTATTCCAACTAAAGCATTATTGAAAAGTGCTCAAGTGTATGAATATTTAAAGCATAGTGCCGATTATGGAATTAATGCAACCGGAACACATGATTTTGGTGCAGTAATTAAAAGAAGTCGTGGTGTAGCTGATAAAATGAGTAAAGGTGTTCAATTCTTAATGAAGAAGAACAAGATTGATGTGATTATGGGCTATGGTAAAGTAAAAGCCAAAGGACAAGTAGAAGTTACTGCTGCCGATGGAACCAAACAAATTGTAGAAACCAAATACATTGTGATTGCAACAGGTGGAAGAAGCCGTGAATTGCCAAACCTAAAACAAGATGGCGTTAAAGTAGTGGGTTACCGTGAAGCAATGGTAATGCCAACCCAGCCTAAAAGCATGATTATTGTGGGTAGTGGTGCAATAGGTGTTGAGTTTGCTTATGTGTACAACAGCATGGGAACAAAAGTTACCATTGTTGAATTTATGCCAAGAATTGTACCTGTAGAAGATGAAGACATTTCTAAAGAATTAGAAAAACAATACAAAAAACAAGGCATTGAAATAATGACCAATGCTTCTGTAGAAAGTTTAGATACTACAGGTGCTGGTGTAAAAGCATTGGTTAAAAAACAAGATGGCACAACCATCACTTTAGAAGCAGATGTAGTATTAAGTGCTGTTGGCGTTGTATCGAATATTGAAAATATTGGTTTAGAAGAAAATGGAATTAAAGCCGATAAAGGCAGAATTATAGTAGATAAATATCAGCAAACTTCAATGGCTGGTGTTTATGCAATTGGAGATTGTTCTCCAGGACAAGCGTTGGCTCACGTTGCTGCAAAAGAAGGTATTAATGCTGCAGAACATATGGCTTATATGGAAAAGAAACACCATCATTTACCAGAAGCAATGGACTACAACAATATTCCGGGTTGTACTTATTGCACTCCAGAAATTAGTAGTGTAGGTTATACAGAAAAAGCTGCTAAAGAAGCTGGTTATGAAATTAAAGTAGGTAAGTTTCCTTTTGTAGCAAGTGGTAAAGCAAGTGCTGCTGGTGCAACAGAAGGTTTTGTAAAAGTAATTTTCGATGCAAAATATGGTGAATTCTTAGGTTGCCACATGATTGGTAACAACGTAACTGAAATGATTGCTGAGGCTGTTGTTGCTAGAAAATTAGAAACTACCGCTCATGAAATTTTAAATGCTGTTCACCCTCACCCTACTATGAGTGAAGGATTGAAAGAAGCAGTTGCTGCAGCTTATGGCGAAGCAATAGATATTTAGAATAGATGCTAGATGCTGGATACTAGATGACAGAATTAAGAAGTTAAGAGGATTGCATTTTGCAATCCTCTTTTTTGCTGACCACCTATGTATTTAAAAAATGACATTTTTTTATAAATCATTTTAAATTCCGTGCTAATCCGTGCTTCCGTGGCAATAAAAACACTTGCGTACAAGTGGTTTTCACAAAAGTGAAAGAATTTGATTGAAACTACTTGTTCAGTATAATTTCCACTACAGAAATTCTACAGCTTTTTCTAAAAAATACTTTATATTCAAGCAGAAGAAAAAAGAAGAGCAAGCATGAATCCACTTTGGAATAAAATAATTATACAAACAGCTTTAAAGAACAGAAAACAAACAATAGGTAAAGAGAAGCTTTACTCCAATTATGTATTGGCAAAAGCATTTAGAATAATTAGAATTAACATTATTAGAGGTATTAAAGATTTTTTACTCATTACTATTGGTATTTTCTCAGCAGCTTTTGGTTTCAAAGGCTTTTTATTAACCAACCATTTTATAGATGGAGGTGCAACAGGCATTTCATTGCTTATTTCTGCATTAACCCAAATACCATTATATATTCTATTGATTGCAGTAAATATTCCATTTATTTTATTGGGTTATAAAGTCATTAATAAACAATTTGCCCTTAAAACTTTGCTAGCAATTTTAGGCTTGGCATTGGTGGTTGGAACCATAAATTTTCCCAATGTTACCAACGATAATTTATTAGTGGCCATTTTTGGTGGATTTTTTTTAGGTGCTGGTATTGGCTTAGCTGTAAGAGGTGGTGCTGTAATAGATGGAACAGAAGTTTTGGCCATTTATTTAAGTAAAAAGTTTGGCACTACCATTGGCGATATTATTATAGTAATCAATGTATTTATTTTTTCAGCAGCTTCTTATTTATTATCTGTTGAAGTTGCCATGTACTCTATGATTACATATTTAGCTGCTTCTAAAACACTCGACTTTATTGTAGAAGGTATTGAAGAATATACAGGCGTTACAATTGTTGCAATAAAAAGTGAAGAAATACGACAAATGATTATTCATAAAATGGGCAGAGGAGTTACTGTTTATACTGGCAAAAGAGGCTATGGAAAAAAGGGTGAAACCAAAGAGGTGGATATTATTTATACCGTTGTTACCCGATTAGAACTCAATAAACTTAACACCGAAATACAAAAAATTGAACCCGATGCTTTTGTGGTTATGAATGCTGTAAAAGACACCAAAGGTGGCATTGTAAAGAAAAGAGGAATTAAACACTAAATAAAAATCATTAAAAATTTACCTAACAACATTTAAAGATGAAATGCATTTAGAGAAAAATTAAGAAAGTCAATAAAAATAAATATGGTAAAAAAATTATGTATCTATTGTAACATGTTTAAACCGAACAAAAAGAAAGGGTTTCAGTTTTTGGCTGAAACCCTTGATGTGATTGAGTGGGAGTTGACGGGGTCGAACCGCCGACCCTCTGCTTGTAAGGCAGATGCTCTAAACCAACTGAGCTAAACTCCCTTTCTTTAATCGGAGTGCAAAAATAGGGGCTAGATGATATCTGCCAAAAAAATATTTCATTTTTTCAAAAATAATTTTCCCATAGCTCAACTATTGGTGTAGCCGTTAATCAAATAACCTATAAACAATCAACATATTAATTCAATTCTACCATTAATTTTGCCACATGTATCAGTGGAACAGTAATACCAAAGAACAACAAAAAGATTCGGTTGATGTAGATGTAATGGAAACTACACTATTTCCATTTAACTTAATTGTGTGGAATGATGAAGTAAACACCTTTGATTGGGTAATAGAAACTTTGGTAGAAGTTTGTGGTCATACAGAAGAACAAGCAGAGCAATGTGCCATGCTCATACATTTTAAAGGAAAATATGCCGTTAAAAACGGCGATTACGATACCCTAAAACCCATGTGTAACAGCATTACAGAAAGAGGAATCAATGCAACTGTTGAAGAAACCCATTAATCAACTTCTCCCCTAACCATTTATTTTGGCACTACATGTTTTAAACGATAAAATTTGGTTTCCACCACCTAGCGAAGCTTTAAGCGATGGATTATTGGCTATTGGTGGCGATTTACAAATTGAACGTTTACTATTGGCTTACAAAAGTGGTATCTTCCCTTGGTACGATAATGACTTGCCTTTATGGTGGCATCCAAATCCAAGATTTGTTTTACTACCCAACGATTTAAAGGTGAGCAAAAGCATGAAAACTCTTCTCCTTCAACGAAAATTTAGGTTTACAATTAATCAAGCTTTTGAACAAGTAATTGATAATTGTAAAAAAGTTGAACGAAAAAATCAAGACGGTACATGGATTAATGAAGATGTAAAAACTGCTTATACTCAATTACATCAACTGGGTTATGCTCATTCGGCCGAAGCTTGGTTCAATGGTGAACTAGTGGGTGGATTGTATGGCATTAAAATGGGTAAAGTATTTTTTGGTGAAAGTATGTTTACTAAACAATCAAATGCTAGTAAATATGCATTCATTAAGTACGTTCAACAGCTTCAACAAGAAGGCATTGAGTTAATTGACTGCCAAGTATATACCGAACATTTAGAAAGTTTAGGAGCTAAAATGATTATGAGAGAACAGTTTATGCAGCTATTAACCCATTTGGTATAAATAAAAATTCCTTCAATCGCAACAATAGAAGTTAGCCCTTAAACCTGAACTCAATAATTAAATTTACTTTTGCAGTTTAGAAAAATATTTATATGAGCCGTAAAGGAAAAGTTTTGGTGGCCATGAGTGGTGGTATTGATAGTACTGTTACAGCTCTCATGCTACACCACGAAGGTTATGAAATAATTGGTATTACCATGAAAACATGGGATTATGCCACTAGTGTTGGTACAACAGGCAAAAAAGAAACGGGTTGTTGTAATATTGATAGTTTTAATGATGCCCGTATGGCAGCAGTGCATCATGGGTTTCCTCATTATATTTTAGATATACGAGATGAGTTTGGCGATTTTGTAATTGAAAATTTTGTAGAAGAATATTTGGCTGGCAGAACTCCCAACCCTTGTGTAATGTGCAACACACATATTAAATGGAAAGCCTTATTAAAAAGAGCCAATAATTTAGGATGCGATTTGATTGCAACTGGTCATTATGCCGAAGTACACCAACACGAAAATGGACGATATTTTTTAAGTAAAGGTTTGGATGAAACCAAAGATCAAAGCTATGTTCTGTGGGGTTTAGATCAAGAATTATTAAGCCGTACCATCATGCCTTTGGGCAAATACCGCAAATCTGAGATTAGACAAATGGCTCATGATATGGGTTATCCAGAATTGGCTAAAAAAAGTGAGAGTTACGAAATTTGTTTTGTACCCGATAATGATTATCGTGGTTTCTTAAAACGCAGAGTAGATGGGCTTGAAGAAAGGGTTGACGGAGGTTGGTTTACAGATAAAAATGGTAAACGCTTGGGTAAACATAAAGGTTATCCGTTTTATACTATTGGTCAGCGTAAAGGTTTAGATATTGCCTTAGGCAAACCTGCATTTGTTACAGCCATACACCCAGAAACAAATACCGTTGTTTTAGGTGATGAACAAGACCTTGAACAAAATGATATGTTGGTTGGAAAAATTAATTGGATAAAATACGATGGTATATCCGATGGAATGGAAGCTTTAACTAAAATTCGTTATAAAGATAAAGGTGCATTCAGCAATTTATATACCAGCGATAATGGTATTAATGTTCGTTTTTACGAAAATGTAAAAGGCATTGCTCCAGGACAAAGTGCTGTATTTTATGAAGGCAATGATGTTATTGGTGGTGGCATTATACAGAGAGGAAGTTTAATATAAACAAGCTTATCACATCAATAAAAAAACCTCAAGCAAAACTTGAGGTTTTTTTATTGATTGAATTCATTCAATTATTGTTTCACAAACTTAGTTATAGCTGTTTCGCAACCAGTGTTACAGATTGCTTTAACAGTATAAGTTCCTTTTGCAAGGCTAGCAACATTAATGTTGTATACATTATCGCCAACAATTACATTTACTTGTTGCGTAAGAATTGTTCTACCAGAAATATCACTTATCACAAAAGTAACTTTATCGGTTTTTGGAGCATTCAATGCAATATTTAAAATATGCGTAGTTGGGTTAGGATAAATGGCTACAACATCTAGCTGATTAGGTTTAGCACCTTTCATAGCTATTACTTCGCTAAATAAAAATTTACCATCTTTATCTATTTGTTTTAAACGATAATAATTTGTTCCAATAAATGGTTTTTCATCGTTATAACTGTAAGCAATTGCTTGGTTGCTATTTCCATTATCGCCTTTACTTTGAATAAATGATAATGAAGAAAACTGCACACCATTATTGCTACGTTGTAATTCAAAACCTGCGTTATTTACTTCGGCAGTGGTTGTCCAACTTAATACATTTGTTATTCCTCTTTTTTCTCCTTTAAAAGAAGTAATAGAAGCAGGAAGAGCAGCACCAGAAGCCGATAACGTAAATGTACCTCTAGCATTATCTGAACTTGCCCAACTATATACTCTAATATAATAAGCTTGGCCAGCAGTTAACCCACTCATGGTTAATACTTCAACTTGATTTGTTCCGCTAAAAACAGCATCAGCACAAGTAAGGCTAGTTAATGATCCACAATTACCTGAAAAACCTTCTAACACTGCATCAAATGAGCCTACACCAGTTAAAGTAATTACCGCAGTTCCATTACTTAAAGCTGTAAACCTATACCATACATCATCATTAGCAGTACCTGTAAAGCCTCCACAAATTATTGCAGGTAAACTTTGCGTTGCAGCTATAGTTGTACCATTTACAACACCACCATAAGCAGAAATATTAATTGCACCTGCACAATCATCATTTGTTGGAGCAGCTGGTGGACCGTCGGTAGTAAAGGAAGTAACATTTGCTGTGCAACCAACTGCACCACCACCTAAATTTTTAGGTACTACATACCAGAAATAAGTAGTACTAGCTGCAACTCCTGTAACTAAGATAGAATCGGTTGTAACGTTTGCAAGAACTGCTGTTGGTGGATTAGTTGTACCAATTAAAACATCGTAACTTAATGCTCCTGGCACTGTATTCCATTTCAATTTTAAATTAGGTGCATAAACAACACCTGTTGCATTATTTGCTGGTAAAGTATTGGTTACACAAGTAGTTGGAGGTGCTGGAGGTGTTACAATTTGAATACAATAAGCACCTGCTGAACCACTATTACCATCAATCATAAAATAATAAGTCGAATCTGAGGATAATGTTGGCGTTACTACTGTTACACTTGGATTAACCGTTAAATCGTACCCTGTTGTAGCTGGTTGTTGAAATAATGCTAAGTTAGGGCAAGCATTAATTTGCGAATAAATACCTATCCAAGCATTTAATAATCCAGATGTTACACCTGATGGTCGAGACATTATAATATTATATAAACCAGTTGTAGGCGGTGTAAACTTGTACCAAACTGTGTTATTTGCAGCACTTGATGAAAAAGCCGGATCGCCGACAGCTGTTGCACAAGTTGTATTACCACAATGAGCAGTTCCATTTAAAACCAATGAAATGGCATTACATGCTTCGTCGTTGGTTGGTACTGAGCCTAAAGTAACTGTTGAAATAGTAGAGTAGGAAAAAGCACCACCATTAGTGCAAGTTATTTTACATCTAAAATCAGTATTTGCTGATATTGTACCAGATGTATAAGTACTAGTTGTTGCACCAGTGCCATTTACTACATTAGTAAAATTATTTGCTCCAGCAGGACTACTCTCCCACTGAAAAGAAATGCCAGTACCAGATGAAAAACCTGTTACTGTTAATACAGATGTATCGGCAGTACATAAAATAAGTGGACTTGCAACAGCAGTTCCACCAGTTGGAGTTCCAGTACAAACATTACCTAAGGTTACACTAATGGTATAATCTTCTGCTTGCCCATAATTAACACTACCAGTTGGGTTACATGGCGATGTTAATGGGTTTGTAGCACCGTATTTTTTAATTACCCTCATTCGAGTATTTCCTACTCCGGCTGTTGCAGGAACATTGATAGCAGTGGAAGCTATTTTACCATCGATACCAGTTGAATTAATGATTACACCAATTTCATACATTTCACCTGCATCTTCAAAATCATTGTCACGATTCCAATCAAAAAATACTCGATAATAATTGGGGAAATTTCCATCGCTATTTCCTTCAACAGTAATTGTATAAACACCTGCTTGTTCAACAGTGCCTGTAATAGATAAGAAATCTTCTAAAGCAGGTGTTCCATTTATGTTAGCAGGGCTAGAATTATTTATACCAGCAAACTGAACTTTTGTGATAGGCTCAACCCCCGAATTAAATACCACATTACAATAGGGTGCTGGAAATTGTGCATATGCAATAAAACTCAAACAACTGAATAAAAAGAAAAAGTAAAGTTTTCTCATGAAAAATTAGTTTAAAGCATGAAAGTAAAAAAAAATGCCGATAAACTTTCATTTATCGGCATTCGTAGTAAAATAGTTACAATTATTGTTTAGTAACCTTACCAGCTTGTATTACTTCGCCGTTAGGAGTTATCATTTGTACATGATACAAACCTGCTGCCAAACGGTTAATATTCATAGTTTGAATATTTTGACCAGTTACCAAGTTTGCACTTTGTTGATGCACTTTCATACCCAAAGTATTTACAATCACTATTTCAACTTTTGCATTCTTAGTGCTTTCTATTGAAACATTTAAGATTGATGATACTGGGTTTGGATAAATATTACCCACTATGAAATCGCCTTTTCTATCAGATTTTAATACAACCACTTGTGAATAGTTGTACTTGCCATCTTTATCGATTTGCTTCAAACGATAGTAACCTGTAGAGCTTAATGGACGTTCATCATTAAAGCTATAATTCAATACTTGATTACTGTTACCATTATCGGCTTTTGATCCGATAAATCCTAGTGCAGTATAATTTACACCATCGGCACTACGTTGCATTTCAAAACCTGCATTGTTTACCTCTGTAGAGGTTGTCCAACTTAATTGATTAATTGAACCACGTTTTTCACCTTTGAATGCAGTGATGGTTACTGGAACAGCACAATTATCGGTTATAGTAACTGTTTTTGTTGCAATACAACCAGAATCAGAGGTTGATGTTGCTGTGTAAGTAGTTGTTGTAACAGGTTTTGCATACACTGTAGTTGCATTTCCACCAGTATATGGAGTAGTTGCAGCTGCATTGGTAAATAAGCCTGTTAAAGGAGCCCAACTAATAAGAGTATTCTGTGCATTTACTAATTTAAAATCGGGCCTTGCATTGAATGAAAAATCTATTGTTGTAGCCGTTGCAGCAGCAGTAGCTGTTACACCATCGGCTCTATAAACAATGGTACTTTGATAGCTAGTTGGAGAATTGTATTGAACCACTCCATCGGCAGTAACACCTGATTTATTATTTGAGAAAGTGGTTTCAATAATTAGATTACTGGTACCATCCCATGTGAAAGGTGTAGTAAATGTATGTTCATTACTATAACCAACTACAGGTGTAAAATTACCTGCTGATAATACTTCTGTTAATGATGATTGAAAAGCAGTTAAACTTGTTAATGCTGTAGAACCTAAACTTATTTTAAAGTTCTGACATTCGGTTGTGGCAGTTCCCCAGTTTGTACCTAATGAAACCACAGGAAAACTAATTTTAGTTATTTGCCCAGGCTTAACACCTTGAGCAGTTAATTCAGCAGCAGTTATTAGCATTTGCATACGCTGACCTCCATAATACACTGAATATGGTGCAGGATAAGTAGTTAAAGTATTTTGTGCAGCTTGTGTACCAAAAGTAAATTCCCCACCAACTGTTCCACCACTTACTGTTAATGCAACTGCTGGGTTAGTGTTAGCACATAAAGCAGCAGATGTAGGTGTAACAAATACTTCACTTGGTTTAGTGTTTACCCTTACAACAATTGAGTCTAAAGCTGTACAACCATTAAATGTGCCAGCACTATTATCTATTGCAGAAACAAAATACTTGGTAGTTTGTGTAGGTGACACATTTACTGTTGAACCTGTTAAATTACCAGGTGTCCAAGTATAAGTATATCCAGTATTAGTACTCGATGTTGTTAATTGAGTAATCCCTCCCTCACAAATAACAGCTGGCGTTGCTGTTCTTGAAATTGTAGGAGGTGTATTAATTGTTGCAATTACAGCTGTACGAGGTGCTTCACAACCTGCTGTATACATAAAGAAAATTCTTGGGCGAACTGAATAAGTTGTAAGATTGGTTGAGTTATCTGTACACTGTGCAGAACCTGCTGTTGCAACAGTTTTACGTGAATGAATAGAAGAAATATATGTAGTAGCATCTGCAGTTACTGTTCTAAGCATAGTTGCTGTACTACTTGGGTTACCATGACAAATTTCTAATACTATATTACTCACCCCATCCCAATAAAATGGAGTTGTAAATGTTAACATATTTACACCAGTAGTTGGCATTAAAGAAGCCGAAGTATATACTGTAGCAAATGAACTTGTAGCAACAAATGCACTCATAGTAGTTGCTGTTGTGGTACCTATTTTTAAAGAAAAGTCAATCATAGGTAATGTTCCAGCAGAAGTTACATCTAATCCAATTGCATTTATTGCACCTGGTAAAATTCCTGCTGCAGTTAATTCTGATGCCAATACTATATGTTGGTTATGGGAATTAGACCATGCAGTATAAAAAGGATTTGAGTAAGTGGCACTTGTTGTTGCACCTGCTCCAACTGCAACTGTTCCTGAACCACTATTAGGTGCAGCTGGTGCAGCATAAAAGGTAGTAGTACTATTAATAGATGGAGTAGTAAATGTAGCCCCTGTAAATAATGGTGATCCACCTGTACTAGATGCGTACCAATTTACTTCATTTCCAGTATTTGCTGTAGCTTGTAATTGAACAGTACCAGGACCACAACGACTACCAACTGTAGTGCCTGTTAAAGCTGGATTACTTACTAAAACTGTATATCCAGTATCAGAACAAACCACATTAGCTCCGTTTTTAATTAAAGCTTTGTAATAGGTTGTTGAAGTAATAGATGGAGTTACATATACTGTTGAATCGGCTCCAACTATATCATTGTAACTAATATTATTTGTAGAAACCTGCCATTGTATGCTATTATTTGCATAACCAGTAGATGGAGTAAGTCTTAATGTTGCAACTCCACCAGTTACACAAAATGATGGTGGCGTAGCAGAAATTGTTGGTGTTGGTTGTACAAAGACTGTGATTGAATCTACAGCAGTACAGTTAGTTACTGCATCTACAGCACTAACAAAATATTTTGTAGTTGCAGTAGGAGTTACATTTACTGAGCTACCATTTAAATTTGCTGGCGTCCAAGTGTACACATAGTTAGTGTTTGCACTATTTACATTTAAGGCAGCTGTAGCATTTTCACAAATTACAGGTAAAGGTGAACCAACTGTTATAGCAGGTGGCGATGTAAGCGTTGCAGTTACAGGAACACGAGCCCCTTCACAACCATTTGAGATTTGTAAATTATAGAAATAATATTGATAGTTTGGGGTTAAACTAAAATCCATTGATACAACACCAGGTATTGACCATGGTAAGCCATGAGCAAATAAACCTGATCTCCATGTATTTGGATTGGTACCCACAAAACCTATATAGTAGGTACCAACAGGTAAAACAAAGTTTACAGGAACAGTTTGAGCAACAGACGGTGTGCCTGAATTAGTAACTGAGGTTGTACCTGCATAACTTAAAAAAGTAGTGCCACTTGCACTAACTGTTCTTGCTTCAATAGTAAAAGCAGTGCCAATTGGAGCTGATGGATATATATCTAAAGATGATAAAGTTAATGGTGCAGAAACTGTTAACGTCATGCTAGACCCTGTTATTAAAGAAGTTTGGAAAGCACCAGTTGTTGTAACATGATTCCAACCACCATCACCAGGAATTGATATACTGCCAGTACCACCCTCTGTAGCACTTACATAATAAGTAGTTGAAGTATTTAAAGTTGGTGTTGTATAAGTATCTCCTGTAAATAATGCAGTTGTTGCATTAGGAGTTGCATACCATTTTATAGTGGCTGATGGATCGGCAGCTACTGCACTTAAAGTAACTTGACCAACCCCACAACGAGTAGCAGGAGTTGTGCTTGTTATTTGAGGATTATTAATTGCTAAACTAACTGTATTTGATGGTGAAGAACTAATAGGTGTACCTCCACATCTAATGACTAATCTAAAATCTGTTGGAGCACTAATTGTATCTGTTGTAAATGGAATTGTTGTGCCGTTGGTAATATCAGTCCAAGTATTCGCATTAAAAGGTGAACGTTGCCATTGATATTCTCCTCCTCTAACATCAATTCCATCTACATCTAATGTTACAGTTCCTTTTAAACAAAGCTCCGTTTTACTAATTTTTACTAATAAAGGAATTGGTTCATTCAAAATTAAAAATCCTCTTGCATTACCTGTAACAGGAAATGAACCTAACCCTAATGCAACCGAAGTGGGTACATCATTTAAAGTAACAACCGTTGCTGCAACATTTGGTGTAGTAAGAGAGTCTTGGGCAGTAATAAAATAAGTAATTGAATCGCCTTGTAAAAGTGGAGTACTTAATAAACCAAAATTAAATGTAAAGCTAAATGGAGAAGTATTGTTCGATGCTTCTACCCATTTCCAACCATTTGATGCCGATGTATTTGTAGCTGGTAAAACATCGTTCTCTGTATCTTTTTTAAACCACAATCTTGGCTTTAACCCAGGTGTTATATTCACACCAGAAGCATCAGTAATTGTAGCTGTGATTGTTCTGTTTGTAGTGCAAATTGTTGCAGCACTTAAAGTAGCTAAGCTAATACTTGGTGCACTTAAATCAACTGCTATACCATTAAATTCTATTGCACCAATATCAGGTGTGTTTACGTTTCTAACAGTGCCCTTAAAATCGGTAGTAATTGCTGTAATTGGCGAACCACCACTTTCTAATTGAGTACCAACCGCAGGATCTGGATATAGGAATGTTGAATCGGCACCATTTAGTGATAAGAATGTTATAGTCTCGGTAAATGAGGCACCTTCTCTTGGAGCAACTCTTGTTTTAAAATCAGTAATATTTTGATCATTGTTGGTACCATCTGTAAAAATTAAGTTCGTACTACTAGGTGTGCCAGCAAAGAAAGAATTGTTGTTAGAAAGATTGGTATAATTATTCAAAGCAACTCCATTTCTTTGATAAGCAACTGTTCTACCATTACCGTTCGGTGTTGAATTATTAATGAAAATATTATTACGTAAGTCTAGAGCTGAAGTTGTTGCTGTTGTACTTGCAGCTACAAATAATGCAGCAGAACCAAAATTAATTCCAGTTGAAGTTGCATTTAAATAAACTGTATTAAATGAAATATTTACATTAGCATTTACAGTAGCTGCTGTATAACTTATACCCCTTACTTGAGGATTAGTGTTAGCTGCTGTAACTGATGTATTAGGAGTTCTTAAATCTCCAATAACATTATTAAAAATTCTTGCATTAATAGATGTACCAGAAGTAGTTGTAACTGAAATACCAAAACTTGTTGTTGCTGCTGCACCCTTTGATTCTATATTATAAATTTTATTACCTTGAATAGTAGGTACACTAGCAGTACTAACTATACCACCTGCTATATTGCCATTGGTTGAGAGTGTATGAATTCTATTAAAACTCATGCTTCTTACACCTGCCGTTGTATTGGAAATAATACCATAAGTAGTGCCCGTACCGAAATGCTCTAAACTATCAATCTGGTTATAGTTATAATTTTCATTTGATGCAGATGCTATATTATAGATTCCATATAAGTTACCTGTACCAGTAGTTTTTTTACAAGATAATTTCCTTACAATATTGCTATCTACAACAACAGTTGTAGCGGTTACCTGTATTCCATAAATTAATGAAACAGTTCCAGTTCCATCAATTGAAATATCATAAATAAAATTATTTTTTATTGTTTGATTAGTGCCTGCACTAAAATAAATACCAATTGTGTTAGCTCCTGAACTACCAAAACGTTGAATATTGTTTATTGTATTGTTTCTTGCTAAAATATTGGTTCCTGCCCCTGAATTAAAAATAGGATAAACAAGCCCCGAACCAGCTAAAGTGTTTGCACTATATTCCACATTTTCAATGGTATTACCTTGAATAACTACATTAGCAGCAGTAGCCGAATTAAAAATTCCATACCATAAACCTGTTGTTGCGGTTAAATAATTACCAGTAATATAGTTGTTATTTATTGTAACAGTGTTTGATGCAGCAGTAGAACCCAATGCATTTTCTATTGCTGTAACTGGGTGTGTAGTACCACCCCCATAAAGTGTAATATTATTATTATTAATAGTTGCACTTGCACTTGTTGAAGAAGCATTTAACCAAATACCTCTTAATGCATTTGGATGGTTAACACCTGCTCCATTATTGTTGTTTATTGTATTGTATGAACAGTTGAAACTCCATTGATTATTTACAAAAACAGCATCTGCAGTTGCCGTGCTGCCTACTTTACCTCCAAAATTAATAATGGTATTACCTGTTAATGCACTTGAACCACCCACATCATTTCCTGTATCACCAAGTGTAAAGGGTGTAGGAGCTGCAAAAGAAATAAATGTAATACCATGTATTACATTCTCAATAGTATTACTATAAAATTTATTAAATGAGTTTGAACCTAAAGCACTAGTAGGGGTAACCGCTGTATTTGCAGTTGCTAAACAATTTAATACTACAATTCCGTTTGAGCCAGGATGCCAAACACCACTACCAGCAGCATCATTTTCTCTGCTTAAAGTAATTTTACAATTTTTAATGGTATTATTTTGAGCACCATCGGTTGCTGATGCTCTAAATAAACCAATACCATATTCCATTAACTGTGTAGGGGTTGAATTGGTAGCAGCTTCTTTTAATTCTATACCATCTATGGTTACATAATCACTTCCTTGTAAACTAATTAAACCATCTCTTGCTGCACTAGTTGGTGTATTCGTTCCTTGATAAGCATTTAACACAGGAAGATCTCCTGTTCCAGATTTTTGAAACACAATTGGATTAGCCATTGTGCCAGTTGCTGTAATTGCAATTCGGGCTGTTAGGTTTTCAACATGTCCGGCAGCAATGTTAAATGTAACACCACCAGCACCAACACCATTTGTATTCAAGTCTGCAACAGCTAATGCAACAGTAGCATAATCTCCAGGAATACTTTTTGTACCAGAAAGTTGGGCTGAAGCAGTTGAGAAAATAGAAAGTAACAGAAGAATGTAAAAAATTCTAGTCATAACAGTTAGTTTATATTGCGTAAAAGTAAAAGAAAAAGCCCTAAGATTTGATTAAATCTTAGGGCTTTTTTCTGCTTTTTTATTTTTTATTTTTTATTGCTTGGTAACCTTACCAGCTTGTATTACTTCGCCTGTTGGCGTAACAATTTGAACATGGTATAAGCCAGCAGCTAATCTGCTAATGTTGATACTTTGTAAATTATTACCTGTAGCTATTGATGCAGGTTGTTGATACACTTTCATGCCTAATGTATTCACCACTACAATTTCTACTTTGGTATTTTTAGTACTTTCTATTGAAAGATTTAAAGTAGACGTTACAGGATTTGGATAAATATTTCCAACAATAATATCACCTTTTCTATCAGATTTCAACACTACAATTGAAGAATAATTGTATTTGCCATCTTTATCAATTTGCTTCAAACGATAGTAACCTGTAGCCATTAATGGTCGAACATCATTGTATGTATAATTCAACACTTGATTGCTAGTACCATTATCGGATTTTGAAGCAACATAACCCAATGTTGCAAAATTCACTCCATCGGCACTGCGTTGCAATTCAAAACCTCCATTGTTTACTTCGGTAGAGGTTGTCCAACTTAATTGATTTATTGTTCCTCTTTTTTCTCCTTTGAATGAAGTGATTGATGCTGGTAAAGCAGGGCCAGTTAAGTTTAATGTAAAGGTACCTTGAGTTGTTAATGATCCATAAGCATAAGCTCTAAAATAATAAGTAGACCCAGCCACTAAACCATTTAGAGTAAATGTTTCTGTTGTACCAGCTGCGTCTACACAACCAATATTAGTTAAGCCTGAACAAGTACCAGAAAAAGCTTCAATTACCAAATCTAAACCTGTAGTATTAATGGTTACAGAGCCATTTTGTGTTGCTACAAATCTAAACCAAACATCACCAGCCGCAGTACTTGTAAACCCATTACATAAAATTGGTGCTAAGCTTTGTGTTGCACCAACTGTAGTAGCATTAATTGTACCTGTTGCAAATACTTGAACTGCACCAGAGCAATCATCGTTTGTAATTAAAGTATTGAAAGTAGTTGAACCATACGAACTTACAGTAGGAGTAGCACAATTTGTTCTAACATAGAATGTATAGTTAGTAGTGCCATTCAATCCTGTTAAGTTTACATTGGTACTAGCTGTTGTACCGCTAGTTACCAAACCAGTTGCACCACTACCAACTGCACCACTAGTTCTTAATTCCCAAGCATATCCTGTTATACCTGAAGATGGAGGGGCTGTCCAAGAAATATCGGCTGAATTGGTTGTAATGTTTGAAGCAGTTATAGGGTTTGGTTCTGCACAACTTGGTGTAGTTTCTAATTTAAAATCGTCAAAACTTAAATACCAAGGTGCAGAAGAAGGACAAATACTCTTCACACCAAAATGATATACTCCACTTGCTGTAGGTGTAATTGTGTATTTAAATAGGGTGTAGGTTGTATTATTTGCAACGTAACCTGATTGCAATACGTTAGTCATTCCTGCATCATTAGCTGCCGAACCATATGCAACATCCATAGTAAATCCAGCCGTACCATTTTTATTTTGCATGTAGAATGAAAAATCGTAGGAGGTGCCTGCCGTTAATTGGAAACTTGGTGTGAATGCCCAAGCAGTTGTACTCCATTGAGAATACAAGTAATTAGAACCTGATCTTGGAGCTCTATTAGCATCATTTACTGCACTTGTACCAATTCCTGTGGTTCCTACAGATACTTCATAAGTCCAACAGTTTGGTACTATCAAAGAGCCCGGAGCAGTAACACCTTCAAATCCTTCATTCCATGGTAATGTTGTGATAACAGCACATGCTGTAGTAAATGATCTTAAATTAGACCATCCACTAGAATCTGTTGCAGAGCATTTGCTTCTTACCCATAAGAAATAAGTAGATGCAGGGTTTAATCCAGTTAAACTTACAGCCGGGCCGTTAATTCCTGCTAAAGTAGGAGCAGTAGTTAAAGTTGGTGGTGTATTTGTTGTACTATAGTACAAGCTGTAGCTAATTGGAGAACCACCAGCTGTTGGTGAATCCCAAGTTAAATCAGCAGTTGTTGTTGTTATGTTAGCAGCTTGCACATTGGTTGGTTCGTTACAAGTTGGTATCATTTCATACACAACATTATCTATTAGAACTGCATTAGCAGGAGAACCAGTATGCTTAAATGCTAATGTGGTAACACCTGGAGGTGCATTTACTGGTGTAACTTCAAAATCATTATAAACAGTAGTACTAGTTGTGGTAAATGAACCTAAAGAAACAAAAGTTGCCTGATCTAAAGGATCGGTTAAATAACCAGCTTCAATTATTCCACCAACTGTTGCATTTGCTCTAATTCTAAAGCGTAAACGGTGAGTGCCTGCATTTGCATTACTTACAGGAGGCATAGAAACCATTGCTATATTACTAGTTGAAGAAGAATTCATATTTAAAGCATTTGGCGTTGTAAATGCTCCAGTTGCTTGTGTTACAGCTGTTCCAGTAGTGCCCACTTTTAGCCAACAACTTGGTAACGCAGGTACAGTTACTCCATCAAAGCTTTGAATAAATGAAGTTACCGATGTACATAATGTGGTAAATTGTTTTACAGAACTCCAACTACTAGAATCTGTAGTACTGCACTTACTTCTTACCCATAAGTAATAAGTGGTTGCAGGTATTAAACTAGTTAAAACAGTAGCAGGACCGTTAATACCATGTACTGTTGGAGCTGTAGTTAATGTTGGAGCAGTATTACTTGTGCTATAATAAACACTATAACTAATAGGTGAAGTACCTGCTGTTGGTGCATCCCAAGTAACATCAACACCTGTGCTTGTAACATTACTTAAAGCAACATTGGTAGGTTCATTACAAGTTGGTGTTACTTCTAACTTAAAGTCGTCAAAACTCAAGTACCAAGGTGTTGAATTTGGAGATGTACTTTTTATACCAATATAATAAGTACCCGTTGATGATGCAGTGAACGTATATTTAAATTGCTCGTAATCTGTGTTTGTAACACTTAATCCAGTTAATAATGGATTAATCATTGCAGCATCAGAAGGATTATCGCCATAAGAAACGTCTAATGTAAAGCCAAGAGCTGGGTCTTTTTTCATCATATAAAATGAAAAGTCATAAGATGTGCCAGCTGTAAGTTGAAATCCAGGAGTATAAACCCAAGATGTTGCATTCCATTGTGTGTGATAATATTTAGTTCCTGTTCTTGGAAATCTTCTTGTATCGACTGTTGTAGAGCTTGTTGGCAATGTTCCTGAAACATTTTGAACTGTCCAACAATCAGGAAACAAGCCAGCTCCCACAGTAGTAATTCCTTCAAAACCCTCTGTCCAAGGTAGAGTGGTTATTGGAGCACAAGGTGTTTTAAATGTTCTAACTGAGCTCCAAGCACTAGAATCAGTTGCACTACATTTACTTCTTACCCATAAATAGTAAGTTGTATTTGGAGTAAGTGCTGTTAGTGCAATAGTAGGATTAGTTAAACCATACAAAGTTGGAGCAGCAGTTAACGTTGGAGCTGTGCTGCTTGTACTATAATAAACACTATAACTTAAAGGGGCTGAACCTACTGTTGGAGGATCCCATGAAATATCTACGCTAGTGCTGGTTAAATTACTGGTTTGCACATTGGATGGTGCATTACAGTTAGGAATTGCTTCATAAACAACATTATCAATTAAAACACTATTTGCAGGAACACCTGTATGTCTGAAAGCCAAAGTTTTTACACCTGTAGGTGTTGTTACTGGGCTAAGTTCAAAATTATCATAATTAGTAATACTTGTTGTAGTGTAAGAACCTAAAGAAACAAAAGAAGCTTGATCAGCAGGATTAGTTAAATAACCCACTTCAATTACTCCACCTATTGTAAAATTAGCTCTAGCTGAGAAACGTAAACGATGTGTACTTGCATCTGTATTTTCCAATCTAGGTAGGCTAATCATTGCAATAGTTGTTCCTGAAGAAGAGAACATATATAAACAATTAGGTGTAGATAAAGCCCCTGTTGTTTGAGTTGAAACTGATCCTGGGGTTCCAACCTTACTCCAACAACTTGGTAATGCAGGTGTTGTTACTCCATCAAAGTTTTCATTTAAGGTAGTTAATGCTGGTGATAAATTAATAAAAATTGAATTTGAAACAGCAAATAAACCACCATTTGTACAAGAGTCTACTCTTCTGATCCAAACAGAGTCAGATATAACAAAAGAGAAACTAGCAGCTGATGTACCATTTAAATCTTCCCAAACGGTATTGTCTGTTGATTTCTGCCAGCGATATGTCATTCCTATACCAACTGTAAATACATTACTTGTAAGTGATACGGTAGTACCAGAACAAACTACAGTTGAACCTGAAACAGCAACTATCCCTGTTACTGGCGTACCAGAACAAAGGTCGGCGGCCATCCATGCATAATAATCATCACCAGTTGGAACAATAGGACCAACACCACTAATTGCTGTTGTTCTACTTCCTGTTGTAGGTAATGAGCCAGTTCCAGAAGCTACACTTCTAACAGTCCATGGTCCAGTTAAACTCGTTGATTGACCAATATATAAATTTGGATTATCTACTGTTAAAGAGTCGGCAGCATTAAAGTTTAAAGTTATAGTTGGGTTAGTACCAAAATTGCTTCCAGCATTCGTTTGAACTCTATATGCTCTTTTACCTGTAGCATTCACTCCACCTCCTGCAATTGAACCAGTTGGTGCAGTTGTTCTAGATGTAGTTAAAGTAGTTACAGTAGAACCAGTTGCCAAACTACCAGTACCAGTTGCAATTGCAACTGTTGGGAAATAAGGGAATGTTCTAGTTAATGAACCACCAGGAGAATTTAATCTAATGGCAGCTGCACTAACACTTGCTGTTGCACTACCACTTACACCAGCATAACTAGGATGACTAATGGTAAGAGTTCCAGAACCTAAATTTAATTCACCTGCTGTAAGTGTTAATGGTGACGAACCAAGTAACTCAACACTACTAGTGAAGTTGGCTCCCAAAGCACTATTCATTGTTAAATTGTTCAACTTGCCATTGGCAGGAATTACAGACGCATCTGTATGAACTACGTTACTAGCTGCAGGAGAAAAGAAACCTAATGTAGTATTGTATAATGCAATACGTGCTGTTGGAGTAGTTGCTACTGTAGTAAATGTTCCTCCATTTGCAGTATTATTGGTTGTACCAATACCTACAGTAGGTGCTGCCACATAACCAAAACCTGCATTGTTAATAGTAAAGTTGGTAATCTGTCCATTTGCTCCAATCACAGCAGTAGCAGTTGGCCAACAACCTGCCGGAAATGCCAATGTTGCATTACCAGCTGAAAAAGCCAATGTTGGAGGTACTGAATAGGTTGCTGTTGTAGCTGTATTTAAATATGTAGAAACCACTTTACCATTTGCTACTACAACTGTAAAATTGCTACTAGTTAATGCAGAACCACTCACTAAATTTCCGCCTGTAACTGTTACAGTTGGTGCTGCTGTATATCCACTTCCTCCATCAGTAATAAGGTTAATCGCAGTAGGACCAGCAAAACCAACTGTTGGTACAACCGTATAGTTTACACCACCTCCTGTTGTAGAAATTGCTCCTACTCCAGAAAATGCACTAGCTCCTTGAGTACTATTGATATTTAAACCACCTACAATTGAAGAGACTCCACTTTTTTGGGTTATACTACTGGCAGGACCAGCAACAGATTGAATATATACAACACTTGCAGCAGCTCCGGCACCTGCACCACCATTTAAACTAAATGCTAAAGCTGGTGCACTTGAATAACCAGAGCCTGCATCAGTTAACGTTAAGCTTCTTACTGTTCCACTATTAAAGTTAACTAACACTTTTGCAGGAGAACCAACATACAAGAAAGTTGCAGCACCACTTGCTACAGCTCCAGAAGTATGTATAGGTGGTGCAGTTGCAGAAGGAACTCCAGCTACTGTACATACGTATAAATTATCTCCATAAAAATATTGAGTACCAAGAGTTACAGCTGTTTGTTGAAATGGATTACCCAATGTTCCTAAAGTTCCAATCCATAATAATGAAGCTGTACCATTGCTCAAAATTCCTGAAGTGTGGATTGGGGCTGTAGTTGCATCAAATGTTCCAGCAGTTGTAGCAACATAAACATTATTTCCTGAAAAATATCTTGTATTTAATGTGGCTGTTCCATTGGCAGTCCAAAGTGTTACAGCTGCTCCAAAAACAACAGGTGCACTGGTGTATGCTGTAGTTCCCATATTTGTTACTACTACGTTAGCTACTTGTGTATTAACTGGTCTACCATAAACTTGAGCAGTATTGTCAATAAATAATTTGCCATTTGTATTAAGTGTACCTGCACCAACAGCTAAATTAGTTGTAATAATATTTTGTGAAGTTGAAATTGAAACTGAGCCAGTAGTTTCAATGAATAATACCCTAATTAATCCTGCTGTTCCATTGCCTTCAAAAATACCAGAACCTCCAAGTGTTTGATTAGTATTGGTACTTAATTGACTGCCTTGAAAACTTAACACACTATTTGTGGTTGTACCCAATGCAAGATTGACGTAACCATTATTGGTGAAATTACCACCAACATTTATTCTTTGACCAACCACCCCACCGGTAGTGTATGCTAAAAACTTACCACCAGCTGCTATAGTTATATCGTTTCTTACAGTTAAAGCATTGGATGTAGCATTCCATTGCAATACACCAGAATTTCCTTGCCCAACTGTTAAATTATTAACGGTATAAGCACCATCAATTGTAACAACAGAACCATCTGCAATGATCACATTATCACCAACTCCTGGTACAACACCACCAACCCAAGTTGATGCTGAGTTCCATAATCCTCCTGCTGCTGTTGAAGTTAAATTACCTGCCACAAGTGTTGTAGCTGTGCCAGTTAAAGGAGTAGTTGTTAAATAATTAGGACTACATGTACCTGATGTAGTATTATAAGAAAACACCCAATAATAATATGTTGTAGATGGTAATAGATTACTTGAAACATAGGTTAAAGCAGTTCCTATATAATCTATAAAACCTATTGTACTTGCACCAACTGTATAACTTGTACCATTTACAGGTGTTGGAGCTGTGTTTGTGGTTGTTCTAACTACCAAATAATTGGTTGGTGCTGTTGCTGGTGCAGTAAAACTAACAGCAACACTAGAACTTGTAATGCTTGAAAATACTAAACTTGTTGGTTGAGCCGTAGGAGCAGTACAAGGCGGCAAAGTACAAGCAACACTTTTGGTTCTGTTTACACTTTCAGCACCACAACCAGCGGTATGGGTGTAAAACCTAAAGGTAGCTGTAGTTGTTGGTGTAAAAGTTACAGGTCCACCATTGGCAAAAGCTAAACTTGTTGCACCTGCTGCATCTGAAATTGTAATTACATCTGTTGCTACACTACTAGAAAAAGTGTATGCAATACCACTTGTTAATGCAACATTAGCATATTCACTTGCATAAGCATTTGTTACAATACTTTGAGGTGCTCCAGTACAAGTAGGTGTAAAAGTTGCAGATGGGAATAGACCATTTACAGCAGTTAAACATTGTGCACTAGAATAATTTGCAAACAATAGGAACATCAATAAATTTCCTACAAGAAAAGAGTAGAATCGCTTCATAGCAGTGTAGTTTTAATTAAGTGCCTCAAAATAATGAACACTATTCACATAACAATAAAAAATCAAAAGAATAATTTAAAAGTTTGCACATTTGCCAATAACAGTGGTGAAAGTTTTGCTGTTTCAACAGAACCTCCTACCTTTGCCGACCCTAAAAAAAAGTACATGAGCCACAAAAGGGAATTTGATATTGCATTTGTAGGGCTAAAACCAGGTGTTCATGTATTTGAATATAGGATAGATGATAAGTTCTTTGCAGCTTTTGGCGAACAAGATTTTAGTAATTGTAATGCCGATATTAAACTAACTTTAGAAAAAAATACCGGTTTTATTCAACTAAAATTTGACATTGGCGGTAAAGCTGATGTTGATTGTGACAGATGTGGCAACACACTCACCAAACAATTGTGGGACGAATTTATCATTATTGTTAAAATGGCAGATGATCCCGATGTAAAAAATGAACAGGAAGAGGATCCTGATGTTTTTTACATTAGCCGAGGCGAAAGTCATTTACACGTTGCCGATTGGTTGTACGAATTTGTAAATTTGGCCATTCCTTTTCAAAAAATGTGTAATGAAGAAGCAATGGGCGGCCCACAATGCAATAACGAAGTTTTGCAAAAGCTGAAAGAAATGGAAGAAAATGTGTTGAGAGATAGTAGTAATCCTTTAATGAAAGGATTAGAAAAATTTAAAGATTTAGATAACTAAATATTTGGAACCGACTTTTTAAAAATTTGATTTTATGCCAAATCCAAAACGTAGACACTCACAACAACGTAGTGCAAAAAGAAGAACTCACTATATTGCTCAAGAAGTAACCTTAAGCAAAGACACCACTACTGGCGAAATTCATCCTCGTCACCGTGCTCATGTGAGTGAAGGGAAGTTATTTTACAAAGGTAAATTAGTAGCAGAAAAAGCTCCTTTAAAAGCCTAATTAATTACTTTTATAAAGTAATTTTTAAACTTATATTACAGCTCTTTCTAACGAAAGGGCTTTTATAGTTTTATTGGTATCACAATAAATTGCATGGTTATGAACATTGGAATAGATATGATGGGTGGCGATTTTGCCCCTCTTGAAGCTATTAAAGGCATTGAGCTATTATTTGCTGAACAAACCAATACACCAATGCTCAATTTGTTGTGTATAGGTCATAGTGAACAACTATCTCCATTACTAGAAGAATACCAACTCAGCCATAAAGTACAATTGATACATGCCGAAGAAGTAATTGGCTACAACGAGCATCCCACAAAAGCATTAAAAGAAAAACAACAAAGCTCTATTGCCATTGGTTTTCATTTATTGGCTACCGGCAAAATTGATGCTTTTATTAGTGCTGGTAATACTGGTGCCATGTTAGTGGGTGCCATGTTTAGTATTAAAGCTATTGAAGGGGTATCACGACCAACTATTGCCACCATTATTCCTAAAATAAATGGTGGTACAGGATTGTTGTTAGATGTTGGTTTAAATGCCGATTGTAAACCCGAACATTTAAATCAATTTGCTATTTTGGGTAGTTTATATGCTCAACATATTTTAAACATTGCCAACCCTAAAATTGGTTTAATGAATGTGGGTGAAGAAGAAGGCAAAGGCAACATTTTAGTTCAAGCTACACACCCATTGCTTAAAGAAAATACGCAAATTAATTTTGCAGGAAATATTGAAGGAAGAGATATTTTTAATGATAAAGCAGACGTAATTGTATGTGATGGATTTACAGGCAATATTATTTTAAAAATGGCGGAAAGCTTTTTTGATATTGCTCATCAACGCAACTTGCATAAAGACGAATATTTAAGTCGTTTTCATTATGAAAATTATGGTGGCACACCTGTTTTAGGTGTTGCAAAACCTGTAATTATTGGTCATGGAATTAGCAATGCAAAAGCATTTAAAAACATGATTGTATTAGCCGAAAAAATGATTGAAAGCGATTTGTGCAATAAAATGAAAACAAGTTTTCAAACAGCTAACACAACTGAATAGAAAAGAAAATTTCAACATATTTTTTTTGAATAAGCATTGCAACCCTTAGTTTTGAACGATTAATTTTATATACCAACCATTATGACAATAGAAAATTTTAAAACATTAGCACACGAACAAAAATTATTAGAATTAAAACATCATGGAGAGTTATTGGGTTCTTACGAACGCAATGCAGAAGATGATGGCGAAAAAACACCTGGCGATATTTTTGCCTTACACGAATTTTGGGTGTTTTTAAGTGAAGATGAAAAAATGGTTATTCCAACAAGAAGAAACCCAATTCAAAAAGAAGAAGAATAAAATTTAAGCAGCTAATTGGCTGCTTTTATTTTTATTAAGAAGTCTGGTCTGTATGAACTTATTTTACTAGTTTTATTAAGCTACTTCTTTAGCCATGTTTGAATAGCTAAAATCTACATTCACTGCCAAGCCATTTTGTAAACAATAGAGTACCAATTCTTTTTGATTTTTTAGCCCTAATTTTTCAGATACTCTAGCAAACATAGTTTGAATGGTTTTTTCTTCTACACTCATTAATTCGGCAACTTCTTTATAGGCTAATTCTGTAGATACTAAAGCAACAAAAATGCTTTCTCTTGCAGTTAATACTCCTTCACTTTTTTTCCAGAAAATTGGTTTTATCTTAAAGAAATTAGCCAATGTTATAGCATCTATTTCTTGTTGTAATCTAGTATCTAAATAAAATTGTTGTTGCAGTACATGTTCTATAGCTTCTAGCAAAAAATTTTCTCTTTGTGGTTTAACTACATAAGCATCTACACCACAAACAATGGCTTGGCGTATTACCTCTTTTTCTATAAAACTTGTAACAGCAATAATTTTTATATTAGCATATTGCTTTTTTAAAAAATAAGTAGCTGCACAACCATCAACAGGTTTCATTCTTATATCCATTAAAATAATATCAGGTAAAGTTTTGTATCTATTCATTTGCTTCAATAAATCAAATCCGTTGATTGCACTAAATAACAATGTTAAACCCTGTTGTTTATTTACCCAATTTATAGTAGCAGCTTGGCTTTTAGCATAATCGTCAACCACAACAATATTCATGTACATATAATTTATACAGCAATATATTATGGTAAATGATAAAAAACAAAAAATGGCAGAAATTGTAGTGTTTTCAATACAATGAAATGCAAAACATATTGCTTTATTTTACAATTGAGAAAGAACATCTCAAAATTTGGTGGCCACCAATGCTCATTTCTTAATTAAAATAAATAAAATGGCATAAATAATAACTTATTTGAGGTTTGTAAGTTTAGAGTTTAATAAGTAATAAAACAAATGATTGCCAAAAAGTAAGTACGCTAATTTTTCAGAATTAGAATAGATAATAATTTTTCAATTCATATTAACAAACTCTGAGAAACGATTAATCAATATTATTCTCAAACAATCCCTTCTTATAAAACTTCAATATTAAAAAAATCAAAACATATACTTATGAAATGTATAATACTAGTAGCATTTAGCTTACTAACTTTTAATATATCAAAAGCACAATTAACAAAAGGCAACTGGATGCTTGGTGGTAACTTAAGTTTTACATCTACAAAATACAATAGTGCAAACTATACACCACCAACATATACAAATGTGACACTTGATATTAATCCCAATGTTGCCTACTTTATTGCAAACAACTTTAATGTTGGCATTAAATCTTCATTCAATAAGCTTATTAGAGTTAGTGATGGGTTAAGTTACACAAGTTTTCACTCAGGTCCCTCTTGTAGGTATTACTTTTTAAATGATGAAAATAGAATTAATTTTTTAGCAGAATTATCTTACAGAGTCGGGCTTGATAAAGGTAATGCTTGGCAATCTTCTACCAATACTTATGCTGGTGGCTTAGGCTGTGTTGCTTTTTTTAATAGCAGTGTGGGTATTGAGTTTATGGTAAATTATATTTCAGATAAGTTTAATGATTATGCTGGCAGAAACAATACTATTCAATTAGCACTTGGCTTACAAGTGCATTTAATTAAAAATTAAAACATGAAAAAAAATAATTTTAGCAATCTTTCTTTTAATAGAAACAATTGCCTTTGCACAAAATGTTACTATAGATTATCAGGCATGGAATCCAACTTCTCAACCCTGTAATATTTTTGGAAACTCAACCAATGTTCCAGCAACAGGTACAACATCGGGTACTATTGCACACAGAACAAGAATAGGTCAACCTAGTTATGCGGCAACAGATTTAGGAATTTTAATGCCTACAGAATTTGTAACAACAGGTAGTGTAAATAAGGGCACAAGCTTTATTATTGACTATAATTTTAAAACAAATTATACGTATTCTATTACCATAAATGCCGCAGGAAGCAGTAATTCTGGACCATTTCCACTACTTAGAATTGATAGAAATAATAATGGCGGAAGTGGGGGTAACGGTTGTAATGGGGCTAGTAATATAAATGTAAGTGGTAGTGGCAATCCTGCAGCAGCTTCAATTGGTTCAACTACTTTTACTGATAATGCTTTTGGACCATTTGTACAAGGTAGCAATCAACCTTCACTTGAAGTTTCTGCATTTCCTTCACCAGATGGAGGTTTTAAAACAGTTGTAATTAGAAAAATTACTATTATAGAAACGCCACCAGCACCAGTATTTACTTTAAGCCCTAATTCATCTGCCATAGAGTGTGGTACATCGGTTACAAGAAATTTTGTAGTTACAAATGTGTATAATTCACCAGGCACTTTGTCTTATGATTGGAATTTAGGCTCTGTTAATAATGGTTGGATTTATCTAGGTAACACTGCACCTCAAACATTTACAACTACAAGTCCTAATATTAGTTTAACTTCCTCATCAAGTACTTCTAATATCTCCAATGTTTCAGTAACGGTAAAGCTAAATGGTGCAAATTACAGTACATTAAACTCTACAACAACAGTTACCAACTCCTTACCCAATTTTAGTTTAAGCAATATTACTTTTGGATTAGATTGCAACAACATGAATGTTAAAGCTGATTTACCACTTACAAGTACAATTACATGGACAACTACGAATGGGCTTCTTATTAATGGAAACGCATCTCCATTTACTACAACTTATGGCAATACGGTTGATGTATATTCACCAAGTGGTTTATCAGGTTCAGTTGCAGCACAAATAGGTTCTGGCAACTGTGCTAAACAAGCAAATAACACAGTTGCATATTGCCCTTGTTCGCCTTGGGCAAACCCAAACCCATCTATTATTTACGCTCCAAATTTTACATCTGAACCTTTAATTGCTCAAGTTGACGAACATCCAGATGGTGCATGGTCTTACCAATGGTATATAGATGGTCAGTTAGTTGGAGAAACATCAACAGGTTATTTATGGACAAATACTTGGCCATGTATGGGTAATCCAAGAAACTTGGAAGTAGTGGCTGTAACCTATTGTGGACGAAGCGTACCAGTAAATGTTGGCGAAATATTTTTAGAATGTTGGGGCTATAGACAACAAACATCAGTTAAAAATGATATAAAGCTATTTCCAAACCCTGCTATAAACACAATATTTGTAACACTTATTAATGAAGAAAAACACATTAAAACTTCAAGCAAACTAAGTAATATATCACAAATTGCAATTTTTGACAATCTAGGTATTATTAGACTAAGAAAAGTGTTTGCAAACAACTCTAAACAAATTGAACTCGACATTAGTAAACTTAAAGTAGGCATTTACTTTATTGAAGTATTTGATGGCAAAACAAAACAGCGAAAGCAATTTATGAAGAAATAATAAAATCAATAAAGCGTTCAAGATTTTTTGAACGCTTTATTTTTATAAATCCAAAAAGACTAATTACAAATACAATCAAATACTATTGATTACATACTGAAATAGTGTCAATTTTTTATTACAGGCTTTCTTTAATTTTTAATATTTCTTTTATTTTATCAAATAAGTTACCCCTTCCATCGCTAATTCACAATTCGTAAACACTGTTTTTGTTTCTGTTAAAAAATCGTCTAACTGTTCGTATTTACTACTAAAATGACCAACAATTAATTTATCTACGCTAGCTTTTAATGCAATGGTAGCAGCTTGTATTGTGGTTGAATGATAACGTTTGAGTGCCAACTCTTCTAAGCCCTTTAGATATGTTGCTTCATGGTATAAGAGACTTACGTTTTGTACTTTTTCAATTATATTTTCGTCGTAAATAGTATCCGCACTGTAAGCATAACTTCTTGCAATAGTACTTTCAATAGTAACTAAATCGTTTTTAATAATATTCCCTTCTTTGGTTTCATAATCGGCTCCTTTTTTCAAAGCATTGTAATAAGCTGCTGGAATATCAAACAGTTTAATTTTTTCTTTATCTATTTTTCTAGGGTCTTTTTTTTCTCTAATTACAAAACCCCAACACTCTACCCTATGTTTGGTAGCAAAACATTCAACGGTAAACTTATTCGTATCGGCAATTAATCCTTCTTGTTGTATTGCATGAAAAATGAGCTGATAGGGCAACACGGTATCGGCAACACTTAATTGTAATTGAATAATTTTTTCTAACGCAGCAGGAGCATATACATGTAAATCATTGGTTCGCCCAACCAAGCCCATACTGGTTAATAAACCTATTAATCCAAAATAATGGTCGCCATGTAAATGAGAAATGAAAATATGGTTGATTTTGCTTTTCCGCATTTTGTATTTAGCCAATTGCATTTGAGTGCCTTCGCCACAATCAATTAAAATATGCTGATCAAATAATGTAACCACTTGTGCTGTAGGATGCCTATCGTACGCAGGTATTGCTGAATTATTTCCTAAAATGGTTACTGCAAACATGATGTTTAATTGGTGCTAAAATAACCTAATTTATGCATGCAAAAAATGTAACCCATTATATTGTACTTTCATTGTAGTATGAAAACAAAATGGCTACAATATTTCACCCCTTGTTTATTGGTAATTTATGCATGTATTTATATAATTATATATTCTTGTTTTACACTAAATAACTCAAAAGGCTGGAGTGCATTGGGAATTATTGTAGGAGCATTGATTGGATTCGTGTCATTGCTGATTGAATTTGCTTGTAGAAATATTTTCAAAGACAATTACAAAAAAATTTTCATAACGGAAACCCTCATTCTTTTAATAATTCTTATTTTCTGGCAATAAAAAATCCTGCTGACATAGCAGGATGAATGTTCTAAGCAAACTCCATTTTAGCACTATCAATTACTTTTCCTCTTTCTGTTTTAAGCATTCTTCCCGGATAACGATTAATTACAATAAAATCATGCGTTGCCATTACTACTGCTGTTCCATAATCTTTTGCAATTGAAATAAGCAGTTGCATAATTTCATCACTTGTTTCAGGATCTAAATTACCCGTAGGTTCATCGGCTAAAATAAGCTTGGGAGAATTTAATAAAGCTCTAGCAATATCTATACGTTGCTGCTCTCCACCACTCATTTCAAAAGGCATTTTAAAGCCTTTACTTTTTAAACCCACTTTATCTAATACATCATTAATTTTTTCATCCATCAATTTCACATCCTTCCAACCCGTTGCTTTTAATACAAACTTCAAATTTTCATACACGTTTCTATCGGTGAGCAATTGAAAATCTTGAAACACTACTCCTAAATTTCTTCTTAAATAAGGAACTTTTTTCCAATCCATATCTCTCAAATCAAAACCCACAACACTACCAGTTCCTTCTTTCAAGGTTAACTCACCATACAACGTTTTTAATAAACTACTTTTTCCTGTACCTGTTTTACCTACTAAATACACAAACTCACCTTTATTAATGGTAAAGTTTACATCTTGTAAAATGAGACTATTGCCTTGATAAATGTTTACTCCACGTAACGTTATTACTGTTTCTGACATAACCTTTTTATTTTATCGCTGTAAAAATATTTGTACAGTTTATTAAGTGAATAAAAATACTATACACATGTAGCAAGAAGATGTTAATACTTCACTTCTCCAAAACTACCTCTTAAAATCAGTTCACTGGTTTCAGCTGCTTCTACCCTACCTACTATTTGTGCATGAATATTGAACGCTTTTGCTGCTTCAATCATTTTAGCAGCAGCAGATTCATTCGTAAAAATTTCTAATCTATGTCCCATATTAAAAACCTGATACATTTCTCTATCATCAGCTCCTGAATTTTTTTGTATCAATGTAAAAATAGGTGGCACTTCAAATAAATTATCTTTTACTATACGTAATGGTTTTGGCAAATATTTCATGCATTTAGTTTGTCCACCACCACTACAATGTATTACACCATTAAAATCATCAAAATGTTGTTCTAGCAATACTTTCAGTAATGGAGCATAAGTTCGTGTAGGAGATAAAAGTAAATTACCAATCGTCAATCGTGAATCGTGAATCGTTAGTTCATCTTCTAATTTATTTTTACCAATATACACCACTTCATCCTTCAAACTAGCTTCAAAAGTTTCAGGATATTTTTCTGCATAATATTTACTCAATACATCATGTCTTGCACTAGTTAAACCATTACTACCAAGACCACTATTGTATGCAGTTTCATACGTTGCTTGTCCACTCGATGCAAAACCTACAATTACATTTCCTGCTTCAATTTTATCATTGGTCACCAATTTATTTTTAGGCCAACGTGCAGTCATGGTGCCATTTACAGCAATGGTTCTAACAACATCGCCTACATCGGCAGTTTCTCCACCTAAATAATGAACGTTTACGCCATAGTTTTTCAGCTCATTAAAAAATTCTTGTGTTCCATTAATTACAGCTTCTAAAACCTCACCTGGAATTTTGGCTTTGTTTCTATCAATCGTACTGCTAAACAAAAAATTATCGTACACACCCACACACAATAAATCATCTAAATTCATGGCAACCGCATCTTGTGCAATACCATTCCAAACGCTTACATCACCCGTTTCTTTCCAATATAAATAAGCCAAAATGCTTTTAGTACCAGCACCATCGGCATGAGAAATATTGACAAAATTTTCATCACCCACCAAATAATCAGGATACATTTTACAAAATGCATGAGCATATAAACCAGCATCTAATTTTTTAATGGCAGCATGCACTTCTTCTTTTTGTGCACTCACTCCACGTTGGGCGTATAACGACATTTTTTTATTTTTGGGTTATTAGTAATTTTTTGAGCCGAACTAAAGAATTTCTATCAACGTTCTCGGCGTCGTACTGCCGATAGCTATCGGCATCAACGTTCAATACATTATTGAACAAGTACCACACACTTTAGAATCAGCCATTTCAAATAAGAAATCAGTAATCTTTCAATGCTGCAAATGTAACCAGGCTATGGCTATCTACCATTCACTATTTTTTGAGATTCTATTCACTATTTTTGTTTCTATGAATGTGTATTACGATTTAGAGCAAATTCCTCCTTTCAAAAATGCAGTAGTTACCATTGGCACTTTTGATGGGGTGCATGAAGGACATAAAAAAATTCTACATCAACTAAAAACCGAGGCCGAAGCAGTTCAAGGTGAAACTGTAGTCATTACTTTTCACCCACATCCAAGAAATATTGTTGGCGATACAACAGGTGTTAAATTGTTAACCACACTCGAAGAAAAAATAGAGCTACTGCAAAACGAGCATATTCATCATTTAGTAGTAGTGCCATTTACGAACGAATTTGCCAATTTAACAGCCGAAGATTACGTTACGCAGTTCCTGTATAAACAATTTAAACCCAGTGTTTTAATCATTGGCTACGATCACAGATTTGGTAAAAACCGAAAAGGCAATTATCAATTATTAGAACAATACGGAAAAGTATTGGGCTTTGTAGTAAAAGAAATTAATGAGCAAGTATTACAAGAAGTAGCTATCAGTAGCACTAGAGCCAGAAAAGCATTATTACAAACCGATTTAATAACTGCTCAAAAATTATTAGGGTACGATTATTTTTTTGAAGGAATAGTCATTCAAGGAGATCAACTTGGCCGAACCATTGGTTACCCAACGGCCAATATTCAACTGAACAATGAAGACAAATTGGTACCAGGAGATGGGGTGTATGCTGTGATAGTAGAGAGAAGTCAGAAGACAGAAGACGGAAGTTGGAAGTCAGAAGACAGAAGACAGAAGACGGAGGTTGGAAGTGAGAAGTTAGAAGATGTAAGCAGCTTAACTCATAACTTTTTGCAAGGAATGATGTACATTGGAAGTCGTCCAGTGGTGAATGGAAAAAGACGAGTTATTGAAATCAATTTATTCAATTTTAATGAAGATATTTATAACCAATCTTTAAAAGTAATCGTAAAAGAATACATTAGAGGCGATATTCACTTTGATGGATTAGAAGGTTTAAAAGAACAATTGGCATTAGATCAAATTGCAGTAGAAAAAGCATTAAATAAATAATTATGAAATATATTTTTAGCTTCATTTGTTTAATACTCGTTCATTTTGCACAATCTCAATATAGTGTACGTTTAGTAGTTACACAAGCAGCAACCAAGCAAAATGAAGATATTTATGTAGCAGGCAATTTTAATAGCTGGAATCCGGCAGATGAAAAATATAAATTAAAACCAGCAGCAGGTGGTCGTAGGAGCATTGTCATCAAAGATTTACCAGCAGGTACTTATGCTTTTAAATTTACGAGAGGTAGTTTTGAAAAAGTAGAGTGCATGGCCGATGGAAGAAATATTGAAGATAGAGTTATTGAAGTAAATAGTGATGTATCTCAAGAATTTACTGTTGCTGGCTGGAAAGATGATTACCCTGATAAACCTAAACCTTTTACAGCTAGTCCTAATGTGAGGGTTTTAGATACCGCATTTGCCATTCCACAACTCAACAGAAAAAGAAGAATATGGATTTATTTGCCTAAAGGTTATGCAACTGTTGGTAAAGCTTACCCTGTGTTATATATGTTAGACGGACAAAATTTATTTAATGAACAAACTGCAGCAAATGGAGAATGGGGCGTTGATGAAGCATTAGACAGCTTACAAAAAATAACTGGCAAAGAATGTATTGTTGTTGGAATAGATCATGGTGGAGATAAACGTTTAAGTGAATACACTCCATATAATTTTACATACAATAAAAATACTGTTCAAGCCGAAGGAAAAGAATATCTAAATTTTATTGTGCAAACATTAAAGCCTTTTATTGATAGTAAATACAGAACCAAAAAAGGGCCAGAATTTACAACCATTGCAGGTAGTAGCTTGGGTGGTTTAATTAGTTATTATGCCATTATACAATACCCAACTGTATTTGGTAATGCAGGTATTTTTTCACCGTCATTTTGGGTATCGCCTCAAAGTATGAATGATGCAGCAACATTTGTAACCAGCACCAATCCACGATTTTATTTTTATGGAGGAGGGAAAGAAAGCACAACAATGGTAGCCGATATTAAAAAAATAGCTGCTACACTTTCAGGTAAAAACAACAATTACCAAATTACTACATTAATAGACCCACTAGGAGAACACAACGAAAAAAACTGGCGTAGAGAATTTCCTGCTTTTTATAAATGGTTGATGAAAAACTAAAGGTAAAAAGTAATCATGGAATTAGGAATTTGGTAAAATGGAAAAACTAAAGACTAAAGGATTAAAAACTAAAAGTAGAAAGACTAGAAACTAAAAAACTTATAACCTATAACTCATAACTTATAACTCGTAACTTCAACCCACATTCAAAAAACAACATTGCCTTATGAAACATTTTAAGTTTTACAACAAGCAAGAGGTTTTATCTTTTACAAAAGTTAGAAGATTTGAAACTAAGTTAGGTGAACGTATTCGTTGTATTGCACCTGGTTCTAATTTGGAAGAAGCTTTACAGCAAACCTCAATAAAATATGTGTTATTGGGTGTACCAGAAGATATTGGAGTAAAAGCCAATTATGGAATGGGTGGTGCCGATAGTGCTTGGCATCCTTTCTTACAATCATTCCTCAATATTCAGAGTAACGATTTTTTAGATGGCAATGAAGTGTTGATATTGGGACATTTCGATTTCTCTGAAGCTGCACAATTAATTGACAATAATGCCGACAATTTTGATGAAAAATTAGCAGCTTACCGTCATGCTGTGAATATGATTGATGATGCTGTTGAACAACTGATGCATGTAATTACCCAAAACAGAAAAATACCTATTGTTATTGGTGGTGGTCATAACAATGCTTACCCATGTATTAAAGGTGCTGCAAAAGGTTGGTACAAAGCAGGTGTACTTGAATTGGCTCAAATTAATGTAATGAATTTAGATGCTCATGCCGATTATAGACCCATGGAAGGAAGACATAGTGGCAATGCTTTTAGATATGCAGAAGAAGATGGTTATTTAGAAAAATATTGTGTACTTGGTTTACACGAAAACTATATTCAGCAAAATGTTTGGATAGATATGGTGAACAATCCATTTATTGACTGCATTACGTATGAAGATATTTTTTTACACGAGAAAAGAACTTTTTTACAATCTATTGCTCATTGTTGCGATTTTACTTCAGATACTTTAGTAGGTATTGAATTAGATGTAGATTGTATTGAACATACGCTCAGCAGTGCATCTACACCTGTTGGTATTACTGCAAACCATGCAAGACAATACATTCATTTTGCAACAGCCGATAGCCGACCAGCATACTTACATATTTGTGAAGGTGCAACACAATTAAGTGATGGACGTTCAGATATTTCAACAGGTAAATTAATCAGCTATTTAGTAAGCGACTTTTTAAAAGCAATGGCTTTATAAAACTAAATTTTATAGGTTTTAGATTGCTTTTTATAATTATCATGAAAGCCAATTCCATTCATGATTTGTTGGGTATATTTTTCAATTCTGGCAAGTCTTGTAATCGATTGTTTAGGCTGAGAAAAATAAATAATATACCCCCGTTGTTTACCTGGCGTTAATGCAAAAAAAGCATTTTGTAATGCTAGGTTTTGTTCAAACACTTGCAATAACTCTTCGGGTATGGGTTCTGGATTTTTTTGGAATGTAATTTTTTTACCCTGCTTTTCAATCTCCATTGCTTCAAATAAATATTCTTTAATGATATTTTGATGGTCTAATACATCTTGCAAATTGGTATACTTTAATAAACGGGCAGCTTGAGAACTTTCGCCTTGTTGTTGTAAAACTCTGTAAGGGTCATTTAGTAAAGCTCCTTTAAAAAAACTCAATGAACAATACTCCTTAAAGGCACTCAATATGGCAATATTTTTATTGTGATAAGTATAGCAAGGCACTCCCCATTTTATGGTTTCGACTAATCCAGTTGAAGCAATCATTTTTCTAATAGCCACTAATTCTTGTTGCCAATTATTTACTTTACACAAAGGTGTTGCACCCAATTTACAACGCATACAACCATTTACTAAATAGGCATCTACAGTTTCAGGCATTGTTTTTTTCATACAAAGTATTTTAGTGATACTGTAAAATAATATTCAAATAAACTAACAACTTTATATACAAGTTAATAGAATTAAACTAACAAAAGCATTGTGTTATTTAATTGAATGTATTATTTATAGTATTATTGTAGTAATTTACAAGCAGCTCAATAACCCCAAAAGAATTCATTCAACCAAAACCTTGTTGATGATACGTTTAGTATTCATATTATTCTTTTGTGCTAACACCATTCAAAATTATGCTCAACAATTTATTGTTGATGTACCTAAGCAAAAGAAAAATGAATTTGCTAGAAGTTTTGTTAAACTACTCAACGATGCTCCCAACCATTTTAAAGATATAGTAGACAAACCCATCAAAGGAATAGATTCAGCCTATCCAAACCTATCTGTCTACAACAATAAAATAAAATTAAAAGGAGCACCAATAGCAGGAAAAATTGTGTTAGATAGTATTCCGTTTGCCGAATATTTTTATGGCAAATTCGATAACTTAGAAAATGCTGAAGCTACCTATGTAAACCTAAGTAACAATATTGCTGAAGCACTCGACAGAAAAGTATTGTTTAAAAATGAAGATGGCGATAATACAACTCCTTTTTTAAAACAAACCAAAATTGCTTTTACCCAAAACAGTGGATTTTTCTTATACAATATTTTTGTTCAATTATACAAAAATGATATTGATAGCAGCTTCACCGTTTTACTCAAAATAAAAAGTGGCACCCCCCCCTATTTTTATAAAATTATGCAGAACGAGCCTATCAACAGTTTTATGTTTGTGGGCTTATTAAAAACACAATTACCGGCTTTTCAAAAACAAAGTTGGCAAGGTTGTTTGGGCAATTTGCAACCCTTTATTTGTAAAGGCACAAAAAAAACGAAAGACACTTTAATGGTTATTTATGTAAAATCTGGTTTTGAAGAATTGGTAGATGCCAAAAAAGAATTTGAAGCAGCATTAACCAATATGAGGGTTTGCATGAGTAACGAATATGTGTATTTTTTACCTACGCCACAAGGCAAAATTTTAAGAGAAGTAGCCTTCTTAAAATTTGATGATATTGAAAAAAAGAAACCGAAAATTTTAAAACTTGCATTGGTAGAAGAAGCCAAAAGAAATTACTTTTTAGAATTGGGATTTATATACAAATAATTTTTCACCACAGAGACGCAGAGACACAAAGTAACACAGAGAATGTTTTTTAAACAACATTAAAGCATGCTTTGAACAAATCCATTACTTACAAACCAAATAGTATTGATGTATTTTTTCACCACAGAGACGCAGAGGCACAAAGTAACACAGAGAATTATATAATTTAAATCCTAATACTAAATATTACACTCCACCTCCTATACTCCCAACCTAAAACTAATTACTAATTACTTCCCTCCCCACTTACTACTCACCACTTACTACTCACCACTTTCCCCCTCACCCAATCTTCCCCTCTAACACCATAATCTCTTCAAACATTTTCTCATATCTATTATCTGCCTGCACTTTTTCTTCTTTAATCTTTTTATAATCAGCTTCTAATTTAGCAAATGCAACATGATTGGTATAGTTTTCTGGCTTTGCTAAATCTAATTCTATTTGCTCTTTCTTTTTATTAATGGTATTTACTTCTTCTTCAACCTTGGCAAACTTTTTTTGCAACTGCTTTAAATCGTTTTTCAACGTAGTTAATTCATGATTGGTTTGTTGTGGTTTTTCTTCTTTCTTTTTCTCTACCACTGTTTCTTTTTTAGCAGGTAGAGCAGCTTCTTTTTCAGCCAAGGCTTTTTGTTTGGCCATACGTTCATTCCATTCAACCCATTCTTGATAAGAGCCTTTAAACTCTTTAATTTCATGGTCAACAATTTCCCAAATTTTATTGGCCGTTTTAGAAATAAAATAACGGTCGTGACTAACTAAAATTAAACTGCCTTCATACTTATTTAATGCATCAGCCAACAACTCAACACTATGCATGTCTAAGTGGTTGGTAGGTTCATCAAGCATTAAAAAATTACTTTTACTTACAATTACTTTAGCCAACGCAACCCTTGCTTTTTCACCACCACTCAAAACTTTAATTTTCTTATCGGCATCATCGCCACTAAATAAAAAGCAACCCAATAAAGCCCTTAATTCAAGTTCCGTTTTTTTGCTGCCACATTCCATCATTTCATCTAAAATGGTATTGTTTAAATTCAACGCTTCTAGCTGATGTTGGGCATAAAAACTTTCCTGCACATTATGTCCCCATTCTCTAGCACCTTCAAAAGTTTCGGTGCCAGCAATAATTCTTAGTAAGGTAGATTTACCTTTTCCGTTAGCACCAATCAAAGCAATTTTATCGCCTCTATCAATTTCGGCAGTACCATTTTTTACAATTTCAATATCACCAAAACTTTTACTAACTTGTTTCAATGAAGCAATAATTTTTCCGGGTTGTTTATCAACCTGAAAATTAATTTTTATGTTGGGGCGTTCTAAAGAAACGTTTTCAATACGTTCAATTTTATCTAAACGTTTTACAATACTTTGTGCAGCAGCAGCTTTACTGGCTTTGGCTTTAAAGCGTTCAACAAATCGTTCTTGCTGACGAATATAATCTTGCTGATTTTCGTAAGCCTTTTGCTGCATATCTATACGAATGGCTTTCTCTGTTTCATAATATTCATAATCGCCACTGTAAATGTGTAACTCTTGTTGATACACTTCTACAATTTTGTTCACCATTCTATTCAAGAAAAATTTATCGTGGCTCACAATTACTACACTACCCTGATAGTGCAATAAATATTTTTCCAACCACTCAATACTTGGTAAGTCTAAGTGATTGGTAGGTTCATCCAGCAACAAAACATCAGGCTGTTGTAAAATCATTTTAGCCAATAAAACCCTCATTCTCCAACCACCACTAAATTCTTTATACGGACGGTGCAAATGCTGGTTTTCGAATCCCAATCCTTGCAATACTTCTTCTGTTCTATGATGTATGGTATAACCACCAGCCACTTCTAAATCGTGCAAACGTTCACTGTACAACAACAACAAAGCCTCATCTTCATATTCAGTTTCTAAACGTTTGCCCAACTCTTCAATTTCTTTTTCCAAAGCTTTCACACGTTCAAAAGCACCCATTGCAACTTCTAAAATAGATTCGTTTGTGTCAAAACTTAATAAGTCTTGATGCAAATATCCAATCGTTGTTTCTCTGCCTTTTTCAACTGTGCCTTTGCTGGGTGTATACTGACCCACCAATACTTTTAATAAGGTCGATTTTCCAGTACCATTATATCCAATTAATCCAACTCTATCTCCTGGTTGAATATGCCAAGTAGCATCTTCTACAATTACTCTAGCACCAAATTCGAACGTAACATTTTGTAACCCTAATAACATGATATTTTATTTTTTGTAACCAGCTTTTGAACTATTGAATGGTTCTTAAAAGTTTATCCTGAGCGTTAGTCGAAGGACACCCTTCAACAGTTTGTTGAAAACTCAACTGTTTTAAGATGAGATTAAAACCTTTAGCTCACTATTTTTTCAGCCGCAAATGTAACCCTTGCAGGCAATCGACAAATCAAAGTATTATCAATTGGTTATAAATAGAAAAAACGCTGGCAGTAATTCAGCTATTTTTGCACCAAAATTGACAAGATGAAACATTTACTTATACTATGCAGTATTCTTTTTTTAACAGCTTGTGGCAATAACGATGAAAAAGCTGTGGTAGAAGAAAAGCCAGCAGCACCGCTTACAAAAAGCAAGAATTCAGCTGCCTTCAACACTTCATTTGCAGCCATTACCGACGCCTATTTTCACTTAAAAGATAATTTTATTACCGAGAGTGAGCCAATGTTAACCTTATATGCAACAAAAATGTTACAAGCCACCGATAGTTTAAAAATTGATGAATTAAAAGGCGATGCAGGCATTGTAGAAAATGCAACTTCATTTGCTCAAATTGTTTCAGCCGAATTAAAAGCTATGTTGGGCGAAAAAGATTTATTGGCTAAACGTAAATCGTTCAATATGCTCAGCGATGCATTGTACAATTTAATTAGAATTGTACAATACGATCAAATGGTGATTTATCAATTAAATACAGATAAAGCTTTTGAAAACGAAAATGGTATGGCAACTTGGTTAAGTAAAACCAAAGACATTAAAAACCCTTACAACCCACAAAAGTTTTTAACCGATGGTAACGTATTAGATTCATTGATGTATCACCAATAATCAAATTATTTAAAAGCATCCATACAATATTGCCACAGAGGCACAGAAACACAGAAGTTTTTTTTATACGCTAACTAATTCCGTGCTTCTCCGTGCATACGTGGCAAAAAATATAATTTTCCGTGCTTTTCCGTTCATCCGTGGCAAACCTGAAAACGAAGTTTTCCCTCCGTGCCCCTTCGTGTACCTTGTGCCTTCGTGGTTCAAAAAAACTTCGTGCATCTTCGTGTCCTCTGTGTCTTAGTGGTTCAAAAAAAAACTTTGTGCATCTTCGTGTCCTCTGTGTCTTAGTGGTTCAAAAAAATCAAGTAAAAAATTTCAATTATATCAAAATGTTAACATCAACTCCCTGCAACTTTGCAAGAGTTTTTTTGTTTACAATTGTTGGCAATACCTTAAAATAATGAAATCAATATATACCCGTTTAGTTGGTACACTCCTGCTTATTTGTTTTTTTCACTCCACGCTTTTAGCTCAAGAAAAATTTACCATCAATGGCTACATTAAAGATTCGCTCAATGGAGAAACTTTAATTGGAGCCAATATTAGCGTAAAGCCCGAAGGCAGAGGAACCACTAGCAATCAGTATGGATTTTTCTCCTTAACACTTCCCAAAGGAAAATATCAGTTGATTGTTTCTTTTGTAGGGTATCAAACTTTAGAAACCACTATCGACCTAAATAAAAATATTCAACGCAATATTTTAATGCAAAACAATACTTCATTTTCGAGTGAAGTAACTGTTACAGGTAAAAAAAGAGACAACAATGTAAAAACTGCCCAAATGGGCAAAATAGATTTAAGTGTTGCCACAGCCAAAGCATTACCAGCTTTTTTGGGTGAAGTAGATGTTTTAAAAACGCTGCAACTCATGCCAGGTGTACGTAATGCAGGCGAAGGCAATGCAGGTTTTTATGTACGTGGTGGTGGACCAGACCAAAACTTAATTTTATTAGACGATGCTGTGGTGTATAACACAGGTCATTTATTTGGTTTCTTCTCTGTTTTTAATGCCGATGCCATAAAAAATGTGTCTTTAATTAAAGGTGGAATGCCAGCACAATATGGAGGAAGAATTTCGAGTGTGGTAGATATTAGCATGAAAGATGGTAATATCAACGATACTGAAGTAGAAGGTGGTATTGGTGTTATTGCTTCTCGTTTATCGGTTCAAGGACCAATTAAAAAAGATAAAGCCTCTTTTATTGTTTCTGCTAGAAGAACCTATATAGATGCTTTGGTAAAACCATTCATCAAACCCGATAACCAGTTTTATGGAAGTGGTTATTATTTCTACGATTTGAATGCTAAAATGAATTACAAAATCTCAGAAAAAGATCGCTTGTATTTAAGTGGTTATTTTGGAAGAGATAAATTCAATTTCAATAATGCTGAACGAAATTTTAGTACTGCTATACCTTGGGGCAACTCAACAGCCACTTTACGTTGGAACCATATTTTCAATAAAAAATTATTTGCCAATGTAACATTGGTGTACAACGATTATCAGTTTGCATTAGAAGGCCGACAAGAAAATTTCAATATTAAATTTTCATCGGGTGTAAGAGATTACAATGCCAAAGCCGATTTTGATTGGTTTGTAAATCCCGAACATAAATTGAAGTTTGGTTTTCAATATACACACCATACATTTTTTCCGAGTGTATTAAATGGCAATCAAGACTCAGTGGTGTTTGAACCACAAAACGCATTGAAAAAATTTGCCAACGAATATGCATTGTACATACAAGACGATTGGGAAATATCTAAAAAACTGAAACTCAATTATGGTTTGCGTTATAGTATGTTTCAACAAGTGGGTAAATATGCTACTTATTCTTATGATGCCAATGGCAACAGAATTGATAGTGTGTTGTATGCAAAAGGACAAACAGTAAAAACCTATGGAGGCATAGAACCTAGAACCACTTTACGTTACAATATAGACGATAACAGTAGTTTAAAAGCAGCTGTTACCCGTAACATGCAATACATACATTTAGTAACCAATGCAGGTACTACTTTACCAACAGATTTATGGGTACCTAGTACATTAAGGGTGCAACCTCAAATAAGTTGGCAATACTCTGTTGGGTATTTTAGAAACTTTAAGAATAACATGTTTGAAACATCGGTAGAAGTGTATTATAAAGACATGCAAAACCAAATTGAGTATAGAGAAGGTTATACACCCAATACTTTAAGAGATACGGAAGAAGATTTTGTATTTGGTAGAGGTTGGAGTTATGGTGCTGAATTTTTTATTAATAAAGTAAAAGGAAAATTTACTGGATGGATTGGCTACACGTTAAGCTATACTTGGCGTAGATTCAATGATTTGAACGATGGCAATAAATTTCCTAGCAGATACGATAGAAGACACGATTTATCTTTAGTAGGGTCTTATACCATTAGCCCTAAATGGAAAGTATCTTCTGTATTTGTATATGGTAGCGGACAAGCCACTTCTTTGCCAGAACGTTTTTACTTTGTAAACGGTGTATTAACACAAGAGTTTAGTACTATTAATAAATATAGATTGGCTCCTTATCATAGATTAGATTTTTCAGCAACATATACGCCCCAACCTAAAAAAGAACGTAAAATAAAAAGCTATTGGGTGTTTAGTATTTACAATGTGTACAGCCGTTTAAACCCCTATTTTGTGTATTTTGATCAAGAAGGCAGTGCAACCACCAACGATTTAAAAGTAAGTGCTAAACAAGTATCTCTATTTCCTATTATACCAAGTGTAACTTGGAATTTTAAGTTTTAAAAAACATGACACGTAGAAACAACACTATTGCTCTGCAATTGCTTTGGCTGCAATCCATCCGCTAGTCCATGCATTTTGAAAATTAAATCCACCTGTAATTCCATCAATATCTAGTACTTCTCCTGCAAAATAAATATTGGGTACCATTTTACTTTGCATAGTGTTGGCATCTACTTCAGCAAGTTTTATGCCGCCGCAGGTTACAAATTCTTCTTTAAAAGTAGTTTTACCTTTTACCTCAACTTCTTGTGCAGTAAGGTTTTTAATCAGTTGGTTTTGTTGTTTACTATTTACATCGGCCCAACGTAAGTTTTCATTAATATCGCTAGATGTTACTAAATACGTCCATAATCTGTTGGGCAAACCAAAAGGATTTTTATTGTGTATTTTATTACTAGAATATTGTTGCCTTAAGTGTTGCCATTCGTCTTTCAAAGTTTGTTCGTTGTATTGCATTAACCAATTAACCAATATTTTAAAATGATAATTGGTACTCGATAATTCTCTAGCCCCATAAGCCGATAATTTTAAAACTGCTGGTCCACTTAAACCCCAATGTGTAATTAACAATGGTCCACTATTACTCAATTTAGAACCCACTATTTTTATTTGTGCTTGTTCTACACTTACTCCCATTAATTGGGTAATAGAATGATTGGGAATATTAAATGTAAACAATGACGGAACTGGGCTTTCAATTGTATGGCCAATTTTCTTTACCCATTCAAATTGTAAAGCTTTGGGATAACCACCCGATGCAATGCACAAATAATTACAAGTAATAGATTTATTATTGGCAGCTTTTAACTCCATGACGGAAGTCGAATGTTCGACTGAAACTTCACTAAGCAATTCAATACTAGTAACATCAAAACCCAATTTAACTTCTACTCCATATTTGGTAGCTTCTTTTAATAAGCAATCTATTATAGTTTGGGAACTATTGGTAACAGGAAACATTCTACCATCGGCCTCAATTTTTAAAGTAACACCTCGTTCACTAAACCATTGAATGGTATCTTTTGTGCTAAACCAATGAAAGGCTTTTTTTAAAAAATTTTGTCCCCTTGGATAACGCTTAATCAATTCACCAATTTCAATACAATCGTGTGTTACATTACATCTTCCTCCACCACTTACTTTTACTTTGCTGAGTACCTTATTGCTTTTTTCAACAATAGTTACTTTCAATGCAGGGTTTAATCTTGCTGCATTAATCGCACAAAAAAAACCTGCTGCTCCACCACCAATAACCACTAATTGTTGTTGCATAAAAATTGTTTAATACAAGTAAGTATTATACTATAAAATTGTTTAGACTTTTGCTGCTTTGAAAATAAACACAATCTAAAATAATCAGGTTGTCCCCATAGCTATATGTTTATCGAAACCTTTGAAAACAGTAAGCTTCTCAGTTATCGCTTTCAACTAGTTGCCAATAACATGTTAGTTCAATCATAGAAAACCAATTGTAAACAAATGATTTTAGTTTGACCACAAAGGCACAAAGGAAAAACTACGTTTTTCTTTCTTAGTGATCTTAGAGCCTTCGTGGTTAACAAATAATTCCTGCCTGTCGACAAGCAGATTCAAAGTGCTTTTCTGCGAAGCAGAAATTGTTTACTCAAGCTAACAGCTTCACTAGCTAGAAAATTATTACATTCAAAAAGCCTAAAAAAAATTATTGTTATAAAAGAAACTATCAAAAAATAAAACGAATATCTTCTATCATTTATATCTATGTGTAGCAAAAATTACCAAGAAAACCCTGGCCAATAAAAAAAGAAAACTTGCCAAGTATTGTCTACTAAATGAAAGTATAATTTAAAGGGTTCATTAATAAATACTTTCTCTCCATTTTCTAAAATAGCTGTAAACTGTATTGCACCTTCTGAGTTGCCTAAACCTGTGTTATTTTGTTCGTCTAACTGAAAGTCAACTGTACCAATTACATATTGCATATCTTCAAAACCAGTATAAGCAGCAAACATATTTTCAAACTTCTTCAATACGGTTTCTTTGGCTACAATTTGTTGAGTATCGGTTAAAAACTCGTCTGATAATTCGTAACTAAATTCGTTAAAGCTCATTTCAAACCAGTGAGCAATAAATTCTTTGGTTTGATCTTCAATATCTAGTGAATGATTGGGATAGAATTCTTCGTAACTGTAATGGGTAATCATTCCATCAATTTGCACTAGCCTTGTTTCGTAGTTAAACAAATCTTCTGTAATGAAACGATATTTCTCCCTTGCCGAATATTCGCCCCTATAGTCTACAGCAAAATTATTGGCTTTTAAAAGTTCAGTAATACTTTCTAATGCTTCATCCATTTCATCATCAGTAATAGAGTTTACTTTTTTAAAATCGGGTTCATGAATTATTTGATACAGCGTGGTGGTTTCTACTTTTTCGTATTGATGTTCAAAAGATAGAATATTCTTTAGAAAAAGATTCTCAATTTCGGGAGGTAATCCTTCAGTTCCATCAATACCTTCAATTTCGCCACCTAATTCGGCTTTCAATTTTAAACGAAGAATTTCATTTTCAATTCTTAATTGTTCTTCGGCATCATCGCTGAATTTTTCAGGAAATTCATTTTCGTTTTCCATACATACATTTTTTTAAAGGTAAGTAAGAACAGCTACAATAAAAACGGTACTACTGAAAATTTCAATAGTACCGTTGATAAAAATGGGATACAATTAAATGTTGTAGTAACTAGTATTTAAATTAGGATTGGCAGTTTCGGCTGCTTCAATAATGCTATAATCAGATAGTATTAAAGCCTTATTTCGTTTCACACAAACATCGTGTTCAAAATGCACCGATGGTTTGCCATCATTGGTTCTTACCGTCCAACCATCATCATCAGTATACACTTCTTTTACGCCTAAATTAATCATGGGTTCAATAGCCAATACTAAATTTTCTTTGAGTTTCGGTCCACTGCCACGTTTACCATAATTCGGCATTTGAGGATCTTCGTGTAAACTTCTACCTAAACCATGCCCTACCAATTCTCTCACAACACCATAACCATGTTTACGTTCAGTATGTTCTTGAATAGCGTAGGCAATATCGCCAATTCTATTGTTAACAATGGCTTTTTCAATGCCTTTGTATAAGCTTTCTTTAGTAACTCTTACTAAGTCTAATACTTCTTTACTTACTTCTCCAATAATAAAAGTATAAGCATGATCGCCATGCCAACCATTTAAAATAACACCTAAATCAATTGAAACAATATCACCATCTTTTAATGGAATATTATTAGGAAAACCATGTACTACCACATCGTTCACACTTGCACAAATGCTAAACGGATATGTACTTTTATAATTTTTGAAAGATGGAATTGCTCGATGATCTTTTACAAATCGTTCACACAAGCTATCAATTTGCATGGTGGTCATGCCGGGCTTTAATACTTTTGCAACCTCAGTAAGTGTTTTACTTACCAACATTGCCGATTGTTTCATTAAAGCAATTTCTGCTTCTGTTTTATATATAATCATACCATTGGGTCTATAACTCATGAAAATATTTTTGTACTCAATAGTTGTGTATTGATATTGATGTACTCGAATGGTTAATAGTTATAAAGAAGCCTGTTAGATATTCATCCAACAGGCTTCTTCGTATGTTCAAATTAATTCAATTAAATAGCACTCGTTGGCATACTTGCTGCTTGACGACCTTGCACTCTTCCACTACTCATTAAACCATCGTATTGACGCATTAATAAGTAAGTTTCAATTTGTTGTAAAGTATCTAAAACAACACCAACCATAATTAATAAACTAGTTCCTCCAAAGAAAGTACTGAAACTTTGTGTTACACCTAACTTTTGAGCAAACCCAGGTAAAATACCTACTACAGCTAATAAGATAGCACCAGGCAAAGTAATTTTATCCATGATTGAACCAATATAATCGGCAGTTGGCTGACCAGGTTTAACACCTGGAATAAAACCATTGTTACGTTTTAAATCTTCGGCAATTTGCTTTGGATTAAAAATTAATGCAGTGTATAGGAATGTAAAACCAATTACCATAATTGAGTACACTAACATGTACCAATAGTTACTGTGATCATTAAATATTTGTACAATACCTTTTGCACTTTCTAAATTGGTAAATGAAACCAAAGTAGGTAAGAACATGATAGCTTGTGCAAAAATGATTGGCATTACACCTGCACTGTTTACCTTAACAGGTAAAAACTGACGAGCTCCACCAAATTGCTTGTTACCAATAATTTGCTTAGCATAGTTTACAGGTATTTTTCTTACGCCTTGTACCAAAATAATTAAGCCCATAATGATGGCAATTAAAATGGCAATTTCAATTAAGAAAATTAAAATACCACCACCGCCTCTTTCACCTTTGGCCGACCATTCTTGAACAATACTTTCTGGTAAACGAGCCAAGATACCCACCATAATAATGATTGAAGTACCATTGCCTAAACCTTTGTCTTGAATTTTTTCCCCTAACCACATTACAAATAAAGTACCTGCAGTTAAAATAATAATGGTAGAAAAAGCAAAGAAAGGTTTAAAAGCTGCTATTAATGCTGGAGCATAATCTGGACTATTTAAATAAGCAATATAAGCACTTGCCTGAAAAGCAGTAACAATAACTGTTAGATAACGAGTCCACTGGTTAATTTTTTTTCTTCCGCTTTCACCTTCTTTTTGTACTTTTTGTAATTGAGGAACTAATATAGTCATCAATTGCATAAAGATAGAAGCAGAAATGTAAGGCATGATACCCAATGCTAAAATTGAAGCTTGAGAAAAAGCTCCACCTGCAAAAGCATCAAATAAACCTAATAAACCTTCAGATTTATTATTGGCTTTAATAGCATCTAATGCCAAAGGATCGATACCTGGCAAAACAATATGAGTTCCAAATCTATAGGTCAATACCAATAATAAGGTAACAACGATTTTGCTTCTCAGCTCTTCGATGTTCCAAATATTCTTAAATGTTTGTACGAATTTTTTCACTTGTTATTTCTATTGTAATAAGTTAATGCCTTAAACCAAAAAAGACGCATCGTTGATGCGTCGTGCAATATAGTGGAAATTACTTTACAATTTCTACTGTACCGCCAGCTGCTTCAATTGCTGCTTTCGCTTTTTCGCTAATTGCATGTACTTTAAAGCCTAATTTAGTTTTAATTTCTCCTGTTGCCAAGATTTTAACTTTAGCAGTACGGTTAATTAGACCATTGATGTATAAATTTTCTAAAGAAAATTCAGTTAAAGCATATTTTTCTTGTAATTGCTCAATTTGGCCAAGGTTAAATACTTTATACTCAATTCTATTGATATTTTTAAATCCACGCTTAGGAACACGACGTTGAATAGGCATTTGACCACCTTCAAACGCATTTTTACGAGAGTAACCAGCACGGCTTTGACCACCTTTGTTACCTTGTGTAGATGTACCACCTTTACCAGATGCTTCACCACGACCAATTCTTTTTTCTTTGTGTGTACTGCCTTCAGCAGGCTTTAAGTTGTGTAATTTCATGATACTTATTTGATGTTGAACTTTCGGGGAAATCACCCCTCGCTATGAATAAAATATTAAAACACAAATTCCAAACTCCACATTATTCAATGGGATTTTGGAATTTATAATTGAGTATACAATTAAGCTACTTCTTCTACCTTAACCAAATGGCTAACTTTATTTACCATTCCTAAGATTTGAGGAGTTGCTTCTACTTCTCTTGAAGCATTTATTTTTCTCAAGCCTAAAGCTATTAAAGTTTGCTTTTGACGCTCACTTCTATCTATTCCGCTTTTAACTTGTGTAATTTTAATCTTTGCCATTGTAATGAATTTGAAATTTGAAATTTGAAATTTCAAATTAGTTTATCCGTTAAATACTTTACTTAATTTAATAGTTCTTTGTTTTGCAACTTGAATTGGTTCTCTTAAAGTGCTTAATGCTTTAATAGTTGCTTTAACCACGTTATGAGGATTTGCAGAACCCAAACTTTTTGCTAATACGTCGGTAACGCCAGCACTCTCTAAAACGGCACGCATGCTACCACCTGCAATCACACCAGCTCCATGAGCAGCAGGCTTAATTAATACCTTTGCAGCTCCTGCTTTTGATAATTGTTCGTGAGGAATAGTTCCATGCATAATAGGCACTTTTACTAAATTTTTCTTCGCATCTTCAATGCCTTTAGTAATAGCTTCTTGTACTTCTTTAGCTTTACCTAAACCTTGACCAACCACTCCATTAGAGTTACCTACAACAACTAGTGCTGAAAAAGAAAATGTACGACCACCTTTTGTAGTTTTAACTACACGGTTAATAGCAACAACTTTTTCTTTCAATTCTATGTCGCCGCCAGCTTTAATTTTATTTTCGATTATTTTAGACATTGTCTTACTTTAAATAATTTGATTGTAATTAGAATTTCAATCCGCCTTCTCTAGCACCATCAGCAACTGCTTTGATTCTTCCATGGTATAAATTACCACCTCTATCAAAAACGCATACTTCTAAACCTAATGCAATGGCTTTGCGTGCTATAGATTCTCCAACTAATTTAGATTTTCCTACTTTATTCACTTTTTGAGCAACAATTTCTTTTTCTTTAGAAGAAGATGCTGCAATAGTTACAGCATTGTCATCGTCTATTAATTGAGCGTATATTTCCATGTTGCTTCTAAATACGCTAAGACGTGGCTTAGTTGCAGTACCAACAATTTTTTTTCGAATGCGGTATCTGATTTTTTGCCTTTGTTCTAATTTAGTATTCATGACTGTTTATTTATAACTTCCGATGCTGCCGGAAGTACAATGATTTAATTATTTACCTGCTGCTTTACCTGCTTTTCTTCTTACCACTTCATCGGTATATTTAACACCCTTTCCTTTGTACGGCTCAGGCTTACGTAAGCTTCTTAATTTAGCAGCAACTTGACCAAGTAATTGTTTATCGGTACCTTCTAATTGAATTAATGGATTTTTACCTTTTTCAGTAATGGTATTTACTTTTAATTCGCTAGGTACTTCAAAAATAATATTGTGAGAATACCCTAAAGCCAAATCAAGTGTGTTACCAGCATGTGCAGCTTTAAAACCCACACCCACTAATTCTAAATCTTTTTTATACCCTTCAGTTACACCTTTAACAGTGTTGCTTAATAAAGATCTGTACAAGCCATGCATAGCACGATGACGTATTTGATCGGTAGGACGGCTAACAATAATTTCGTTTTCTTTCACTTCTACTTTGATATCTCTATCAACAGTTTCAGTTAATTGTCCTTTTGGACCTTTTACAGTAACCACATTATCAGACCCAACAGTAACTGTTACGCCTGCTGGAATTGTGATGGGTTGTTTACCTATACGAGACATAGTCGATTTTAATTTAAATATGAAAAATTCAGGTTAGTGTTCAGCCACGACTAAGAAGCTTAATTATCACAACCTAGTTAATGTATTAAGAAATGTAGCAAAGTACTTCACCACCAACATTTTGAGCTTTTGCTTGCTTGTCGGTTAAAACACCCTTTGAAGTACTAATGATAGCAACACCTAAACCATTGATTACTCTTTTGATTTCGGCAGGTTTTGCATATTGACGTAAACCTGGACGGCTTACTCTTTCTAAAGAACGAATAGCAGGTTGTTTAGTAGCTACATCGTACTTTAAAGCTATTTTGATAACACCTTGTTTAGTATCATCTTCAAACTTATATTTTAAAATATACCCTTGCTCGTACAAAATTTCTGTAATTCTCTTCTTTAAGTTAGAAGCAGGAATTTCAACTATTCTGTGACCAGCCATTTGAGCGTTACGAACTCTGGTTAAGAAATCTGCTATAGGATCAGTTACCATTGTATTTAATTAATTCAGTTCTAAAAAATTGTTTCTATTCATCCTCATTAATCGAGGAAGGTATAGTAATAAATTACCAGCTTGCTTTTTTAACACCCGGTATTTTACCATTTAAGGCCATGTCTCTAAACATAATCCTTGAAATACCAAAGTATCTCATGTATCCTTTAGGACGACCAGTTAATTGGCAACGGTTTTTTAAACGTACTGGAGATGCATTTTTAGGCAATAAGTCTAAACCTGCATAATCACCAGCTGCTTTTAATGCTGCTCTTTTTTCAGCATAATGAGCAACCATTTTTTCACGTTTAGCCTGACGGGCAACGATTGATTTTTTTGCCATATTGATTAGTTATTATCTTTTTTAATGTTCTTGAAAGGCATACCTAACTCTTTCAATAATTCGTATGCTTCTTCGTTGGTTTGAGCAGTAGTAACGAAAGTGATATCCATACCTGTAATTTTACTTACTTTATCAATATCAATCTCAGGGAAAATGATTTGTTCAGTAACACCTAAAGTATAGTTACCTCTACCATCAAAAGCTTTATCGCTAATACCTTTAAAGTCACGTACACGAGGTAAAGCAACAGATACTAAACGATCTAAAAATTCAAACATTTTTTCACCACGTAAAGTAACTCTTGCACCAATTGGCATTCCTTTACGTAATTTAAAATTTGAAATGTCTTTTTTACTTAAAGTTGGAACTGCTTTTTGACCAGTGATTTGTTCTAATTCGCCAATTGCGATATCGATTAATTTTTTGTCGTTTACAGCACCATTAACACCACGGTTAATGCAAATTTTTTCTAACTTAGGTGCTTGCATTACAGTTTTGTAAGCAAACTTCTTCATTAAAGCAGGTATAACATCTTTGTTATACTTATCTGCTAAACGAGGAGAATATTTTGTAGTACTCATAGTTCTATTTTTTATATTCCATTACCAACGGAACAAAATCATTTATTAAATTACTTCACCGCTTTTTTTAGAAATTCTAACCAATTTACCAGTTTCTCTGCTACGCTTAATTTTTGTAGGTGCACTTGTTTTTGCATCCCATAACATTACATTAGAAATACTAATTGGAGCTTCTACTTTAACAATACCACCTTTGGTATTTTGAGCAGATGGTTTGGTATGTTTGGTAACAATGTTAACGCCTTCTACAATTACTTTGGCTTT
>CALRVE020000015.1:0-71033 GCA_943371535.1 Asaia bogorensis | reverse complement strand
AACCAATCCTACTAATGTTACTTTTAATAGCAATACTGCTACTACTTATGGATTACGTAAGTACATTAGAAGAGGGGCTTCAGCAGCAGGTATCGCAGTATTCAGTCCTGGCGGTCAAGACTTCATTGTTATTCGTTATGCAGATGTTTTGTTAATGAGAGCTGAAGCAATGATTGAGTTAAATCAATTATCAACTGCATATCCATTAATCAATCAAGTTAGAGCAAGAGTAAGTATGCCATCTATTGAAACTGTAGAAGGCACCAATTTATCTAAACTTGCATTAACAGATATTTTAAGACATGAAAGAAGAGTTGAATTGGCTTTTGAAGGATTACGTTTCATGGATTTAAAAAGATGGGGAACAGTTCAAGAAGCATTTCAACGTGCAGCTGCAGATGCAGTTCCTAGCTATTTACCTACTTATCGTGGTTTAAAATCTGAAACATTCGCTATTCCATTAAGCGATTTAAATGCAAACAATGCATTAAAACAAAATGCTTGGTGGCAATAAATTTTTAACCCCCTACTCTACTCAAAACAGTAAGCACTATTATGAAAAATATTCTAAAAATAATAGTACTTACTGTTTTGTTTTTTGGTTTTGCAGCCAATCAAAAAAACTGTATTGCTCAAACTAAAAAGCCCAACATCATTTTCATTTTAGCCGATGATTTAGGCTATGGCGATTTAGGTTGTTACGGTTCTACCAAAATAAAAACACCCAATATTGATGCACTAGCAAAAACGGGTATTCAGTTTACCAATTTTTATGCAGGTAGTACGGTTTGTGCTCCTTCAAGAGCAACCTTACTGACAGGAAAACACACTGGCCATGCAACTATTAGAGGCAATGGTGAAGTGCCATTAGATAGTACAGATAGTATTATACCACAATATTTAAAAACCGTTGGTTATACCAATGGAATGGTAGGTAAATGGGGCTTAGGACAAGCCACCACTACTGGTGCACCAGAAAAAAAAGGATGGGATTTTTTCTCTGGCTTATTGCATCATGTTGAAGGGCATTATCAACACCCCGATTCTGCTTGGCAAATCATTAATGGTAGAAGTACTAAAATAAAAATTCCTCATCAGCAATATTCCAATGCTTGGTTTACAGCAGAAGCAAAACGTTTTATTGCTTTGCAACAAAAAAATCCATTTTTCTTATATGTTGCTTTTACTTTACCACATGCCGAGTTGGTTGTTCCAAACGAATACATACAACCTTATTTAAATGTAGATGGCACAAGCATTTTTGAACCAGAAGTTGAACACAAGCCTGGTCAACATTATGGACCTCAAACTTATCCTAAAGCTGCTTATGCAGCAATGGTTACACAAATGGACGATTATGTTGGACAGTTGGTAAAATACTTAAAAGAAAAGAAGTTGGCAGATAATACCATCATCATTTTTGCAAGCGATAATGGTACACATAAAGAAGGAGGAAGAAACCAAGCCGATGTAAATTTTTTCAAGAGCAGTGGAATTTTAAAAGGAACTAAAAGAGATTTATATGAAGGTGGCATCAGAGTTCCATTTATAGTAAACTGGAAAAAAGCTACATCCAAAGGCTCACAAATAAATGATGCAGGTGCATTTTGGGATGTATTACCAACTATTTGTAACCTTGCAGGTGTACCAACAAAACTTCTAACAGATGGTATTTCTATTTTGCCATCTCTTACCAATAGAACACAACAACAACATGAATATTTGTATTGGGAGTTTTATGAAAACGGCTATAAGCAAGCTGTAAGAAAAGGCAACTGGAAAGCCATTCGTTTTTACAAAGCAACTACTCCTATTAGAACAGAGTTATACAACTTAGCAATTGATGAAAGTGAAAGCAATAATATTGCTGCAACGCAAACAGAAACAGTAGCTATGTTAGAAGCTATTATGGATAAAGAACACACAAAATCCAATCATCCAAAATTTCAAATTAAATAGAATCAATTGTAATTAAAACTATGTTATTTTAGGGCCTCTATAAACTTTACTTTATTCTCAAACCAAACCAATGAAGCAAAAACTAACCAATTATTTTTTAAGTGCATATAAAGTATCACCAACTATAATTGTTCGGTCTCCTGGTCGTGTAAATATTATTGGTGAACATACCGATTATAACAATGGCTTTGTATTACCTGCGGCTATTGATAAAGCAGCCTACATTGCTATATCATTAAGAGAAGATGAAGAAATTCATCTAGCTGCATTAGACCTCAACGAAACTTTTTCAACCACTATTTCAAGTTTAAAACCTGTGGGCGATGTAAGTTGGCCAAACTATATACTTGGCTCGGCTGCACAGTTTCTAAAACGTGGTGTTGCGTTAAAAGGTTTTAATGCTGTACTTACAAGTGATGTACCAATGGGTGCAGGTTTATCTTCTTCTGCTGCTGTAGAATGTGCTACAGTATTTGCTTTGAACGAATTGTTGCAAACCAATATCGATCGTGTAGCTATGGTAGGTATGGCTCAAAAAGCAGAACATGAATTTGCAGGTGTAATGTGTGGCATCATGGATCAGTTTGCTTCTATGATGGGTAAAGAAAGTCAGGTAATTAAACTCGATTGTCGTTCTTTAGAATATGAATATGTTCCTTTTAAATTAGATGGGTATAAAATTGTTTTACTCAATACCAATGTAAAACATTCTTTGGCTTCATCCGAGTATAATACTCGTCGTAACGAATGTATGCAAGCAGTAGCATGGATTCAAGCCCATCATCCCGAAGTTCAATCTTTAAGAGATGCTACCGTTGCAATGTTAGATGAACATGTATTACCCAAAGATTCAATTGTGTACAATCGTAGCCGTTTTGTGGTTGATGAAATTAATCGACTCGTAACTGCTTGTCAGGATTTACAGCAAGGTAACATTGAATCCATGGGACAAAAAATGTTTGCTACCCACGATGGCTTAAGTAAGCAATATGCTGTTAGTTGTAAAGAATTAGATTTCTTAGTTGATTTTGTTCGTAACCGCCCTGAAGTTATTGGTGCAAGAATGATGGGTGGTGGCTTTGGTGGTTGTACAATCAACTTAGTACAAGAATCAGCTATTGGCGATTTAATAGCTGCTGTAAAGCCTGCATACGAAGCTGCAATGGATTTACAATTAGATTACTACATTGCTTCTATTCAAAACGGAACTGAAATAATATAAATATGTTTGACAGTAAAGAACACCCACATACCAGATTAAATATTCTTACAGGAGAACAAGTATTGGTTTCTCCACATCGAATGAAAAGGCCTTGGCAAGGAAAAGTTGAAGCTATAGCAACTGCTCAATTACCTACTTACGACCCATCTTGTTATTTATGCCCAAGTAATAAACGTTCCGATGGAACAGTGAATCCTGCATACACCGAACCATATGTATTCACCAATGATTTTTCAGCATTATTATCAGATACACCTTCGGGTAAATTAAATGAAGATGATTTATTGGTGAGTAAAAGTGAAAGTGGAATATGCAGAGTCATTTGTTTTTCGCCAGATCATAGTCTTACATTGCCTTTAATGCAAGTAACAGATATTGTAAAAGTAATTCAATTGTGGAAAGAAGAATTTATTACACTCTCTGCTCACAGCAACATCAAATACATTCAAATTTTTGAAAATAAGGGCGATATCATGGGATGCAGCAATCCACATCCACATGGACAAATTTGGGCTTCTTCTTCTATTCCAGTAGAACTACAAAAAGAAACTTTTCAACAACAACAATTTTATGCCAAGCATGGTAAAAGTTTGTTGAGTGCTTACCTCGATGTTGAATTGAAAAAAAGAGAACGAATTGTGGTAGAGAACGAACACTTTGTTGCATTGGTTCCTTATTGGGCAGTTTGGCCTTACGAAACAATGATTATCTCTAAACGTCATGTGCAACAAGTAACACAATTTACTGCCGAAGAAGATACAGCATTAGCAGATGTATTGAAACGATTAACCACACGTTACGACAATTTATTTAAAACATCATTCCCCTACTCTGCTGGCATGCATCAAATGCCAGTAAACGAAGGCAATCATGAAGGATGGCATTGGCACATGCATTTTTATCCACCATTATTAAGAAGTGCAACGGTAAAAAAGTTTATGGTAGGCTACGAAATGTTGGCTACGCCACAAAGAGATATTACTGCTGAAACGGCTGCTGCAACATTGCAAGCATTATCAGAAGTACATTATAAAAACAATAATACAACACATATTGAAGCATAAAATTTTAGTTACTGGAGGCTTAGGATTTATAGGTTCACATACAGCTGTTGCTTTAATAGAAGCAGGTTATGAACTAGTGATTATTGACGATTTAAGTAATTCTGCTGCTTTTATACTCGATAGAATTGAACAAATCACAGGTACAAAACCAAAGTTTTATCAGCTCGATATGAACGATATTTCAAAGCTGAAATCTTGCTTCGAAAACGAACAATCCATTCAGGCAATTATTCACTTTGCAGCATCCAAAGCAGTTGGCGAATCAATGGAATTGCCATTAAAATATTTCAGAAATAATCTATGTACACTCATCAATCTATTAGATTGCATGGAGGCTTATGGTGTACAAAATATAATCTTTTCTTCTTCTGCAACAGTTTATGGCGATCCTGACGTATTGCCTGTTACAGAGCAAACGCCAATAAAACCGGCACTTTCAGCTTATGGAAGTACCAAACAAATGGGTGAAGACATTTTACATAAAGTAACTGCAACAGGCAGAATCAATTCAATTTCGTTACGTTACTTTAACCCTGTTGGTGCACATGCGTCAGCATTAATTGGAGAATTGCCATTAGGAAAACCCAACAATTTAATGCCTGTAATTACACAAACTGTTTCAGGAAAAATTGAACAACTACAAATATTTGGTAACGATTACAATACGGTAGATGGTACTTGTGTAAGAGATTATATACATGTTGTTGATTTAGCTAAAGCACATGTAAAAAGCTGTAAAAGATTACTCAACAATCAACAAGAACAACAACACGAAATTTTCAATATCGGCACTGGCAATGGTATTTCTGTAATGCAAATGATCACGGCATTTGAAGAATACAATGGTGTGAAAGTAAATTATAAAATGAGTGGAAGAAGAGCTGGCGATGCCGAAAGTGTGTATGCCAATGCAACATTAGCCAATGAAAAGTTACAATGGCAAGCCCAATTAGGATTGAAAGAAATGGTTACAACAGCTTGGAAATGGCAACAACAGCTCAATAAATAGTGAAGCATATATTCCTCAAAAAAGAAATTTATATCGGCAAGAAACCAACGATTTTAGCTCTATAAACCAAAACTTGCTATATGCACTATCTTCAAACTGCCGACATCGTTGTGTTCTTAATTTATTTCTTAATTGTATCTTTTTACGGATACTGGATTTATAAACAAAAGAAAAAAGCTGAAGCCGATACCAAAGATTTTTTTCTGGCACAAGGCCAATTAACTTGGTGGGCAATTGGTGCATCTTTAATTGGTTTTGGCATTGTACATTAAGTTTTGGTAATGAAATGATAGTAGTGAATGTTGCTACCAACAAAAGAGTATTCAATAACATCGCTAGAATCAACATTTTATGTCATCCCAACAAATCAACATTTTATGTCATCCCGAAAAATCAACACTTTATGTCATCCCGACGAAGGAGGGATCTCAATAAATAATGATGAATGAAGAAGTATGATTGTTGAATATAAAACACAATTTAAGCCCCAGTTATATCGGGGCTTTTTTTATTCCCCCAAAAAATCAATAGCCAATACTCAAACATTAAACTTTAAACATTAAACTTTAAACATTTGAAACCATAAACCCATTAAATAAAATTTATTTTCACAAATCTGAAAAACATATTCACTTAGTCATTAAATTAGCTTTTATTACCTTTTATTTAATGTGATTGAGGGTAGCATTGCTATGAACAACTTGGAAGAAAAAAATACTATATTACCAATTGTAGAACTACAAGGTTTATTCCATAGAAAAAAAGAATGGATAGGTTTAAAATTTGAGCATAACCACAAAGTACAAAACACAATTAAAACCATACCTAATTGGAGATACAGCGATAGCAATAAACTTTGGCTTGTACCATTGAGCAAAGAAAACTATACCATGTTGGTTAAAGCAATAAAACCATTTGCCAATATTCAATTAGAACCATTAAAAGCATATTTATTACAAAAAAAAGAGGTAACTAAGCAAAAACAAAACTTAAAATTACTTCCACATAAAGAGCAGCTACAATTACAAGCAGCAGTATTACCAGATGATACAAGAATACATGCAGTAAATAAATCTATATTACCTAAAGTGCAACAACATTTACAACTAAAGGGTTACAGTATAAGTACTAGAAGAACCTATTTAAATGAAATTGCACAGTTTTTACAAACCATAAAAGCGAAGCCTGCAAACGAGTTTACGCCGCAGCGTATTATGGATTATTTACAATATTGTTATACTACATTGAAGCTATCTGAAAATACGTTGCATAGCCGAATGAATGCATTGAAATATTACTATGAAAAAGTATTAGGAAAAGAAAAATTCTTTTGGGAAATTCCACGAGCCAAAAAACCATTTCAATTACCCAACGTATTGGCAGAGCAAGAAATTGTACGATTATTTAATGCCATCACCAACTTAAAACATAAGGCAATATTGTTTACAGCTTATAGTGCAGGTTTACGTGTAAGCGAAGTAGTAACATTAAAAGTTGCAGATATAGATAGCAATAGAATGCAAATAAAAATTGAATCGGCAAAAGGTAAAAAAGATAGAATGGTAAATTTAAGTCCGGTTTTGTTAGATGTATTAAGACAGTACATTCAAAAAAGCAATCCGCAGCCAACGGTATATATATTTGAAAGTGAAATAATGGGAGAAGCCTATTCATCAAGATCGGCACAAAAAGTTTTTCAGCGAGCCAAAGAAAAGGCAGGGATAGCAAAAAATGTAACCTTCCATTCGTTACGACATAGTTTTGCAACGCATTTATTAGAAAAAGGAATTGACATACGCTATATCAAAGACATATTAGGACATTTTAGCATAAAAACAACCCAACGATATACGCATGTAAAGAAAGACCAGTTGATCAATATCACAAGTCCATTAGATGATTTATGGCTAAAAGGCGACATCATATGAAAAAGCAAAAGGCGACAAAACAATTTAATAAGGCGACATCAACCCTATTCATAATCAATCAATTAAGTTTGGAATATTTAAATGAGTATTCGTATATTTAATTGTTATATGCTATGCTATGCGACACCCTAAATATTGAAAGTGTAAGGCTCATTAATGAAGCTATCTATATGACGAAAAGCAATCCCTGCATTTTTAGCACATTGTTCATCTTCGGGTCTATCGCCAACAAAAAGGCTATTATCCCAATCAATCACAAAGCCTTCATTCCAAGCCTCTGATTCCATTATTGCCAACATCCCAATATCAGGTTTACGAAGCAATGAACGGTGATTATATGGCTCAATTTTGCCTTTCCCATCGTGGTAGCAAAACTTTACAATGTGAAATGGATTTTGCTTAAACAATTTTAGTGTTGTGTCCATTTCGTGTTCAATCTCCAAAGGCAATTTAAAGCCGTGTGCTACACCAGCTTGATTTGAAATTCCCAAAATAAGCCATCCCATATTTCGGTATCGCCAAATTAGTTTTTCAATATTTGGCATTAATTCAATGTCGTTGAAGTTTTGAATAAAAGTTTGTCCACTTTTACTTCTACGAATTGTTCCATCAAAGTCTAAACACAATGCAGGTTTTACTTTGTGGCTTTCTGATAAATTAGTTACTACTTCCATAATTATATAAAATATTCGTTACAAGATTTACAATGATAAACATTAGGTGAACCAGCAGTAAAATGTTCTTCGTGTGAAAAATGAACACTTTTATTACCACATTTGCGGCATTTGGAATAAGGCAATTCTTTGAGCCACTTCCAAAAAGCACAGCATATAACATAGGGTTTGGCATTATTGGGGCTTGACGTAGTTTCATCAACTTCACTACTTTGCTGTACTTCATTTCCAGCTTGACTTTTACTATTTGACATTTGTATTAATTTTTAACTTTTGAATAAATATTTGGCTTTGGTTATCGGCTTGACGTTCACTAATTCCCCAACACCGCCAAGCCTTTTTCGTTAGCTGTAATTTTTTATACCATGCGTAAAATTGATTCCATTGCAATTGATCTTTTTAAATTGCATAAAGACAAATTAAAAGACTTGAATGTTAACAATAGACAAGTCTTTGGAAACACATTAAAAGACTATATAAAACAGTATATTGACCCAAACTCTGAACATTTAAAATCATTTTCTGGCAATGGTATATTTTGGTCTTACAATAATTTTTTAGATGACAAAGAAAGTGTTGAACAAATAATTAATGACTGCATCATTACAATTGAAAAAGCTGGAATTTATAAAAATCCAACACTAGGTAAAAATTTTCTATCCAATTTTGACAATAATACTTTATGGACAATACTTGCTTTTTTTGTTGTTATTTTATCGACAGGTAGTTTTTATGTAGGAAAATATCATGAACGAAGTGAACTACTTTTTAATAAGGTTTCTCCCAATTCTAATTCCATCAGCACGACCGACACGACATCCAATTATAAAAACAACATAATAAGGCAAAAAACTATTGAACAAAAAGTTGACAGTATCTCTAATAACAAATAACCAAAATTCTATGTTATATATATGATTCATAATTTTAAATTAATTTGACAAATAAAACTACAGCTAACAAAAGGTTTTACGTCAGCAGGGCTGACGGGTCAAGCCTCCCAACTTTTGTATTTCAATTGGGCTTTTGTTCTGGGCTTGACCGAACGCTACTCAGCAACAGAATTTGTTTGTAACTAATTAACTTTACTCAGCAGCAGTTCCAAGCAGGACGACTAAAGCCGTCCTGCCAACGTAAAGCCTGGGACGTTGTAGGTAACTTTAATAATTAAAAGTTTCACCATTGCTGCAGTTTTGCATTTACAATCAGGACAGAAACTGCGTAAATCTTTTTAGCAACTTTTGGTTTTTCTAAAAACTTCAAAATTGACAACCAGCAAGTTTTATATTCCTTTAAACTGTTTAAATACAAAGTTGTTGTGTTTTATTCAGGCAAAGCTACCTACAACAACGGTTTGGCAAAATTGCGGCTGACGGAACTCGTATTTCAACTTTTGTTTTTCAATTTGGCGTTCCGTCCTTGCTGGACGGAACGCAGCCCAACTGTAAATCTATTTTTCAACTAATTAACTATATTCATCTTCTGTAAGCCAAGGGCGACGGAATTCTTCCGTCGCAACTTCGCCAAGCCGAAGACGTTGGGCGTTATGCTAACATTCCTATTTTAACACACCCTAAAATTTGAAAGTGCAAAAAGCCTGTGCTACAATTAAGGCACATTTGCAAGGCACACAAAACCTACGCTACAAAGCTAACCTTGCAAAAGAGCCTTAATCTGCCAACGCTTCTGCCAGCAGCAGCATTTCAATTGAACAGCAGTAGCAAACATTTGGCTACAGAACAAAACCCAGCACCTATGCCCACCCACCACCCAAATACTTAAAGAGTATTTGCGGTAATCTTAATAATAAAATATGACCAGATTAAAAGTATGTTTGTATCCTTAAAAAAGATAATTCTATAAAAATAATGGCTAAAACAGCAAAAACAGAACAGGAAGAACCACTAGAGAAAAAACTCTGGAAAGCAGCCGACAAGCTCCGTAAAAATATGGATGCTGCCGAATATAAACACGTTGCTTTAGGTTTGATATTCCTGAAATATATATCAGATGCTTTTGAGGAGCAATATCAAAAATTGGTTGCTCAAAAAAGTGATGGTGCAGACCCCGAAGACAAAAACGAATACTTGGCAGACAAAATATTTTTTGTTCCTGTTATGGCTCGTTGGACATACATACAAGGCAGGGCAACACAGCCCACCATTGGCAAAGACATTGACGATGCAATGGACGCAATTGAAAAAGACAATCCTTCATTACGTGGTGTTTTGCCAAAAGTATTTGCACAAGAAAAACTGGACAAAACCAGTTTAGGCGGACTTGTGAATCTTGTTGGTTCGGCAACTTTAGGAACGAAAGAAGCTCAAAGCAAAGATATTCTAGGGCAAGTTTATGAATATTTTTTGGGGCAGTTTGCTTTGGCTGAAGGCAAGAAAGGCGGCCAATTTTATACACCACCAAGTATAGTAAGACTTTTAGTTGAAGTGTTAGAACCATACGAAGGCCGTGTGTTTGACCCTTGTTGTGGTAGCGGAGGAATGTTTGTGCAAAGTGAAAAGTTCATCAAATCACATCAAGATAATTACAAGAAAAAAGGGAAAGTTAGTATATCGCTTAACCCTGTTGACCGCATTTCTATATACGGTCAAGAGAGCAATCAAACGACTTGGCGTTTGGCAAAAATGAATTTATCTATACGAGGTATTGACAGCAGTAATGTGAAATGGAACAACGAAGGTTCTTTTTTAAATGATGCACACAAAGACTTAAAAGCTGATTTTATTATTGCCAATCCTCCTTTTAATGATAGTGATTGGAGTGGGGATTTATTAAGGACTGACGGAAGATGGACTTATGGTTTACCAGCAGTTGGAAATGCAAACTTTGCTTGGGTTCAACATATGATTTATCATTTATCACCAAATGGTAAAGCAGGTATCGTTTTAGGCAATTCTTCTCTTTCAGCAATAAATACTGGCGAAACTATAATTAGAGAAGCTCTAATTCAAAATGATTTAGTTGAATGTATAGTTGCATTACCCAAACAATTATTTTTTAATACTTCAATTCCTGCTTGTTTATGGTTTGTTTCAAAAAACAAACAAGAAACAGAAACAAATAGAAAAAGAAAGAACGAGCTACTAATGATTGATGCAAGGGCATTAGGCAAACAAATTGATAGCACACGCAAGGAATTAACTGATTATGAAATTGAAAAAATAGCATCAACATTTCATCAATGGAAAGAAAAAAATAGTGATTATGAAAATATTCAAGGTTTTTGTAAGTCCGTTACAATTGAAGAATTAATAGCAAATGACTTTAATCTTTCGCCTAATAGATATATTGAATTGATTGAAATTAAAAAAGACGAAAAATCATTTGATGACTTAACAGACACAATAGTTGATGAGATTAATTCAGATTATAATATCCGAATTAAACTTGAAAAGCAACTTCAAAAAGAATTGTCAAATTTGGGGTATAATCATTTTTCTCAGACGGCCTTTTCAACTGCTAACAATGATGCATTAATTGAATTGAATAATTCTCTATTTAAAAAATGGTTTATTGATTTCCAAATACCAAAGTTTAAAGGCTTTGAACCAAAAATTTTAGAACCAACTAAATATGTAAAAGATTTCGGCAACGTTCCAAAAATATGGGAAGTATTACCATTAACACAGGTGTCGCAAGTTGTGGATTGTTTACATACAAAAAAACCCTCGGCATTAGATTTCGACACAGGTAATCAAATACTTCAAGTATTCAATATTTCATCAAACGGTTTACTAAAACACAATAAACAATATTTTGTCGCTGAAAAAGATTATGCAGATTGGACAAAAAATATTGAGGTAAAGGAGGGCGATTGCATAATAACAAATACAGGAAGAGTTGGAGCAGTTGCACAAATCCCCAAAAATAAAAAATTTGCTATAGGCAGAAATATGACAGCGGTTAGACCAAATGAAGAATTTATAACACCGACTTTCTTAATAAACTATTTACTAAGTGACTATATGAAAATTCAAACATATAGACAAACTGATATTGGAACTATTTTAGACAGTCTAAATGTTAAAGGGATAAAGCAAATTCTTTTTCTTATACCAAACATTGAAGTTGTTACCCAATATGAAAAGATTGCAAGACCAATCAGAGAGCTGATTGAAATGAATAACGATATTAAAGATTTCAACTTAACCTTAACTGAAGATGAGGTTGAAATGATTGAGGATTAAATAATGGCAAAAAGGCAAAGAAAATTATACTCCATAAAAGAAGAACTTTTGACAAAGTCAAGAGAAGCAATGCTTTGTGCTGTTCAGATTTTTAACAATCCAAATATTGTTTTTAAATCAGAGAGTTTTATCGTTTTAGCCAATATTTCTTGGACATACTTTTTACACGCCTATTACAAAGAAAAAGGAATTGATTACAGATACTATAAGCAAGGACCAAAAACAAAAAAGTATGATAAAACTTCAAGAGGTGCTTTTAAGTTTTGGGAATTGGAAAGATGCTTAAATGATGACGATTGCCCGATAGACAAAGTTCCAAAAGCTAATCTTAAATTTTTAATTGGGTTAAGGCACGAAATAGAACATCAAATGACAACAAGGATTGATGACTATTTAAGTGCAAGATTTCAAGCTTGCTGCCTTAATTACAATCACTATGTAAAAAGTTTGTTTGGAGCAGATTATGGTATTGACAAGTATCTTTCGTTTTCACTTCAATTTTCTTCAATATCCGATGAACACGGAAAACAATTGAATGAGTTTGCAGATTTGCCTAGAAGTATTGCTTCGTACATCAATGATTTTGATGATGCAGTTTCGGAAGAAGATTATAACAATCCGCAATATTCATATCGTGTTTTGTATGTTCCGAAAACAGCCAATACAAAAGGTCAAGCAGATAAAGTAATTGAATTTATAAAGGCAGACTCTCCAGAAGCAGCAGGCTTAAACAAAGAATATCGAATAATTAGAGAAAGAGAAAAACCTAAACATTTGCCTGCCGAAATTATCAAGATAATGAAAGGCAAAGGCTATAAGGGTTTTGGTATGCATCAACATACACAACTTTGGAAAGCACAAGATGCAAAAAATGAAAATAAAGGCTTTGGTGTTCAGGTTGCAACTACTTGGTATTGGTATGACAACTGGATAAAAGAAGTTGAAAAATATTGTTTAGAAAACAAAGCAGAATTAATTAAATGAAGCCAATAACAGAAGATAAAATAGAAACCTTTGCTATTGAAGTGCTTCAAACTATTGGTTGGGAGTATGTTCACGGCTTGGCAATTGCTCCCGGTGCAGAGCTAGCTGAAAGAGAAAACTTTGAGCAAATTGTTTTGGTTAACCGTTTACGCAAATCGGTTTCGGTTCTTAATCCAACTATTCCATACGATGCACAAGAACAGGCAATACAAAAAGTATTGCGAATTTATTCGCCTGAGTTGTTGCACAACAACGAAACCTTTCATCAACTATTAGTAGAAAAAGTAAAAATACCTTATCAACAAGACGGCTTTGAACGCAGTTACGAAGTGGCTTTAATTGATTTTGAAAATCCGTTGAATAACGAATTTTTATGCGTTAATCAATATACCATCGTAGAAAAAAATCAAAACAAAAGACCCGATGTATTATTGTTTGTAAACGGTTTGCCGTTGGTAGTAACTGAACTAAAAAATGCAGCAGACGAAAACGCCACAATGCGAAAGGCGTTTGACCAGTTACAAACATACAAGACAACCATTCCGAGTTTATTTACTTACAATGCTATTTGTGTAATATCAGATGGGATGGAATGTAAAGCAGGCAGCGTTTCCGCAGGTTATAGCCGTTTTATGTCTTGGAAAACAGCAGACGGCAAAAAAGAAGCATCACGTTTTATTCCTCAATTAGAAATTCTATTAAAAGGAATGTTGAACCCTTCTACCCTTTTAGATTTGGTTCGCAATTTCATTGTATTTGAAAAAAGCAAAAAAGAAGATGCAAAAACAGGTATAACTCAAATTGAAACCGTTAAAAAGTTAGCGGCTTATCATCAATATTATGCTGTAAACAAAGCAGTCCAATCTTCTATAATTGCATCAGGAGTAAACGGAGACAAAAGAGGCGGTGTAGTTTGGCACACACAAGGTTCAGGCAAAAGTTTGAGTATGGTTTTTTATTCGGGCAAATTGATAACAGCACCCGAAATGCAAAACCCAACCATCTTAGTTATTACCGACCGTAATGATTTGGACGACCAATTGTTTGACACCTTTGCAAACTCCAAACAATTACTAAGACAAGAACCAATTCAAGCAAAAGACAGAGAGCATTTAAAAGAATTGCTAAAAGTGGCAAGCGGTGGAATTGTGTTTGCCACCATTCAAAAGTTTTTACCCGAAGACCAAAAATCAGTTTACGAGCAACTTTCTGAACGTAAAAATATTGTAGTAATAGCAGACGAAGCCCACAGAACACAATACGGTTTTGAAGCATCAATCAAGGAAGTTAAAGATAAAGAAACCAAAGAAAAAATTGGAGAACGCATTGCATATGGCTTCGCCAAATATATGCGGGATGCTTTGCCAAATGCTACTTACATTGGTTTTACAGGCACACCAATTGAAGGCACAGACGTAAATACTCCACAAGTTTTCGGGCAGTATGTAGATGTGTATGATATTTCACAGGCAGTTTCCGATGGTGCAACGGTTCGTATTTATTATGAAAGTCGTTTGGCAAAAGTAAATTTAAACGAAGAAGGCAAACGCCTAATTGAAGAGTTTGACAAAGAACTTGAAGAAGACGAAGAAATTACAGACCAACAAAAAGCCAAAGCCAAATACACAAAATTGGAGGCAATTGTTGGTAATGAAGAACGCATAAAGAATTTAGCTAAAGACATTGTAACCCATTCTGAACAACGCCAAAAAATATTTGATGGCAAAGGAATGATTGTAGCAATGAGCCGAAGAATTGCAGCCGATTTATACAAAGAAATTATTGCATTAAGACCCGAATGGCACGATGATGATTTAAGTAAAGGAGCAATTAAAGTTGTAATGACTTCAACAAGTGCGGACGGTCCAGAAATGCAACGCCATAATACCACAAAACAACAACGTAAGAATTTAGCAGAACGAATGAAAGACCCTGCCGACCCTTTGCGTTTGGTAATTGTTCGTGATATGTGGCTAACAGGTTTTGATGCTCCTTGTTTGCACACACTCTACATTGACAAACCAATGAGAGGTCATAACCTAATGCAAGCCATTGCAAGGGTAAACCGAGTTTTCAAAGACAAGCCAGGCGGTTTAATTGTGGACTATTTGGGAATAGCAACAGACCTGAAAAAAGCATTGTCTTTTTATTCTGATGCAGGCGGAAAAGGTGAACCAACTTTGGATTTAGAAAAAGCAATTGCACTGATGAACGAAAAATTTGAAGTAGTTCAGCAGTTTTTTAATGAAGAAGCAAAAACGCAAAATGATATAGTTGCAGAAGAACCCGAAGCCTATTATGCAAATAGTTTCAAGTTCAATTACAAACGTTTTTTCAAAGTAGAAGCAAAGGAAAAAATGTCAATCATACTGCAATCAGAAGAACACATTTTAGGTTTAGATGATGGCAAAACTCGTTTTATAAGAGAAGTAACTTTATTAAGTCAAGCCTTTGCTTTATCCATACCACATCCAAGAGCAATGGAAATCAAAGACGACATTGCTTTTTTTCAAGCGGTAAAAGCACGGCTTGTAAAATTTGAAGGAACAGGAACAGGCAAATCTGACATTGAAATTGAAACAGCAATCAAACAAATAGTTGATGAAGCATTAAGTTCAGACAAAGTGATGGATATTTTTGAAGCAGCTGGTATGGCAAAACCAGACATTTCAATTTTATCAGACGAATTTCTTTTAGAAGTAAAAGGGATGAAGCACCAAAATTTGGCGTTAGAACTTTTAAAGAAATTACTGAATGACGAAATAAAAACACGTTCCAAAACCAATTTAGTAAGGAGTAAAAAACTATTGGAAATGTTGGAAGGTGCAATAAAACGCTACCAAAATAACTTGCTGACAACGGCAGAAATTATTCAAGAACTCATCAACATTGCAAAGGAAATTAAAGAAGCAGACAAAGAAGGTGAACGACTTGGACTGACAAAAGACGAAGTTGCTTTTTACAATGCTTTAGAAGTAAACGACAGTGCAGTTATGGTTTTGGGTGACGACCAACTCAAAGAAATTGCAAGAGAAATTACAGACAAAGTAAGAGCCAACGCAACTATTGACTGGACAATAAGAGAAAGTGCAAGGGCAAGACTTATGGTAATTGTAAAGCGGACATTGACAAAGTGGGGTTATCCACCAGACAAACAAGCCAAAGCAATTGAGACAGTTTTAAAACAAGCTGAACTAATGGCAGACTTCTTTACAAAGGACTAAGCTGTAATACTTTTACACGCAGACATTAATTTTTTACACAAATCCACTTTTACTTTACACAAATAAAAAATATTCTTACACTAATAAGTTAAACTTTTACACGAAGCAGAAAGTATTTTACACGAAGAAGTTTACACTTTACACAATTCAAAAATTATCATTTACAAACAAGTGAAACGCTTCCACAAATTGAAAAAAAATTTACACAATTTTTGTAATATATGGCACAAAGTATGATACAAATTATACGCAGATGATTTTATCTGTATATTAAATCATATTTTTTATGGCAAGTTTTTCAGAAAACACCTTCGGTTCAAGAATTGCCAACGCAGAGGCAATCTCTACTCACTTAAAGTCGTTCACTGGCTTTGTAGAACCAACTACAGAAACCTCAATAGCCAGTATTGACAATTTAATTGCATCGCTAAAAACCGATAATTCGGGAATAGCAACCAAAAAATTAGCCTACTCTACAGCAGTAGATGTTAGAGCAAAACAATTTTTTAAAACACCAGACAGCGTAGAGAAGTTACTAAGCCCAATTACAGCAGCAGTAAAAGCTAAGTTGGGAAAAACTTCAAAACCAGCTACCGACATTGCTGCATTAGCAGTAAAAATTCGTGGTGAGAAAAAGAAGAAAGACGACACACCACAAGTTGAAGGAACGGAAGGAGAAAAGAAAGAACCAGTTTCACAATCAGAGCGTTCTTATGGTTCAATGACACAGCACTTTGCCGACATCATCGCTACAGTTACAGCCCTCGACAAAGACTATGAACCAGCAAACGCTAACATTACCGTTGCAGCACTTACTACAAAAATTGACACTATTAAAACTGCTAATAATAATGTAACAGCAACTTACGGTGCATTAAAAACTTCAGTTGACAGCAGACAAAATCAATATGACGATTTATCTTCAAGAATACAAAGAGTAAAAGATGCTGTAAAAAGTCAGTATGGTGTTGGTTCGACAGAGTACAAATTAATTAAAGGACTAAAAGTTTAAAATATTCAATGGCTCACACACAAAGTAAGGCACATTTGCAAGGCACACAAGGCTAACACACCAAGCCAACCTTGCAAAAGAGCCTTGCTTCTTTGCCAACACACGGCAAACACCCTAAGTTCGACAAGGTATGCCTAATATGTATCGACAGAGAAAGAAGCACAAACGCCCAACAAGAGGTTTTGTGCAAGTTGGGCAGACGGAATAAGCCTCAACTTTTATACTACTATTTAACTTTAGTTTCAGCAGGACGTTATAAATTTAGCTAATGAATAAAACATCAGCAATATTGCAATCATCAACAGCAGTTATGGGCAGACGGAATGCTAATATCCAACCTGCACAAAGCCTTGAACGTTACCAGTCATTTTAAAACAACATAGAATATGGAAATTAATCCACAAAAATTAGAAGGACATTGGAATGAAGGATGGGCATTAGACCTTCACACTTCATCAAGCCACCCAATTAAAGACGAAGATGGCAACATTACTGGTTGGGATACGAAAAGACCACCTATTGCGGAAGAGCTATATCGACTTAAATATTGGAAGGAACAGTATCGAGTTGGAGGAATTGCAAAACCGGCTTCAGAATTCTTGGACAAATATAAATCAAAATGGCAACTCGATTTGATTATTCCCATTCCTCCGTCTGACACTACAAGAGACTTTCAACCAGTTTATGAAATGGCAAAGTCGATAGGAAAACTGACAAGCTTGCCTGTCGACTTCACTACTTTAAAGAAAATTAAGTCAACCTCTCAATTAAAAGAAATAGAAGACCCTGATAGAAGGAAAGAGATTTTAAAGGACGCCTTTAGTATAAATCTTAATGCATTAAATGGCAAAGATGTTTTACTTTTTGACGACCTTTACCGTTCAGGAGAAACATTAAACGCAGTGTGTGATATAATAATGAATAAAGGAAAAGCAAGGGGCGTCTACGTTCTAACAATAACTAAAACACGTTCAAAAAGATGAGAAATAAGGAATATTCTTGGTATATGCTTTCTAACGCACCAGGTTTTGGTGCTAAAAGCATAAATTACATCTATGAAATACTGAAAGCAAACAGCTTGTCTATTAACGAATTATTTGACTTGGATTTATCTGAGTTAAGTAGGTTGTTTCCCGAAATTGGAAGAGGTAAGTTTTCAAGAGCAAGCTTTAACTGTTTCACTTCATTGGAAAATGATGATAAACTTTACAATTATTTTGAAAAACTAAAATCTGACGGTATATATATAATTGGACTTGACGATGAAAGATACCCAAAATCAGTTCTTCAAAATTTGCAAGACAATGCACCTGCAATTTTATACTGTAAAGGTTATTTACCATTATTAAATACAAAGGGAGTTTCTATAGTTGGTGCGAGAGATGTAAGTGAATTTGGAATTATGATTACTAAAAGCATTGCTGAAAAATTGGCAGAACACGGAATAAATGTAACTTCTGGTTATGCTAAAGGTGTTGATACTTCTGCACATATTGGTGCATTGGAAGGTAATGGAACGACAACAATGATATTAAGTTTTGGAGTTAATCACATTTCGATTAAACGTGAAATAAAAGATTTGAATTGGGAAAAGAACGCATTGTTTGTTACGCAATTCGCACCTTATGAAAAATTCTCTGGACAAAATGCAATGACAAGAAACAAACTTGTTTGTGCAATGTCTAAAGCTATAGTTGTTATTGCTTCTGGCCCAGAAAGAGATAGTGAAGGAAAAATGAGTGGAACTTTTGATGCTGGAAAATCGGCACTAAAAATGGGTATTCCAGTTTTTGTATTAAGTCCAGAAGTCTTAAAACCAGCACCGCAAGGAAATATAGATTTGATAAAGTTGGGTGGAATTGAATTTTCAAACGGAATGGACATTGTTAAGTTTTTAGATGAACATCCACAAGACGATTTAATAAATTCAAATGGACAGAACAACATTGAGAATAATAAACAAGACAACAAGAATAAGCCAAGCACGCCATTTCAGACAAGCTTATTTTAACCCGAACGACAGAAAAACGACTGGTAACACGGGTTTGGCAAAAGTGGCGGTTCAGTGCTCCGCAGACACATTTGTGGTTAATCAAAGTTTGGTTCTCCGCATCAACATTTGTGGTGAAAATCGCCACCTTCGCCAAGCCCGAAACCGTTAGCAGTAATTTTAAGACGACACAAATATAAATGACAGATCGAAAAACAACATACGACTCTTTAAGGCAAAAAATGGAGGACGCAGGTTTTGAATTTGAAAGAGACCAAAAACCTCACCGACAAAACAGAAAAGAATCTGAATTGGTATTTGTCCATCCTAAGCTTGTAAATAAATTTGAAACAGACGGCTATAAAGTAAATGCTCACAAGTTTTACATAAAACCGCTGACAGATGCCGTAGACTGTGAAATTGGTTTTGTTACTGGAATATCTTCCCCTTTATACAAACTGACCGAATTTATTAAACCAAATACTATTGACTCCAATCGCGACACTCCTTCCTGGACGAATAAAGAAAATGATTCCGCTTTAGATAAACTTTTGACTCAAATAAAATCTTACATAAATTCATCTTCAACTTCCGCAGACAAAAACGTAAGCACTTTTCTTTTCACTTGGAATCCACAAAAATGGAACTGGATTGATTTGCAAGTCAGCATTGACCATCTCGAAAATGTTGGGTATGTAGTAAGACGTTGGAGCTGTGGCAACTCAAAAAATATTAAAAAAGGAGACAGAGTTTTTCTCGTTCGACTCGGAGAGGAACCGAGAGGAATTATGGGAAGTGGTTATGCAAAATCTTCCTATTATGTTTCACCACATTGGGACGGCACAGAAGGGAAAACTGCAAATTATATTGACATTGAATTTGACATATTGATCAATCCCGAAAAAAATATACTGTTTTCTAAAGATGATTTGGACAAAGTCGACCCTAATAAAACTCAGCAATGGTTTCCGCAACAAAGTGGAATTTCAATCAAGCCAGAAATTCTTTCTTCATTAGAATCAAATTGGTTTGATTTCATTCGAGAAAATAAATACATCGGGACTGCTTTTCTATCAAATGATGTTGTCTCAGACGAGACAGAGTCATTTATGGAAGGAAAATCGAAAGAAGTTACTCAGACACGTTATGAAAGGAATCCACAAGCAAGGAAAACATGTTTAAAACATCTTGGATATTCCTGTCAAATATGCGAGTTCAATTTTGAAAAAACATTTGGGGATATTGGAAAGGGTTTTATCCATGTTCACCACATAAACGCAATCGCAGGAATTGGAAAAGAATATGAAATCGATCCGAAAAAGGATTTGATTCCCGTTTGCCCGAACTGCCATGCAATGATTCATTCAAAACGACCTGCATTTACAGTGGACGAAATAAAAGCAATAATAAAAACTACTGCTAACACGGGTTTTGCGTTAGTGGGCGGACAGTGCGAATAGAAACATTTGAGCAATAAATAAACATTAGTGCGGGCAGACAGTTTGGTGTTCCAAAAGCCCACCAACGCAAAGCCCGAAACCGTTAGCACTCACCCTAAAAACCGATACCACCGACAACAAACGGACAGAAAAGGAAAGACAAATGCCAACACTTCGCAAAATTAAAAGAGGTGTTTTGCCAACGCACTTGCCGACACAAAAACACCACATTTAATTTTGCCCAACCGCACCCAAGTCCATCCACCACCCTGGCAAAAATTTCATCTAAAACTTTGACAACAGAAACAAAATGACTAAATTTGCCAAAATTTGGCAACTCAATTATTATGCAAACAATCGGAACAACATTTAAAAACATACGAGAGGAACGCAACCTTCTTTTAGAAGACTTAACCAAAAAAACAGGTATAAGTAAAGCGGTATTAAGTCGTATTGAAAATGGTAAACGATTGCCAACCAGAGAACAGGTAAACCAACTTTGTAAATATTATAAGGCTGAAAAAAATGAAATAATTGTTCAATGGCTTAGTGACAAACTCGTTTATGAAGTACAAGACGAAGATTTCGCATTGGAAGCAATGCAAGTAGCAGAAGAAAAAATTAAATACGGGACAAACGGAAATGGTCAATCGAATAATTTTGTTTTATCTCTGAACGGACAAAAACAAAAAAGAAAAATTGACGACTTTGTAAACAAAGTTGTTCAAGGCGATTGCTTAGAAGTTATGCAATCAATTCCTGATAAATCAGTAAATATGATTCTATGCGATTTGCCCTATGGCACAACGCAAAATAAATGGGATTCAGTTATTGATTTGCAGAAACTTTGGGCAGAATACGAAAGAATAATTAAAGATGATGGAGCGATTGTTTTGACTTCGCAAGGTATTTTTACTGCAAAATTGATTTTAAGCAATGAGAAATTATTTAAGTACAAAATCACTTGGATAAAATCTAAATCAACCAACTTTCTAAACGCTAAAAAACAACCACTTCGTAAACACGAGGATATTTGTGTTTTTTACAAAAAGCAACCAACCTACAATCCTCAAATGACAGAGGGCGAAGCCTACGACAAAGGAATTCGCAAAGACCAATATACAGGCAGTTACGGAGATTTTAAACCTAAACACGTAAAAAGTAATGGAGAACGCTATCCTAATGATATAGTATTTTATGAGGAGCAAAATATAGACGACTTTGTTTATATAAAAACGGCTGAATCTGAAGGAACTGTTTATCATCCGACACAAAAACCAATTGAATTAGGACGTTATTTAATAAAAACTTTTACCAATCCAGGCGACATTGTTTTAGACAATGCTTGTGGAAGCGGTAGTTTTTTACTTTCGGCAATTTTAGAAAATCGCCAATTTATAGGAATTGAGAAAAATGAAGATGTTTTATTACATAAAGTAAAGCCTACTGATTACATAAAAGTGTGTTCAGACAGAATTAAAGAAACATTAAAAAGAAAAGAAGTTGAAGAATCTACTTTAAGACTTTTCAGAGAACCAATTGCAAAATATCACACACTGAATTATGAAGTTAAATGAAAGAGCTTGGGCAGGGCAAATAATTAGTTGGATTAAACAATCCATCAATGACAGTACTACAATATTTCAAGACGCAACCAACGATGAAGGCTTGAAAGTTGCCTCAGGGAGAACAAAATTCCCAGATGTTCTTTTATTTACTGATAAAATTTCAGGTGTTGTTTTCAACGGTTGGGAATTGAAATTTCCTGATACGCCTGCGGACGATTCTGAAATGCTCGAAAACGCTTTGGAAAAAGCCGAGCGTTTAAAATCAAATTCTTTCGTTACTTGGAACGGTACTGAGGCAATCATTTGGAAAATCAATGATGATAATTATTCACTTTCAAGTTTGGAGAAACTGAAAGTTTATCCAAAAGAAAAAGACATTACCAAAAGAAATGATTTAGCCGACAGAAACAACTACAACAAACACGAAGCTAAACTTCAAAAAAGGCTAAATGAAATTTTACACGATTTAGGACAATTATATGAGAATGGAGAACTTAAAAATGCGATAAACATTTCATCAAATATTGTTGAAGCGGTAACACAAACTGCAATGCATTTTGTTCCTCAACTAAAAAATGAAATCAACGAACTTAAAGCAGATGATAAAGCTTTCAGAACCGAATTCAATCAATGGAAAATAATTGAAAGTGCTACACTTAAAATCCTTTCAACTTCATCAAGACGAGTTGAAAAAGTTGAACCCGAAGAAGTTTTAGCAAAGTTTACTTACTATAAATTGATTGGCAAAGTTTTGTTTTATTTGACACTTTCCGAAAACTTGTCAGGCAAAGTTTCTAAGCTAGAATTGAAAAACAGCAAACAAGTTCAAAAACAACTAAATGAATTTTTCAATCAAGCAAAGAAAATAGATTATCAGGCTGTTTTTGAAAGTGATTTTACAGACAAAATTCCATTCAATGAAACAATAGATGAGTTACTTTTTATACTTGTTGGAGTTTTTAACGAATTTGATTTTAAAGTTTTACCAACAGAAGTAATCGGCTACATATTGGAAAACTTAGTTCCGCAAGAAGAAAAACAAAAATTCGGACAATACTTTACCTCGGAAACTTTGGCAAATCTTGTTACATTTTCAGCAATAAAAAGCAGAAATGATGTTGTGATTGACCCAACATCAGGTACGGGAACTTTCTTAAATTCGTTTTACAACACTTTGCAGTTTTTTGGAAACAAAAGCCACCAACAAATTTTAAATCAAATTTGGGGTAACGATATATCTCATTTTCCTGCAACACTTTCAGTTATTAGTTTATACAAGCAGAAAGTTGATGATACAGCAAATTTTCCGAGAATAATCCGAAAAGATTTTTTCACGATTACGCCTAGTCAAACAATAGCAATTCCCGACAACAAAGACATTGATAAAATCAATCAAATTCCGATTCCGAAATTTGACGCTGTTATTTCAAATTTTCCTTTCATTCAGCAAGAGGATATTCCGAATGAAATTTTGAATACGCAGTTTGAAAGCGAGTTTGCTAAAACGCAAACCGCATTTTTAAACGGTAGTAAATTTGACATCAATGGAAAAAGTGATTATTACATTTATTGCTTTTACAACTCATTGAAGTTTCTCAAAGACAACGGTACTTTATCAGCAATTACATCAAACGCTTGGTTAGGCAAGAATTATGGCTTACAGTTCAAGAAATTCCTATTGGATAATTTTCAAATCAAATACATTGTAAAAAGCAATGCCGAGCATTGGTTCAAAGATTCAAAAGTAAGTACCATTTTTATAACACTTGAAAAAGGAACAAGCAAAGAACCAACAAAATTTATTACAATAAACGAGAAGTTGGAAACTCTTTTTAAAGACAAAACATTACAACAGTTTGAAGATTTCTATACAGAAGTTGATAATTGCAACAATTCCAAAAACACAAATTGGAATGAGGATGAACAATTCAAAAATGTATTTCATAAAACTGACAAATCAATTACTGTTAGTATTGTTGAACAATCACATTTGTTAAAATCTCTTGCTTCACAAGAAAATTGGGCAACATATTTTGTTAGCCAGAATCCATTAGGAGTTTTTGAAAAGAAACTAATAAACCCTTTTCCAAGTATTTATGATACAGGCAGAGGAACCAGAACAGGTTGGGACGAAATGCACATTATCTCCAATGAGGAAAACAAGTCATTGAAAATTGAAAAAGACTTTTTGTTACCTATTTTAAAAACAAGTCAGGAACTGAAAACGATTGCTTACAGCAACAAATCGGAATACAATCTTTTTGTTTGCAACGAAGACGAAAAGACGTTGAAATCGAAGTTCCCAAATGCTTACAAGCACATCAAAAAGTTTGAAACAACTACAAACAAAACAGGAATTGCATTACCTGAAGTTTTGAAAACAAGAAAACCGTTTTGGTATTCGCTTGCACCTGAACAATCTGCAAACATTTTCATTTCCATAAACCCAAGCCAACGATTATTTTTTTCGTTCAGCAATTCGCCATTGTATCTCAATCAAAGATTGGTTGCAATTCGTGTAAAGAAAAAAGACATTGAAATTGTCTCGGCTTTACTCAACTCAATAGTTTCGCTTTTGATTGTTGAATTAAATGGTGTTTCAAGAAACTTGGGAGCATTGGATTTGAACGCTGACTTTTTCAAAACAAAAATGAAAATTTTTGACCCAAGTTTGCTAACTGACAAACAAAAGGAAAACATACTCGGGAAATTTGAAACACTTAATAAACGACAAATTCAGGATTACGAAAATGAATACAAACAAAAAGATAGGATAGCTTTCGATGAAGAAATATTAAAATCTTATGGCTTTAAGACAGATACTCTTCCTCAGTTGTATTCTATTTTAACTGAAACAATCAATAACCGAGTAGAAATGAAAAATAGATAAAATGCCAACGCTTTTGGTGGCACATTTGCATTTTTTCCAACCGCACAAAGCCAAGCGAAAAAATGCAAAAGAGCCACCAAGCCAACGCACCAAGACAGACACGAAATGACAAAGAACAAACACGACAGAAAAGAAGGGCGAAGTGCTAACATCGGTTTTGCAAAATGGCGGGTACAGTGCTTCTATGACAGTTTAGTGCAAAGTTCAAGTTCAGTTTTTCAATTGAAGTTTTGTGCTGGAAATCCGCCACTTCGCAAAGCCGAGAACCGTTGTACGCAACCCTAAAACAAACATTCTGCTCACCTCAAGCGACAGGACATTCAATTCAAAGTCTCTCATGGGCGACCGCACATTGCAGCACATTTGCAAGGTACACAAAACCCCGACACAAAGCCAACCTTGCAAAAGAGCTGCAATTGCCAACACACGGCAACCAGTCTTTAGTGCGACAGATTACCGCTGGCTTTTAATAAATTTGCAACCACCACATGGTGGACAGACAATATGAAACTATACATAAAGAACATGGTTTGCAGCAGATGCAAAATGGTAGTAAAAGCCCAATTGGAAAGTAAGGGGCTCCGCCCCTTATCTGTCAATTTGGGCGAAGTAGAAATTGAAGGCGACTTATCAAAAGACCAATTATCACAGTTGGACACATCTTTAAAATCATTAGGCTTTGAACTCATTGACAACAAAAAAAGCCAGACAATTGAAAAAATAAAAACTGCCATTGTAACATTGGTACACCATTCAGACCATAACTTAAAGACAAACCTTTCAGAGTTCATCACTTCACAAATACACCAAGACTATAACTATTTAAGCAACTTGTTTTCAGAAGTAGAAGGAACAACCATTGAAAAATATTTCATTGCCCAACGCATAGAAAGAGTAAAAGAATTGATAGTTTATGACGAACTAAGTTTATCTGAAATTGCAGACCAATTGGGCTACAGTAGTGTTGCTTATTTATCAAACCAGTTTAAAAAAATAACAGGTTTTACACCAAGTCATTTTAAATCGTTGAAAGAACACAAACGTAAAAACATAGAAGAACTGTAAATCTTACAACTCTAATACAAAATTCCACAACAGCTACCCCAAACACTCAAATTACCTTTGTGTCAAACAAATTAACAATGACACATACTTATAAAGTTACAGGCATGACTTGCAGCAGTTGCGAAGCAAAAGTAAAAAGCAGTTTATTGATGTTGCCTAATGTTACCGAAGTGGAAATTTCAAAAGAAAAACAATCAGCAACCATTACAATGGAAAAGCATATTGCTCTTTCCACATTTCAAAATGCGTTGGATAAAAAATATTCCATTACAGCCGCAGAACACAATGAAACAGCGCAACAAGCAAAAAGCTGGTTTGCTACATACAAACCAATCCTAATAATTTTTGCCTACATAACCACCATTTCAATTATTGCAGGAATACAACACAGTACATTTCATTGGATGCAAGCCATGAATATTTTTATGGCAGGTTTCTTTCTTACTTTTTCCTTCTTTAAAATGCTTGACCTGAAAGGTTTTGCTGAAAGCTACAGCATGTATGATATTGTAGCAAAGAAAATAAAAGCATGGGGTTTTATTTATGCCTTTATAGAATTGGGATTGGGTATTGCGTATGCTACCAACTTTCAACCTTTCGCTACGAATATTGTTACGTTTGTTGTAATGACAATCAGTATAATTGGGGTTTTACAGAGTGTATTAAACAAAAGAAAAATACAATGTGCCTGTTTGGGTGCAGTATTTAATCTGCCAATGAGTACGGTAACAATTATTGAAGATGCCTTAATGATTGCCATGAGTGGAATAATGCTGATAACCATGCTATAAACCAGTACATTTTAAAAACCTATCTTTGCTACGGTGAAAAAAATAGTTGTCATATTGCTTCTCTTAATCTATGGTTCTGCAACCATGGGGGCAACTATTCATATGCACTATTGCATGAACGAGTTTGTTGGTTGGAGTTTGTGGCATGGTGAAAAAGAAAAGGAATGTGGCAAATGTGGCATGAAGGAAAAGAAAGGAGGTTGCTGCAAAGACGAACACAAACAAGTAAAACTTAAAACCGAACATCAAAAAAGTGCAACAGCACAATACATTCAGTTTTTAGATGTTCCTGCATTAATTACTCCCGTTGCGGACTTTAGCTTTAAAGTAACACCAACATCACTGGCTTTTCCTGTATCTAATGCTCCGCCTAAAATCCCAAGAGAACGGCTTTACATTCTTCATTGCGTTTTTCTGATTTGATTTACTGTTAGTTTTTGTATGCCGACACTATAAAAGTGCATCGGCTCAATGTGCATCTCATAAATCAATAATTAAAACTCAAAAGAAATGAAATCAATAATATTACTGGCAGCAGTTGTTTTATTATCAACCACAGCTTGCCAATCTCAAATAAATAATGCCAAAACTGAAACCGTAAAAGTTTATGGCAATTGCGGAATGTGTGAAACCACTATAGAAAAAGCCGCCAACAAAAAGAAAATTTCAAAAGCCGACTGGAACGAAGAAACCAAGATGGCATCTATCACTTACGACAGTAAGAAAACAACTTTGGATGCAGTTTTAAAAAACATAGCCCTTGCAGGTTATGACAATCAAAGTTTTCTTGCACCTGATGCAGCTTACGATAAATTACCAGGCTGCTGCAAATACGACAGAGAAAAAAAGCAAGTGGCGATTGTAACACAACCAGCAAAGGACACAACAAAGCCTATGCAAAATCATGGCAGCCACCAGTATGACGGCATGAACAATACCTCACAGGAAACAAACCAGTTGACGGTAGTTTTTGACACTTACTTTGCTTTGAAAGATGCGTTGGTAAAAACAGATGGCAATACAGCATCAGCAAAAGCTAAAGATTTGGAAACTGCTATCAATGCAGTAAAAATGGACAAGTTGCCAATGAATGTTCACACCGTTTGGATGAAAGTGTTAAACGACCTGAAAGAAGATGCAGAACATATAAACGGAACAAAGGACATATCACACCAGAGAGACCATTTTATGAGCCTTTCAAAAAATATGTATGAGTTAATTAAAGTCGTAAAACCAGCGGAAACTGTTTATTACCAGTTTTGCCCAATGGCAAACGATGGCAAAGGAGCAAACTGGTTAAGTAAAGAAAGCGGAGTAAAGAATCCTTACTACGGTTCTCAAATGCTTAGTTGCGGCAAAACAGTTGAAACTATTAAGCAATAATAACAAAGGGCATGATTGCAAAAAACAGTCATGCCCTATTTAATCTCACACAAATGAAATTTTTGAAATGGCTATACAAAAAACTCTTTGTAAAAAAGTGTTGCCGTTAGCAATACTTTTTACATTACTCATATCAAATTTATTTGCTCAAAAAATAGTTCGGTACGACTTGTATGTAAAAGACACTATTGTAAATTTTACAGGAAAAGCAAAAAGAGCAATCGCAGTAAACGGGCAAATTCCTATGCCCACACTTACATTTACCGAAGGCGATACAGCAGAAATTTATGTACATAATGAAATGAATGAAGAAACATCTTTGCACTGGCACGGCTTGTTTTTGCCTAACAAAGAAGATGGTGTACCTAACCTGACACAAATGCCCATCAAGCCTCATACTACACATATTTACAGGTTTCCAATTATTCAAAACGGTACACACTGGTATCATAGCCATTCAGGTTTGCAAGAACAAATAGGCATGTATGGAAATTTTGTAATGCTCAAAAAAACAAATGACCCAACTTTTAGAAAAGGCATTGATGATTTGGCAACCGTTCCCATAGTGTTAAGCGAATGGACAAACATAAAACCTGAAAACATTCATAGAATGTTGCACAATGCAAACGATTACCCGGCATTGAAAAAAAATGCAGTTCAGAGTTATGGAGAAGCCATTAAAGCAGGGCATTTTAAAACCAAACTAAAAAATGAATGGAAACGAATGTTGGCAATGGATGTAAGCGATGTGTACTACGATAAAATTTTAATGAATGGTAAACCCAGTACAGACCTTACAAGAATTGAAGGGAAGCAATTGAAAGGCGGTGATAAAGTCAGGCTTCGTATTTCAAATGGTGGAGCATCATCATACTTCTGGCTTACTTATGCTGGTGGAAAAATTACTGTTGTTGCTAATGATGGCAACGATGTAGAACCTGTTGAAGTGGACAGGTTGATTATTGCCGTTTCTGAAACTTACGATGTGGTGGTAACAATCCCAGCAGAAAATACAGCCTTTGAATTTTTAGCAACAACCGAAGACCGTACAAATTCAGCATCTTATTATATCGGCAATGGCATTAAACAATTGGTTTCACCGCAACCAAGATTGAAATATTTTGAAGGGATGAAGATGATGAACGACATGATGAAAATGAATGGCGATTTGGATGATATGGGTATGAACATGAGCCTGAATCAAATGGATATGAATGTAGTAATGTATCCTGAAATTACTGGAGATGCTAAACCAAAGCAAGATGACAAAGACCCAAACCGCTATAATGCCAATGCTTTGGCAGATATTGTTACGCTGAATTATGCTATGCTTAAATCTCCAATCAATACAGCCCTTCCAAAAGATGCACCAGTAAAGGAATTAAAATTTACACTTACAGGAAATATGAACCGCTATGTTTGGAGTTTAGACAACAAGGTAGTAAGCGAAGCAGATAAAATTTTAATTAAAAAAGGTGAAAATATTCGTATCGTTATTTATAATAATTCAATGATGCGGCACCCCATGCACTTGCACGGACACGACTTTCGTTTGTTAAACGGGCAGGGCGACAATGCACCACTTAAAAATATTGTGGACATTATGCCAATGGAAACCGACACTTTAGAATTTAACGCCAATGTAGAAGGTGATTGGTTTTTTCATTGCCATATTTTATATCACATGATGAGTGGTATGGGCAGAGTTTTTACTTACGAAAATCAAGCAGCCAATCCTTTAATACCAAATCCTAAACTGGCACAACGCAAATTATTTGCAGACGACAGAAAAATGCACTTCATGTTTCAAAATGATTTTGCAACAAATGGTAATGACGGAGAAATGATGTTACAAAATACCCGTTGGAGCATCGGCAGCGAATGGCGTTTGGGTTATCACGACATGCACGGCTACGAAACAGAAACTCATATTGGCAGGTACTTAGGAAAAATGCAATGGCTCATGCCATTTGTAGGCTTTGACTGGCGTTACAGAAAAATGGGCATTGACGAACAAGAGAAAAACCTCTTTGGGCAGACAAATACAAAAGACAACAGAGCGGTATTAAGTGTTGGTGTAAACTATACTTTGCCTATGTTGGTTCGTTTCCAAACAGAAATTTTCACCGATGGTATTGTTCGTTTGCAATTAATGAGAGAAGACATTCCAGTAACCAAGCGGCTTCGTTTTGCATTTATGGTTAACACAGACAAAGAATACATGGCAGGACTGAATTATATTTTCACCCGTAACCTTTCCATGCGGACACACTATGACAGCGACATGGGCTTTGGCGTGGGCTTGACATTTAATTATTAAAACATCACAATTTATCAGTAGCAGTCGGGCAGTTTGACACAATAAATATTTCTGCCCGACTGTTTTATTTTACACTCACACTATGGACAGAATAATTTGAATTCTCTAACAAGCCAACGCTGCAAGTCAGGCACATGGGCAGGCACACAAACCCAAAGCACAAAAGCCAACCTGCCCAAGAGCCTGCCTTGCCCCACACACGGCAACCATCATGCGGTGCGACACAGACCCACATTGTAGATGACCGAGAAGATAGGGTATGCGTACAACAGGGGGTTTGCTGCTATGCTGGCTGACGAATATATTCTCATCTTTTTATCGCTATCAGCAGTAGCTCCAGCCGACGTAATTCTATTTAGCTTTTTGTTGTTAACTTCATCTTCATATTTTCAATCAGCAGCGGTTCCGGGCAGGACGTTCAATGAATACCAGCACAGCAGCAAGCCCTGTCCGTTAGCGGTAAGTTTACTGACGACATTAAACCATTTAGAAAAAAGCACGTCTAATTGAAAAAAAAGAAATATGAGACTACTAATTTTACTTTCTGTTATAATTTTTTCTTGTAACAAGGACAACAGTGCAGACACACCTATCCCAACTGCTTATCGACAAACTAAAACCATTTCTTATAATTCAGTTAGTGTGGACGTTATAATAGATAAACCCACAATTAACGACTTAGATGTTTTACTTGTATTTCACGGAAGTGTAACTTCTGATAATGAAATTCTTACCGCTGCAAATAACACTCTTGATAAATTCAAAGGAATTTTAAACAGAAATGATATGATGATTGTAAGCGTAGCATATCCCCAAGAAAATGTTTTATTAGGCGACAATATTGTCAAATGTGAGGCTGCATTATTATGGTTGAAAAATAAAGCAAGTCAAGAATTAGGGATAACTGTAAAAAAAATATTCTTGGGAGGACACTCTCAAGGAGGCTATATGGTAACAAGGCTTAACACAATGCATAAGACAAATGGAGTAATAGCAAATGCACCGGGTCCATTAAATCTAGTTTATAGATGTCAATTAGAGGAAAATGATCAAATTCAACCAAGTGCTGTATGCACAAAATTGAAAAACGTATATGGAACTACATCAAGCAACCCCAATCCATACTTTCAAAGGTCGTTACTTAATTTTACTAATGGGTTTAAGTCTGACATTTTATTTATTCAAGGATTAAGTGACTCTCCAATTCAACTTTACACTTGGCCAACTTTTAAAAAAGATGTACTAAGCTGTTCAAATTGCCAAAACAGTCAGTTTATTGAGATTACAGGTGGTGGACACGGCTCTTTATTTGAAAGCCCGATTGGAAAAGCCGAATTTAATAACTTTATAAATAGCCACTAATGATAAAACCTACCGCTAACAAGAGGTTTTGTGCAAGTGTGGCTTGACGGATTAATCCTCAACATTTGTATTGTCTTGTCCTGATATAGGTTGACTAAAAACCAACCAAAAATGGACATCAAACAACAGTGTATTACAGAGTATTTAACCCAGGGAACAGGTTATCGCCAATTGGCAGCCAAGTATGGAGTGAGCCGAACTACGATCAACAAATGGGTCATGATTCATCAGGGAATTCATAACTTGCCACTCACTCAAAAACAGCAACAATACAACACCAGTTCCATGAATAGTTCTACACCCAAACACACGGATGAACAGCTGCAAAATATGGAAGCCATGCAACAGAAAATTGCTCTTTTAGAGAAGCAATTGAAATGGGAAAAGTTGAGAGCTGATGCATTGGATACCATGATTAATATTGCAGAAAAACAACTTGATATCAGTATCAGAAAAAAGTCTGGCAACCAACAGTCCGAGCAATAAAAAAGACCAATCCATTTTTTAGTTTGAAATCGATTTGTCGACTGTTGGATTATTCTCCACAAGCTTATCATCAACAACAAAAAAGAGAACTCAAAAAGCAGGTAAATGAAGACCTGATTGTGCAACAAATACACCTTATTCGTCATCAGCAACCTCGATGTGGAGGAAGAAAACTTTTTGTTATGCTACTACCCTTTTTTATACAACAAAACATATCCATAGGTAGGGATGCTTTCTTTGATATATTAGCAAAAAACAACCTTCTAATTCGTAAAACAAAACGTAGTGTTCACACCACCAACAGTAAACATCATTTTCGCCGATTTCCTAATCTGGCAAAGGATTTTGAGCCAATGAAAGCTCATGAACTATGGGTAAGTGATATTACTTACATACCGCTTAAAAACAGGTTTGCATATTTGTTTTTAATTACAGATGCCTACAGCAGAAAAATTGTTGGTTTTCATGTAAGTGATGATATGAAAGTAAGTAGTGCTGTTGTGGCATTAAAGAAGGCTTTGTATCAAAAACCTGTTGAAACAATTGTGATGCATCATAGTGATAGAGGCATCCAATATTGCAGTACTGAATATGTAAATTTACTGCAACAAAATCATGCTTTAATTAGTATGACCCAAAATGGAGATCCTTACGAAAATGCCTTAGCAGAAAGAATAAATGGCATACTGAAAACAGAGTTAATCAGTGCCTATTATGACACCATAGAACAGGCTGCTTTACACATTAGTAGATGTATCATTATCTACAACCATAAACGAAGGCACAGCAGCTTAAATTATCAAACACCCCATGAAGTACACCAACAAAAAGGACCACAAATAAAACGTTGGAAAAACTACTACTGGACACCCAAAAAAAAGGAGGAAAATATGCAACTAACCTGACTAGCCAACGCACAAAAAAAAGTTCCTTTAGCTGTTAAGGGCTACTGAACTTTTTTTGCCAACACACAGGCAAACAACTTTTTAATCAACATTATTCAGGATGATTTATCTTAGTAAATATTATTTAGGATTATCTCCCTTAACGAGTCAACTAAATTCAGGACGAGACATAACTTTACCAAACTTTCGTAACGGGCTGACAGTTTTTCAAATTCCGCCACAACGCCAAGCCCCGAACGTTGTGCGTAATTCTGCCGTGTGACTAGAAAATATGACTTATACTTAAAATTTCAAATCAAATAATAGGTTAATAAAATTGTTTTTTTGAAAAAAACTTTAAAAGAAATGAAAACAGCTATTTTAAACAAAATTGATTTAAACATAGACATTAAAGAGCAAGTTTCTGAATTATTCCGTCAATTAAGTCCAAACAAAATTCAGTTAGATCTTGAAGAAATATTGAATGAGAAAAACCAAATTACAATTGCATATTGTGAGGAAAATAATAAAATAATTGGAATTGCATTAATGTGTACTTACAAAGTTATTTCTGGAAACAAGGGTTGGATTGAAGATGTAGTTGTAGACTCAGCTTCACGTGGAAAAGGAATAGGAAGAAAACTGATAAACTTATTAGTTAAAGTGGGTGAAGAAAAAGAACTTTCTGAAATACTTCTTTTTACAGAAGACCATAGATTGGCTGCAATAAATTTATATTCAAGCGTTGGATTTAAACTAAAAGACAGTAAGATATATTTCAAGAAAAAATAATAAGAACTACGCACAACAGCACCTTGGCAAAATGGCGGGTTTAGTGTTAAATTTAAAATTCAAATTTCAAAAGAAGTTTAGTTCTAAATTGAAAGTAAGTGCTTCAAATTCCGCCACTTCGCAAAGCCCCAAAACGTTGGCGGTAATTTAAACAGACACCCTTCAGATGACAGAGCGACAAAAAATCAAAGAATATAATTTAATGTTACAAAAGTATATTGACAAGAAGGCTTTTGTAAAACTATACAGGACTGTTTGCGGCAAGGAAGAAAATCTATCAGGTTTTATTTTAGGTATGTCAAAGGGTTTCTTGTTTCTGCAACTTGACTGCGACTTTATGCTTAACGGATATGCAATAATTAGGTTAGACGATTTTGACAGCCTTAGACTTTCGAGCTATGAACGAACGCAACGGAAAATTTTTAATGCAGAAGGTATTCTTTCTACTTCATACGGTTTTGACAAACCATTACCATTGACGAGCTGGACATCCATTTTAAAAACATTAAAAAGTTATGACATACACGTTATTATTGAAAATATCAACAATGACTACCTTGACTTTTGGATTGGTGAAATAAAAACTGTGACAGAGAAAAGTGTTAGTATTCACAACTACAATCCAGATGGACTATTTGACGACAAACCAAAGAACATTAAGTTAGACACAATAAGCATTATAAAGTTTGGCGATAGATATTCAACAGTATTTCGCAAGTACACCAAACACAAGACGAAATAAACTACCGCTAAGAGGTTTGGCGTTATGTCGGCGGACTTTAACGCAATTCTCAACTGTAGTATCGGCAATGGCAAGACCTGAAATAAACAGACAATTTACAATGACAGAAAAAACTCTAATCAAAAATATAAGCATCGTAAATGAGGGACAAATAACCGTTTCTGATCTGCTTATAGACAATGGTTTAATTCGTTTAATCGGACAATTAATCGACCACAAAAATGTAAAAGTAGTTGACGGGACAGGCAAGTATTTATTTCCAGGTATTATAGACGGACAAGTTCATTTTCGTGAGCCTGGACTAACACATAAAGGCGACCTTTATACTGAAAGTAAAGCCGCTATTGCTGGTGGCGTGACTTCTTTTATTGATATGCCAAATACATTTCCGAATGTATTGACAATTGACATCTTAAATGAAAAATATCGCATAGCATCTGAAAAATCTTTGGCCAATTTTGGCTTCCTTTTAGGTGTGAATGGCGACAACCTTGATGAAATAATTAAGCTCGACACATCAAAACTTTTAGGTGTTTCAGATGACGGACTTTACTTTACAAAAAAAGGTAATCTACTTGCTGATAATTCAGAAACAATGGAAAAACTTTTTGCGAACTGCCAATCCATTATTGCCATTCATTCTGAAAAAGAACAAATAGTTGAAGAGAACGAAAACATATATCGTGAAAAATATGGAGAAAATGTGCCTATTGAATTTCATCCAATTATTAGAAGCGAAAAAGCTTGTTATGAAGCAACCAAAAGAGCTATTGACATAGCCAATAAACACAAGGCACGACTTCACATTCTGCACTTGACAACAGAAGCAGAAACACATTTGTTTAGAAATGACATTGCTCTAAAAGATAAAAATATAACAACAGAAGTTTCGGTTCATCACTTATGGTTTTCAGACATAGACTATCAGCGTTTGGGAACTTTAATAAAATGGAACCCTGCTATAAAAACAGAAATAGATAAAAGAGGGCTTTTAAAAGCTTTGTTGGACGATAGAATAGACATCGTAACTACAGACCACGCACCTCATACATTAGAAGAAAAACAGCAGCCGTATTTTCAATCAATGTCGGGAGCACCTATAATTCAGCACTCATTGAATATTATGTTAGAGTTTTTCAAACAAGGAGTAATATCGTTAGAAAAAATTGCAGAAAAAATGTGTCATAATCCTGCGACACTTTACAGCATAGAAAAAAGAGGTTTTATTCGAGAAGGTTACTTTGCGGACTTAACTATTGTTGACTTAAATGAAAGCTGGACAGTTGACAAGAATAACATTTTATCTAAATGCGGTTGGTCACCATTAGAAGGAACAACCTTTCATACCAAAGTGACCCATACATTTGTAAATGGCAATTTGGTGTATAACAATGGGAATTTTTGCGAAGAGACAAAGGGAGTAGCCCTAACAACAACAAATCAATAGTTGAATTCATATCAATGTTTCAAAATAGAAAACTTCTTATAGCAACAAAGCACCAAAAAGAAAGTGTAATAGCACCTATTCTTGAAAAGGAATTAGGTGTAAGTTGCTTTACGGATGAAGCTTTTGATACGGATGCCTTGGGAACATTTACAGGTGAAATAGAAAGAGAACTTGACCCTATTTCAACTGCAAGAGAAAAATGTCTACGAGCAATGAAAGTAAACAACTGTGATTTAGGAATTGCAAGTGAGGGTTCATTTGGCCCTCACCCATCGATGTTTTTTGTAAGTGCTGACGATGAATTTTTAATTTTTATTGACACAAAAAACAACTTAGAAGTTATAGTTAGAGAATTAAGCACCTCAACCAATTTTAATGGTAGACAAATCCAAACTCAAAAAGAACTTTTTGAGTTTGCCGAACAAGTTGGTTTTCCAGCACACGGTTTAATTCTTAGAAAATCAAAAGATGAAAATATGGATATACATAAAGGGATAACCGAAAGTGAAATTTTGCAGAAATCATTCAAATATTTTTTCTCAAAATACAATTCAGTTTATGCAGAAACGGATATGAGAGCTATGTATAACCCTACACGAATGAGTGTGATTGAACAAGCTACACAAAAACTGGTGAAAAAAATTAAATCAACTTGCCCTCAATGTCAAACACCAGGTTTTGGAATAACAGACGCTAAAAAGGGTCTTGAATGCAGCTTGTGTGGTTCACCGACAAACTCAACACTAAGCTATATTTATGTCTGCCAACAGTGTAAATTCACAAAAGAAAAAATGTATCCAAATAAAAAAACAACGGAAGACCCAACGTATTGCGACTATTGTAATCCATAAAAGAGATAATATTGACTGTCTTGTCCTGAAATAGGTTGACGATTATTCGCCACTTAAATTTGGACACGATGAACACAAACCGAGAGGCTATTATAGCTGAGTACTTAACAGGCGATTATACTTATCGTCAATTAGGAGCAAAACATGGCATTGATTTTCGTAAAATTCATTACTGGTTGAGCAATTTCAAAAAGTATATTAATCAGCAAAAACGCTCTTACATTTTGTAAGGGCGTTTTTGTTTTGTATTCATCTTAAATTTTAGTAATGATTTTGCATTAGAAAATTGGCTTACAACTTTTTCCATTTCTCATGTATGATTAAAATCAGTTTTTTCTATGAGCATTGTTATAAAATAATCTAACAACTGTTTTTACCTCTGCATTTTATAAAAAGCTTAAACATGAAAAAACAAACAAAAGCCGAAAAGTATGTGTATTCTTTTGGTGGAGGCAAAGCCGATGGAAATGAATCCATGAAAAATTTGTTGGGTGGTAAAGGTGCTAACCTAGCTGAAATGGCTGGTCATCCCAATCTGAAATTACCAGTTCCTCCTGGGTTTACAGTTACTACAGAAGTTTGTACGTATTACTACAACAATAAAAAAACATATCCTAAAGTATTGGAACAGCAAGTGAAAGAAGCCCTTGCAAAAATGGAAAAAATTACAGGCAAAAAGTATGGCGATGTAAAAAATCCATTATTGCTTTCTGTTCGTTCTGGTGCTAGAAAAAGTATGCCTGGAATGATGGAAACTGTTTTAAACGTAGGATTAAATGAAGAAACCATTAAAGGTGTTATTGCTCAAAGTGGCGATGAACGTTTTGCTTATGATGCTTACCGTCGTTTAATTATGATGTATGCCGATGTGGTAATGGAAAAAGCTGCTGGTATTGAAGTTAAAGGAAAAGGTATTCGAAAATTATTAGATGAAAAGTTAGAAGCCATCAAACATAAAAGAAGCTATACAAGCGATACTGAACTTACAGTTAAAGAATTAAAAGATTTAGTAGCAGACTACAAAAAAACCATTAAAAAAGTTTTAGGAACTGATTTCCCCGATGATCCCTATAAACAAATGTGGGGTGGTGTTGGTGCTGTATTTAGCAGTTGGAATGGTAAACGAGCCATTGAATATCGTAGAATTGAAAAGATACCTGACGAGTGGGGCACTGCAGTAAATGTACAGGCCATGGTGTTTGGTAATATGGGTACTGATAGCTGCACTGGTGTTGCTTTTACAAGAAATCCAGGTAGTGGTGAAAATAAGTTTTATGGGGAATATTTGGTGAATGCTCAAGGTGAAGATGTAGTTGCTGGTATTAGAACTCCTGCACCTGTGAATGAGTATTCTATGAACGATCAAAGTAAACATTTTACTTCTCTCGAAAAACTAATGCCTGTTTCTTATAAAGAGTTGTATGCCATTCAAAATAGACTGGAGAAGCATTACAAAGACATGCAAGACATTGAGTTTACCATAGAAAAAGGCAAACTTTACATGTTACAGTGCAGGGTGGGCAAACGCAATGGCGTTGCTGCTGTTCGTATGGCAACAGAAATGGTAAAAGAAAAATTAATTGATGCCAATACTGCTATTATGAGGGTTGGACCAAATCAGTTGGTTGAATTGTTATTACCCATGTTCGACCCTAAAGTTGAGCTGATTCGTAAATCAATAGCTAAAGGCTTACCAGCAGGTCCAGGGGGTGCAATTGGACGAGTAGTTTTTTCTTCTGATGATGCGGTGAAATGGGCAGCTAAAGGTGAAAAAGTAATCTTGGTAAGAGAGGAAACTTCTCCTGAAGATGTTGACGGAATGCATAAGTCACAAGCTATTCTTACAACAAAAGGTGGAATGACTTCTCATGCTGCATTAGTAGCAAGAGGTTGGGGTAAATGTTGTATTGTTGGTTGTGCTGATATTGAAATTCATCAAGAATCGAAACTCTTTAAAAACCAAACTGGTTTATTGGTTAAGGAAGGCGATTGGATTAGTTTAAATGGAACCAAGGGCTTGGTTTATGAAGGACAATTGCCATTAATTGATATTGATTTAGATACCAATCAATCGTATAAAGATTTGATGAAGTTGGTAGATAAAGTAAAAGTAGTGGGTGTAAGAACCAATGCAGATACGCCAAAAGATGCAGCACAAGCAGTTAAATTTGGAGCAGAAGGAATTGGTTTATTTAGAACAGAACATATGTTTTATGGCGAAGGAAGTGAACGACCTTTATTCCTGTTGCGTAAAATGATTATGAGTAAAACTGAAAAAGAAAGACGTACAGCACTAGCCGAATTGTTTGAATTTGTGAAGAAGGATTTTAAAGCAACATTGGCCATCATGCAAGGCAAACCTGTTACTTTCCGTTTGTTAGATCCGCCTTTACATGAGTTTGTACCTCATGATTCTAAGAAGTTACAAGAGCTAAGTAAAGAGTTAGGTATAAGCATGGGTATTTTAAAAAGAAGGGTTTTGGCATTGCATGAAAATAATCCAATGTTGGGTCATAGAGGGGTTCGTTTGGGTATCAGTTATCCTGAAATTACTGAAATGCAGGTACGTGCAATTTTAGAAGCAACAGCCGAATTAATTAAAGCTAGTGTAAAAGCATTTCCTGAAATTATGATTCCAGTTACTTGTACCGTCAACGAATTATCGCACCAAAAAGAAATTGTCGATAGGGTGTACAAGGAAACTTGTGTTAAAATGAAAACCAAAAAAATTCCATACTTGTATGGAACAATGATTGAAATTCCACGTGCTGCTTTAAAAGCTGCCCAAATGGCTACTGTAGCTGATTTCTTTAGCTTTGGTACCAACGATTTAACACAAATGAGTTTTGGTTTTAGTCGTGATGATATTGGCGGATTTTTACCCAATTATTTAGACCAAAAAATTCTAAAAGACGATCCATTTCAAACCATTGATCAAGATGGAGTGGGAGAATTAATTAAGTTTGGTACTGAAAGAGGACGTAACACCAAAGCCAATTTAAAAGTAGGTATTTGTGGTGAACATGGTGGCGACCCAGAAAGTGTAAAATTCTGCCATAGAATAGGAATGAACTATGTAAGTTGTTCTCCTTATCGTGTGCCAATTGCAAGATTGGCAGCGGCTCAGGCAGCTTTAGAATTTCCAATCAAAAAATAAATACTTAACAATAAAAAAAGCCCGAATGTAAAAAGTTCGGGGTTTGTATTTTTTAATAATTAAAAGTAAAATCTAACAAAAATCAGTCTTTAAACTGACAATAGTCATGTACCAAAGCTTATTTTGAAACTACTTTTATACAACAAACAAAACAATTATGAAAAAAGAATACTGGATAAACGTAAAACATGTAGATAATCGTTTAGTGATTTTTTTAAATGGAGAAACTATTTGGGATAGTGGCATTTTACAAGGAGATCCTGAAATAAATAAATTTATCAATATTACTGATGAGCTATTAAAACACATCAATCATTCTTCTGAATTAATATTTGAAGGTTTTAACGATACATACAATTCCAATGATTCTGACGATGTGTTGAATCCATGGCATTTTGATTATCGTTTTTTTACAAGAGTAATCGACCAAGATGGAACCGTAGTAAAAGAAATTGACATGATTGCTCCATATAACGAAAAGCACATGTCTAATCCAAATATTCGTGCAATTAACAATGCTTATAGAATTGTAAGAAAAGACAATGAGTTTAAAGTAGTATCCAATTCTTTAACACAGAATTTTTATAATTAAATATTGGGGGGTTTAATAAACTTATGCAATGGGATTTTTATAAAATCTTAATAGATATTCAAAAATAAAAGGTTCTAGCTAATCCGCTAGAACCTTTTATTTCATTATGGTGACCGCGTTAGGATTCAAACCTAAAACCTTCTGATCCGTAGTCAGATGCTCTATTCAGTTGAGCTACGCAGCCATTTCCTTTTTAATTGGGTTGCAAATATAAGTGCCAATTTTGAATTTACAAATCATAAATTGATGCAGCCGATTTTTCTAACCATTTTTTCGGTAACAACCAAGCTGCAAAAACCGATAACTGATTTACAAAACCTGCCACGATTTCTGTTTTTTGTGCAAACATGGCATTTACTGCTATTCTTGCAACATTAGATGGTTGCATATTAAATTGTGCAGCCATTTTTTTTGCTTTTGCTCCATTTACATTGGCTCTATTTGCAAAATCGGTATCAGTTGCTCCAGGTGCTACAGAGGTTACTGAAATATTGGTGTTTCGTAACTCATAGGTTAATCCCCTACTAAAACTTAGCATAAATGCTTTAGTAGCTGCATAAATGTTTAATCCTGGAACCGATTGATAAGCTGCTGCACTTGCAATATTTAATATGAATGCCTTATTCTGTTGCTTTAGTTCTGGCAATAACAAATAAGTTAATGCAACGGGCGTTTGCATGTTTACCTGCATCATAGCATAATGTTCGGCTAAACTATAAGCCTCTATTGTTCCACTTAAACCATAACCTGCATTGTTTACCAAAACATAAATAGCTAAATTTTTAGTTTTTAACCAATGTAGTATAGTTTCGGCAGCATTGGTTAACGATAAATCTATAGCCAAATAATGTACATCTACCTTATAAGTAAGTTGTATATCGGCACTTAATTGTTGCAATAAACTTTCGTTTCTTGCAATTAAAACCAATGGAATATTCTTTTTTGCTAACTCAATTGCAATGGCTTTGCCAATGCCTTTACTTGCACCTGTTATTAAAGCATAATTCATGAAAATGTATTTAAAAAAAGCCAACAAACATGTTGGCTTTTAGCGTAAATTTATTAGTGATGTACTTTAGAAGTAAACTTATGATAAAAGGGAGTTTTACTCATTTCACTTTTGGGTTTAAACTTTCCTGTAATGATTGGAATATACATTACTCTTCTCCTACTTTCTTCTCCTACCAAAGGTGATTGTTTTACCCTATGCCATGTTCGTCCATCATGTACAGTTAAATCACCTGCTTGTATATCAAATCCTACTTCTTTTGCATCGTCTGAATTATCAATAAAATATTTCTTGCCAAATAATAATTTTAGCATGTTTTGCTTATGTGTTCCTGGCAATACTCTTAAACCTCCGTTTTCAAACAAACAAGTGTCTAAATGAATACCTACATTAAGCATTGGCATAATTTTTTGACCTAAAAATAAATCTCTAGGACTATCTGTATGCCAACCCATTTGTGTAAAAGTACTATTGGGGCTATTGATGTAATTATTAATTACCAATCCATCTTTTTCTTTTTCTCCAATTCTTCCTTCGTAAGGATGCAGAAATTGGGTTAAAGCCATTAAACGTTCATCTTGCAATAATTCGTGCAGCGGATTACTAAACAATGAAGAAAAACACAACCGTTGAATTGTTAAATTACCATTATCGTCTTTCCCATACTTTAACGGAATACCATTTACTTTCTCTCTTTTCTCAGCAATCCATTCTGTTTCTAATCTTTTAAGTTCGTTTAGATAAAGTTCAACTTTTTCTCGGGTTAAGAAGTTTCTAAAAATGATTACGCCATGTTCTTCAAAAAAAATTAGTTGTTCTTTTGTTAAGTTTTGGCCTAATTCATAAGTACAGTTCCATTTATTCATTCTACAGTTAATTAAATGTCTTAAACTTTGTAATGTTAAGAAATTATTACAAAAATGTAAAGTTTTAGTGATTAAAAAAAGTATGTTTATTTTTTTAGAATATTTTATACTTTTATCTAAAAGAGCAATACAGTAAAATTAGTTTGCTAAATGAAAGGGAAATTAATATTAATTGGCTTTATTTTTTTATTGATTACAAGTACCGAAAAAACATATAGTCAAGTTACTACTGACTCATTATCAACGCATAATAGCATTTTGTTGCCTTTAATAACAAGGTCAATTGAAACAGATTGGTCGTTTGGATTGGCTACTATTTTTACCTTTAAAATGAATAAAAAAGATACGGTTTCAAGAACTTCTAACATTGAAGTGGTAGGAATTTATTCTTTAAAAAAACAATTTGTGGCTGTTATAAACGGTAATCAATATTTTAAAAAAGAACAACTTATCTTAACCGAACAATTTTCGTACAGCTCGTTTCCAGATAAATTTTGGGGCATTGGAAGAAATACAACAGCAAATTCAGCAGAACCTTACACTTTTCAGCAATATTATTTGTACGCCCATTTAATGAAAAACATGGGTAAAAAATTATTTATTGGCGTTTTGGCCGAACATCAAAATGTATTAAAAGTAGATTATATTGCTAATGGCTTATTTGATAAAGATAATGTTGCTGGAAGAAATGGCTATAAAACAGTGGGTATTGGTTTTAGTGTTACAAAAGATACTCGTAACCATGCTTTTACTTCTAGTAAAGGAACATTTGCTCAAGTATTTTTTACTACTTTCAGCAGTTTGTTGGGTTCTTCATATAACTTTTCGTCTTTAGTAATTGATGTAAGAAAATATTTTCCAATTGCTACTACACATGTTTTAGCATTACAAGCTTACAGTTTAAACAATATTGGCAATGAAATACCTTTAAGAAATTTAGGAGCATTGGGTGGATCGAACAGTATGAGAGGTTATTATAGTGGCCGATATAGAGATAATAATTTAATGGTTTTACAAAGTGAATACCGATTGCCAGTTTATAAACGATTTGGTATTGTTGGCTTTGCTAGTTTAGGGAATGTAGGTAATAATTTAGCCGATTTTCATTTGAACGATATTAAATACTCTTATGGTGGTGGATTAAGATTTGCACTGAGTAAAAAAGAAAAATTAAATCTTAGAATTGATTATGGTTTTGGAAAAGGTGGTAATAATGGATTATACTTTCAAATTGGTGAAGCCTTCTAATGGCTTTTGTACAATTCTTTTTGTAATAATAAATACTACATAAGTAAAGAAAGGAGCTGCAATTACATCTATGGTATAATGTACGTGTTGTATAAGTACGAGTACACCAATTGCAATGGTTGAAATAAAAGTTACCAGCTTATCGCCTTTTTTTTGTAGGCACAAAAACATTAAAAATTGAGTGGCAGTATGGCCTGAGTAAAATAAATCTTTTGTGATGAACTTACTTCCATAAAAGCTATTACTAATAGGGTCTATCAATTCAATTAATTCATTAGGTGGATTTAATGGTAGAGCAATAATGCTTATCATTCTAGATAAACTTAGTATAATAAATCCCCATAAAAAAAGTAGAAATATTTGAGGTTCTTGCACACATCTTACAATTGTAAGCAATGCCATTGACCAAATAATAGTAAATACCCAATTTGAAACATTAATAGCAGGAATTGAATTTAGCAAAATATCATTTATACTTCTCCCTGCTCTACCTTCTATAAAATTGAAAAAAAAGGGAAACGCAATTAGCAAAATAATCAACAACGCCAATCCAATCAATACATATTGTTTAAAAATAGAAATTCCCCATGCTTTCTTCCAGTTGAATTGTACACCCATTGTCATGCTGCAATAATATTGTTTTTTTAGAAAGTACTCATACAAAAAAACCTCTACAAATGAGTAGAGGTTAAAATTGAATATAATTGGTGATTCTACGTTAAAAATGCCATCTTACAAAAGCTTCCATAGCAGCATATTTTGTTAAGCCAAGTTCCGCATATAAATTAGCTGTACTAGCATTACGTTCTTCGGCACGCTGCCAAAATTCTCTAGAGTCGCTGCCTTGAAAAGGCACCATATCTTTTTGTGACTGATGAATAAAAATACCAAAACGCTTTTTCATAACTTGATCGGGACTCATTGGAATAGCCATTTCAATTTCGGCAATATCCCACTCTTGCCATGCTCCTTTATACATCCATACATAACAATCATTCACCCACTCCTCTCCTGCTTCTTTTAAACGTTTTATACTTTCAAAAACAACATCTAAGCAAACTTTATGTGTACCATGTGGATCGGCTAAATCGCCTGCACAAAAAATTTGATGTGGCTTTATTTTTTGTAATAATTCCATGGTTAATATAATATCTTCTTCGCCCAAAGGTTTCTTTTCTACTGTACCCGTTTCATAAAATGGTAAGTTTTGAAAATGAGCTCTATCATCGGTTAAACCAACATAACGACAAGTTGCCTTAGCTTCACAACGTCTTATTAATCCTTTGATAGCCCTAATTTCAGCACTATCTTTATCGTTTGTTTTTTTAGTAGCTAAATATTTTCTTGCATCGTGTAAAATTTGCTGACTAGTTTTATTATCTATACCAAACATCTCTTCAAAACCTACTGCAAAATCTAAGAAACGAGTTACAAATTCATCTGTAACTGCAATATTTCCACTTGTTTGATAAGCTACATGTACTTCATGCCCTTGATCTTGTAAACGCATGAATGTTCCTCCCATGCTAATAATATCATCATCGGGATGAGGCGAAAAAATTAAACAACGTTTTGGATGTGGAGTACTTCTTTCAGGATGTGCAGGAATCACAGCATTGGGCTTACCACCTGGCCAGCCTGTAATGCTATCTCTTAGCATATAATACACTTGAAGGTTTACTTCATAAGCATCTCCTTTTTCTACCAATAAATCACTTAAACCACTTTCATTATAATCGTGTGTGGTTAAACTTAAAATGGGTTTTTGTAATTTCAATGAAGTGTAAACTACTGCTCTTTTAATCATGCTATCTGTCCAATCACATTCACCTGTTAACCAAGGACTTTTATTACGGGTTAATTCACTTGCTGCTGTTTCATCTATAACAAACGTACAATCGTTGTGTTGTTGTAAAATGCTTGCAGGTACATGTTCTGTTACATTGCCTTCAACACTTTTGGCAACAATTCCTGCCTTCATTCCCCAAGCCATCAACAATATTTTTTTGGCTTTCATAATGGTACTAATACCCATTGTTATTGCCATACGTGGTACTTGAGAAATATTTTGAAACTCAAAACTATTGGCAATTCTGGTACTATTATCTAATGATGTGATACGAGTTTTCGAAAAAATGCTACTACCAGGTTCGTTAAACCCAATATGGCCATTACCACCAATACCTAAAATTTGTAAATCAATTCCGCCCAATGCTTCAATTAAATGTTCGTACTTTAAGCAATGTTTTTTTACATCTTCTTTAGCCAATTCGCCATTTGGAATATGAATATTTTCTTTTTCAATATCAATATGGTTAAACAAATGCCTATGCATGAAACTCCAATAACTTTGAAAAGCATTACGTTCTAAAGGATAGTACTCATCTAAATTAAACGTAATTACATTTTTAAAACTTAAGCCTTCTTCTTTATGCATTCTAACCAACTCGGCATACATACTAATTGGTGTTGAGCCAGTAGCCATACCTAGTACACAATCTTGACCTTTGGCTTGTTTTTCTCGAATGAGTTTGGCTATTTCTTGAGCCACAAATTGAGAACCTGTTTTAGAGGTTTCAAAAATTTTCACCGGAATTTTCTCAAAGCTGTCGGTTAAATCAATTTCTAGTTTTTGTTGCATGTTGCGGTTTTTTGCTGTACAAATATACATTTTTGCAGCAATTTGCCGAATTAGTTTTTAAAAATATTTAAAAACTAGTAAAAAAGAGACCCTCATAGACATGAGGGCCGTTATTCCTATAAACACATGAGAGAAAATACACTTTTTTAAAGTGCAGTATTTTAATTACTTAATGAATCAATAAATGAAAAAAGTACACCCATTAAGTTTTTAATAATTTTAAAATTGTTCTGCTAAATTGAAATAATAACCTTAAAAAGAAATTAAAATTGGTACAAACGGATAAATAGGTGTTTCACTGGGGGAGAACTTTTTGTTATGAGTTATGAATTATTACTTTTTTAAAAACAAAATACTTTCTACAAAATATCCAAACTCATCACTTATTACTCATAACTCATAACATATTACTTATTACTTACAACTTAATTCCCTCCAGCCGATTTTACCCTACTTTGTTCAGCATTGGCTCCATTGTTTTTTCTTTGTTTTGTTGGTTTACCTTTCCCAAAACGATATGTAAATCCAATATTCACCACTCTAGAATCACGATTTTGATTTACCGTTAAATCTATATTTTGATATTTTGAATAACCAGAAAAATTCTGTGTAAAAAATGCATCTCTTAAACTCAATTTAACAGTGCCTTTATTTTTAAGAATTTGTTTTGCTATGGCCATATTAACTGCACCTAAAGGATTTGCTACTATAATACCACCAATTTCTCTACTTTGATAAAAACCACTTAACTCTGCACTCCCCCCCTTCTTAAAACTAAACTGATTGCTGAAATTTCCTGAAAACGTAGTTCCGTCAACCTTCACATTTCCACCACTAATAATTCCTTCATAAGTATTGTTGTATACATTGGCATATATATTGGCTTTCCACCATTTTGTTATACAACGGCAATAATTTTATTTGAAAGGAAAATGAGCAAGAAGTTTGAATTTGCTGAACGTAGTACTTGGCTATAAGTTACAGATGAATTAAACTGTAAGTATTGTGTAAAAAAATGTGCCACTACGGGAAGTTTTGAAACCGAAAACTATAGACTAACTTTAGGTGAGTGTACATGTTAATCGCCCCAAATTTGTGGCGATTAACAAGATTTTTTAAAAAATCAATAAACAATGCTATAACATGAAAAAAAGCAAAAGAAACTATACCTTCCCCATTTTACCAAACCATTTTTTAGATTGTACAAATAATACCACTCCTATAATTACTAAAACGGTTGAAATAATTTCGGCTTGGGTAATTTCTTTGCCTAAAATATTGTAAGTGGCGTTTACTCTGATTTTTTCAATTAAAAAACGTTCTGCTCCATTGAAAATTAAATAAATACCTGCCATTTGTCCAGGCACTTTTAATTTATTTCTTAAACTCCATAAAACTAAAAACAAGGTTCCGCAAGCCAGCATTTCGTAAAATGGTGTGGGAAAAACTGGCATAGGTAAATAGTTGCAATACATGCCTTGGCAACCGGCTAAGGGCACACCATCGCCCACCACATTATTATGAAAAGTAAAACCAAACATCCAGTTGGGTAAGCCTAAAAAAGGTTCTACAGCAATATGTTGTACTTGCTGTAACGACCCAAACTTGCTAACTAAATAACCATGATTCGCTTGCATAGCTGCTGCAAATTGCTCTTTAGTAGCCACAATGCTTTGTCCATCGGCATTGCTGATAAATGCACTGTTTACAATACCCCAATCTCCATCACCAGAAACCTGACAACCAATTCTACCAACTGCATAAGCCAACATTAATGCAGGTGCAATAGCATCGGCTAAATGAATGATGCCAATTTTATTTTTTCTTGCATAAAAAATTATAGCAATAGTTGCTACAATTAAACCACCATAAAAAGTGAGTCCACTAAATAATAAAGAACCTGCATCTTGTTTACCTTCTTTCACAGCTTTTAGAGCATTAAAAAAAGCTGAAGGTGCTTCCAAAATATCAAACACTTTTGCACCAGCAAAGCCAAAAATGGCTGCATAAATTACTAAATCTCCTACTCTATCATGTGGCCAAATACGTATAGTTCTTTGCTCAGGCTTGGCTAGTTTTTCTTTGTTTTTTTCTCTCCATTTCATCCATGTAAAAAGGCTTCCTAGTAAAATACCCAAGAACCAATTCCCTTGACCAGAGAAAATGTATTGTTGAGGATCATCGAAGGCATTTTCCAAGAAAAATCCTCCAACAATTTTAAAACCCATTAAAAAACCTAGTAAAAAGTTGATGGCTAAATCTGTTATTGATGCAGGTGCACCAACCATTATCTTCTCTTCGGTATAAGTAAATAAACCTTGCTTTTGCTTACGTTTAAGCTCAGCTGTTAAAGCCCAAGCTCCTGCTATAAATGCCATTGCTACAAAAAAGCCAAAGGAGTTAATAATTTTTAATCCTTCTAATTCAACACCAAAAATGTCTTTAAAGAAATAGTATAAATTAGGATACATAGTTAAAGATTGATATTGCAATGTTAGTTAGAAAATATGAATTGAGAGAAAGGTTAACAATGATATGATTTTCTGCCATTGATAGTTCATATTTTCTTTATATCTATTTGAAGAAAATGAAGTGAAAAATTTGGAGGTTATGGTATAAATATGGCAAATAAATCAACTTAAAAAATACTTGTTTAAATGGTTATTCAACTCAATAGAATAATTGGGCTCATCTGTGAATGATGCAAGTTTTTGATTAGCTTATACAGTAACGGTATCATACAGGTTAAGCAGTTTTGTGGTCGAAAGTGTATTTCGGTTAAAATTTATATTATGGATACCAAAGAGCTAGAACAATTACCTAAAACAGATGGAGAAATTGAAAAAGGGAAAGCACATATTGTAGTAGAATTGATAGAATATGAGCACAATGCTGTAGTTAGTAAATCAATCATGAAAAAAGCTACTGGCCATATCAATGCAATGGCTTTTGAAAAAGGCGAAGGGTTAAACGAGAAAGTATCGGCTTTTGATACCTATGCTCAAATTATAGATGGCAGTGCTATTATTGTAATTGATGGTAAAGCATCTACCTTACAAACAGGTAATGGAATTTTAATTCCTGCTCATACACCTAGCCATATAAAACCCAATGGACGTTTTAAGTTAATACTTACTGTAATTAAAAGTGGTTATGAGTAAAATTTGTACACTACAAACCAGCCCTAGCCACTCCAAAAGAAGGGAATAAATCCACGTTGAATACTGAAGCGTTTGGCTTTGCAGCGTAGTTGCAGAGAAAAGCGACAACAATGATAACTATACTACTTATTTGTTGTACATAAAAAATCCCATCAATAGAAATTGACGGGATTGTTACTTACTAACCCATTAATGAAAAAAAACTTAGTTACAATATTTATCAAACTCAGCTATTAAATGCTGAGCAATTACTTGGGCTGGACGACCTTCTATTTGATGACGCTCTACCATACTTACTACCTGACCATCTTTAATTAACGCAATAGCTGGTGATGATGGAGGATAAGGCAATAAATGTTCACGAACTTTTTGTACAGCTTCCACATCGAAACCTGCAAAACTAGTTGCTAAATTATCTGGACGATTGGTTGCATTGTTTACAGCCATAACAACTCCTGGTCTGCAAGTGCCTGCTGCACATCCACAAACTGAATTGATTACTACCAATGTAGTACCTGATTTTTTAAATGTAGCTTCTACATCTTCTGCAGTTAACATTTCATTGAAACCTTCTTCGGTTAATTCGGCCTTCATTGGCAATACTATTTCGGCTGGATACATATGCTTAATTTATTTTTTATTTTATTTGAAAAAGCAAAATTAATAGAAATAGTTATTGAGTAAATAGAAATAAAACAGACAAGCTGACTTTTTTCGGCTATCGAAAATGTCATATTGTCGCAAAATAAAGCTATAAATTGTAAATCTGACTTGAAAAATTGCAATGGTATTGATTTTGAAAAAAGTGTCTCAAACAATTAATTTTTAAAACTTCTAAAAAAGAATAATTATGACACTAGTAAAAAACAACCCAAGAATTGCAAACAGCATTTTCGACGATTTATTTTTGAACTTCCCAACTTCTTGGGGAAGAGATGCACAACCTAATCAGTTTGCTGTACCTCCAGTAAATATTCATGAAACCAAAGATGGTTTTCATGTTGAGTTAAATGCCCCTGGAAGAAACAAAGAAGATTTTAAAGTATGTGTAGAAAACAATTTATTAACTATTGCTTTTGAAAAAGCAGAACAACAAGAAAACAAAGATTACAAAACAATTAGACGAGATTTTAGCTTTAACAGCTTTAAACGCAGCTTTACCTTAGACGAAAAAGTTAATGCCGATGCTATTCAAGCTAAATACGAAAACGGTGTTTTACTGTTGTTTATTCCTAAAAAAGAGGAAGTAAAAATTGCTCCAAAAGAAATTACGATTTTATAAATGTGAATCGTAAGTGGTGAATAGAAAATGGTTAGTAGTTGGTTTTTTTATAATAGCTGTTGGTTTTGGTTTATGGTCTCTTGCAAATGTAAGAGACCATTTTTTTTTGAGCAATGATTGAAAGTAAATGACGATGTGTACTCTTGACGCAAGTGTATAAACATTAAAAAGGATGTTGAGCAAACAACATCCTTTTTAAATTATTAGCACCAATTGAATTAAGCAGTTACTGATTTCTCTGCTTCCATTAATTCAACACTTCTATTAATAAAATTGGTTAACTCTGCACCTTTTAATAAACCCTGCGACAATAAAGCTAAATCGGCTAAGTTTTTAACTTGCTTTTCTTGTTTTACAGCATCGGCTTCTTTTAACAATGTTTGATAAATTGGATGGTTACCATTGATGGTTAAATTAACCTCATCGGGCATTTGAGCATAAAATGCAGTCATTCCGCCACCTACAGCACCCATATCTTTCATTCTACGCATAAACTCTGGTCTTGTTGCAATTACTGGTGCACTGTCTTTACTTAAACCTTTTACTTCAACAGTAACTTGTAAATCGCCTTTCGGATAGTCGAATAATTTTTTCAAATTTTCAGTTTCATCTTTGGTTAAAACACTATCTGCAGATTCTTGCTTATCAATTAAATTATCTACTATATCTGCATCTACACGTACAAAGCTGCTGTTCTCCCATTTCATTTCCATGTTGTTAATAAACGCAGCATCTACTAGGGTTTCCATTTTTACTACTGCATAACCTTTACCTAAAGCTGCTTGTATGTAAGCATCTTGTTGCACAGGATTGGTAGTGTAAATAATTACTTGCTTACCATCTTTATTTTTTTGTAAGGTCTCCGTAGCCATTTTATACTCTTCATAAGTATGAAACTTACCAGTAGTATCTTCCATTACTAAAAACTTATTGGCTTTTTCTAAAAACTTATCATCTGTCATCATACCATACTTCACAAATAAGCCAAGACTTTCCCATTTTGCTTCAAATTCACTTCTTTCATTACGGAAAATTTCTTCTAATTTATCCGCAACTTTTTTAGTAATATGAGCATTGATTTTCTTAACGTTTGGATCACCTTGTAAATAGCTACGACTTACATTCAACGGAATATCTGGGCTATCAATTACACCTTGTAACAACATTAAAAATTCTGGTACAATTTCTTTCACTTCATCAGTTACAAAAACTTGGTTACTGTATAATTGAATTTTGTCTTTTTGAATTTCGTGACTTTGCTTAATCTTAGGAAAGTATAAAATACCTGTTAAGTTAAACGGATAATCTACATTTAAATGAATCCAAAATAAAGGTGTTTCGTTAAATGGATATAACTCTTTATAGAATGTTTCGTAGTCTTCTTTGGTTAATTCACTTGGCTTTTTAACCCAAATTGGATTGGTATTATTGATGCTTTTTTCTACATCCTCAGCCTTTTTTTCTTCAGCAACATCTGTAAAATAAATTGGAATAGGCAAAAACTTACAGAATTTTTCTAAGGTAGATTTTATGCGATAGGCTTCTAAAAATTCTTTACTTTCTTCATTAATGTGCAAAATAATTTTTGTACCACGTTGCTTTTTTTCTACTTCGTACAATTCAAATTCAGGGCTTCCATCGCAGCTCCAATAAACAGTTGCAGCATCGGCATTATGGCTTTGTGTTAATACTTCAACTTTTTCGGCAACCATAAATGCACTGTAAAAACCTAAACCAAAATGCCCAATAATATTGGCATCTTTATACTTGGTTAAAAATTCTTCGGCACCACTAAAAGCAACTTGATTTAAGTATTTATCCACTTCTTCTTGACTCATACCCACACCTCTATCTTCTATAGTAATGGTTTTTTCTTTTGCATCAAGGGTTACGTCAATACGTAATTCGCCCAATTCACCTTTGGCTTCTCCTAAAGAAGAAAGTGTTTTTAATTTTTGAGTAGCATCGGTGGCATTTGAAATTAATTCACGTAAAAAAATGTCGTGTTCACTGTACAAAAACTTTTTAATAATGGGGAAAATGTTTTCCGTTTGTACCCTAATTTGTCCTTTTTGCATATGTATAGTTTTAAAATTTTTTATGTTATCGGCTGCAATTCATTTTTCAACTTTCTCGGCGTCGCACCCTTCAAGGTTCCGTACTTTGTTGAACATAGAACCAAACGTACAATCCCGATAGCTATCGGGAGCGACGCAACGACAGTTCAATGCATATTCAACTGTTGGTTACACAATTAATGTATTGCATAACCACAATTTCAAACATAATACCAATGCTTTCTTTGCTGACAGGTTGGCAAATAAAAACCCACAACTAAGTGTGGGTTTTTAAAACTTATATAGTGAAAATTAATTCCAGCTAACTCTAAAATCATCTATTGCTGTAGTTGGACGATTACCGCCACCTGTAGTACCAGATAAGGTAACAATTCTGATAGTTACTTTTTGAGATTTATTATCTAAAGCATTACCAAAATTTACATTAATAGTATTACTTCCAAATGTTGGGCTTGTAGTCATTGTACCTGTTGCAGTTGCAGCAGTAAAACTTGTTGGATTATCGCCTAAAGCATAATCAACTGTCCAAGTTGTTGTTCTACCAACACTAGCATCTAAAGATTGTAATAAAAACTGTAGTTGAACATTGGTTTTGCCTGTTGTATTGTCAATTTCAAATATAAATGAAGCACCAGGATCGTATCCTGCTGAACTTGTTTGACGAACAGCTAATGCTCTATTAGTGGCAGCATCTTGTGTAGCTTGGTCTGCTGTACTAGTTAGTCCAGTTGCAGATGCAAGGTTTTTAAATCCTGCACTGAAGTTACTCCATGAGCCCAATGCAGATGTGTAAGTTCCTGCATTACCTAATGCTGTTGCTGTACCACCAGTATATACTTTTACACCACTTGGTAAACCTGTACCAATAGCATTAAAGTTTAATAAAAAAGGTGAAGTAGAACCAAGGCTAATACCACCAGTTGATCCTCCACCTCCACCACCAGTTGATGTACCAACATCACTTAAGTTACGTAAAGAAAGTTGGTTGGTTGTATTAAAGCGACCTAAATATCCTTGTACAAAAGTTACATTACCTGTAGGATAAGGCGTTAATTGAAAAATTGCACCAGATGTTCCACTTCTTGTAAATGCAACTACACTACCAGTTGCATCTGTAATATTTGTACTACCAGCCCAAGTGCCACCAGTACCACCAGAGATGGCAACATTAGCTAAGCTTACTAAAGTAGATTCCCATGCATTAATATTGGTATTAATTTGAGCAGCAGTTGCAACTCTTGGTGTGATAGTTTTACCAGTACTAATTCTTGTAATGAAACCTGTTGGTATAGTACTTACTTGCAAAGCACCACTGAATACATCTAAGGTTGAACCTGAAATATTTACATCAATAGAATCACCTAAATCTAAAGAATGTGAAGCATCGCAACGAACAATAATACCAGCTAAACCATTGCCTTGTTGTACTATTAAGTTTTGTCCTACAGTGTTTAAATTGGCTCTATCACTAATTACAATACCTGTAATTCTTCTTCCTGCTGGAATAGAAACTGGAGCACCTGTGTACAAAGCTCTAACATCGGCAGTGTTCATTAAAGTAGTTGGTCCTTGACCACAACGAGCACCTGTAAATTTCAAATCGCCAGTATCTCTAATAAGTAATTGACGTGTACCATTGAAAAAAGTGTAAATAGCTGTTACACTACCATTACCTTTTGGAACCTTTACAGCGGCAAAATTTGAGTAACTACTAGTTCTTAAAACAATACTATTACCAGAACAATTACGAATTGTAAAGTTCACAGCAGAAGCAGCAAGTGTTGGATCGGCAAAAGTTTTTGAAGTGTCTGATGCCGAAAATTCAAAATCATTTAATTGAATAAGTGTATTTTGAATGGTGTCTTGTAAGGTTGTAACTAATTGAGATATCGAGGTAAACACTCTAGGTGTTACAGTATTGCCTAAACTTCCTTTAATAATGTATTGATCAAATAAGTTTTGAGGAATTGGAGTTTGAGTAATTGTTGTAGTTGTATTATTTATTGAACCTAACTGTATCATTCCTCCATATTCACCTACACATAAATTTTTTACTTTAATATAAATTCTACGTCCAACCGGATAATTGTTAAATAAGTTATTTCCATCTAACCTTACACTAATGCCACCTGTAGCATCCTGAATAGAAATAGTTTTAAAGAAATTACCACTTCTATCATCTGCACTTACAACTCCTGCAATAACCTTGTCATCGTTAATTGCTCTTACTGTTCCAGCAGTTGGTAATAAAGCTTTTAATTCTTTAATAGTCATGGTAACCGGAATGTTTGGATCTGGAAAAACATCGGGTTCATCAAATTTTTTGTTACATGCACTAATAATAACAGTAGTAAAAAATACTGCCATTAAAGAAGAAAGCCATAATAATTGTTTACTTTTCATATATCTTAATTGTGAAATGAGTTAATGTTAATTTAGAATCTAAAAGTTACGCTAGTGAAATAGTTTAAGCCAAAAGCATAAAACAATCTTGGAGGAAACTTATTGATATTTTTATCATCGTAATCGAAACGCAATTGTTCAAAACCGCCCGATACAATGTTTTGATTATTTAAAATATTATTTACACCAGCATTAAATACTAAGAATGTTGCTTTTTTAAATCCAAAACTTCTTGGTAATTTCCAGCTCCATCCACCAAAAAAATCTAACGTGTAATTCGCATCTAACTTAGTTTGGTTTAATATACCATTTCTAATTTCTACATCACTAGGCTTATTAATATCCAATCCTTCAACGGCTGCAAATGTTCTTCTAATAGGGTTATAATCTAACCATAAATTATCGAAGTAGTTGGCACTTAAACTAACAAACCAAAACTTAGGACTGCGATAGCTTAAGCCAAAACTATAAGCATTTTGAGGCGTTCCCGGTACTCTATAGTTTTGAGAAAAAATTAAATCTTTATTTAAAACCGATGCATCATTATCTAATGTAACAGTAGCTTCTTGGCGACTGTTGAAATAATATCTTCCAACAGATGCAGCTACATTCATTGTAATATTTCTAGCAATTTTTGCTTCTGCACCAAACTCACCACCAAAATGTAATTTATCAATATTGGTTAAGCCATAATTAACAAAGTTTCTATAATCGTCATGAAAGAATGTTAATACGTTCATTCCATCTTCAAATCTTGAATAGTAACCTGTTAAACGAATTTTTATTTTAGGAGCATTTAACACATAACCTCCTTCTACTGTTTGAATTTTTTCGCTAGTGGTATTGTCTTGTATGAAATCTCTAGTACGTGGAGATATAAATACATTATCAAATAAAGGAGCTCTTGTTAACATGGCACCATTTACATAAAAATAATTTCTACCATCTAATTTATAAGTGATACCGCCTTTTAAACCATAGTTATTGAAATTGTTTACAGGAGATGTACCAAATGAGTTATTAGGAAATAGCCCTGTTTGTACTCGTCCTTCTCTCCAAAACTGTGTGTTAGATACTTCAGCAGCAGCAAAAAAGTCGAACTTCTTAAATTTGAAAACTCCTTGAATCCAGCTAGAAGCTTTACGAATATGAATATCATAATCGTAACCAAATCTATCCCCTTTGTAAACAAGTCTATTAGGTGTTTGTAAATCGTTTTGATTAGCAGTTGTTGAGTTTGGAATAAAACGTTCTGCAAACTGATTTAAGTTAACGTAAAACTGCCCACCCAATAAATCTTCTAATGTTTTATGATAATTATTGGTTTGAGACTGGTAAGAAACACCTCCAGTAATTTCAACATGATCTCCTACAGAAGTATTGAATACAGAATTAAAATTTAAACGCTTGGTATTAATTACTCTGTTTTCAACTACATATCTACTTCTTCTTCCTGTAACGTTATTACCTGCTATACCATTGGCATTTTGAATGGTTGCAATACTGTTTCTATTTACATCATACAATCCAGCCCAATTAATTTGTCTTTTATTAACATCGGCTCTCATTGCATTTAATACTTCTTGTTGTAAACCACTGCCTAATTGATAGCTAGGTAAATATCTATAATAATCTGGCCTAGGGTCTGGAGCATTGTACCAATCTATTGCACTAGTACTTCTATCACCAAATGTTGCACTAATGGCTGTTGTTATTGTAGTTCTATTATTAAAACGATATTCATCATTTAATATAATGGTAGGCTGATTACTTTTTGCAACATTGGCATTACGTTTTTTACCATTTTGCATACCCCAAGTTGGGTTATAATATTTATCGCCGGTAATGGTTCTCATTTCTTCAATTGCACTACCCTGACGACCAGTTTCTGTTGGTGCTGCAAAAGCAGATAAGGATACTAAATGTTTTTGACCAAAACGTTTATCAATACCTAAATAATAACTATATCCGTTGTAATATGTACCAGGAACATAAGCTTCATCGGCACCTCTAAAACTGCCTGCAACAACAAAAGCCCAACCTTTTTTGCTAATGCCAGTTCCATGATAAAAAGTCATGCGATGTGTATAGTTTCTATTACTCAACGCATAACCAATTTGTGTTTGTTTACGTTGCTTACTGGCTCTAGCATCAATAGCAGTTGAGGTTGAAATATCGCCAAAAGAAAATGTATTGTAACGCAAACCAATGGATACTTCTCTATTACGCATTACATCGTTTAATCCGCCCCATAAACCAAAAGGTGTAAACCCATTATCCAAATTATCCATTTGAATACCATTCATAAACGTAGTATTCAAATCGCCATCATAACCTCTCATTCTATAACGAACAGAGTTGAAGTTGAACGACATCACCGAGAAAAATGGATCTCTTCCGGCAGTTAATACACTCGATACATTTTGACCTCCTCCATCGCCTTGATCATTGTCATCGATGGTTACAACAGCAATATTATCGGCCATTGCATCTTTAACTTCATCGGTAATACTAGTATCTCGTACGGGTGCAGTAACAACAGGCTTAGCAGTTGTTTTTTGTTTTTTTTGAGCCATTGCTGCGGAGGAAAAAAGTAAAAGCAGTAATAGCAACTTCGTTAGTCTTAGCATAATTAAGTTTTAATCCAATCTGCAAATTTAGGCTCTAAATTGGTATAAAATGCTGGTTTGTGTGTAGATAATGATATTTTAATACACATTTTACATGGGCGGTGAACAGAAAGTACAATGATTATCTGTGGTTTTGGGCTATTCGTTGCTACTCCCATGCTTAGGGCATGAGGGTATTCACTGCTATCCCACGCCTGTTAACAGTTGAATATATTTCAACAATAGAATGAATAAAAATCTTTAGCGAAAAAGTTAGTTTACAGCTCTTGCAAAATTGTTTCGGCAATTACCAAGTCAACCGGTCTGGTAACTTTTATATTATTATAATCGCCTTCAATTAAAAAAACAGGTGCTCCAAAAGCTTCTACAACTGTAGCTTCATCTGTAAAGGCATCGCTATAATTTTGTTGAAATGCAGGAATTAAAATACTGCTTTTAAAAGTTTGTGGCGTTTGTATAATTCTCACTTTTGTTCTATCGGCAACAACACTTTCATTTTGTTCGTTGGAAATTCTAATGCTATCTGTTGCAGCAACTGCTGGTATTGCAGAACCTTTTAAAAGTGCTTGCTCATAACAATTTTGAATTAAAGTTGTATTGATTAAACATCTCACTCCATCATGTACAAAAACTATAGCTTCATTTTGTATTTGCTTTAATCCATTTTGCACACTATGAAAACGAGTAGCTCCTCCCTTCGTTAAAGTAATTCTTTCTTTATCATTTATAGTAGCTACAATTGCTTCTCCTCTTTCAAGATGTTCTTCTGGTAAAACCAATATAATTTCCATATCACTATATGCATGTAGAAATGTTTCAATAGTATAGGTAATTAGTGGTTTCCCTTTTAATAATAAAAATTGTTTGGGTATAAAAGCACCCATTCTTAATCCATTTCCTCCAGCAACTATAACAGCTTTTTTCTGCATACGATTTTTTTAAAAATATGATTACAAACATAATTAAAGTAAATATTCAAACAGTATATTTGCGTTTTATATAGCATTACTCTGTGTTTAAAATTATCACAACTACCATATTGTTTATAGCTTTAATAGCTCAAAACTTTAATAGAACTATTATTGTTACTAGCTATTATACAAATACAGATGCTTACGCCAAAAATTGTATTAATAAAGCAAAACCAAAATTGCTTTGTAATGGTAAATGCCAAATGGCAAAGCAATTACAAGAAGAAGAACAGAAAGATCAACAAAATGCTGAAAGAAAAATAGTTAAAGAAGAAGTTCTGTCTTCAAAATCATTTTTCACCGTACTAGTTTTCACAATTCCTATATCTATTAAACAGTATTGCAATTGGCAATGTAAAGACACAGTTGATATTCCAGCTAGTGTATTCCACCCACCAAGCAGCGTAGCTTAATTTTTAAAGCATATTTTTTATACATACCTTTTTCTACAGAAAGGTTGTATTGGTATGTTCGTATGCTATTTATCCCAAAATTATTTATTTATTTATTGTCTTAAGTTGACACTTAAGAAACTAAATTAATTTGTATGCTTCAAACACAAGATAAAGAAGCTGTACAATTGATTAATAGGCTACGCATGTATATTAATTTAATTATTTCATTAATTGTTATTTGCATGCTATATATTAATCATGAGTGGTTGCTTCAATGGTTTAAAAAAATTATACAAAATCAATAATAAAATTTACACAAAATCAAAAAAAACATGAAAAATAATTTCATTTTAATAGTTCTATTTATTACACTTTTTACTGCTTGTAAAAAAGAAGAGGCTCTTGTTTATGATACCAATACCAAGGCTAATTTGGTTATTAAGTTTGACAATATTGCAGGAGGGGCAGACCTTCAATTAAATACTGGTAATTATACCAACGCTGCTGGAGAAAGTTTTAAAGTGAATATGCTGAAATATTTTGTGAGCAATTTTACTGCTACAAGAGTAGATGGATCAACTTATGTTGTTCCTCAAGATAGTTGTTACTTCTTAATTGATGAAAGTAACGTTGCAAGTACCAGTCCTGTATTAAAAGTGCCAGAAGGTGAATACAGTAAAATTAGTTTTGTTTTAGGCATTGATAGCTTAAGAAACACAAAAGATATTAGCCAACGTACAGGGGTTTTAGACCCAGCTGGTGCTGCTGCTGGAATGTATTGGAGTTGGAATAGTGGATACATTTTTTATAAAATGGAAGGCACTTCACCTGCATCAACACAAGCTGGTAATGCTTTCAAATTTCATATAGGTTTATTTGGAGGTTACTCAACACCTACATTGAATAATATTAAGAAAATTACTATTGATTTATCTGCTAGGGGTACTGCAAAAGTGAAAGCTGGAAGATCAAGTGATGTGCATTTAACTGTTGATGCTTTGAAGGCTTTTACAGGTACAGCAAATGTTAGTCTTGCTGCAAATGCAGTGGTGATGGCAAGTAGCTATAGTGCAACTGTAGCAGCAAACTATAGTAATATGTTTGCTCATGATCATACACATAATTAATCCTTATGCATAAGAAACATTATTATGTAATTATCTTCCTTCTTGCAGGATTTTTTGCCTGCAAGAAGGAAGTATTTATAGAGCCGTTTATAGGGTTTTATAAGCCTGCACATTTTCCTGAGGTTGCTTATAATTTGAATAACAATCCAATAACCCAAGATGGTTTTGAGTTAGGTAGAAAGTTGTTTTATGACCCAATTTTATCGGCTGATAATACCATTAGTTGTGGTAGCTGTCATCTTCAATCCAATGCATTTACTCATCATGGTCATGATGTAAGTCATGGTATTTTTGATAGATTGGGTACAAGAAATAGTCCTGCTATTATGAACATGGCTTGGAGCAAATCATTTATGTGGGATGGTGGAATTGTAGATTTAGATTTATTACCCATTGCTCCAATAACCAATCCAGTTGAAATGGATGAACAAATGCCAAGAGTGCTTCAAAAATTGAGGAATCATCAAGAGTATCCTACATTATTTAAAAAAGTATATGGTACAGATGAAATAACCACTTCTAGATTTCTAAAATCACTCTCACAGTTTATGCTTTTGTGCATCAGTGATAATGCTAAGTATGATAGTGTTCAAAGAAATCAAGCTGTGTTTACCACAATAGAACAAGAGGGCTTTGAACTATTTAAAGTGAAGTGCGGTAATTGTCATAAAGAGCCTTTGTTTACTGATCATTCTTTTAGAAACAATGGTTTAAGTGCAAGCAATGTAAATGATAAAGGTAGATTTGAGATTACTTTAAATAATGCAGATAAATACACTTTTAAAGTTCCTAGCTTAAGAAACTTGGGGTATACCAGCCCATACATGCATGATGGAAGATTTATTACATTAGATGCAGCTTTAGAACATTATAATAGTGGGGTTTCAAATCTAATGAACCTTGATCCTTCACTTCAGCAAAATGGAACCTTGGGTATTGCTTTAATAACATCTGAGAAGCAAAAAATTATTGCTTTTTTAAACACATTAAACGATAGGAATTTTGTTACTAAAAAATTACTGGCCGAGCAATAAAACATATTCTTTATGAAAAAAATAGTGTTGTTATGTAGCATAATGGTATGGGTTTATAGTTCTACTAAAGCATGTGATATATGTGGCTGTGGAGTTGGTAATAATTATGTTGGTATTCTGCCAGAGTTTTCAAAAAAGATTATAGGTATAAGATATAGATACAATTCAATTACCAATAATCTTGGTGTTAATGGAATGTACAATTACTTTACAACACAAGAAAAGTACTATACTGTTGAGGCATGGGCGGCAATGAACATAACTAAAAAGTTTCGGCTAATGGTTAGCATACCTTATAATTTTAATGTAAAAGAAAATGCCAGTATTCAAAAAAAACAACAGGGCGTTGGCGATTTTTCAACTCAAGCTTTTTACCATGTTTTCAATAAACAAAAAAGTGTATTTCAAAATAAACTGCTTATTCAATCATTATGGGTAGGTGTAGGTGTTAAACTTGCAACGGGTCGTTATTCTAATGAAATCAATGATGCTAGTCAAAACACAAACTTATATCAATTAGGCAGTGGCAGTAACGATTTTTTAGTATCAGCTATGTATGATATTCGACTTCAAGATGCTGGATTAAATGTAACTGGACTTTATAAAATCAATACTAAGAATAAGTATGATTACACTTATGGAAATAAGCTTAACTTAAATTTACAGGTGTACTATAAGTTTAAATTAAATTCTACTAGCACCATTGCACCTAATTTTGGTTTTCAATACGAGCAAGCTGCAAAGGACGTAAATAAGAAAATTATCAATGACGCTTCTGGTGGAAACATAGCTTTAGGAACATTGGGATTTGAAACAATATTCAATAAAATTTCAATTGGCTCAAACTGTCAAATACCTTTGCAACAAAATTTAGCTATGGGTATTGCAAAAGCCAACCAACGTTTTATGGTTCATGTATCTTTTTTGCTATAATTAAATGTTACAAATAAAAAATCAAAAAAATGAAAATTAAAATTTTGTATTTAACAACCGTAGTAATGTTATTCACTTGTACTAGTTTAATGGCACAAGAAAAGAAAGATTGGAAAGAAATGCACCTTTTTCATGCAGTAATGGGTAAAACCTTTCATTCTGCCGAAGAAGGTAAATTGCAGCCTCTAAAAGATAGTTCTATTGCCTTAGTTACTAGAGCCCAAGCATGGCAAAAGTCAAAAGTACCAACTGGTTATAATGCTACTGTAACAGCACCTATCTTAAAAAAGTTAGTTGCAAAATGTACAGAGGTACAAAAAGCAGTTGCTGCAAAAAAAGACGATAAAACCCTTACTCAACTTATTACAGAGGCTCACGATATTTTTCATGAAATCATGGAAAAATGCAGAAAAGAAGAAGATCACCATTAATTTTGCACTATGAAAAAAATACTAACATTAGCTTTATGCGTTTCTACTTTCATAGCATGTAATAATGCTGCAACAGAAGAAAAAGCAACCACCGATACAACAAATGCATCAACAATGGCAGAACCAGTAGGTATTGATACTGTAGGATTAAAATTCTCCTCAAAAGAAGATCCCATTTGTGGAATGCCAGTTGCTGGAGGCATTGCAGATACAGCCACAGTTAATGGAAAATTGTATGGCTTTTGTGCCAAAGAATGTAAAGATGAATTTTTGAAAACGGCTTCGGTAAAAAAATAAAAATTATACAAATTGCTCAAACTTTTTTGAGCAATTTTTTTATTCTCATGCATAACTCAAAAGCGTCATCACTAATAGTAACTATTAAAATGCAAGAACAAGCACTTGCATTTTTTAATGAGATAAGATGTAAACATTATCCTGCCTATTGTAATTATGTAGATGCTCATATAACCTTGTTTCATAAGTTGCCAAGTGAAGTACATTCAATACACGATTTATTAGAACAAACTGCCAATAGAAATCAATTTGAGATATACATTTCATCTGTTAAGCAATTAAATAGCTCAGTATCTTTTGTAATTGATTCTCCTGAATTACTTTTTATTCATAAACAATTACAAAAAGAATTGAATTTGTATTTAACTACAAAAGATCGTAAGAAAATTAGACCACATATTACCGTGCAAAATAAAGTTACCGTTTATAAAGCTCAACAAACGGCTTTATTACTTTCAAAAGATTTTAAGCCATTTACTTTTCAGGCAGTTGGTTTTTCAACTTATCTTTTTAGTAAGAATAAATGGATGCATCAGAAAGATTATTTTTTTCTTCAACGTGAATCGTGAGTGGTGAATGGAGAATCGCTAGTGGTGAGTGACAAACCGGTATTGGCTAGTCGTTAGTGGTTAGTAGGAAGTGGTCAGTATAGTCAAATATTAAGAGCCTCAAATCTTCACCTTCAACCATTCACCTTCAATCTTTTTCCTTGAGCCGTAAACCTTAAACTTTATTCCTGCCTCAACAACTTATTTCCCACTGCACATTTCAAACATTCATGTTTATTACAATATAGTTTGGTGAGTTGTAATAATGATTGAGAATCAAACGCATTTTGATGACTTATTGCTAACTGTTTCCAACGTTCTGTTATTGTATTTTTTTCGGCAGGCAATTGTTGCAACCATTGTATGGCTTTGTCTTTATACAGTTGCTCATTATGATAAATACCATAAGCAAACAAAACCGGAATAATGGTATTAATAATAATGTTCTGCACCATTTGATTGCCCAATACTTTGGGTTTTTTATCTTGTAACAAAACATCTAATTGATAATGGTAATGCCAGTAATCATTGGCTGTTACATTGAACAATTGTTTCACATCGGCTACCAAGTCAATTTCTTTTATTTTAGAAAACAAATGGCTGCTATGATGCACCAACATTGCCAATTGTGCCAATCGAACAGTAGGAAAATTGGCTGGTCGCATTCTTAAAAATAATGGTGTAGCCGAACAATATTTTAGCTGATATTTTTTTTGTAAAAAAGCATATTCTTTTTGCAACATTTGAGGATAAGCTTCTTCAAAACTTTCATTCAATAAATTGGCTTGCCCTAACAACAAAGCTTCTATTTGATGAATTTGATTTTTGTGTTTAGCTAGAATATTAATAGAAATAGATTTTGCTATTGCTTCAAAACATTCAGTATTTACAATGCTACCAAAATTTCTAGCAATCATCCACCAAAAAACTTCTTCCCAATGATGATTGCTCTGTTCAAACAATTCTAAAACATACTTCGATTTTTGTTCTAAACGTTCAATGGCTAAACGTTCTTTCCAAGCCATCCAACCAATTTCTGAAAGTATAGGTAAAAATTTGCTGCAAGCAATGGTGGTTTGCTCATTCATTAACCATTCATATCGTTGTAACATGGTTTTAGCAACCCTAGTTTTTAGCTCTAAAGTTGGCACTTGTTTGCCTGCAATAGTTACAGGCTTATCGTTATTCCAAACAACATGTAAAATAATATTGGCGTAATTTTTATCTGTTGTATGTTGATGTTTAAACCAATCAGAGGAGTTGAGGTGCAACTCAATATTTCCTACCAAAGTAATACTGTCAACTTTTATAGAACCATTCAAAAAATCGGGACCTTGATGTGTATTGTAATGACCTGGCTTAAGTATTTGTAATACTTCTTCTTGCGTAGTTAGCAATTCATTTTTATTGAAGTATTGAAATTGCCAAATAAAGTGTAGTAGTTTTTCGGTCATTGCTCTTCATTTTAAATTGAAGTAGCAATTTATTTAATTTGTTGTACAATAGTAAATTTTATTGCATTTACTTTTTGCAAATATTCACAACTGAGTATAAATTATTTTAGGTTTTGTAAGGCATGCACTACCCTGCTTACAGGCAAACCCATTACATTATAAAAATCGCCTTTAATAGCTTTTATGCCTACCACACCAATCCACTCTTGAATGGCATAAGCACCAGCCTTATCATAAGGTTTATATTGCTCTACATAGAATTCAATTTGTTCTTGTGTTAATGGATGAAACTCAACATCGGTAACATCGGCAAAAGCTATTTGTTCTAATCCGTTTAACAACACAACACCCGTAATTACCTGATGATGATTGCCAGCCAATGCAGTTAAAATGGCTATTGCATCGGCTTTGTCTTTTGGTTTTCCAATAATTGTATTGTTCAAAACCACAACAGTATCGGCTGCTAAAATTATTTTTTCTTTGCCTACTAAACGTTCTACTGCTAATGCTTTTTCTCTAGCTATATGAATAGGAATTTCTTCTATTGCTAATTCATCAGGAAAAGTTTCTTCGGTACTTTGTACAACAATTTCAAAATCAATTTCGGCCCATTCTAATAATTGTTTTCTTCTAGGCGATTGTGAAGCTAATATGATGGATTGCATATTTATAATGAGTGATTAGACAAAAATAGTTACAGAAAATTATTCTAATAATTTATTACGCATGGCATACATTATTAAACCTGCAATGGTTTTAGCTCCAACTTTTTGCTTCATACTTTGGCGTATGGTTTCGATAGTACGTGGACTTAAAAACACTTCATTAGAAATTTCTTCAGTGGTTTTGTCTTCGCTTATTAATTTAATGATGCGTAGTTCTTTTTCGTTGAACTTAATGGTATTGGGATAAAAACGTTTTACAGTTTTTTTGTGTTGCAATTTTAGTAGAACAGCTGAGTTTACTAAATCGTTGAAATAAAAGTCCTCGTTCATGCAGGTAACAATGGCATGATAAATTTCTTGAGGATCGGTTGTTTTGGTTAAGTATGAGTTGGCTCCCATTTCCATCATTTTAGTAATGATTTCTTGGTCGTCGTACATGCTTAGTACAATAATTTTCAAGTTTTCGTATTCGTGCCTAATCATTTTAATGGCTTCAATACCATCAATTTCTGGCATACGAATATCCATTAATAAAACATCGGGTTCTTTGATTTTCAGTTTATGGGTCATGTCTTTACCATCTTCGGCTTCCCATAAAACTTTAATATAGTCTCTGTCTTTTAAAGATGTTCTTAATCCATCTCTAAATATACGATGGTCATCTGCAATTGCCAATCGAATAGTTTTATCTGTACTCATAAAGGGGAATTAGGATTACGGCTCTTCAAAGGATTTTTAGATTTCAATTACCAATTATGTTTAACTGAAAACACAAGTAAAAGATTTTCAGCTCTTAACAGAGTTATCCACATTTTAAAACGTCAAAATGCCCCATCGTAGTATTTCTATGCACATTTACGATACCCAATGATAAAAGTACGAAGTTTGAATAACGTAAAATTACGCACATTTTATAGGGAAAATACTAAATTTTAAATGTCATTTTGAATAATTAAATCTATCGAAACCCTTATTGGTATTGAATTATATCAAATTTAAGCTAAATGATGTATTCGGTACCAGCCTTGTGGATAAATAATTTAGGTTCAAATTACATTTAGTAAAACTCCCATCATTAATCAAATTAACCTAAGAAAATGGCAAAAGAATTAATCGTTGTTAAAGGACGTGTTATTGAGCAAAACCGTTCTTTTACCCCACAAGTTGGTGAAGACATTGGATATGAACTTGGTGCTAAAATGATCAAAAATTGGCACGATCAGAATCCAGATGATGTACTAGCTTCTTTCACAGGTAGAGAAATTATTGAACAAATTCTTGCTCAACCAGGTTGCACAGGCATTAGAATGTTTAATGCTATTAACGATTTAGGCGTTAAGCAATTGGTATTAGTTGGTGCCGACATTAACGGTAACAATATTTTAAGCTATACTACTATTGGTGAGAATGGCGAAATCATTAAAAAGAAAGGTATTGTAGCCGACAGAAACACAATCTGTCCTCCAAGTTGTGGTGATACCGGAACTGTTGAGATTAATTGGTTTTAATCGATAAAATACTGAGTTGATGGTTTCTAAACATTAATTGCTATTTTTGGCTAAATGTTTAAGCATTGAAATTTCCATTACAACTCATATCAATACTATCTGTATTTATACCCATTTTAGTTTTTATTTTCTATTCTTTTAATAGAAAGTCAAGGCTAAAATGGGTTATTTTTTTACTACTCCTATCAGGGTTAACCACTGATGTATTAAGTTATTATTTAGCAAAGCAAAGAACTTCTAACATTGGTTTAATCCACTTATTTACATTAATTGAAGGTTGTTTTCTTGTGTATTTTTTTTATTCCTTGTTATATAAACAGAGTGCAACTAAAAAAACAATCCTAATTTTTGGAAGCTTATTTATTTTAGTTTGGGCAATTAGAGCATTATTTTTTAAAAGTTTTCTTGTTTACGATTATTTTTCCCAAGCAATTGAGTTTATAATGTTATTAATACTCTGTTTATTATACTTCTTCCAAAAAGTAAAAGTTACTGATACTGTTTTTATCTATAACACGTACGAGTTTTGGTTAGTTTCAGCCTTACTCATTTATTGTGCAGGCACATTTTTTAGCTTCTTCATTCCCATGAATTCAAATGAAAGAAATACTGACACATTGGTTTTTGAATATATTTCTCGATTTGGCAGTATAATTAAAAACCTCCTCAGTACAGTTGCCTTTTGTATTAATCCTGATAAGCTTTTGAAAAACCAACCCAACCCAAACAGCATTTATTACATTAAAGACTTAAAAGAGTAAGGATATATTATGATTAGGCTATTAGACAGTTCAACCACCACTCATATTTCACCTGTACTTTTTTTAGGTACAATAGGTATGATATTATTAGCAGTTGCATTAATATTATTCATCATCTTCCATCAGCGTAGAGTAATGCGTTATCAGCAACGCATACAAATTATGGAAGCCGAACATCAAAAAATGTTGTTGAGGGCTTCTATAAAACTACAAGAAGAAGAAAGAACACGTTTAGCTGCCGATTTACATGATGATGCTGGCCCTTTATTAGCAACTGCACGATTGTACTTAAATGATAATTTGGTAAACTTAGATAAAGCTGCTCAAATGCAATCTATTTTCAATGCCAAACAAATTATTGACGAAACCATCAACTTAATTAGAAATATTTCTCATAGTTTAATGCCTCCTACCCTCAAAAATTTTGGTTTAGAATCGGCAGTGAACGACTTTTTTCAAAAAATAAGTAACTCTGGTTCTATCAATGCTAGCAGTCGTTTTCATGATTATAAAGTTCGATTAAAAGCAGAAAAAGAATTGATTTTATTTAGAATTATTCAAGAGTTAATCAACAATATTTTAAAACACAGTAAAGCTTCGTTTATACATTTAACCCAACATGATGGTACCGATAAAATTATTATTCGTTTACACCACGATGGTAAGGGTTTAACCCAAGATGAGTTTTTACGTTTTACAAAATTTAAAGATGGGCTTGGTTTAAAAAATATTCAAAGCCGTTTAAGGGTAATTCACAGTGATATTTTATATGAGGAGGATGCTTCTCAATCTCTTTTTAAAGTTACCATTGATATTCCAAGAGAAGAAGGTGAATTGTTGTAACTTGTTCTATTGCAATCATAATCAACACTATGTACATAAACTAATGTGTATAATATTGTGGCATAATTTATCTTAGCATCATGTCAGCCGAAATTAGAGTAGCCATTGCCGATGACCATAAAATTTTTCGTAAAGGAGTAATTCTTTCTTTACGTCACTACCCCAATATTAAGTTTGTTTTAGAAGCAGAAAATGGCGAAGAGTTATTGAATAATATTGTTGAAGCCAATCCACAAGTGGTATTAATGGATTTAAGAATGCCCATTAAAGATGGCATTGAAACAACCAAATACATTAGTAAACATTATCCTAATATTTCAGTTTTGGTATTAACGATGCATGAAGATGATAAGTTTGTTACTCACCTAATGGAAAACGGTGCATGCGGTTATTTATTAAAAAGTACCGACCCTCAAGAAATAAGAAAAGCCATTACCGAAGCTGCAAGCAAAGGTTTTTATTTAAACAATTTTGTAAATAGAATTTTATTAAAACGTTCTCATTCAAAATACCAACCTGTTGGAACAATTACTACTCATAATACCGATGTAAATGACAAGGAACGTGATTTACTTCGTTTTATTTGCATGGAATTTACAAGTGAAGAAATTGGAGAAAAAATGGGTATTAGCTCAAGAACTGTTGAAGGTATGAAAGCAAGATTGATGGAACGCTTTGGCGTAAAGAACACTGCTGGACTTGTTTTTTATGCAGTAAAAAATCAGTTGGTAGAATAGTTTTTTGCTTTTCTACAATATACTGTAACGCTTCGTAGCATTGCATTACACTAAAAAATTTACCTGTGTTGATCTATTAAAATAGTATTACCATCGGGATCGGTAATAATTAAACTATCTGGACCACTTGTAGTTTCATTGGCTTCACTTTGCAATACAATGCCTTTAGATTTCAATTGTTTTTGAATAGTTCTTACATCATCAAAATCAACAATATTTTGAGCATTCTGATCCCAACCAGGATTAAAAGTAAGAATGTTGTTTTCAAACATTCCTTGAAATAATCCAATAATTGCATTTCCATTTTTCATTATTAACCATCGTTGTTCTATGTTTCCACCAAAAACAATAAAACCTAAGTTTTCATAAAATGCTTTAGAGCTATAAATATCTTTAACACTCAGGCTAATAGAAAATGCACCAAGTTTCATAAGTTGTAATTTAGTTTGGTAATAAACAAATATATTTCAGTTTATGCAATTCAAACTAAAGTAAAATCCTATCTTTCTGCATTAATTATAACAACCCTAAATTTTAAGTTTCAAGTTGAATCGTACCCAAAAACATACTATCCAAAAAGCTCAACAACTGTATAGTAAAAGATTGTTATGGTGTTTTTTATTATTCAATATTATGTTGAGAATAATCAAACGCTAACAAATAAACTTAATCCTCCTACAACTAATGGCCAACAAATCTCCAAACCAATATTTTACCAGAATCAATCGCAGTTATACAGTTAACCTTAAACACATAGATAAAATTGAAACTGATAAAATTTATATTGGTAACTCAGAATTTTCAATTTCCAAACAAGTGCATGATTTATTAATTGGAGAAGTTCAAAAATTATTGAAATAGTTATAGAGCAACATTGATCCCATTTTTTAATTGTTTATTAATCGAAAGCCTATACATTATTCTAAATGAATGAAGTATTTACATATTGCCAATTCACATCAATTCAAGTT
>CALRVE020000014.1:0-71784 GCA_943371535.1 Asaia bogorensis | reverse complement strand
AACAGCCCAAAAAAATATTGGTTATTGCAGGTGGAACTTATGTTTCGGGTGCGGAGAAAGTAACTTTAGACGTACTAGAAGGGTTTAAAGAAAATGGCCATACTGTACATTGCATGGTAAGTGGCTGGAACGATGGGGATTTTATAGGTAGAATAAAAAAATTACAGTTACCCTATACTGCTATTAAACTAGGTTGGTATTATACTACTAAAATTTGGTGGAGTGCAGATTCTTTGGTGCATTACCCAAAAGCTATTTGGGATTTTATACGGTTAAAGAAAAAGTTTAAGCCCGATATTGTATATACCATTTCGTTTAGGCAAATTGTGTTACTATATCCATTTTTTGGGAAGAATATCATCTATCATATTCATGACCCGAATAGTCATAGTAAACAAGCGAAATTTTTTTTACAACTCATCGATCAAAAAGTAAAAACATATATTGCAGTTTCCAGCTTCATTAAACAAGATTTAATAAAATGTGGGTTAGCAGAAAAAAAAATTGAGGTAGTTTATAATGGCATTGAAACACAATCTCAGCCTAGAAAACAGTTAAGTGAAAATAGTATAATGAAAGTTGGCATTGTTGGACAAGTAATTCGCCGTAAAGGACATTTAATAGCAGTAGAAGCTTTACAGTATTTAATAGCCAATAACAAACAAATACAATTGGTTATTGTGGGTGTTGGTGATGCTGCATTTACCCAAGAAGTACAACAAAAAATTACCGACTTACAACTCAATGATTATGTAGTTTGGAAGGGTTTTGTACGAGAGTTAGAAAAAATTTATAAGGGTTTAGATATTGTAATTGCACCTACACAAAATGAAGAACCTTTTGGTTTAATGGCATGTGAAGCTTGTATGTTTGGAATTCCGGTTATTGTAGCCAATAAAGGTGGATTGGTAGAAATTGTAGAAGAAGGGGTAAATGGTTATACATTTAATGCCAATAATGCTCATGAGTTGGCAGATAAAATAAGTTGGTTGTATCAAAATGAAATATTAAGAACCGAGTTAGGCAATGCTGGCAAACAAAAAGTAGCCCAACAATTCTCTAAACAGCAAATGAATAAAAATTTACAATTATTAATTGAACAATTATGAGAGGAAACGCAGTAGTACATTTTATAAAATGCAATTTGGGTTTAGAACAGCCTAATTCGCAAACTACAAAAGCCGAACAAGCTGCAATTGCCAAATATGCAAAAGGTGCCAAAAAAGCAGTAGAGATAGGTGTTTTTGAAGGCGTAAATACGGTAATTATTGGTAAAGCATTGGAGGGTAATGGTACTTTATTTGCAATTGATCCCTTCTTTAAAGGAAGATTAGGCATTTGTTATCATGAGAAAATTTCTAAGCATCAGGTAGCAAAAAATAAGTTGAATAACAAAGTGCAGTTTATTTCTAAACTAAGTTTTGATGCAATAGATGATGTGCCAGAAGCAGTTGATTTTATTTTTATAGATGGTGATCATTCTTTAGAAGGCATTCGAAAAGATTGGGATTTGTTTTCTAAGAAAGTTGTGCAAGGAGGCATTATTGCATTGCATGACACGACTGTGCCCAAACACGATTCAACGGTAGCTAATCTTGGGTCTTGTCAGTATTTTAATAGTCATATTAAATTTGATGCAGGTTTTAAAGTAATTGATACAGTTGATTCACTAAACATTCTTCAAAGAATATAGCAAATACCTTTACCTTGAATAACTTAAAGATTCATGCTATTATTATAGCATTAAATGAAGAAGATTTTATTACAGAAACCATTAAGCCTATTTACCAGCTTTGTTCTGGTATTAGTGTAATTACTCAGTATGATCGCGATTATTATGGCAAAAGTGTACAACCAGATACAACTGTACAAAAAGTATTGGATTTTCCTGATCCTGATGGTAAAATACATTTGGTAGTAAGAAGATATAATGATGAAACTGCTTCTCGTAACCATGAAATGGGAGCTATTTTGTACAATGCTTCTAAAGGTATATTATCACATGGAGTGCCTATGCAACAAGTACAAGCATTTCATGCAGCACCCGATTATTTTTTAATTTGTGATGCCGATGAAATTTTTGATGAAGCTAGTTTTCCTGCAATTGTAGAGTATTTACAAAAAAAGAAACCCAATGGCATGCGTATTAGCGGGTATAATTATTTCTTTAATTGGAACCGCAGACAACCTAGAGAAGAGTATGTTCATAAACATTTTGGGTTTGTAAAAGCAGGCATTTTTTTTCAACAAAGAAGGGTATTAAATTGGAATGAATCGAGGTTAAACCATTTCTTTCAAAAAATAGGGTTCAATAATATTGGTTCTAAATTATACAATTTTATAGATTGCCCTTGGGAAGTAGGTATGATGCATCATGCCGGTTATGTTAGAAGAAATAAGGAAAAATTGATAGAAAAAATGCAAAAGCATTCTCATATGGAAGCTCATCCTCCTGAGTTTTTAGAGCAAATAATGTCACAACAATTCGAATTTGTTCATAGCAATGATTTACCTATAAACATTCAAAACGGTAATTGGCCAACTAATTTTTTTGAACCAGTAAAAGCAGTTTAATTTATTTCATGGTTCTATTTTTATTAATTGCTTTATTGTTTATATTCTTTTCGACACAGCCATTACTGCTCATTTACAGTTTTACATTATTGTTTTTGCTTTACAAGCTTTTTTGGCGAGCCAATGAGCCTAAAGTAATTTTTGTAGGCTTAGCTTTTTTTTGGTTATCTATTGTAGTAAAAGTTTTTTATGCCGATATAGTAGGGGTTTTGTACGAAGACCTTTCATTGAGTCCACGTATTCTTGAAAGCACTTTTATTGCTTTAATTGCTTTATTGTTATTTGCAATAGGCCTTTATATTACTTCTAGAAATATAGATAAAAAAATAGCAATCAGCTATACCGAAACCTTTAATTATAGCACCACTAAAGTATTAACACTTTATATTTCTACAGCATTAATCAGCACTTTTTTAAAAGGAATATTGTTTTTATTTCCTGGGTTCTCGCAATTATTTGCTGCTTTAATTGCCATGAAAACGGGTTTATTGTTTTTATTAATTCATACCATTTATGCACAAAAAAAACAAATGTGGGTTATTACCCTTATTGTAGGTGCTGAAATAGTATTGAGCTTTGTAAGCTTTTTTTCTAGCTTTAAAGACATCTTAATTTCATTAGCAGTGGTATTTTCTTTTTATCCTATTCAGCTATCGGTAAAGCAATATTTGCGAAATGTAATTTTGGCTGTTGCTACACTATACTTGTTACTTATTTGGCAAACAATAAAAGGGGAGTATCGTTTTTTTTTAAATCAGGGAAGCCGAACGCAAGCAGTTCAGGTTTCTACAATCGATGCGTTATTTAAATTAGCAGAATTGGCACAAGAAGCCAAACCATTTAATAAAGACAATGATGTGGTATATGAGAGTATTGATCGATTGAGTTATATAGAGTTTTTCTCCCAATCTATGGTTCGAGTACCACAAGAGAAACCTCATGAAAATGGAGCGTTATGGCTCAATAATATCATGCACGTTTTGGTGCCACGTATTTTCAATCCCAATAAAAAAGCCATTGATGATTCCGAAATGGTGAATGCTTATTGTATTAGGCAAGTGGCAACATCGGGTCAAGGGGCATCTTGGAGTTTAGGTTTTATTGCCGAGAGTTATATAGATTTTGGTATTCCGTTTATGTTTTTACCCATTTTTTTGGTAGGCTGTTTATTGGGTTGGGTGTACAAATTACTCATAACAAAAAGTATCAATTTTGTATGGGGTTTTTCAATGGTTGTTCCTTTATGGGTATATATTAATTGTAATGGTACACCCGGTACAAAAATTTTGGGTAGGGTATTGATGTATTTAATTGCTTTTTATTTAATCAGGCGTTTTGTGATGAAACCGGTAGATAAATTTTTAAAAACCACTTGATTGGAACACGTATTTTGATTGGAACACGGATGACACGGATTGAGCTGATAGGAACGGATTTTATTTGCTACGCAAATTTTTAAATAGAACGCTGATTTTCATGATTGAATAGATATTATTTGGAAAGCAATTTTTTATTTGGATTGGAATACGGATTTGGATAGGAACACGGATGACACGGATTGGGCTGATAGGAACGGATTTTTAAGTAGATAGTTCATCCCCTCCAAGGAGGGGTACTAAAATTTAAGTAGTGCGATAAAAGATGATTGGGGTGGGTTTATAGTATTGAACTTAACCTCTTTTGCAATTGAAAATATTATGCCCACCACCCTTTTCCTATACCTCAAATCCTTTTCCTTCACTGGCGGTATAGAAAAATTCAATCGTTGTTTTTTAAAGGCATTGCATGAGTTGAGTGTAGAAGGGCATTTGAGGGTACAAGCCATTTCATCGCATGATACAGTAACCAATGAACAGTATTTTCCTACTCAACAATTCAAAGGATTTGGTGGCAACAGAATATTATTTATCCTCTATGCATGTTGGCAAGCATTGTTTGCGAAGCAAATTATACTTGGGCATATTAATTTGGCTGTAATTGGTTGTTGGGTAAAGTGGCTTCGTCCGAAAACAGAATTAATACTTGTTATTCATGGGGTAGATGTTTGGCAACCACAAACAGGTTTTAAATTAAAAGCTTTGCAAATGGCCGATAAAATTTTATCGGTCAGTAATTATACTAAAACCATTGTATGTACTAATCATCCTGAAGTTAACCCAAATAAAATTCATATTTTCCCCAATACCATTGATCCATATTTTAAATTACCGAGTAGTTTTCAAAAACCTCAATATTTACAAGAGCGTTATGGTTTAAAGGAGGCAACCAAAGTATTGTTAACAGTAACACGTTTAGCCAATACTGAACAATTTAAAGGGTATGATCATACTATTTCAGTGCTACCAGCACTACAACAACAATTGGCAACCGATGTACAGTATATTTTAGGAGGCAAAGGTCAGGAACAAGAATTAGCAAGAATAGAACAGCATATTCAACAAACAAATACAAAACAACAAGTACAGTTAATAGGATTTATTAAAGATGAAGAACTCATAGATCATTATTTATTGGCCGATGTTTTTGTAATGCCTAGTAAAAAAGAAGGTTTTGGTATTGTGTTTATAGAAGCCATGGCATGCGGACTAAAAGTAATTGCTGGCAATAAAGACGGTAGTGTAGATGCATTGTTGAATGGAGAATTGGGAACATTGATTGATCCTGATAGTGAAAAAGAATTGTTAGTAGCATTAAAAGATGCACTACAAGGAACTGCTATTAATGGGAAGGCTTTGCAAGAAAAAGTAATAGGAGTATTTGGTTTTGAAAAGTTTAAAGCAAGATTGAAAGATAATGTGATAATGTGATAATTTATTTTCCGTGTTTATCCGTGTTTCCGTGGCAATTAGATGTCGTGAAGAAAAAGGGTCTGAACGGCGAAGTCGGTCTGAACCGATGGAATAATGTGATAATTGGATAATGTGATAATTTGATGATGTGATAATGTGTTGATGTGATGATTTATTTTCCGTGTTTATCCGTGTTTCCGTGGCAATAGATATCGTGAGGAAAAAGGGTCTGAACGGCGAAGTTGGGCTGAACCAATTCTGTGTTATCTGCGTTTTCTGCGAGCAATATTTAACCACAGAGCAAGGAAGCAAAGGAGGATTGCCTTCGGCAATTTTTTAACCACGGAGACACAGAGGGCACAAAGTTGGGCTGATCCGATGAAATAATGTGATAATTGGATAATGTGATAATTCGATAATTCATCAATTCGTCAATTCACTAATTCGTTAATTGACAACTTTGTGAGCTTGGTATCCTTTATTCCTTGGTGTGAAATTTTAACATGTCTAAAAAAACAATCTTAATCGTTTACGAATATTTTTTTCCTGGTTATAAAGCCGGTGGACCAATACAGTCGTTGGTGAATCTAGTATTGACTTTACAGCATGAGTATACCTTTAAAGTAGTTACTACTGCGTACGATATGCATGCAATAGAACCTTATCCAAACATTAAACTCAATAGTTGGAATACTGTACAACTAGCACCAAATACCCAATCGATTGAAGTTTGGTATAGTGCAACGCCCAAAATAAGTATAGGCACATTTAAAAAAATAATTCAGCAATCCAATGCTTCAACAGTATATATCAATGGATTATTTACCCAATGGTTTACGCAACCCTTGGTATTGAAAAAAAGTATACAATTAAAAGGAGTAGAAATTATCATTTGCCCTAGAGGCATGCTACAAGCAGGGGCATTATCGGTAAAGCCTTTGAAGAAAAAATTATTCTTGTCGGCTTTCAAAAAAGCTTTACTGTTTAAAGGTGTTCGTTGGCATGCAACCAATGAAGAAGAAGCAGCCGATATACAAAAAAATATACATCGTAATGCTAAGTCTATTGTGGCATACAATATTCCTAAACCGCCAGTAATACAAGTAAAATCTTCTACTAAACAAGCTGGAAATTTATCGTTGGTGTATTTATCGCTCATTACCCAAAAAAAGAATTTGTTGTTGTTAATGGAAGTGCTGAAAAATTGTTCAGCCAATATTCAGCTAGCCATTTATGGACCTATAAAAGACAAAGCCTATTGGCAACAATGTGAACTATTGATACAACAAATGCCTAGCAATATTACTATTGAATACAAAGGTGATGTACAGCCTTTTGAAGTACAAGTAACCATTGCACAGTACGATGCATTTGTATTGTTGACCAAAGGAGAAAATTTTGGTCATGCTTTATTTGAAGCATTGAGTTGTGGCCGACCAATTATTACTAGTCATTTTACCCCTTGGAATAATTTACAAGAAAAACAAGCTGGTTGGAATGTAGATATACAACAACCTAGTGCTATTGTAACATTGATGAATCAATTAGCTGAACAAGATTCAACTCAATGGAATAACTATTGCAATAATGCCTATGCTGTGGCTGGCGATTATTATGCTCAATTGAATTTACTACAATCTTATTCAGCATTATTTAACTAATCTTTTTACAATTGACGTAAGTCGGTTATTATGCAATTAAATACCTATAACAATAGTTGGTACAATCCTGGAGCTCATAAACTGGTTTGTTTAATTTGGTATATGGTGAATGCCATTGTATTCAACTCTTATTTAATGCCTATCAGTTCTATAAAAGTTTCTATACTTCGATTTTTTGGAGCAAGTGTAGGAGAAGGCGTAGTTGTAAAACCGAAAGTGAATATTAAATATCCTTGGAATTTAACAATAGGGAATCATGTTTGGATTGGAGAAGAAGCTTGGTTAGATTCTTTAGCCACGATTGAAATAAAAGATCATGTTTGTATATCGCAAGGAGCTTATTTATTAACTGGCAATCATAACTATAAAAAGCAAAGTTTCGATTTAATGGTTTTGCCCATCACATTAGAGGAAGGTGTTTGGATTGGAGCAAAATCTATTGTTTGCCCTGGAGTACATTGTGGCAAACATGCTATATTGACTGCTGGTTCTGTGGCTACTAAAAATTTAGATGCCAATACCATCAATCAAGGTAATCCTGCAGAAGTAGTTAGAATGAGGTATGTAGTGTGAGTGGTGAATCGTTAGTCGTGAGTTAGGAGTTATAAATTATGAGTTGTGAGGAGTGAGTGGTGAGCGTAGTCGAACCATGAGTTGGCAACAACCTTAAACCTTAAACTTTAAACCTTTCACCTTACACCATATACCTTCAACCCTCCACCTTAACCCTTTTAAAATTCAAGTATTTTTCTTAATATCACCATTCAGATTTAAGTTTACACTTTCATGAAAGTCTCCATTATAACAGCTACCTATAATAGTGCAAGTACAGTAACCGATACACTAGAATCGGTTAAGGTACAAACCTATGGCAATATTGAGCATATTGTGGTAGATGGTGTTTCGAAAGATAATACTTTAGCATTGGTACATGCTTCATCTCATGTAAGTAAAGTAATTTCAGAAAAAGACAATGGTATTTACGATGCTATGAATAAAGGTATTGCCTTAACCAATGGCGATATTATTGGCATTTTAAATTCGGATGATTTTTTTGCTCATGAAAATGTAATTAAAGAAGTGGTTGAATTATTTGAAACCACTGGTTGCGATGCCGTTTATGGCAATTTAATTTTTGTGCATCCAGAAAATCCTAAAAAAATTCTTCGTAAGTGGATTGCTGGCGGTTATGATGTGAATTTATTTTTAAAAGGTTGGATGCCTCCGCATCCTACATTTTTTGTACGTAAGTCTGTATACAATCAATTGGGTACATTCAATACCTCATTAAAAAGTTCAGCCGATTATGAATTGTTGCTACGTTTTTTATACATGCATCAAATTAAAGTAGAGTATTTGCACGATGTATTAGTACATATGCGTAGTGGTGGACAAAGTACTAAATCGTTCAGCAATAGAATAAAAGCTCATAAAGAAGATTATTTGGCTTGGCGTTTGAATAACCTCACCCCCAAATGGTACACATTAATGCTAAAACCAGTGAGAAAAATCAAGCAGTTTTTGTTTCCGAGAATCTAGTTAGGAGTCTGAAGTCGGAAGTCAGGAGTTGGAAAAACTAAAACAAGGGAATTAGGAGTGGAAAAACTAAAAACTAAAGGGTTAAAAAACTAAAACAAAGGAATTGTGAATTAGTGATTGGGGAATTAGGGGTTAGGAAATTAGGAATTGGGCGTTGGGAAATTTGGAATTAGGAGTTAGGAATTGGGTAAAAACTAAAAGGGAAAAGACTAAAAACTAAAAGGGAAAAAACTAAAGGTTGAAAACTAAAACTTAGGAATTGGGAATTAGGAGTTGGGAATTTGGAATTAGGGGTTAGGATTTGGGAAACTAAAAATAAAAAGTTTAAAAACTTGCAACCAGTAACCAACAACTCGTAACCAATAATTACTAATCAGAAATGCGAAATCAGAAATCTAGTATCCAACATCTAGTATCTAGTATCTAACATCTTTTCCTTAGGTTTGTAGCTTAGTTTTAATAGTAGATCAATTATATAAATAACGATGCGTAGTATTCTATTTTTCTTTTGCTTATTGTGTAGTGTTGCCGTAACTGCACAAAGTTCTATTCAAGAATTGATGAATAGCAAAGATCTTTCTTCTTTTAGGGTAGATCAGCTAACCGATGAAGATATTGCCAAGTACAAAAATTTATTACAAAACTCTGGATTTACAGAAGCACAAGCCGAGCAAATGGCTTTGCAACGTGGATTGCCTTCTAGTGAATTGTTGAAATTAAAAGCCCGTTTAGGAGGTGTTGCCAACAATATACCTAATAAATCTACTATATCGAAAAATAAAAACTCTAGTTCTAGAGCAGTAGAGATTGATTCGGTTAAAACAGTAAAAAAGTCTGACAGAAAACCAGAAGATGAAATTTTTGGGTCCGATTTATTCAGCAATCCAGAACCCCGTTTTGAGGTAGATTTAAGAATGCCTACGCCAAAAAACTATATTTTGGGTGCCGATGATGAAATGAGTATCGATGTTTTTGGTTATCAAGAAGCTAGTTATAAATTGGTGGTTTCACCCGAAGGCGTTATCAATATTCCCAATGTGGGTTATATACCTGTAAATGGTTTAACCATAGATCAGGCTACTAAACGCATCAAAGATAAAATGACCAAAAATGGGTATGCTCGTTTAGCAAGTGGACAAACACAATTGGCTATAAATATTAGTAAAATACGTACCATAAAAGTTACTATTATTGGTCAGGCAGTAAAACCGGGCACTTATAGTTTATCTTCTTTATCTACATTATTCAATGCATTGTATGCATGTGGTGGTCCAAACGAAAAAGGTTCGTTAAGAAAAATTGAATTAATTAGAGACAATAAAATAGTAGCAGTTTTAGATGCGTATGATTATTTGTTGAAAGGTTTTCAAAGTAAAAATCTTCGTTTGAACGATCAAGATGTCATTCGTATTCCTGTTGCAGCAACACAAGTTAAATTAAGAGGCGAAATTATGCGACCGGGTATTTTTGAATTATTGCCAAATGAGAATTTAGCTCAATTATTCGATTTTGCCCAAGGCTTCACTAGTAAGGCATATACTGCTTCAGTTATTGTACAACAATATACCGATAAAGAGAAAAAAATTGCCGATGTACGTAAACAAAACTTTGTTACTTATTTCCCAAAACGTGGCGATGAAATTACCATTGGTAAAGTATTGAATCGTTATAGTAATAGAGTAGTGTTAGATGGGGCTGTGTATCGTCCAGGTGCTTACGAATTAACAGCTAATTTAACGTTGGCACAATTAATACAAAAAGCCGATGGGGTAAAAGAAGATGCTTATACCGAAAGAGGTTTATTGTTTAGAACCAATACCGATTTAAGTAGAGAAGTGGTATCCTTTAATGTAGCTGAAATATTGGCGGGTAAGCAAACTGATATTGTTTTGAAAAAAGATGATTCTGTTTCTATTGTTTCAGCAAAAGAGTTTACCGAAACCTATACTTTAACGGTAGATGGAGAAGTAAGGAACCCAGGTGTGTACGAATATTTTAAAGGTATTACTTTGAAAGATATTATTTTTCAAACAGGAGGATTTACCGATGCTGCTAGTCCGCAAAGAATAGAAATTGCTCGACGTATTAAAGGCGATTCCACAAAAACCACAGCTATAGCCGAAGTAATTGAAATTGCAACTGGTAAAGACTTAAGTTTTAAAGGCGAAGAATTAAAGTTAGCACCTTGGGATGTAGTGATAGTACGTAGCAACCCTGGTTATAAAACACAGGTAACTGTAAAAATTGAAGGCGAAGTTTTGTATCCTGGTGTATATGTATTAAGCACAAAAGAAGACAAAGTAAGTGATATTTTAAAAAGAGCAGGAGGGTTAACGCCACAGGCGGATAATGCCGGTGCCAACATTACTCGTATTAATACCAGTAGTTTTAAAGATGAAGCAGCAGAAAGAGTAAATAAACTTCAAAAATCGAGTGATACTTCTACTGCATTGATAGAAGAATTGAGTAAACCAACCGTAAAAATTGGTTTGCGTTTAGATGAAATACTCAATAATAAAGGCAATAATTTAGAAAATATTACTTTGGTAGAAGGCGATATTATTACTGTACCCAAACAAAGAAATGTAGTAAAAGTAAATGGTGAAGTGATGTTTCCTACAGAAATTGTATATAAAGAAGGAGCATCTATAGATTACTATATTAATAAATCAGGTGGGTTTACAGAAAATGCCAGAAAGAAAAGGTTGTATGTATTAAATGCCAATGGTAGTGCAGCTAAAACAAGACAGTTCTTGTTTTTTAGAAATTATCCCAATGTACAACCAGGAAGTGAAATATTGGTGCCTAAAATAGCAGAGAAAGAGAAGAAAGGATTATCTACTGCTGAATGGTTAGCAGTTGCTAGTGGACTTGCGTCATTGGCCGGGGTAGCGGTAGCAATTTTAAATATAACCAAGTAAACCAGTTTGTGCTAAAAAAAATTTTACTGATTAAAATTTGCTGAGGTTATTATGGAAAATAAAACTGAAATAGATTTGAGGAGAGTAAAAAATCTTCTTTTTTATCTAAAAAGTAAAAAGTGGTTTATCATTTCATTTGCCATTTTTGGTTTTGCTTTAGGGGTTACTTATAGTTTGTTAAAAAAACCTGTTTATACAGCTAGACTAACATTTTCTTTACAAGAAGAAAATAAAACCGGTGGTGGGCTAATGAGTTTAGCAAGCTCTTTTGGGCTTGATTTAGGTAGTTCGTCTGGCTTATTTAGCGGAGAAAATATTGAGCAAGTATTTAAAAGTAGAAATATTATTGAAAGAACATTGTTTCAGCGTTATCCTAAAACTAATTATAGCTATGGTGATGAGTTTTTGCGTATCCTAAAAAAAGATTCTTTGGGTGGTGCAAATCGTACTTTAATCCAAAGTAATCAACCATCAAGGTTAAGAGATAGCCTTGTTACAGATATTTATGAGTTCTTAGGAAAAGGGTTATTAAATATTTCTAAGCCAGATAAGAAATATGATATCTACGAAATAACTATGAAGTCTAAAGATGAAAACTTTAGCTTAAACTTTACTAAAGAATTACTGAATCAGGTGTCTATTTTTTATACAGAAACGAAAACCAAAAAAACTAAATCTAATGTAGATGTTTTACAAGGTCGTGTAGATTCTATACACAGAGCCTTGGGTGGTACTTTGTACAAAAGGGCAGAGGCTGTAACCTTAAACTTAAACCCTACTTTTCAAATAGGTAAAGTACCCGAGCAACAAAAAAGTATAGATGTAAATGCTTTAGGTACAGGTTATGGAGAGCTGTTAAAAAATTTAGAATTGGCCAAATATTCTTTATTGAAAGAAACCCCACTTTTTCAAGTAATTGATGAGCCTAAGTTTCCCTTGGATAAAAAAACTTATAAAATTATTTTCTATGCACCTCTTGCTGCATTTTTATTTTTTATTTTTTCTATAGGGCTGCTTATTGTTTTGAAAACGTATAAAACTTTTTTGCAAAATATTAATCAGGCTTAATTTTTTCACTTGAATTCCAATAGATTAAATTTTATTTTTTATGCAACGGGTATCATTGCATCAGGTGTCTTATCTTTTTTGCTTATTCCAGTAATTGTTCAACTTTACGGAAAAGAAGTTTACGGTTCTTTTTCATTAATGTTTAATTTATTGAGTTTAGTTTGTATGCTTTGCTATGCATGGGTGGGGCAAAGTTTTATTAGGTTTTATAATGCAAAGCAGCCCGAATTATTTAAAGTGTGTAAGAGATTACTTAATAAAAGCTTGATGATAGGTTCAGTTTTTTTTTTGGTTTTGTTATTATTTACTACCAATCTATCATTAACTACTTTTATTTTATTGCTCTGTACTTTTTTAGTGTTTGGTTATTATTGTTTCTTGTTGTTGGTATTTCAAGCACTGCGAAAAGCATTAGTGATAATGTTTTGTGAAGTGTTAAGAACGGGTATGAATGTGTTTTTGGCATTTATTTTTATAAAGATTTATGATAAAAAAAATATGCTCGATTTATTGGTGTTGGCAATGTTCTTGGCATACTTATTACCCACTTTAATCTTATTGTATAAAACTAAGTTCTTAAATGATAGTACTGATATTTCAACAATGCCAAACAATGCTAAGCAATTACTCAGCTTTGGTATTCCAATTGCATTTTTTTTGTCTGGCTCTCTTGCACTAGCGGTTAACGACAGGTTTTTAATTAGTTATTTGATTAATCATGAAACTGCAGGAGCATACTCAGCTATTTACGATATAATTAATAAAGGTGTAATTGCTGTTTTTTCACCTATATTAATGACTTTTTATCCTGAGATTGCAGCTTTATATAATAGTGGTAAACGAGCTGAGGCGTATAAAAAAATTCATAAACTTGTATGGTATGAAATAGCACTAATTGGAATTGGATTTTTGTTTTTACTATTTTTGGGTAATTATCTATTTAATTTAATTTTTGAAAATCAAGCAATCTCTCAATTGACTCTTATAGCTGTATTGATTTTTATAGGAGTTTGCTTATGGCAATTAGCAATGCTTCTTCATAAGCCACTAGAGTTGGAGCAAAAAACAAAACAAATGGCAGTTGCAGTTTTTATTTCCTTACTAATAAATGTATGCCTAAATTTTACATTTATTAAATTAACCTCTTCGTTAATTGTGCCAGCTGTTACAACAATAATTGGATCAGTTGTGTATATAATTTTTATTTACTATCATTCCAAAAAAATTACCTACTAAATACCTTTTTTACATTGTTATTTGATACTACATATTTATTAGGCTTTTTAGTTTATTACATTCTTTTCTGTGGTATTTGTTTTTTACTGTACTTGAAAAAGGCTAAGTTAATTTCTTTAGCCAATTGTTATAGTTTGGTAATAATTGTTTTAATACTTGTAGCCGGATTTAGAGGTTCTAGCTTAGATAAAGATTACGCTGTATATCAAAGGTCTTTTTCTATAGTAAGTGAGCCACTTGCATATTTTTTTGATTATTCTCAATGGAGTAATCTAGAGCCTTTTTATTATTTGATACCCTCTTTGTTTAAATTTATTGATATTCCATTTTATGAGATTTCTTTATTTGTTTTTTTTGCAGTAATTGGTATTTCTATAAATCTGCTTGGTATAAAAAAGTTGTCCAACCATGGGTTAGGAATACTTGTGTATTTCAGCTTTTTTTTCTTTTTACATGGCATGACTCAAATACGCATTTGTATTGCTGCCGGTTGTTTATTTTTTGCAGTATATCATTATTACAATAAAAATTACATTAATTATATCTTAATAGTTATTGCATCATTTTGTTTTCAATATACAGGGGTATTATCGTTTCTTATTTTGTTTTTAAATAGGGAAAGATTTAATTTATTCTTGAATTTAAGTATTCTAGCGGTTTCCTTTTCTCTTGTTCTTTTTCAGGTGAATGTTATAGGTGATTTTTTATTTATGCTTAAATTACCATTTACTGATAAATTATTGCTTACACTAAAATCTCTAAAACAAAGCGAAAATGAACTAAATGCATTTAATGTGCCTTACTTACTTAATTTAGTAATAACAATATGGCTATTCATCAATCATAAAAAAATAGCTAGCAATAATAAATACGGAAATCTATTGCTAAAGATTCAACTAATTAGTTTTATTTGTTTTGGTTTATTTTCATCTATTGCTGTTATAGCCTTCAGGTTATATGAGTTTTTTGGTATTGTATCTGTAATCACTACAACCTGGCTTATTTATACTACACGGTATAAACTACTTGCTTATATTGGTATTGTTTTATATTGCCTTCTTTTAATGGTAAATATGCTTCATTTAGTAAAGCTTGTTGAGCCATATGAACTCATATTTTAATTAAAGTATACACATTAGTTTATAAATGGATTTAATGATTGACATAGTTATTGTGAATTGGAATGGTGGTAAAATGCTTCATAATTGCGTTAACTCTGTTTTACAAAGTAAATATGATAATTATAGGATACATGTAGTTGATAATGATTCTAGTGATTTTTCTTGTAAAACTCTACCTTCTCATGAGAAAATTAACATCTATTATATAAATCAAAATCTCGGCTTTGGAAAAGCTTGTAATGAAGCATTAAAATATTGTTTTGGTGATTTTATTTTATTATTGAATCCTGATACAAAGATTGAGTATAAAACCATACAAAAAGCTATTGATTGTATTAGTAAGAATGATTATGCTGTATATGGTGCTGCACAAGTTGATGATACAGGCGTTATAATGAAAACTTGTGGTAGATATCCGAACTTATTTACTTTTTTCAATGATATTCTTGGATTGTATAAACTGAATAGCAAAATTTTCAAAAATGGCTTTATTCAATATGATTGGAATCATGAATCATCTAAAGTCGTTCCTCATGTTATGGGTTCTTTTTATTTAATAAAAACAAGTGTAATTGACGAGGTTGGTTTTATGGATGATAAGTATTTTGTGTATATGGAAGACTTAGATTTATCATTAAGAATAACTAATGCAGGATATAAAATTTATTACGATAGAGAAAATGTAATTTATCATAAAGGGGGTGGTGTTTCTCAACAGGTAAAAGCATTAAGGTTATACTATTCTCTACATGCTAAATATATTTTTATTCAAAAACATTTTGATTTTTTGAGTTTCTATATCGCCACTTTTGTTCTTATTTTTATAAGTCCAATTGTACGTATACTGTTTTCATTGATTATTAATAGAAGTTTTTTACAAGTTAAGGAGTGTATAATTGGCTATATTAAGTTTTATAAATATTTAATTAAAGGAATTATTTAATGAAATCAAAAATAGTATACTTCACCAAGTATACAGATGCAGGTCCAAGTAGTAGATACAGAAGCTATCAATATAAAGAATGGTTAGAAAATAATGGTTTTGAAGTAATTATTAAGCCACTTTTTCCAACGCAGTACATTTTAGATTTATATGGAAAAGGCAAAAAAAACTGGTTTATTTTAATGCCTAGATATATAAAACGTTTTTTTCAATTACTATTCTTGGAGAAATACGACATCTTATTTATAGAATATGAACTATTTCCTTACGCTCCATTATTCTTAGAGAAGTTGACATTATTCGGAAAAAAAAATATAGTCATTGATTACGATGATGCAACTTTTCATACTTATGATAAACTTGGCAATAAATTGGTTAATCATTTACTTGGTAATAAAATTTATGAGTTGGTTAAAAAAGCCGATTTATTAATAACAGGTAGTCCTTATTTAACATCAACACTATTGAACTATAATAATAATGTTGTTGAAATACCTACGAGTATTCGTTTTAAAAAATATGAGGAAAATTCAAGGGAACCAAATATTAGTGAAGAATTTGTCATAGGTTGGTTAGGCTCTAAAAATACTAGTGTAAATGTTTTACCCTTGAGGGAGGTGTTTATTGAGTTGCAAAAAAAGCATACAATTAAATTGCAATTAGTAGGCTTTAATCCAAAGCTTTTATATCTTTTAGAAGGTGTAAATTATGAATATATCCAATGGAATAAAGATACCGAAGTACAAACGATCAGTAATTTTTCTGTAGGCATTATGCCTTTGCTCAACAACCACTTTAATTTAGGAAAGTGTGGTTTTAAGCTTATACAATACATGGCGTGTGGTGTACCCACCATTTCAACTCCATTACCTGCTAATATTAAAATTAACAGAGACAATAAAAATTTATTTGCCACAACCAATGAAGAGTGGATTAACGCTTTCGAGCAAATGATTTCAAACAAAACGTATTTCAAAAAAGAAGTTGGCTCAAAAAATAAACAAATAGTAGAAGAATATTATTCAGTTGAAAAAAACTACGCTGTTTATATTGGTGCATTTAAGAAACTTCTGCTACACAATTCAAAGAATTAATGAAAAATATATTATTCATCATTACAAAAAGTGAGGTTGGTGGAGCACAAAAGTTTGTTCAAGAACAAATAAATATTTGTTCAAATGAATTTAATGTGTATTTGTGCACCAATAAAGTGGGCTGGCTCACAACACAAACTAAAGGGCATGTAAAAGATACTTTTTTAAGTACTGAAATAGAAGGTAAAACATCTATTGTTTTTTTATGGAAGCTTACAAAGTTTATTCAACAAAATAAGATTGATTTAGTAATAACAAATTCAGCCAATGCTGGCTTTTATGGTAGATTGGGTGCCTTTTTTGCCAATACAAAATCTTGCTATTATTCTCATGGTTGGAGTTCAGTGTATAACGGAGGTAGGTTTAGTTTTATATTAAACTTTGTAGAAAAGCTACTTGCATTTATTTCTTCAAAAGTAATATGTGTAAGTAAAAGTGATTATGAAATTGCAAAAAATATAATTGGCATACCAGCATCAAAATTATTAGTAGTAAAGAACGCTACATTACCATTATTTATACAACGAGAAAAAAAATGCATATCGGGCAATAATGTTAAAGTGCTTACGCTTGCAAGGTTTGCACATCCTAAAAGAATTGATTTGTTAGTTGAGGCATTCAGTAAAATTAATTTTGCAACTTTGTTTATTGCAGGTAATGGACCAGACTTTCAATATTGGAGTGATTATATATCTGAGAAAAAAGTTACTAGTATTTCGTTGATGGGAGAAATTCCATCATTTTCAGCTTTTAATGAGTATGATGTATTTATACTTATTTCTGATAGTGAAGGGTTACCCATTTCTGCAATAGAAGCAATGAGTGCTGGTTTACCTTTGATATTAAGTAATGTTGGCGGTTGTGCTGAGTTAATTAATAATAATGGTGTTTTGGTAAATAACAATTCAAAAGATATAGAGACCGCATTACAAACTATTATTTCTAATTATGCGTTTTATATGGACAACTCATTGAGGCATTATAATGATCAATTTAATTTGGAAAAACATAAAAGTTGCTATATCGATTTGTATAATAGTTTATAATGCGTAAAATAATCGCAATAAAGAATAAATAAGTAAATTAATTTTCACTAAATCTACTTGTTAATTCTTATCCAAATGAAATGATTAAAGAAAGTAGAAATTTTATAGTTATTTATAAGGTTGAATAGGTATTTTATTAGCACAGAACATTTATATGCAAGCAATCATTCTAGCCGGCGGACTTGGAACACGTTTAAAATCAGTAGTGGCAGATAAGCCAAAAGTATTGTCTCCGGTTGCCAATAAGCCCTTTTTAGACTATTTAATTCACTTCTTACAACAACAAGGCGTTACTGATTTTATTTTTTCGTTGGGTTATTTAAGCAATCAAGTACTCAATTTTTTGCAAGAACAATATCCACATCTTTCTTATCAATATACTATAGAAACCACTCCTTTAGGTACTGGGGGAGGAATAAAAAAAGCTATAGAATTGGCAACCGATGAAGATATATTGATTGTAAATGCCGATACTTTTTTTGACGTTAATTTAAAAGCAATGATGCAGTTTCATAAAGCAGCACATGCACATTGTACAGTGTCTCTTAAAATTATGAATAATTTTGATCGTTATGGAACTGTTGAATTGAATGAGCAACAAAACATCGTTTCATTTAAAGAAAAAACTTTTACCCAAGAAGGTTTTATTAATGGGGGGTATTTGATTTTTAAGAAAGCTTATTTTTTACAAGCAACCGCTTCCTTACCAGCAGTATTTGGTTATGAAAAAGATTTTTTAGCACCCAATCTTCAAAAAATGATTATTAAAGGCTTTATTGCCGATGGCTATTTTATAGATATTGGTATACCTGAAGATTTTGCAATTGCTCAACAAGTATTTGCCAATTTCTCCAATTCAATGAAGCATTTTCAAAACGAATAGTGCATTCTGTACATTGTTTGATTTTTATATACCTCATTTCCTTAACTTGCTCGCCAAAATAGAAGAAACCTACATGAATGTTTGTGTAATCGGAGGCTCAGGATTTATTGGTTCTCACTTAATCAATTCTATTGCTACCCATCATACTGTTACAAATATCGACAAACAACTGCCGATTCAACCCCACGGTAACGTAACTACTGTCATTGCAGATGTTAGGGATTATGAAGCATTGAAAGCTGCAATTCCCGATAAAACAGATTATATTGTTTTACTAGCTGCTGAACATAGAGACGATGTTTCTCCAACTTCTTTGTATTACGATGTAAATGTAGAAGGGGCACATAACGTACTGAAAGTAATGGCCGAAAAGCATTTAGAGCATATTATTTTCACTAGTTCTGTATCTGTATATGGACTGAATAAAAAAGATCCTGATGAATTATCAGGTGTAGATCCTTTTAATCATTATGGCAAAAGCAAATTAGAAGCAGAGAAAGTATTAAGACGTTGGTTCGATAATGATAGAAATGGTAAATCATTAATCATTGTTCGTCCAACAGTAACTTTTGGTCCTGGTAATAAAGGCAATGTGTACAACTTACTCAAACAAATTGCTAGTGGTAAGTTTGTAATGGTAGGCAGAGGAAAAAATAAAAAATCAATGGCTTATGTAGAGAATGTAGCAGGATTTATTAGCCATTGTATAGATAAAAAATTTAAAGGCTATCATTTATTTAATTATATTGATAAACCCGATTTAGCTACCAAAGAATTAGTACATCATGCAGAAGAAGCATTGGGTAAAAAAATTATTCCTATTAAAATACCTTATTTTATTGGATATTCAGGTGGTATTTTTTTAGACATGGTTTCAAAAATTACAAAAAAGAAATTCTCTATCAGTGCGGTAAGAGTTAAAAAGTTTTGTGCAACCACACAATTTTCTTCGGTAACTATACAAACAACGAATTATACCCCCAAAAAAACGTTGGCCGAAGGGTTAGAAATTACTATAAAAAGTATTGTAGAAAATCAGTAGCTAACATTTATGAAAAAAGCATTAATCACTGGAATTACCGGTCAAGATGGAGCATACTTGGCCGAATTTTTATTGAAAAAGGGGTATGAAGTACATGGTATTAAAAGAAGAAGTTCTTTGTTTAATACAGGTAGAATAGATCATTTTTATGAAGATCCACAAGTTCCACATCGCCACATGACCTTACATTATGGCGATTTAACAGACAGTACTAATTTAATTAGAATTATTCAAGAAGTTCAACCCGATGAAATTTACAACTTGGCTGCAATGAGCCATGTACATGTAAGTTTTGAAACACCAGAATATACGGCCAATGCCGATGGTATTGGAACCTTAAGAATTTTAGAAGCTGTTCGTTTATTAGGCTTGGTTCAAAAAACTAAAATTTATCAAGCATCAACTTCAGAATTATATGGTTTGGTACAAGCTGTGCCACAAAGTGAAACCACACCTTTTTATCCTCGTAGTCCTTATGCAGTAGCAAAAATGTATGCTTTTTGGATTACCGTAAATTATCGTGAAGCCTACGGTATGTATGCTTGTAATGGTATTTTATTTAACCATGAATCGCCTAATAGGGGAGAAACTTTTGTTACCAGAAAAATTACTAGAGCCGTAGCAAAAATTGCTTTAGGTTTTCAAGAAACCTTGTATTTAGGCAACATGAATGCTAAGAGAGATTGGGGGCATGCCAAAGATTATATTGAAGGTATGTGGTTGATTTTGCAACAAGAAAAGCCAGAAGACTTTGTTTTAGCAACAGGCATAACTACCGAAATTAGAGATTTTGTTAGAATGGCTTTTGCTGAAATTGGCGTAGAGCTTGGTTTTAGAGGCGAAGCAGAAAATGAAGAAGGTTTTGTAGTTGCCAATTCTGGCAAATTCAATGTAGAAATTGGTAAGGTAGTGGTAAAAGTAGATCCAAGATATTATCGCCCAACAGAAGTAGATTTATTAATTGGCGACCCAACCAAAGCCAATACAAAATTGGGTTGGAAACCAAAATACACTTTAGCCGAAATGGTAAAAGAAATGGTAGCTAGTGATATCATCATCTTTGAAAAAGAAAGATTTTTAAAAGATAATGGATTTATTACCAAGAACGCTTTTGAATAACCCATGAATCAACAATCTAAAATTTATATTGCTGGTCATAGAGGTATGGTTGGTAGTGCTATTGAAAGAAATTTACGTAGTAAAGGATTCAATAATATTATAGTTCGAACTTCTAAGGAATTTGATTTACGTAACCAACAAGCAGTAAATAGTTTTTTCGAAACCGAACAGCCCGATATTGTTATTCTTGCTGCTGCTAAAGTGGGTGGTATTGTAGCCAATAATACATATCGTGCAGATTTTATTTATGAAAATCTCATGATAGAAGCCAATGTTATTCATGCTGCTTTTGTACATAAAGTAGAAAAATTATTGTTTTTGGGTTCGTCATGTATCTATCCTAAACTGGCTCTTCAGCCTTTAAAGGAAGAATATTTGTTATCTGGATATTTAGAAGAAACCAATCAACCTTATGCCATCGCAAAAATTGCTGGCATAGAGTTGTGTAATAGTTATAGAAGACAATATGGTTGTAATTTTATTTCGGCCATGCCAACCAATTTGTATGGGCCAAATGATAATTACGATTTAAACAATTCTCATGTATTACCTGCGTTGTTACGCAAGTTCATTACTGCAAAAAATAACCATGCAGCAAGTGTAGAACTTTGGGGAACAGGAACGCCTAAAAGAGAATTTTTACATGTAGATGATTTAGCTGAAGCATGTTTCTTTTTGTTAGAACATTATAATGAAGAAGGATTGGTAAATGTGGGGGTAGGTAATGATGTATCTATTTTAGAACTGGCTCAATTGGTTCAAAAAGTAGTAGGTTTTGAAGGAACTATTGAATTGAACACAAGCAAACCCGATGGCACCCCACGAAAATTAATGGATGTTGCTAAAATAAACGCAATGGGCTGGAAAGCTGCTATTGGCTTAGAAGAAGGCATTACCAAAGTATATGAAGCAATAAAAGATAATAACTGGAACTAAATCTAGTTTCGAGTAGTAAAGATGAAACCTAATGTAATTATTATTTTAAACAGATTGGTCATTGGTGGTCAGGCAATAGATACTATTCCATTAGCCTACTATTTACAAGAAAATTTTAATATATTAATTCTGTATGGAGAAAAAGAAGCCGACGAAGTGGAGGCTTCTTTTTTATTAAAACAATATCCTTATTTAAATACCCAAAAAGTAAAGTATTTACGCCGTACCATCAATCCATTAATAGATGTATTGGCTTTTTTTGCTTTAGTAAAACAAATCAAACAGCATCAAGCAGTTATTGTACATACACATGGATCTAAAAGTGGGTTTTTAGGTCGCCTTGCTGCTTGGGTTTTAAATGTTCCAGTTATATTACATACTTTTCATGGGCATTTATTTCACTCTTATTTCAATTCAATAACAACAAGGTTAATTCAGTTTACTGAAAAATGGTTGGCCAAAATTTCCACAGCTATTATAGCATTAAGCACTAAACAAGCCAATGAATTAACTGCCCAATACAATATTGTTCCCCCAAAAAAACTACATATCGTTCCATTAGGGGTAGATGAAAGAAATTTGGTACTCGATATTGCCAAAAATAGAACTCAGTTTAGAAGTAAATATCACTTAGCCGAAAAAGATATTGCTGTAGGAATAATAGGAAGATTGGTGCCTATTAAAAACCATTTATTGTTTTTACAAATAGCCGAACAAATTTTATTTTCTGGTGTACAAAATATCTACTTTTTTATTGTAGGTGATGGTGATAGTAAAAAAGAATTAACCAGCTACTTGAATATGTGTAAAATAGTATTTAATAATAATACGGATGAAAAAACATCGGCTAAAATTATTTTTACATCATGGATAGAAGATATGACATCTGTGTATCATGGTTTAGATATGGTGGTGCTCACCTCATTAAATGAAGGCACACCTTTATCAATCATTGAAGCTCAATTTTGTGGCAAACCCATTATTGCCAATAATGTAGGTGGCGTTAAAGATACTTTTGAAAACGGCATTTCAGGATATTTGATAGAGGGAATCTCCATAGCTGATTATGTAAGTAAAATTAGCTTACTAGCTAATAATCCAGAACTTAGAAACACTATGAGCCAACAAGCCATTAAATTTGCGTCAACAACCTTTAACAAACAACAAGAAGTACAAACTGTAAAAAATATATATCTACAGTTATTATCTTCTAGATAATCATCTTTCATGAAAATACTCATTACAGGCACAGCAGGTTTTATTGGTTTTCATGTGGCCAATAAAATGATTGCAGAAGGACATACTGTTGTTGGTATAGATAGCATTAATAATTATTACGATGTTACTTTAAAAAGTAATCGTTTAGCTGAAGCAGGTTTTGAAAGCAGTTTAATTGCTTATAACTCTAAAGTAATCAGCAGCAAAAATACTCACTATTCTTTTGTACAGTTACAGTTAGAAGATGCAGCTTCATTGCAACTTCTATTTACCATAGAAAAGTTTGATGTGGTAATTAATTTAGCTGCACAAGCTGGGGTACGTTATAGTATAACACATCCTACAGCGTATGTAAATAGTAATATTGTTGGCTTTGCCAATTTATTAGAATGTTGCAGGCATCATCAAATTCAGCATTTAATTTATGCAAGTAGTAGTAGTGTATATGGTTTAAATGCACAAGTTCCATTTGCAACCACACATGCAACCAATCATCCTGCTTCCTTATATGCTGCTACTAAAAAAAGTAATGAATTAATGGCTCATGTGTATAGCCATTTATTTAATTTACCAGTAACTGGATTGCGTTTTTTTACAGTTTATGGTCCTTGGGGTAGGCCAGATATGGCTCCTTTCTTGTTTACAGATGCTATTTTAAATGATAAGCCAATAAAAGTGTTCAATAATGGCGATATGATGCGTGATTTTACCTATGTTGATGATGTTGTTGAAGTCATTAATAGAGTTGTTGCTGTTGTGCCAAAACCTAATGAAGAATGGAATGCACAAGATCCAGATGCAAGTTCATCATCTGCCCCATACAAGTTGTACAATATTGGCAACCATAAACCTGTTTCTTTAGGAGATTTTATTGGTTGCATAGAAAAAGCAACCGGAAAAACAGCTATTAAAGATATGATGCCTATACAACCTGGCGATGTCCAAGCTACTTTTGCAGATGTAAGTGGGTTAGAAAAAGATTTTAATTTCAAACCTTTTACGCCGTTAGAAAACGGAATAGAACAATTTGTAAATTGGTATAAAAATTATTATAAAATTTAATTTAATATATGAGCAAAAATATTTTAATAACAGGTGGTGCAGGTTTTATTGGTTCTCATGTAGTACGTTTATTTGTAACCAAGTACCCCAACTACAAAATTGTAAACTTAGATGCACTAACGTATGCAGGTAATTTAGAAAACTTGAAAGACATTGATCAATCGTCTAACTATATTTTTGAGAAAGTAAATATTCTAGATGCAGATGCATTGGCAACAATATTTGAAAAACATTCAATTACCGATGTAATTCATTTAGCAGCAGAATCGCATGTAGATCGTTCAATCATTTCTCCATTAGATTTTGTATACACCAATGTAATTGGAACAGTAAACTTATTGAACACCGCTAAACAATTTTGGAAAGCAGATTATAGCCAACATTTGTTTTATCATGTAAGTACCGATGAAGTGTATGGAGCTTTGGGCAAAGAAGGTTTTTTTACTGAAACAACACCTTATCATCCTAATTCACCTTATAGTGCAAGTAAAGCTTCTTCAGATCATTTTGTGAGGGCTTATGCCGAAACTTATCACATGCAAACGGTTATTTCTAATTGCAGTAATAATTATGGTCCATTTCATTTTCCTGAAAAATTAATTCCATTATTCATCAATAATATCATCACCCAAAAAGCTTTACCTGTTTATGGTGATGGTTTATATACAAGAGATTGGCTATTTGTAAAAGATCATGCAACTGCTATTGATACGGTTTTTCATAAAGGCAAAATCAATGAAACGTATAACATTGGTGGATTTAACGAATGGACCAATATTGATTTGATTAAACTGTTGTGTAAATTAATGGATGAAAAACTCAATAGAACTCCAGGTGAAAGTGAGCAGTTGATTACGTACGTAAAAGATCGTCCTGGTCATGATAGACGATATGCCATTGATGCAACAAAAATTAATCAAGAATTGGGTTGGGCACCTTCAGTAACATTTGAACAAGGTTTGGCCGAAACAATTGATTGGTTTTTAAGTAATCAAGAATGGTTAAACAACATTACCTCTGGTGCTTATGCGAAGTATTATGATGATATGTATGTTGGGAGATAGAGAGTTGAGGTTAAAGGTGGAAGGTGTAGGGTGTAAGGTGTAAGGTGAGAGGAGTGAAACGTGAGTGGTGAATCGTTAGTAGCTAGTTGCTAGTAAGTGAATTGCAAGTTTGTATAACTTTTCAGTAAGTAATAATCAATAATACATAATCAGTAATAAAACCAGCATGAAAGTTGAGGCAACCAAATTGAAAGATTGCTATATTATTAGAGATACTGTTTTTGAAGATCCGAGAGGCTATTTTTTTGAAAGTTTCAATCAGCAAACGTTTGCAAAACTTACCGGATTAGATGTTCATTTTGTACAAGACAATCAATCTAAATCATCAACGGGTGTTTTAAGAGGATTGCATTTTCAACAGGGTGAACATGCACAAGCTAAATTGGTAAGGGTTATACAAGGAAGGGTATTAGATGTGGCAGTCGATATCCGTCCTGATTCACCAACATTTGGTGAACATGTTGCAGTTGAATTAACTAAAGAAAATCATACTCAATTGTTTGTACCAAGGGGCTTTGCTCATGGTTTTGTAGTGTTAGAAGATGATACCATCTTTTTTTATAAATGCGATAATTATTACAATAAAGCAAGTGAGGGAGGATTGATGTACAATGATGCTGACTTAAATATTGATTGGCAATTAGATACAGCAGCATTTATTTTATCGGAAAAAGATAAAAATAACCCAACATTTAAAGAGTATAAACAACAATTAGGTTTATAATTTTTAGTTGTAAAAACAACATTCCAACATTAAACATTCAACATTAAACTTATAACTTTCTCATTATGAAAGGAATCATTTTAGCAGGTGGCAGTGGTACAAGATTGTATCCAATCACCAAAGGTATTAGTAAGCAATTAATGCCTATTTATGATAAACCCATGATTTATTATCCATTGTCGGTTTTAATGTTATCGGGTATCCATGAAATTTTAATTATTACTACTCCAGAAGATTCTGAACAATTTCAACGTTTATTAGGCGATGGAAAAGAATTGGGTTGTACTTTTTCTTATGCTGTACAAGCTGTACCTAATGGGTTAGCACAAGCTTTTGTAATTGGTGCCGATTTTATTGGGAATGATAAAGTAGCATTGGTTTTAGGCGATAACATTTTTTATGGTGCAGGATTCAGTAAACTATTACAATCGTTTAACGATTTAACCGGGGCTGCAGTTTTTGCTTATGAAGTAAGCGATCCTGAACGTTATGGTGTGGTTGAATTTGATGCTAATAATCAAGCTGTTTCTATTGAAGAAAAGCCTGCTGCTCCAAAATCAAATTATGCTGTTCCGGGTTTATATTTCTACGATAATTCTGTAGTAGAAATTGCCAAAAATATTGCTCCAAGTGCAAGAGGCGAATACGAAATTACCGATGTAAATCGTGTGTATTTAGAACAAGGAAAATTGCAAGTAGGTGTAATGAGCAGAGGAACTGCTTGGTTAGATACCGGTACTTTTGATAGCTTAGCCGATGCTTGCGAATTTGTGAGAGTTATTGAAAAACGTCAAAGTCAAAAAATTGGTTGCATAGAAGAAATTGCTTATCGCATGGGCTATATCAATCATCAGCAATTATTATTACTAGCCGATAAATACGCCAAAAGTGGATATGGTGAATACCTGCGAAAAGTTAAAAAATAAATGTAAAAGGAACTTCGGTTCCTTTTTTTATGCTTAAAAACTGGTTTTATTTAAATTAATTTTATTCTTGTTCAACCTTTTATACCATTTTCTGTTTGTTATTCTGAAAATAGTGCGTTATGAATGCTTTTACCATTAAAGACTTAGAAAATTTAACCGGCATCAAAGCCCATACCATTCGTATTTGGGAACAACGATACACTTTTTTAAAACCCCAACGTTCCGATACAAATATTCGTTACTATAGTAGTCATGAGTTAAAAACTGTACTCAATATCGCCTTATTGAATAAGTATGGCTTCAAAATTTCTCATATTGGTAAAATGAATGAGATTCAAATGAAGGAAAAAATCCTTTCATTATCTCAAGCTCAAGCTCAGCAAGAACGAATTGTAAATGAGTTGATTCAAAACATGGTTGATTTGAATATTGAGGATTTTGAATTGGTGTTAGATAAATATATTCAGTCAAAAGGGGTTGAAAGAACTATTACACAAATTATTTTTCCTTTTCTAGAACGAATTGGCATTTTATGGCTAACCAATCATATTAATCCAGCTCAAGAGCATTTAGTGACCAATATTATTCGTCAAAAACTAATTGTTGGTATCGAAGGAGCGAATAGTCACTTTACAGTTAATAAAACATTGCTATTGTTTTTGCCAGAAGGCGAACATCATGAGTTGGGATTATTGTTCATGTATTATTTATTAAAGAGCAGAGGCATTAAGGTACTTTACATCGGTGCAAATGCTCCATTGAAAGACATTGAATACGTTGCAAAATTGAAAAAGCCCGATTATTTATATTGTCACTTAACATCGGTAGCCAATAATTTTAACTTTGAAAAATTCTTGAATAATTACCATCAACGTATTGGTAGCTACAAATTAATTGTATCTGGTTTGCTAACCCAAGGCTATAAAAAATCGGTTCCTCCAAATATCGAATTTAAAAAATCGTTGAGTGAAGTGATGGAATACATTGCCTCATTATAACTTTAGTAATCTATTCACAATAAACTATTTGTAAATGCCCAATGCCGTTGGGCATTTCTTATCTTTGAACCATTCAAAATAGTTGATGGAAGAAATAATAAAAGTACAATCGCTTACAAAAAAGTTCAGTCAATTTACAGCTGTAGATAATTTATCGTTTACTGTTAATGATGGAGATATTTACGGCTTTCTAGGTCAAAATGGAGCAGGAAAAAGTACTACTATGCGTATGTTACTTACACTAATTGCTCCTACTAGTGGAACCATAGAATTGTTCGGTATGAACTTGCAAACGCATCGCAATGAAATTTTGCAACAAGTAGGTGCAGTAATTGAGAAACCTGATGTTTATAAGTATTTGTCGGCATACGAAAATTTAAAACTCTTTGCTCGATTGAGTGGAATGAAAGTTACCCATCAACAATTAATGCATCAATTAGAAGTTGTTGGTCTTGCCTCAAGGGCAAAAGATTCGGTTAAAACTTTTTCGCAAGGCATGAAACAACGTTTGGGTATTGGTATTGCTTTAATACACAATCCTAAGTTGATTGTTTTAGATGAACCTACTAATGGATTAGACCCACAAGGTATTGCCGATATTAGAAATTTAATTTTGCATTTAAGCAAAGAACAAGGTAAAACCATTGTTGTTTCATCTCATTTGCTCAGCGAAATTGAACAAGTTGCTACAAAAGTGTTGATTATAGATAAAGGTAAAAAAATTGTAGAAGATAGTGCCTTGGCATTATTCGATCCTGCACAAACCATTGTTGAAATTCAAACAAACGATAATGTATTTGCCTTGCAACAATTGCAACAAAGCAATTGGAAAAATCATTTGCAATTGAATAGAACTAACGCAGTTGTACTAAAGCTAAACAAACAATTGATACCAAAACTGCATGCAGATTTAGTTCAAATGAATGTGCAATTATTTAGCTTACAACCAAGACATAGTTTAGAAGATTATTTTTTACAAGTAACATCAGGAAAACAACATGTGGACGCTTTTACAAATTGAGTTATATAAAATTTTTCGCAGGCCAAGAACTTATATTGCATTTGCTGCAATCACGGCTTTAATTGTAATTGTTCAGCTTGGTTTAAAGGTTGACGGAAAAGAGTATTCAGATTTTGTTATGGCCGATTTGAAAAACAGTTTAACCATAGATGGTAATACTATTAATGGTTATTTTGTTTGCTATGTACTATTGCAATTGCTTTTAGTACATGTGCCATTATTAATTGCTTTGATAGCTGCAGATATGATTAGTGGTGAAGCCAATGCTGGAACATTGCGTTTTTTATTAACCAAACCTATTAGTCGTTTTCATTTTATACTAGCTAAGTTTTTAGCAGCTACTATTTATACATTAGCACTATTGGTTTGGTTAGCCATTTTAGCATTATTTGTAAGTATGCTCATTTTTGGAACAGATGATATGTTGTTATTGAAAAATAATTATGTAGTTCAATTAGAAGAGGGTGATATTTTCTGGCGTTATGTTGGTGCATTTGGTTTTGCAGCCTTAGCCATGACAACGGTAGCTGCACTAGGTTTTTTCTTGTCGCAATTTGCCGAAAACTCCATTGGTCCAATAGTTACCACTATGAGTGTAATTGTATTTTTTACTATTTTAAGTACCATGAGTATCCCTTTATTTAATACTATAAAGCCTTATTTATTTACAACACACATGGTTGCTTGGAAAGAATTTTTTGATATTCAAGTGAATGAGAACAATGAAACCATTAGAGGCAGTATTGAACACACCGATAAAATTATTAGAAGTGTAACTGTATTAGCTGTGCATATTGTGTTGTTTGTGGCAGCTAGTTTGTATGTGTTTAAAAAGAAAGATGTACTTAGTTAAGGTAAAAGGTAAAAGGTTTAGGGTTGAAGGTTGTTTAAAGTTTATTAAGCTCTTTAAAGTGGCAGTAATTAATAATCAATAATTTACAATTAATAAAGTTGAATGAAAATATTCTTTAAAATAGCGTTCTCATTACTTGTTTCAAGTATTTGCACAACATCGGTTTTTGCACAAGACATGAATGCTTTGGTTAGAAAGGTAAAAGCTAAATTAGATCAAGTAAATGATTATACTGCCGATGGTAGAATGAAAACAGATGTAACATTTATTAAAGCTCCCGTAGGTAATGTAAAAGTATATTACAAAAAGCCGAATAAATTTAAGTTGAAACGTGATGGTGGTATTTCTATTTTACCTAAAGGTGGCGTTTCGGTAAATATGAGTTCGGTTGTTACTACAGACGATTTTGATGTAATAGATGCAGGTACAGAAACCATTGCAGGATTGGTTACTAAGAAGGTAAAACTATTGCCAAGAAACGATAATAGCGATGTTGTATTAACCACTATGTATATTCATGAAGCTACTTTATTAATTTACAAAGCTGTTACAACTACCAAAGAAAATGGCACTTACGAAATTGAAATGAGTTATGGCAAATACAGCAATTTTGGTTTGCCCGATAAATTGGTGTTCAGCTTCAACACTAAAGATTATAAAATGCCTAAAGGCATTACAATGGAGTTTGATGATGATGATAAAAAAGCTAAGGAATTAAAAGATAAAATGAAAAATAAAAAAGGTAAAGTAGAAATTGTATATACCAATTATAGTATTAATAAAGGGTTGAACGATAGTGTTTTTCAATAACTATAAATCACTTTCAAAGTGATTATTGGCTTTGTCTAAAGCTTGTTCTAAAATGGATAGCTGCTCATTAGAAAATGTTCCTGCAATAAAACAAATATTTAGGTTTATTTCATCTTCTATCAACAAATAATTATTATCTGTATCCGTAAAAATGGGAATTTCTTTGGTGCTTTTAAAATTACTTGTTATAAAGTTGGGTAGTATGTTGTTTAGCATCTTCAATTTTGTTTCTTCATTCATCATGCTCTTGCCAACTTCAATACATGCAAAAAATAATTGTTGATTAAAGAATTGCAGTTGTATTAATGTGTTTTCGTAAACATAGTTTCTTCTATAAAAAAACACTTGAATATTCGTATCTGTTTTTTTGTTATTAAAGCTACATCTTGGTTTGCCCCAAGTATTTTTCACATGGTCTATTGTAACATTAAATGTAAGTTCAGGGGGTAAAATTGGTTCACCTGTTTTAAATAATGCTGTTGAGTTTTTAGACGAGGCAATTTGCTTATAAAAAATAATGAGTTTACGAGACAATAGTTTTGTATGATAAAACCAGTCGCCATGCGTAGGGGCTTTATCGGGGGTTTCGAACAAGTCTTTTATTTTTTTGAAGAAGTTCAAATTAGGGGAATTTGATATTAAGAACGATGAAATTTACAGATTGTTTTGTATAGTTACCAAAACTTTATCAATTCGATGTTTATCCATATCTACAATCTCAAATTCAAAACCTCTCCAAGTTAATTTATCACCAGTACTTGGAATTTCTTTCATTTCATGTAAAATAAAGCCAGCCAAAGTATCAAAGTCATGCTCTGCATCATTCATCCACTCTGTTTTTTCTACTTTATGTAAGAAATCATAAAATGGAATTTGTGCATCAATTAAAAAGCTTCCATCGGCACGTTCAGTAATTTCATAATCTTCTTCATCTGTTTGTGGAATATCGCCAACAATTGCTTCTAAAATATCATTCAATGTAATCAATCCTTCTATGCTTCCATACTCATCTACAATAAAACAATGATGAATTTTAGTTTCTTTAAATTTTTCTAATACTTGGTAAGCAGTATTGTTTTCTGGCACATACATGGGTTGGCTCATTACTTCAGCTAACATCAAGTTGTTATTATTTAAAAACAAGTCTTTAATAGAAACAATACCTTTTACATTATCAATATTTCCTTCGCAAACAGGATAAACAGAGTGAATGGCTTCTTTCATTTCTGCCCTAACTTCTCCAATGGTTTTGTTTAAATCTAACCACTCAATATCACTTCTATGTGTCATTAAAGAAGTAATATTTCTATCACCTAAATGAAAAACTCGTTCAATAATTTCTTGTTCTGCTTCATCAATAGTACCCTGTTCTGTTCCTTCACTAATAATGGCTTTAATTTCTTCTTCAGTTACATGAGAGTCGTTGGTAGTAATGCCAAATAACTTAGATAAAAAATTGGTTGAAACACTCAATAACCAAATGAACGGAAAAGTAATGGTAGAAATCAACTTCATTGGTGGAGCCACCAATTTGGCAATATTTTCTGGCTTACTTAAACCAATTCTTTTAGGTAAAAGTTCTCCTAACACCAACGATAAATAAGTAATTAAAATTACAATAATCACTGTTGCAATGCTATTGCTATAATGTTTTAACGACTCAAATTCATTCAGCCAATTAATTAATTTTACTTTAATGGTTTCGCCAGAAAATATACCCGTTAAAATTCCAATGAGTGTAATACCAATCTGAACAGTTGATAAAAATGTATCTGGATTATTGGCTAATTCTAGTGCAGCTTTTGCTTCTTTATCGCCTCTATTGGCTTGCCCTTCTAATCTTGCTTTTCTTGCCGAAATAAGTGCAATTTCCGACATGGAAAAAAGTCCATTCAAAATAATTAGACCTATGATAATAAATATTTCAATCATGTTAACTATAAATAGTTATTGCAATGTTACAATATTTATTGTAATTAAGGCTGTAAACCTTGTAAACATTGGTTTTATTGATTATTAGCAAGATGAGTCTTTTTAGTAAAACCAAATTTACCATTAAAGTATTTACCAGTTAAATAACCAATAAAACTGCCAACAACACAACCTCCTAAAATATCTAATGGATAATGTACACCTACATACACTTGGCCATAACTAATAGTGGCAGCCCAAATAAACAACCAATATCCCCATTTTTTAAAAGCAGGTTTCAAGCTTAGAAATAAAAACATGGCTGCTGCAAAATGATTTGTGGCATGTGAGGAGGTAAAACTAAAACTACTAGGACATCTGTTTAACAATAACCTACCTTGTAATTGTATGAAAATATCGTTACAAGGTCTTGGACGTTCAAAAAAGTTCTTAAAAAAATTACTACTTATTTGGTCCGATAAAGTTGCGGTAACTGCAATCATTAATAACCAAGGCCAAATTTTATTTTTATAATTGATTGCTGTAAAAAGCAATAAAAAAAAATACAATGGAATCCAAGTATTGCTATCTCTATACCAAGGAAAAATATGGTCTAGTGTTGAATTGGTCCATTGAGTATTCATTTGAATAAACAAATATTGATCGGCTTTAATGAACCAATTGATTAGCTTATCAACAAAAGAAATTCCTACTATAACACTTGCCATAATTGTAAAGATAATGATTGATAAATGGCAACGCTTGCTTGCCATTATTATTTACATTTGTACGTTATGATGAAAAAATTAAAGATACCTCGTTATATAGTTTGGATTATACAAACCGGCATTATTTTTTTGTTACTCATGAGTTTTTTACGTTGGTTATTGGTCATTATTTTCAAAACCAATATCAGCAAAACCATTTCTTTAAAAGCAGCATATTGGTTAGGCATGCGTTTCGATTTAAGAGTAGTTGCTATAATGATGCTCATGCTTTTTATTGTAGGTAGCATTCCTTTCTTACATCCCATTAATAAAAAATGGGGTAGAAGAGTTGCTATGGGCATTTGGACTTTCTTTATTGTGGCTTGGTGTATTTTTTATGCTGTAGATTTTGGCAATTATGCATACCTACAACAACGTGTAAATGCTAGTGTACTTAATTTTTTACAAGATGCTAAAATTTCTTTTGGCATGATGTGGCAAAGCTATCATTTGGGGTGGAATGGTTTGGCTTTAATAGGAGCAATACTATTGTTAATTTGGGTAGTAAAATTGAGTTACAATTTTATATTAAGTAAACCCAATTACGCAACTAAAAAAAGCAGTCTACTTTGGGGCGTTGCGTTTGTAATAATTATCAGCTATGCTATTGTAGGTAGAATTGTAGTAAAAGGTGGTCAGTTTCCTTTGCGTTGGAGCGATGCATTTAGCTTAGGAAGTGATTATGCAGCTAATGTTGCTCTAAATCCATTTCAATCTTTTTTTAGCACATTAAGTTTTAGAGAAGCAACTTATAGTAAAGAAAAAATGCAAGAGCATTATGCTTGGATGAGTGAGTATTTAGGTGTAACAGAGAAAGATAGTATAAACCTCAATTTTAAAAGAACCATACTTCCTAATGCAAGTGATAGTACAAGTAAAAAAATACAGAATGTAGTATTGGTTATTTGCGAATCGTTTTCATCATACAAAAGTTCTATGCATGGTAATCCTTTAAATACCACTCCATTTTTTGCATCTATGTGTAAGGAAGGTATTTACTTCAATAGAGCATTTTCTCCTGCTTATGGCACAGCAAGAGGCGTTTGGGCTACTATAACAGGAGTGCCAGATGTGCAACAAGGTAAAACATCTAGTCGTAATCCTTCAGCTGTTGATCAGCATACTATTATCAATGATTTTACCAACAAAGAAAAATTTTATTTTTTAGGAGGTAGTAGCAGCTGGGCCAATATTCGTGGTTTACTCACCAACAATATTCAAGGTTTGAATTTATATGAACAAGGTAGTTATAAAGCAAAAGAAATAGATGTTTGGGGTATTAGCGACAAGAATTTATTTTTAGAAGCCAATGAAGTATTAGCCAAACAAACCAAGCCTTTTTTTGCAGTTATTCAAACAGCCGATAATCACAGACCATTCACCATTCCAGAAGAAGATATGGGTGAATTTAAAAAGTTGAATGTACCTAAAGACACGTTGAAAAAATATGGTTTTGAGAGTGTTGAAGAATACAATGCATTTCGATTCACCGATTTCTGTTATCAAAAATTTATAGAAGCCGCCAAAAAAGAAAAGTATTTTGATAATACTTTATTTGTATTCATTGGTGATCATGGTATACGTGGCGATGCAGGTAATATGCTGCCTAATGTATACACTAGCCAAGGATTAACCAATATGCATGTGCCATTATTGTTTTATGCACCTAAAATTTTGCAACCTAAGTTGTACGATATACCTGCTTCTCAGGTTGATGTATTGCCTAGCATTGCTCATTTATGCAACATTGGTTATGTAAATACAACATTGGGTAGAAACCTCTTTAATAGTGCTGTTCAAAACACTAATCATACATTTATTTTTGATGAAATGGCAAAATTGGTTGGTGTACTCAATAAAGATTATTTCTATAATTATCAATTGAAGAATAATAAAGTAGAAAACTTTTTGAACATGAACGAAAATAGCGTTGTGCAAAACGATAGTGCAACAAAAGCTATGCGTTTTATTACAGATGCATTTTACGAAACCTCTCGATATCTGTTATTAACCAATAAAAAAAGTAAATAGTAGCTCATGTTATTAAAATGGCAAATGCCTAAAACTTTACAGTGGGTAGTAAAATTGTTTTTTATTTTTTTAGGTGTATTTACTTTATTCAGAATTTCAACTTATGTAGCATTTAAACCGGTGGAAGTAGAGTTACGTCAGGTATTGAGTGCTTTTTTAATGGGTATACGTTTTGATATTCGATGGATTTGTATTTTATTGGTTCCAATTGTACTGTTTAGTTTAATTCCTAAATTTTCACCATACAGTTCTCTGGCTGCACGACGTGTTTGGGTTATTTATTTAGCAACCGCTACTTTTTTATTGATGTTCTTTTTTGGAGCCGATTATGGTCATTTTGCTTATGTAAGTACACGTTTAAATGCAAGTGCATTAAATTTTGCAGAAGATGCTAAAATTTCATTTGAAATGTTGTGGCAATCGTATCCATTATTTTGGATGATATTGGCACTGTTATTAGTAGCTTATTTTTTTTATCAATTGTATAAAAAAACACATCAACGTGTTGAGTTGGTAAACAGTAAAGTTGAAATTATTTATAAAAGAAAATGGTACATTTTAATCATTCTTTCGATGAGTTTGGGTATTTATGGAAGCTTTTCTTTTAAACCATTAAAATGGAAAGATGCATTTGTATTTAAGGATAACTTCAAAAGCTATTTAGCTTTAAACCCCTTGCAAAATTTTTTTACTACTTTACGTTTTAGAACACCTGAAGCAGATAATGATTTGGTGAAAAATGCGTATAAAGAAGTAGCCAATTTTTTGCAGTTAGAACCAACTATACAAGTAAAACAATCATTTCAAAGAGTAGTATATCCAAGTAGTAGGGCATTAGAAAGTAAGCCCAATATTGTATTGGTTATTTGCGAAAGTTTTAGCATGTATAAAAGTACCATGAGTGGTAATCCATTAAATGCTACTCCATATTTTAATCAACTCACTAAAGAAGGAATTTTTTTTGATCGATGTTTTACACCACATTTTGCAACGGCTCGTGGTGTGTTTGCTACTTTAACTGGTATTCCAGATGTACAGTTGTCTAAATTTAGCAGTCGTAACGAAGAAAGTATTAATCAGCATACCATCATTAACAATTTTGAAGAGTATAGTAAATTTTATTTTATTGGAGGAAGTAGTGAATTTAATAATTACAGAGGGTTATTAAATAATATTAAAGGAGTGAAATTATTTGAAGAAGGTAGTTACACTTCGCCTAAAGTAAATGTGTGGGGCATTAGCGATAAAGATTTATTTAAAGAAAGTAATGCAGTTTTACAACAAGAACAAAAACCATTTTTTGCAATTATTCAAACAGCCGATAATCATAGACCTTATACAATTCCTGAAAGCGATAAAGATTTTATACAAAAAGAAATTCCAAAAGATACATTGGAGAAATATGGATTTTTATCGAGTGCCGAGTTTAATGCTTTTGCATATATGGATTATTCAATTAAATATTTTATTGAATTGGTGAAAAAGGAAAAGTACTTTGAAAATACCATTTTTGTTTTTGTAGGAGATCATGGCGTTGAGGGTAATGCAACAGCCATGTATCCAAGTGTTTGGACACATAATAGATTAAGTGATGAACATGTTCCTTTATTATTTTATGCTCCTTCTTTATTACAAGCACAACATCGTACAGAAGTTGTTTCTCAAATAGATGTTTTACCCACTATTGCAGGGTTGGTTCAATTACCTTGCTTAAATACTACATTGGGTAGAGATGTGCTTCACCCAAAGAAAAAAGGCAATGGTGCGTTTGTTATACATCACGATGAAGGTAAAATTGGTTGGGTTACCGATTCGTTTTATTTCATAAAAAATATTCGTTTCGATCAAGAACAGTTGTTGCCACTAAAAAGTAATAACATTACTTGGTCGGCAGAAAGAGAAAAACAATTGAAAAAACAATTTTCATCATTTACCAGTTCATTTTACGAAACCGCAAAATGGATGTTGCTGAATAATAAAAGCAAATAAATATTTTAACAAATAAAGTACCGTTGTTTAAACAAGTAATATTAAATTAGCTAATTAAATTATTTGTTATGCGATACTTTTTTATATTGTTTTGTTTTACAAAACTCAATGCACAAACTGTTCAAACAGAAACGAACACTAGATTTGAACAAGCAATTGATACAATCTTTGAAGTAGGAGGTAAAAAATTTCATTTAAAAAAATTACCTGGTGACAATCAAATAGTATTTGGATATAAAATACCAGATACCAATGTTTTAGCTGCAATGCCTAATGCAATTACCCAGTTTAAAGATCAACAAAGAAAAATTGGAAATAACAATCAAGGGTTTGATATTTATCTATCTCAAGTAGATAATATGCCTATTTTAAAACCAGATGAACAAAATCTTGCAAGCTTATCCAATAATGCAAATAACACTTTATCTAAAACATCCTGTGCTAGTTATAAAGTTATACAAAAAGTACCTTTTAAAACTTTTAAATACATAAAACCGCTTACTAGCAATGAAAAGAAGTTGCTTGAATTATTTGATAAAAAATAGAAACTGAATACAAACAAAAAACCCTGTACTAGTACAGGGTTTTTTTATTTCGCTTGTAAGAAAGAAATTATTTCTTCTTAGGAGCAGCTTTTTTAGCTGGAGCAGCTTTCTTTGCTGGAGCAGCTTTCTTTGCTGGAGCAGCTTTTTTAGCTGGAACAGCTTTCTTTGCAGGAGCTGCTTTTTTAGCAGGAGCGGCTTTTTTTGGAGCAGCTTTTTTTGCAGTTGCCATAATTTTTTTTAAATTTAATGGTTAGTTAATACCATAAAAGTAAAAAGAATTTTGTAACTACAAAATTTTTTTTTAAGCGGTTGCTACAACTTCGCTTACAGACACAATTGTTTTAGAGTTTTTTGTTTTTCTAAATTCAACTGTACCATCTGCTAATGCAAATAATGTGAAGTCTTTTCCAACTCCAACATTTTTACCAGGATGGTAAACTGTACCTCTTTGACGAACAATAATATTACCAGATGCTGCTGGTTGTCCACCAAAAATTTTTACACCCAAACGTTTGCTGTTTGAGTCTCTACCATTCTTTACACTACCTTCACCTTTTTTGTGTGCCATTGTATAAAATTTTAAAAATCAAATTCCAAATATGTTGTATTTGGAATTGAACATTTGTAATTTGATTAAGCGATACTTTCAATTTTGATCCTAGTATAGTGAGTTCTATGACCATGCTTTTTTCTGAAACCTTTTCTTCTTTTCATTTTAAAAGCTATCACTTTATCTCCTTGCACTAAGCTACTTACTATTTCTGCAGTAACAGTTGCCTTTACAGCACTGCCTACAGTTAAAGTACCACTGTTATCTACCATTAAAACATCGTTGAATTCAACTTTGTCTCCGGTATTTCCTTGCAAATGAGGAACGTACAAACTATCTCCTGCTTGTACTTTAAATTGTTGACCTGCGATTTTGACTACTGCTAACATGACTGTTAAAAATTAGGACGGCAAAAGTAAGGTTATCTTAGTAAATTCTGCAAACTTTTTTAATTATTTTGCAGAAATGCTTTTTTTAAGCCTTTTAAATACTCAGTTTCAACCGAATACAAGCTAATTTATTGCTTATTCCCACAAAAAAAGTTTGTTTAATCATTTAAGCTTAATGAACCCTCACTTACCCTATTAAATAAAATATTATTCTCCAAATGTACATGCTGATGTAAGTTGGTTTCAAAATCTTGTAATTCTTGCAAACTAATTCTAAAAGTAGTGCAAGCTTCTTCTGGAGGTGTGAAGTTGTTGGTTAATTCTTTTATACTAGCAAGCATGTCTCCTGCAGTTGTATGTTCTGCCTCCATGTTTTCAATTATTTGTAGTATAAAGTTTGAACTGCTCTCTACATCAACTGTTTTTTGTTGTGTAAGTTCTTTTATAGCCGGAAATAAAATGGTTTCTTCTTTGTGCATGTGTTGCAACATATCTACATGTAATGCTTCAAACAATTGAGCAACCTTAGACATATTAGTGAACTTTTCTCCATGTTTAAAAGCAACTTTTTGTAAATGCTCCAAAATAATAGGCATGTGTTGCTTTGTATAAAAATGATGATGAATAATAATGTAACTAATTAATTCGGATGAGCTCATTTCATTAAATGGCATTACATCATTGTTTGTTTTGCTCAGCAAGTTCAAATCGTTCATTACTTCATTTACGTTAATGCCTTTTTGTGTGCATGCTTCAGCTAATGTTCGTTTTCCTCCACAACAAAAATCTATTTGATATTTTGAAAAAACACTAGCTGTTTTAAAATTGTTGACTACTAATAATCCTACTGGTTGTTCTGCTAAATTTTTCATAATTAAATATTTTAGCAAAATTGATTTGATTATTTTTTCTTGTGTATGACTCTAATCACATTACTATTTAAATTCATCATAAATATTCCAGCAAATAAAAGTATGGCAGCAAATAAAAGAGCTTCATTTACAAATGGCAAGATAATGTAACCCATAAATGTAACACCTTGTAACAGTAATAAAAACTCATTTACTATTACTGCAATTGTAAAAATTACAATTCCTTTTTTATTTGTATTACTAATTAGTAAGGGGTTTGTTAAAACATAATATCCTAATATAAAAAGTGTAATAATACCTAGTAAAACCAAATGCAAATAGCCAATAACAATAGGCCTAAACCCAAATGCTAAATCACTTAATTGTGGAATGGTAGACATTAATTGCAATAGTAATTTTATACTTAAAGCAACAGCCGACAGACTAAATAATACAATTGGTATTTTAGTTTTGGCAGTTAAAAATAATGGTTTAATAATTTTTATTGTACGAATAAATAATATCCAACCTACCGCTTGAATAATAGCTGCAATTATGACTATTGCATAAATCCAATTGGGTAAATTCATCCATAACGTAGATAATAAGTAGGCTGGTACACAAGCCAACCCAAACATCCAAAATATATGAATGAATGAAGCATGCCTAATATTTACTTTTTGTAATTGATGAAATAGTAAACCTAGGCAAGCAAATAAAAACCAACCATTATATTGAAAGTGTAAAAAAAAGTATACTGCTGCCAAATACCAATTTTGATGTATGGTTTTATTGCTGATTAAAAAAGCCAATACAAAAGCACCAATAGATGATATTATGTTGAACAGTAACGCAGCCTTAAACCATAGATGATTTACTTGTTTTACATCAATTGAGTTAATATCGTTCCACAAACGAACAGCAAAAAAATAGAATATAAATATTGAAAGTGTAGAAAAGCTAATGGAGAATAAACCATACCCTTGGATGGTAAAACTAATGAGCATTCCATACGCTGCAAGTAGATTGCTGAAAAGCAAAATGTTATATTTTGGAAATAAGTTTTTATTTTTTTGACTACCAACTGCCTCAACCATTAATGCCATTAAGATTAGAGAGAGCCAACCAGCAAAAGCAAAGTGAGAGTGAGCATGCAAAACATGTTTTTGTTGAATGAACGGTAAGCTATACAAAATTTTATATCGCATTATAACTCCTAGCAATGCAACGATCAATAGGTTTATAAGAGAAATTCTAATCCATTTAGCAACAGTCATGTTATAAAAGTTCGTACAAAACAACTATTTTGAACAGGGTTTTTGTATGATTTGAGTCATATCTCTTAAATACACTTTCCCTTTAGTAATATTTATTTCACCACGTTCATGCATAAATCTCATTGCTCTAATAACAGTTTCTACTCTTAAGCCACACATATCACCAATTTGTTGACGCGTTAATTTTATTTGGCAGCATTTAGGGCAAATATTTTGTTGTTGCTCTTTTAAATAATTTAATAATGCACCAATTCTTTTTTCTGGATCATGATGAGCCATTTCTTTTAGTACATGAAATTTAAAACGTAATCTTTCAGCTAAGTGTTTTGAAAATTTAAAATGCAATGCACTATTTTCTGCAATCAATTGATGAAAAGAAGATTGGTGTAAACGTATAATTAAACTATCTACTTCAGCAATTGCTGTTGCCGCATATTTGCCACCATCAAATAATGGAAGTTCGCCAAAGCAATCATTCGGTTCTATTAATTGTTGTAAATATTCTTTTCCTTCTTCATTAATATTTACCCACTTTATTCTTCCTTCAACAACTTGATAATAGAAGTTACAGCTGCTCCCTTCAAAAAAAATAATTTCTCCTGCTTTTACTTTTTTGTAGCAAGCCCCCCATGTTAATAATATATCAATATCTATCATGCTATAAAGTTTCAGGTGCAACCTACTCTAATGCATCAATTGCGAAAGTGATGTTGTAAAGTATAATATATGATTGTTGTCAGTTTTTTAGTGTTTATAGTAGGGGAATACTTATAAAATATACTACTTCAACAAATCCTTTTATAAATATGATTCAACGCATAAAGCAATGATTTTAGCTAGAGTAATCTTGTATTCAATTATCAACAATTAATAATTTATCAACCATGAAAAAATTAATTTTATTATTATTTATTACAAGTTTAATCTACGCTTGTGGCAATCAAAATGGTACAGCTAATAAATCAGCTGCAACTTCAAGTAACGAAACGCCAGCAAATGAAAATCCTTCTTATGATCCTCATAGAGGTGAAGGTAAGTATAAAGATTATCAGCCAAGTGCAACATTAGATGCAACCCTATCAAGCAATGGAGAAAAAGCTTTTGGCGTTAAATGCGGAAGCTGCCATAAATTATCTGACGAAAAATTAGTAGGTCCAGGTTGGAAAGGTGTAACAACAAGAAGAACTGCACCATGGATTTTAAACTTTATAACCAATACAGATGAAATGATTAATAAAGATCCAGAAGCACAAGCACAACTTGAGATTTGTTTAGTAAGAATGCCCAACCAAAACTTAACCGATGAAGAAGCAAAAGGGCTTTATGAATTTATGCGTAAAAATGATGGAGTAAAGTAATTGTTCGTTCAACCTTAAATACTTAAAAATTAATGTATATGAAAAAAATAAATAAAATTCCACTTGTTGGTAGTGCATTGTTTTTGTTGCTAAGTTTTAGTGCTTGTAAACCCAAAAATGCAGGTAATGCTGTTGATGCCAATGCAGCTGCAAAAGCTTATGTGGCACCTGGTAAGTACGATGAGTTTTACAATTTTGTATCTGGAGGGTTTAGTGGACAAATGAGTGTTTACGGACTTCCGTCAGGTAGATTATTACGTGTAATTCCTGTTTTTTCTGTAGATCCAGAAAAAGGTTGGGGTTATAGCGAGGAAACCAAACCTATGTTAAACACTTCTCATGGTATGGTACCTTGGGATGATTTGCACCATACTGAAATGTCGCAAACGAATGGTGAAATTGATGGAAGATGGGTATTTGGAAATGCCAATAATACACCTCGTGTTGCAAGAATTGATTTAACCACTTTTAGAACTGCAGAGATTATTGAATTGCCCAATAGTGGAGGTAATCACAGCTCACCATTTATTACAGAAAATACTGAATATGTAGTTGCTGGTACTCGTTTTAGTATTCCTCCTGATAATGTTAATGGCGATATTCCTATCAATACCTATAAGCAAAATTTTAAAGGAACAATCAGTTTCATAAGTGTTGCAAAAGAAGATGGGAAAATGAATTTAGCTTTTCAAATTCAATGCCCTGGGGTAAACTTTGATTTAAGTCATGCTGGTAAAGGTAAATCACATGGATGGTTTTTCTTTAGCTGTTATAATACTGAGCAAGCCAATACTTTATTAGAGGTTAATGCTTCTCAGAAAGATAAAGATTTTATCATGGCAGTTAATTGGAAAAAGGCTGAAGAATATCTTAAAGCAGGTAAAGGAAGAAAAGAAAAAGTAAAGTATGCACACAATACTTATAGCGATAAAACACATTCGGCAACAAGTGAAATTAAAACTGAAGTAACTGTTTTAGATGCAGATGTATTAAAAGATATTTGTTATATGATTCCATGTCCAAAATCTCCTCATGGTTGCGATGTTGATCCAACGGGTGAGTACATTGTTGGAAGTGGAAAATTAGCTGCATTAATTCCTGTATTTAGTTTCGATAAAATTCAAAAAGCTATTGCCGATAAAGCCTATGAAGGCGAATACGATGGTATTCCAGTAATTAAATATGAAGCTGCATTGTTTGGTGAAGTTAAAAAACCTGGCTTAGGTCCTTTACATACAGAGTTTGATGGAAAAGGAAATGCTTACACCACTTTCTTTGTAAGTAGTGAAGTTGTAAAATGGAATATCAAAGATTTAAAAGTGTTAGATAGAGTACCTACTTATTATTCTGTTGGGCATTTATGTATTCCAGGTGGAGATAGTAAAAAACCAAATGCAAAATATTTAATTGCTTACAATAAAATTACGAAAGACAGGTATTTACCAACAGGTCCAGAACTTTCACAAAGTGCACAATTGTTTGATATTAGTGGCGATAAAATGCAACTTATTTTAGACTTCCCAACTATTGGTGAACCACACTATGCACAAGCAGTATCGGCAGATGTAATTAAAAATAAGTCGCTCAAATTTTTTAATATCAATGAAAATAATCACCCTCAAGTATCTAAAGGCGAGGGTACAACTAAAGTTGTTAGAGAGGGCAATAAAGTAAGAGTTTACATGACAGCCATTCGATCACATTTAACACCTGATAATATTGAAGGTATTAAGCTGGGTGATGAAGTGTATTTTCATGTAACTAACTTAGAACAAGATTGGGATGTACCACATGGTTTTGCAATAAAAGGTGCAGCCAATGCCGAGTTATTAATTATGCCTGGTGAAACCCAAACTTTAAAATGGGTTCCCAATAGAGTGGGTATGTTTCCAATGTACTGTACCGATTTTTGTAGTGCATTGCATCAAGAAATGTCTGGTTATATAAGAGTTTCTCCAGCTGGCAGCAATGTGCCACTTTTATTTAGTACTGGTAAAAATTATGCTAAAGTAGATAGTGGATCTAAAAAATAATTTTTGTAACTGGCTTGTATGTTAATGCATGCAAGCTAGTTTTTTCAACCTTAAATATTTTACCTTAAACTTATTATTATGAAAACATATTTTAAATTACTTACTTTTTTTTCGGTAGGTATTTTATTTGCTTGTAACGAGCCAGCAGCTAATTCAAATGCTCAAAGTACAGAGCAAGTAAGTACTTCGGCAGGTGGACAAGAAAGTGTACAAGACGATGTATCTGCTAAAGATGTTGTAAAAGTTGCTGTGTCTTCAAAAGATCATACCACTTTAGTAGCAGCATTAAAACAAGCTGAGTTAGTTACCTCACTTTCTAATGCAGGACCATTTACAGTTTTTGCACCCACCAATGATGCTTTTAATAAAGTACCCAAAGAAACATTAGATGCATTAATGAAAGATGATAAAAAAGAAGACCTACAAAACATACTTCAATATCATGTAGCTGTTGCTGCATTAAAAGCTGAAAGCTTTACAGATGGGCAAGTGTTAGGTATGGTAAATGGAGATAATGTAATTATTAGTGTGAAAGATGGGAAAATTATGTTGAATAATTCTGCAACTATTACAGCATCAATTATTACTACAAATGGTGTTGTGCATGTTATTGATGGCGTTTTGTTGCCACCTGCAGCAAAGCAGTAAACAGCAATCATTTCAAAATATAGGATCATGAACAATAAAATGTCTATCACAAATAGAACATTCGTTTTTATTGCAGGAATTGCTTTGGTAGTAGTTTTATTTACACCAATTTGGAGAATAGAATTAGATGCACCACAATATCCTGAAGGTTTGGGTTTACAAATTCATGCAAATGGATTAAAGGGCAATGTTGATATTATCAATGGTCTGAATCACTACATTGGTATGAAAACATTGCATAACGAAGACTTTTTTGAGTTTACTATTTTGCCATACATTATTGTATTTTTTGTTATTGCTTTTATAGCAGTTGCGTTGATTGCAAAAAGAAAGTGGTTAAATATCTTGTTTGTTTTGTTTGTTTTGTTTGGTGTTATTGCTATGATTGATTTTTGGCGATGGGAGTATAGTTATGGTCATGATTTAGATCCCAATGCTGCAATTGTTGTACCTGGTATGGCTTATCAGCCTCCATTAATTGGGTTTAAACAATTACTAAATTTTGGAGCATATTCAATACCTGATATTGGTGGATGGATATTTATTGGTGCAGGTTTATTGTTGTTGATTGCTGTTGTTGTAGAGTGGAGAAAACACAAACGTAGGCAACTTTCATCTTTACCAATTATTGCAGCAATTAGTATGTTTTCTTTAAGTAGTTGTAATACAAAACCTGAAGCAATTCAAGTTGGGGTAGATAATTGTTACTTCTGTAAAATGACTATCAGCGATAAAAAATTTGCTGCCGAATTGGTTACAAAAAAAGGGAAAGTATTTAAGTTCGATGATGTACTTTGCTTAATTTCTTTTCATAAAATAAAATCTATTGATGAGCAAGAAATTAGCTCAATATATTTAGTTGATTTTAATAATACACAACAGTTTTTACAATCTACCGAAGCAAAACTTTTAAAAAGTGAATCTTTAAGAAGTCCTATGAATGGTAATATAGCAGCATTTGGAAATGAAAACGATTTGCAAAAAGCTAGGAAACAATTTAATGGTGAACAAGTTAACTGGAGTGAATTATTCAAATGAAAATTGTCTGCACCATATTGTTCTTATTAATTACCATTGTTAATCAAGCAAAGTCTATTGAAGTTGGTAAGCAAAAAAAGTATGTTACCATTACTAGTGCATTCAATGCTTGCAATGCAGGCGACACTATATTTATTCATGCTGGTACTTATTATGAGAAAAATTTTATCATCAATAAACCCATTACTTTAATTGGAATTAATTACCCAATATTAGATGGAGAATTTAAATACGAAATTATTTCTGTTCAATCTTCGTATGTTATTATAAATGGGTTAAAGATTCAAAAATCAGGTGTATCAAGCATTGTAGATTTTGCAGGTATTAAATTGTACAATGTTTCTAATGTTAAAATAGAAAACAATATAGTACAGAACTGCTTTTTTGGTATTTATCTACAGAACAGTATCAACTGCTTAATTCAAAATAATAAACTATCAGCAAGTGCCAAAGAAGAACAACAAAGTGGCAATGGAATTCATTGTTGGAAATGTGATAGCTTACAAATAATAGCCAATAAAATAACAGGTCATAGAGACGGTATTTATTTTGAGTTTGTTACTAATTCTATTATTTGGCGAAATAATTCGTATAGAAATATGCGTTATGGTTTGCATTTTATGTTTAGCAATAATGATACCTATGCAGTAAATATTTTTGAAAATAATGGAGCTGGTGTTGCCGTGATGTTTAGTAACCATGTAAAAATGTTTGGTAACTATTTTAAAGAAAATTGGGGCGATGCATCTTATGGAATTTTATTGAAAGAAATATCCGACAGTCATATACAAGGCAATCGTTTTGAAAAAAATACAAGTGGCATTTTTGTTGAAGGTGCAAGTAGAATTTTAATGGAACGAAACGTTTTTCAAAACAATGGTTGGGGTTTAAAAATTCAAGCAAGTTGCATGGATATTGTATTACAACACAACAACTTTATTGGCAATACATTCGATGTGGGTACCAATGGTTCTTTAGTACTTAATAAGTTCAATAATAATTATTGGGATAAATATGAAGGCTACGATTTAAACAAAGATAAAATTGGCGATATACCTTACAGACCAGTGAGTATGTACAGTATGATTGTTGAAAAAAATCCTCCAGCAATGATGTTGTTTAGAAGTTTTATTACTGCATTAATGGATAAAACCGAAAAAGTAATTCCAAGTATAACACCAGAAAACTTGAAAGACGAATTTCCCTTAATGAAACCCTTACCGTTATGATTATTGCAAGTAATGTGAGTAAAAAATTCGGTAAATTAATTGCCTTAAACAATGTTTCATTCAATTGCAACAAAGGTGAATGTATTGCACTTATTGGCCCCAATGGTAGTGGTAAAACAACACTTATAAAATGTATGTTAAGCATGGTTGTACCAGACAATGGGTTTATTACTTTCAACGAAAAAAATATTTTACATTCTTGGCAGTACAGAGAAAACATTGGTTACATGCCACAAATTGGTCGTTATCCAGATAATATGTCTATTGGACAATTATTAAATATGATGAAAGACATTCGCAGGTACACTAAACAAATAGATGATGATTTAATTAAAGCTTTTGGGTTACAACAATTACTTGATAAAAGAATGAGCACTTTATCTGGCGGAACTCGACAAAAAGTAAGTGCCTGTTTGGCATTTATGTTTAATCCTGATGTGTTGATTTTAGATGAACCAACAGCTGGTTTAGATCCTCTATCTTCTGAAATATTGAAAGAAAAAATTATTCTTGAAAAGAATAAAGGGAAGCTAGTTCTCATAACCTCACATGTTTTAAGTGAGTTAGATGATTTAATTACTCAAGTAATGTACATGCAAGATGGTCAGCTTCGCTTTCATAAATCAATTGAGCGTTTAAAAGCAGAAACGGGTGAAATAAAATTGTCAAAAGCTATTGCTAACGTAATGATAAGTGCATAACATGAATAAAATAATTAAATATGTTTTGGTAGATATTTTGCGTAGCAAAATTGTATTGGCATACACATTATTTCTCTTAGTACTTTCTTTAAGTGTACTTAGTTTGGAAGATAACAATGCAAAGGGGTTGCTAAGTTTACTCAATGTAATTTTAATTATTGTGCCATTAGTAAGCATTGTATTTGCAACCATCTATTTATACAATAGTGCAGAGTTTATAGAGCTATTGGTTAGTCAACCACTCAAACGAAAAACCATTTGGTTGAGTTTATTTTTTGGTATTGCAGTGGCAATGTCTGCTGCTTATTTTATTGGAGTTGGTATTCCTATTTTATTATATCAAACCACCTCAACAGGTTTTATGATGATTGCAATTGGCATTGTACTATCCATCATCTTTGTAGCTATTGCAATGCTAACAACTGTAAAAATTAGAGATAAGGCAAAAGGTATTGGAGCAGCTATATTGCTATGGCTTTATTTTACATTGCTGTTCGATGGACTGATTTTATTTTTGTTATTTCAGTTAGCCGATTATCCTTTAGAAAAAGCAATGGTTGGCATTAGTGCATTTAATCCTATTGATTTAGGTAGAATACTTATTTTATTAAAAATGGATATTTCTGCATTAATGGGTTATACAGGTGCAGTATTCAAAAACTTTTTTGGTACCACAGTTGGTTTAATTATTTCATTTCTTGTATTACTCATTTGGATTGTTGTTCCAGCATGGTTATCTGTTAGAAAATTTAATAGAAAAGATTTATGATACAAGTTGTAGAATATAAATTAAACTTTTGTTGCAACTTTATCCTGAGTATTTGACGAAGAATACTCTTCAACAATTGAATACATTTTACCAATAAAATATTTATTATGAAACGCCACGAAGCCTTAGCTCCATTATCAAGAGAACATCACGAAGCTTTAATACTATCGCAATTGCTTAAAAAAGATGCTCCTGTTTACAAAGGCTTACCAACAGATGATAAAGGTAAAGTTGACTATGCAATTGGGCTTTTTACAACTAAATTAAAACATCATTTTGCGGTAGAAGAGAAGATATTGGCAGTAGCAAAATTTTATCACGATTCTATTGCAAAATTAACTGCTGAAATAAAAGAAGACCATGAAACACTTACTACAATGTTTCAAGATTTAGCAAGTAGTAAGCAGCAAACTATTGATATGGATTTGTTGGGTATTTTTTTACAAGAACATATAAGAAAAGAAGAAAGGGTTTTATTTCCTTTAATACAAGAACATTGTGATGAAACAACTTTACAACAGTTGAAAGAATTATTGTAATAGTTTGCTGAATAAAATATTTTATTGAAGCCGATAGTAATCGAGTGCACTTGAATAAAGTTACTTAGCTTATAACAAAATAAATCATGAAACACGATATAACCAACCAAGAAGATATTGAATTATTGGTAAATAGTTTTTACGAAAAAGTCAAGCAAGACGATTTGATTGCACATTTTTTTACCGAAGTAAATTGGCAACAACATTTACCTGTGATGTACGACTTTTGGACAAATAGTTTATTTTATACAGGCACTTACACAGGCAATCCAATGAAAACCCATAAAGATTTGCATAGCCTGAAAGCTTTGTCTGCTACCGATTTTGATAGATGGTTACATCATTTTTTAACAACCATTCAAGAACATTTTGAAGGCGATAAAGCTGAGCTTGCAAAACAAAGGGCGTTAAGTATGGCAACAGTTATGAAAATTAAAATTTTGCATCCACCTGCTAATAATTCTTTAATTTAAATTGAAGTTGAATTACAGCTACTCAAATTGATTTCTATATTTTTTGGGTGTCATTTGTTTTAGCTCTTTAAATTGTTTACTAAAATGAGCCCAACTGTTGTAACCACTTTCGTAGCAAATTTGTAGTATAGGTTTCTGTGTGCTTGTGAGTAGTTTACAGGCATGCCCAATTCTTAAATCTTGTAAAAATTCAAAATAGGTTTTCTTTAAATTCTTTTTAAAGAATCTGCAAAATGTAGGGATACTCATATCTGCTAAAGTTGCTACTTGTTGCAGTGTTACTGGTTCTAAATAATGATTGAATGAAAAGTCGATAATTTTTTCAATTGCAGGATTTACTTGTGTGGTAGGCGTTTTAAAATTTTGAGTCAGTTTTAAATAGTTATTTGAACTGGCTATTTTCATCAGTGTTTGCAATAACAATATGAGTTTATTAAAAGGTATTAATTGATTTAATTGTTTTATAGCAACTTCAACTTCTTTGCTCAGTTTTCCTTTTAATTGTATGGCATCTTCTTTTTGTAATTGTTGAAGTATTTGTTTGTTTTCTGGAAGTTGTAAAAAAGTATCTCCAAATAAAGATTGGTTAAAATGAATTACCATAGCACTTCCAAAAGCTTTTGGATTATGCTTTCTAAACCAATGTGGTAAGTTACTTGCAATAAAAAAAATATCTCCTACAGTATATTCTCCAATATAATCTCCAATTAATGCATTGCCATTACCTGCTGTAATTAGTATCAATTCATGCTCATCATGTTTGTGCCAGTTAGTTTCAAAATAAGGTGTTTCATAATGTTTACAAGAGAAAGATTCGAATAGTTCTAAATGAATTTTTTGTACAATCGTTTTCATTATAGATGTTTTATTTTGTCGTGATTATATACAATATTCAAATATAATTGATAAAATAGCATACTTAATACTAAAAATAGCAGTTGTATGCATGTTGAATTAAGTCAAACTTTGACAAATAATTAATAACGATTGTACATGCTTTTATTAGGCTTAGATATTGGAACTTCTTCTATTAAAGCATCTGTTGTAGATGCTCAAACCCAACAATTGATAGCATCTGCTCAGTATCCTGAAACTGAAAGTGAAATAATTGCATTAGAATCTGGTTGGGCTGAACAAAATCCTGAAATGTGGTGGCAACATGTTCAATTAGCCATTTTAAAAGTACATGCTCAACAATTATACAATCCAGCCGATATAAAAGCTATAGGTATTGCTTATCAAATGCATGGATTGGTATGTATCGATAAGGATAAAACAGTTATAAGAAATAGCATTATTTGGTGCGATAGTAGGGCTGTAGCAATTGGTAACAAAGCTTTTGACTCAATTGGCAATGATACTTGTTTATTGCATTTGCTCAATTCGCCAGGAAACTTTACAGCTAGTAAATTGGCTTGGGTTAAAGCAAATGAACCTGAATTATATAGTAAGATTGATAAAGTAATGCTACCAGGAGATTTTATTGCCATGAAATTAACTGGTGAATGCACAACCAGTATTTCAGCATTAAGTGAAGGCGTTTTTTGGGATTTTAAAAACGACGAATTATCTGAAGATGTTTTTGATTATTATGGTTTTAGTAAATCACTGATACCACAGTTACGTCAAGTATTTGATGAACATGGTTATTTACAAACCGATGTTGCAAATTATTTATCGTTAACAGCAGGAATTCCTGTTACCTATAAAGCAGGTGATCAACCTAATAATGCACTTTCATTAAATGTATTACAACCAGGCGAAGTTGCAGCTACTGCTGGTACAAGTGGTGTTATTTATGGAGTGAGTGATCAATTGACTTACGACAATCAATCAAGAGTAAACACATTTGCCCATGTAAATTATACCACTGAAGAAAAACGGTTAGGAGTTTTGTTGTGCATTAATGGAACAGGCATTTTGAACAGATGGGTTAAAAATATCACGGGCAATTTACATTCTTATCAAGAGATAAATGCTGCAGCATCAACCATTGCAGCAGGAAGCAACGGTTTGTATATGTTGCCATTTGGTAATGGTGCAGAAAGAATGCTGGAAAATAAAATAGTGCAAAGTCATATACATGGAATTGATTTTAATGTACACACCAATGCTCATTTATATAGGGCTGCACAAGAAGGAATTGCATTTGCTTTTAGGTATGGATTAGATATTATGAGAGAAAATGGTATGCATCCAAAAGTAATTAGAGCTGGAAAAGCTAATATGTTTTTAAGTGATGTATTTACAGAAAGTTTTGTCATTGCAACTGGCGTTCCTGTTGAATTGTACAATTGTGATGGAAGCGTTGGTGCTGCTTTAGGTGCAGGCATTGGGGCAGGTATTTTTAAAACTGCAGCAGAAGCATTTAGTAAAGCTAAAGTATTACAATTGGTAGAACCAACTAAAACTGATTTATATAATAATTTGTACGATGGTTGGAAGAATGTGTTGATGAAAGAATTGTAAACTGAAACAAATGTTTCTTCCCCTCTTGGGAGGGGATAGTAAGAACATCAAATGAAGCAAATGAATATTGGGGAGGGTTTGCCCCCATCCTCTAAAGGTGAGTTTGTAGACTTGGTAATGAGTTTTTGATGAATATAGAATAAGGCGTACAAGAGTATCCTTCAACTACGCTCAGGATAAACTTGCAACAAAAGATAAAGAGTAGTACAAGAGTTGGTAACATAATTATTAAAAATAAAAATTAAAGTATATGTCAGTAGTATTGGGCGACAAAGAATTTTTTAAAGGTATTCCTCAAATAAAATTTGAAGGATTAGAAAGTGATAATCCATTGGCATTTCGTTGGTACGATGAAAACAGGATTGTTGCAGGTAAGACCATGAAAGAGTGGTTTCGTTTTGCAGGTGCTTATTGGCATAGCTTCTGTGGGAGTGGTGCTGATCCTTTTGGAGAACCAACACATATTTTTCCATGGAATGAAAAAGCTGATGCTGTAGAAAGAGCAAAAGATAAAGCTGATGCTGCTTTTGAGTTTTTAACCAAATTGGGCTTGCCATTTTATTGTTTTCATGATGTTGATGTGGTAGATTATGGAAACGATATTAATGAAAACGACAAGCGTTTACAAACATTAACGGCGTATTTAAAACAAAAGCAAACAGCAAGTGGAGTACAATTATTATGGGGTACAGCCAATTTATTTTCTCATAGAAGATATATGAATGGAGCAAGTACCAATCCAGATTTTCATGTATTAACACATGGAGCTGCTCAGGTAAAAGCTGCTATAGATGCAACGATTGATTTAGGTGGAGCTGGTTATGTTTTTTGGGGTGGAAGAGAAGGTTATATGAGTTTATTAAATACCAATATGCAGCGTGAAAAAGAACATCTTGCAAAGTTCTTGCATTTATCAAAAGACTATGCAAGGGCCAATGGTTTTAAAGGAACATTTTTCATTGAACCTAAGCCTTGTGAACCAAGTAAACATCAGTACGATTATGATGCAGAAACAGTGATAGGCTTCTTACGTCAGTACGATTTGTTGAACGATTTTAAATTGAATTTAGAAGTGAATCATGCAACATTGGCTGGTCATACTATGCAACATGAAATGCAAGTTGCTGCAGATGTTGGTATGTTGGGTAGCTTAGATGCCAATAGAGGTGATATGCAAAATGGTTGGGATACCGATCAGTTTCCAAACAATATTAATGAACTTACAGAATGTATGTTGATATTTATAGAAGCTGATGGATTGCAAGGTGGTGGAATAAATTTTGATGCAAAAATTAGAAGAAATAGTACTGATGCTGCTGATTTATTTTATGCTCATGTGGGTGGTATGGATAGTTTTGCAAGAGCATTAATTACTGCTGATGCTATTCTTAATAAGTCTGAGTATAAAAAAATACGTTCTAATCGTTACGCAAGTTTTGAGAGCGGTGCAGGTAAAAATTTTGAATTGGGTAAGTTAAGTTTAGAAGATTTAAGAGCTTTTGCAGTTGAAAATGGTGAGCCTAAAGTAGTGAGTGGAAAACAAGAATTTTTAGAAAATATTATCAATAGATTTATTTAACTATATTCAACTTTTCAAAACCAATTCTAACCCAAGTTTTGCTCACATGAATAGCTTACATACCAAAGATTACATTGTATTTTTCTTTTATTTTATTATGGTTGCTTCTTATGGTTTATATATTTACTATAAGAAAAAAAAGAAAACTGTTTCTGCCTCTCATGATTACTTTTTAGCTGAGGGTTCATTAACGTGGTGGGCAATTGGTACATCATTAATAGCTTCCAACATTTCATCAGAGCAATTTATTGCAATGAGTGGAAATGGTTTTAAAATGGGTTTAGCTATTTCTACCTACGAATGGATGGCTGCTGCAACTTTAATTATTGTAGCTGTATTTTTTATTCCTGTTTATCTCAAGAATAAAATTTATACCATGCCACAGTTCCTAAATCAACGCTATAATTCTTCTGTAGCAATGATTATGGCTGTGTTTTGGTTGCTTTTGTATGTAGTAGTTAACCTTACTTCTATTTTATATTTAGGTGCATTGGCTATCAATGGCATTTCTGGTATTGATACCAATTTGTGTATGTATGGCTTAGCAGCATTTTCAATTATTATTGCTTTAGGCGGAATGAAAGTAATTGGCTATACCGATGTTATTCAAGTAGTATTTTTAATTATTGGCGGTTTAGTTACTACTTACTTAGCATTAAATAGAGTGGCTGAATTGAATGGTCAAACAGGTATTGTAGATGGCTTTAATTATATGATGAGTCAATCAGATGATCATTTTCATATGGTACTCACTAAAGAGAATGACAATTTTCCTAGCTTACCAGGATTAACAGTTTTGTTTGGTGGAATGTGGATTGTAAATCTTAATTATTGGGGCTGTAATCAATACATTACACAACGTGCATTAGGTGCCGATTTGAAAACAGCTCGTAGTGGTATTTTATTTGCTGCATTTTTAAAGTTATTAATGCCAGTAATTGTGGTATTACCAGGTATTGCAGCTTATGTAATTCATCAAAAAGGAGGGTTACAAACAGAAATGTTGCAAGATGGTGTTTTAAACCCTGATAAAGCTTATCCAGTATTACTCAACCTATTACCAACTGGTTTAAAAGGGTTGTCTTTTGCAGCATTAACAGCAGCTGTAGTGGCATCTTTGGCAGGTAAAGTAAATAGTATATCAACCATATTTACGTTAGATATTTATCAAAAAAAATTAAGTCCCGATGCTTCAGAAAAGCAATTGGTAAAAGTTGGTAAACTAACTGTGCTAGTGGCTATGTTAATTGCAGTTATTATAGCACCATTTTTAGGTATTGATAAAAAAGGTGGTTTTGAATTTATTCAAGAGTATACTGGTTTTGTAAGTCCAGGAATTTTTGCCATGTTTATACTTGGTTTTTTCTGGAAAAAAACAAGCTCAAATGCAGCTATGTTTGCTACAATTGGTGGGTTTATTTTAAGTGTAGTATTTAAATTTTTACCACATGTTGTAGATCTAAGTTGGTTGCATTCTATGGGCTTTGCAACCTTAGTTCAACAGAAAGATGGTTCTATGTTATATGAAATTCCTTTCTTAGATAGAATGGGTTTTGTATTTGTAATCTCTGTTTTATCAATGGTAGTAATTAGTTTGTACGATGCTAAAAGAGGTATTCCATCTAAAGGATTAGAAGTAGATAAATCAATGTTTAAAACAAATACAGGTTTTGCTGTAGGATCCATGTTAGTACTAGGTATTCTAGTTGCATTGTATACGCTATTCTGGTAAAATTCATTTTTAATTGTAGATGAACAAATTTATAAGCATGTATTAGCATATAATTTTCTTAATTGTATGCTAATACTTTTTTTATGTAAGTTAAAATATTGCTTCATGAGGAATTATTACTTCATTCTAATATGTACAATAGTTTTTTTTCAAATGAATGGAATGGCTCAACAGCCCTATATTTCAAAAGTTTGGAAAGCCGATAATGGGAACGGTACTTATACCAACCCAATTTTGCATGCAGATTATAGCGACCCAGATGTAATACGTGTTGGAGATGATTATTATATGACTGCCTCTAGTTTTAATTATGTGCCGGGATTGCCAATATTACATTCAAAAGACTTGGTTAATTGGTCGTTAATTGGCCATGCATTTACTCAGCAACTTCCTTACGAAAGATTTACTAAAGTACAGCATGGTGGTGGAGTTTGGGCTCCTGCAATACGTTATCATAAAGGGGAGTTTTATATTTTTTATCCCGATCCAGATGAAGGTGTTTATATGCTGAAAGCTAAAAATATTACTGGACCATGGAGTGAACCCCTTTTAATAAAAAAAGCAAAAGGTTGGATAGATCCTTGCCCGTTTTGGGATGAAGATGGTAAAGCATATTTAGTAGCCGGTGTTGCTGCAAGTAGAAGTGGAATGAAGAGTATTTTATTATTGCATAGAATGAGTGCTGACGGAACTCGACTGTTAGATGATGGTGCAATTATATTTGATGGTCATGATAAACATCCAACTGTTGAAGGGCCTAAAATACACAAACGAAATGGATACTATTATGTTTTTGCACCTGCAGGTGGTGTTGGACAGGGATGGCAATTGGTATTAAGAAGTAAACATATTGATGGGCCATATGAACATAAGATTGTATTGGAACAAGGTAGTACCAATTTTAATGGACCGCATCAAGGAGCTTGGGTTGAAACGCAAACAGGAGAGAGTTGGTTTATTCATTTTCAAGATAAAGATGCATATGGTAGAATTGTGCATTTACAACCTATGCAATGGAAAAATGATTGGCCAATAATGGGAGTTGATAAAGATGGAAATGGCATTGGAGAGCCTGTTGAAACCTATAAAAAACCCAATGTTGGTAAATCTTATCCAATTCAAACACCACATGAAAGTGATGAATTTAATACCAACACAATTGGTTTACAATGGCAATGGAATGCAAACAGACAAACCAATTTCTTTTTACCCGCTGGTACTAACTATGGTTTTTTAAGGTTATTCAATGTACCCAAGCCCGATACTATTAACCTGTGGAATATTCCTAATTTATTTTCACAAAAATTTCCTGCCCCCAATTTTACAGCAACAACTAAACTTAGTTTTACACCAAGAGCTAACGATGATGAAGCTGGATTAATGATTAGTGGGTTAGACTATGCCTACATATCCATCAAGAAAATAAATAAAGGGTTGGTTGTTGCACAAGCAAAATGTATCAACGCCGATAAAGGTAAAACTGAAACTAGGATGGATGAAATTATAGTAAATGCTAGTACTATTTATTTCAAGGTACAAGTAATTAATGTACTACCAACTGATACAGATTATCAACAATACATTAGAAGTGAAAATAGTAAATGGGGTAATGCTAAATGCATCTTTAGTTATAGTGAAGATGGTATTCAATTTAAACAATTAGGAGAACCATTTGCAGCTAGAAAAGGTAAATGGATTGGAGCTAAAGTTGGCTTGTTTGCTGTTGGTAATAACAAAACTAGTGAAATGGGGTATGCAGATGTTGATTGGTTTAGAATAGAAAAGTAAGTCTAATAGTTGGGTAATTCTGTTAACCATGTTTGGGTTAAACAATTTATGGCAAATGTGCTATTGCCATTGGTTGTAACTAAGTACTCTACATTTAATGTTTGATTATAATTTAATATTTGGTCAAAGGTTTTTTCATTTACAGGTACATTCATTTCTTTACACTCAATAATCATCCAAGGTATAGTGTCTTTATAAATTACTATATCACATCTTCTTTTTAGTTCACCCAACATTATTTCTTTTTCAATAGCAAATAAACTTTTTGGATATTTTTTTTCTTCTATTAAATATTGAATAATATTTTGACGCACCCATTCTTCTGGTGTTAATACAACCCATCTCTTTCTGATTCCATCAAAAATGAATTCTTTGTTATCTTCTTTTTTAATTTTAAAAGTGGGTGCAGGATACACGATTTTTATCATACAGTATTGTAGAACAATTTTCTTATTTTTACAAATGGTTTTTCAAATATACCATGGCTTTATTACTAATGATAAAATGAATTTTATGAAGACAAAACAAGAAATAGTCAACAATTGGTTACCACGTTATACAGGAGAGAAGTTAGAAAACTTTGGCAAGTATATTTTACTGACCAATTTTAGTAACTATGTAGAAATGTTTGCCAAGTGGAATAAAGTACAAGTAATAGGAAAAGACAAACCTTTTCAATGTGCAACTGCCGATGGTATAACCATTATCAATTTTGGAATGGGAAGCCCTGGTGCTGCAACTGTAATGGATTTATTAAGTGCAATAAAGCCTAAAGCTGTTTTGTTTTTAGGAAAATGTGGCGGATTGAAAAAACGCAATAAAATTGGAGATTTAATTTTACCTATTGCTGCAATTAGAGGTGAAGGAACAAGTAATGATTACTTTCCACCAGAAGTACCTGCATTGCCTGCATTTGCTTTGCAAAAAGCAATTTCAACAACAATAAGAGATCATAAAACGGATTATTGGACTGGAACTGTTTATACCACCAATAGACGTGTTTGGGAGCATGATGAAGAATTTAAAAACCATTTGACTAGAGTAAGGGCTTATGCTATTGATATGGAAACAGCCACTGTTTTTATGGTGGGTTTTTACAATCAAATTCCTACAGGTGCTTTATTGTTGGTAAGTGATAGTCCAATGGTTCCAGAAGGCGTAAAAACAGAAGCAAGTGATAAAAAGGTAACTTCTCAATTTGTAGACCGTCATTTAAAAATTGGAATTGATTCATTAAAACAACTCATTAATAATGGTGCAACAGTAAGACATTTACATTTTTAATTTCGAATATGCAAGACACACATTTACATCATTATGAAGAGCATTTACAAAGCAGCGATTTTTTGCGTGATGTAGTAATTGGGATGAGCGATGGATTAACGGTTCCATTTGCTTTAGCTGCTGGCTTAAGTGGTGCAATACACGATAATGTAGAATTGGTTTGGATTGCTGGTCTAGCTGAAATTGTTGCAGGCTCTATAGCAATGGGCTTGGGTGGCTATTTAGCTGGAAAAACAGAACAAGACCATTACAATAGTGAATTGAAAAATGAATATTGGGAATTGGTACATAAACGTGAAGTTGAAATTGAAGAAGTGAGAAAAGTTTTTAGAGAATGGGGTTTAACCGAACCCATTGTTGAACAAGCCACTCAAGAAATTATTAAAGATGAAAAGAAGTGGGTTGATTTTATGATGAAGCATGAACTAGGATTAACAGAGCCCGACCCTAAACGAGCTTCTAAAAGTGCATTTAATATTGGTTTGTCTTATGTAGTAGGTGGATTAATTCCTTTAGTTCCTTACTTTTTTGTAACCCATTCTTTAGAAGGGCTAAAATACTCTGCCATCATTACTTTGTTTTGCTTATTTATTTTTGGATACTTTAAAAGTAAAATGACTGGCGTTAATGTTTGGTGGGGAGCAACAAAAGTTATGTTGATTGGTGCTACTGCTGCAAGTGCAGCTTTTGCCATTGCCAAATTAATTAGTGGTGGGGCACACTAAATTATAAACTATCTAAATACGCTTGAATAAAGTTAAGTGTTCTTGTTTGTGGTGTAATATTTATTACATTGCTATTAATTACTGTATGTACACTAGTACCTAAAAATAAATCGTTCCCAATTTTACTTATTACTACAAATGTTGGGTTGCTGTTCAAAGGAATTTTTTCAAACGTAAATTCTTTTGCTGTTAAGTTGGGTTTTAAACGAACAATAGTTGCTTGATTGTTAAAAACAGCATACACTTGGCTATTGGTATTATTAAAGTTAGCAGGTAGTTTTACATGAACACTGGTTGACGGAAGTGTACTGTCGTTATATTTATTACTACTAATCCAGTTGAGTTTTCTAGAATAAATGTTGTAACCTTTATTTACAATATTAGTAATTGAATCTACAAACTGATAAGGATAAACACCTCCATAATAGTTACTTTGAAACCATGTTTTAATGGTATCTAAATTATTGGTAATAGAGTCTTCATAAAAATATCGCATCGTGTTAGTATTATTAACAAACGAATAAGCAATATTGTATTTAGTAATAGTATCTAATTGTATAGGCTGCCCATTTTTATAAAGTATTGTATTAAACGCACCACTTGTATGTAATAAAGCATTAAAGCTAGTGGTAGGTTTTGCAAATCGTATAAAATCGCCTTTCTTTTTGAGGTGAATTAATTTCACAACAATTGTTCCGTTGATGGAAGTTCCAGGTGCCGTGCCATTTCCTGCTAAACCAGTTAAAGAAATACTTAAAGAATCATTGAATTTTAATGTTCTGCTTGAATCGGTATTTAATGTATCTAGTAACACTGGAAAGTCGTTACTTAATACAGCAGTAATTTCATTTGTGGGATCGGTTGAGGTAGATTGAGTTCTCCATTCAACATCATTTAAACCATTATTGTATACATGAAATTCTTCGGAAAATTCTTTTTTGCATCCCGAAAAAACAATCAGTATAAACAAAGTAGGTAAAATTAGTTTCACGTAAAATTCCTTTGAAACTTAGATACAACAAGAAAGAATTTTGTTGCTTTTACTAGTTTAATTTGTAACGAATACCAAGTGAAATGCCTGCTGCACTAAACCTTTGGTTAAAGTTATATGCAGTATTTTGAAGTTTTGATAAACTGTATCTAAAATAGGGTTCAGCAAATACATCCATATTGTTTGTAATGGGTTTTATTAAGCTTACACTACCATACAAACTCAGTGCTATATTATGTTTGGTAATACCATCATTTTCTTTTGGATGTACATTTACTAATTGATAAGAAGTGTCTAATACTCTGCCACTATACCAAGAACTAAGGTTCATAATTACCCCACCATTAATAGCTGCTTTAAAATTTTTATTGCCAAATTCATAACTTAATGCAACAGGTAATTCTATATTTCTATAATAATTTTTTGCTGTACTTTCTACATATCCAATTTGTGTAATTGTACTTGTATCAGCTACTGTTGTAGTATTTCCTAAAGCATCAGTAACAGTTCTTATAGTAACTACGGTAACCATTCTTCGTTCATTTTCTCTACGCAGTTTTACAACTTCGTTTAATTGAGAAAATTGAACACCAGCTTTTATTAAAATATTGTTGGTAATATTTTTACTAATTCTTGCACCAAATGTAAAACCACCTCTCATTGATTCGGCACTATCTTTTTTATTTAGATAAAGCATATTATCTGAATTACCACTTACTTTTTTAAAGGTAAATTCAGGAGCTAGATAGGTTTCAACATACCAATCATTTCTATTACCACTTTTATCTTCTGGGCAACCAATGGGATCTTTTATGAATGATTGATGAGTTGTATAAAATATATTTTTTAACAAGGGCTGTTTCTTTTCAATTGTTACTACATTGGCTTTGCTAGCATGAAAAACATAAGCCTCATTGTTTTGCTCATAGTTTGATTGAACTGCTGTTTGTAAATTATTTGTATTACTATTTGAATTATTTTTCAATGTTCTAATGGTAGAATATGTTGTAGCCAATATTTTGGTAGAAAAGACATTGGAGTTTAACTCCTCTTTTTTATTTACAACACTACTGTTATTGGATGAATTATTTTGTTTAGTTGAATTGGCTTGAGCTGTAGTTAATTTTTCAGGTTCTAGGTGTTCAATTTTTGAACTTGAATTGGCAACTATTGTGTTATTGGTTTCTTGAGCATGTATAAGTGCAACTAATGGTTGAGCTTTTGTTACTAAACTTTGAGCAGTTTCAACCTTATGTTGATGATACAACATAAAAACACCAAATGTGCTAATGGTTACCAATAAGCTAAATACTAAAAATGGTTTGCTGTTCCACCAAAAAATGGTGGGTCTTCTTTTTTGTTCTACTACAATTTTATCCCACATGCCTTTAGGCACGGGAGATGCAAAATTTTCTAATTGCTCTTTAATATGCTTATCAAATAGTTGGTCACTCATTATACAGCAATTTTTTGCAATTGTAAAATTTGAGCTTGTAACATTTTTCTGGCTTTCACTAATTGACTGCGACTAGTACTTGGTTGTATGTTTAGCAGTTGAGCAATTTCGTCATGAGTGTATCCTTCAATAATATTCAGGTTAAATACAATTCTGTAACCATCGGGTAATTGGCTAATTAGTTTTAACAATTCTTCTTCGCCTAAATTGCTGTATGCGTAAGAATCTACATGATAAGTATCAAAATAATTTTCTTTCAGTTCAGTAAACTGTATTCTCTTTTTTTGTAAGTGCTTTAATGCACAGTTTACAATTACTCTGCGTACCCAACCTTCAAACGAACCTTCAAATTTAAATTGATGTAAATTATTAAATACACGTATAAAACCATCTTGCAACATGTCTTCAGCTTCCATATGGTCATTGGCGTAGCGTAAGCATACTGTAAACATTTTGCCAGCCAATTGCTCAAAAAGCATTCGCTGGCAAGTGATGTCTTGCTTAATGCATCCTTTTATCAATTCGTACTCGTTCAAATTGAGCCAATTTAATATGATGAACTTATTCTAGATACGCTGCATCTTAATTTTGATGCCCATTTACAAGTATGAATTTACAATAATTATTCAAACATGCAATTAAAATTTACTACTATTTATTTTTACCCATAAAAAAGCCCTAATATTTTAATTAAATATTAGGGCTCTCACCTCATTTGGAGGATTAAAAATAACTTATTTAGTTGCAAATAAATGTATAGAAACTGGTACTTCTGGTACTGTATATTTTGTTGTTATTGGTAATAATTTTGAATCTAATGTGAAGAAAGCTTGTGCAAAAAATTTGTTGCCATCAACATTTCTAATGTAGCCAGGAAACTTTAATGGTACACTTGTTCCTTTAATATTTAAAGTTCCAGCAATTTCAATAGCAGTTTCAGATGTGTAGGTAACATTGGTAATTTCAAAAGTTGCTTCTGGAAATTTCTCAACTTCAAAAAAATCACCAGATTTTAAGTGACCTTCTAATTTAGCACCTGCACCATCGGTAACCTTTACACCAGCTACATCAATTACAAACTTTCCGCCAGTTAATTTTCCACCATCAATGGTAAGGCTACCACTTTTTACAGAAAAATAACCAGGATGATAACCACCTTTCTTAGAACCAACCCATTCGATTTTAGATTCTGCTGTGGTTGTGTAAGTGTCACCAGTTCCTTTTTTAGTGCCTGGTTTAAACGAAATTAATGTAGTTGCAATTGCAACGGCTCCTAATAAAAATGCTCTTTTCATACTGTTTTTGTTTTTAGAATTCGAAAATAATTTATTTACATGTATATACATCAATTGTGCCAAGTTTTTCCTCATTTCAAAAATTGTGTGTACGTACATTGAAACAGAATAAAATAGAATTTGTTTAAATTAACGCTAGATTTTTTTGAAATTGCTGAAACTAAACTAAAGTTGAGTTTTGTTTTAAGTGCATTTAATGGAAATATTTACTTACTCTATCTCTGAATTCTGCTGGCATAGTGGTTTTTTCTTTGGTGGCTGAATGAATAAAATACAACACCACTTTTCCAATAGTGATTAGTTTGCCAGCTTCGTTATATACTTCTTGGTGAAATTCAATTCTATGATCGGTGGGTAATTCTTTTAACATGGTTTTGATGGTTAACAAATCATCGTAATGAGCAGGACGTAAAAATTTTGCATGAAAATCTACAATGGGCATCATTATTCCCAACGCTTCTAATTCTTTATAAGTGAAACCTAATTGGCGTATACTTTCGGCTCTGCCAACTTCAAAATATTGAGCATAATTACCATGATATACCACATTCATTTGATCTGTTTCGGCATATCTAACTCTTATTTGGGTATTGCTTTCGTACATAATATTTATTAAAAAAAATTTATTGAGTAGCTGATGTTCATTTTAATCCTCCACAAAATAGTTGCTTCAATTAAAAACACCGTTTACTTTTTTGTAAACGGTGTTTTCTACGTTTCATTACTAAGCTTCTTGTAAAAAAGGATAAGTATAATCTGTTGGTGGGTTGAACGTTTCTTTAATGGTTCTTGCACTTAACCAACGATATAAGTTTAAAGCACTACCAGCTTTATCATTGGTTCCACTTGCTCTTGCACCACCAAATGGTTGCTGACCAACCACTGCACCTGTTGGTTTATCGTTAATGTAAAAATTACCAGCAGCATTTCTAAGTTTATTGGTAGCTAATTCAACTGCATTTCTATCTGTTGCAATTACTGCACCTGTTAATGCATAAGGCGATGTTGTATCTACCAATTCTAATGTTTTTTCAAACTCGTTTGCTGGATAAATGTAAATGGTTAAAACGGGTCCAAAAATTTCTTCACACATAGTGGTGTATTTTGGATCTGTAGTTTCTATGATAGTTGGTTGAATAAAATATCCTTCTTTTTTACTACAATCGCCACCTACTAAAATCGAAGCGTTTTTGCTACGTTTGGCTTTGTCTATATACGATTTAATTTTATCAAAGCTTTTTTCATCAATTACTGCATTAATAAAATTGGTAAAATCTTCTGTAGTGCCCATTTTCATGCTATTTACACCAGCAATTAATTTTTTCTTTACTGCATTGGCAATATTACTAGGAATATAAGCCCTTGAAGCAGCACTACATTTTTGTCCTTGAAATTCAAATGCACCTCTCAATAATGCAGTTGCAACAACATCGGCATCGGCTGTTTTATGTGCAATTACAAAATCTTTACCACCTGTTTCTCCTACAATTCTTGGATAAGTTTTGTACTTAGCCATATTCTTACCAATGGTTTCCCACATATTATTGAATACGCCTGTACTACCTGTAAAATGTACACCTGCAAAATCTTTATGATTAAAACAAACTTCGCCAATGGTTGGTCCATCTACATAAATTAAATTAATGACACCATCTGGTAAACCTGCTTCTTTTAAAATACGCATAAACATATGTGCAGAATATACTTGTGTGTTGGCTGGTTTCCAAACAACCACATTACCACACATAGCAGCACTAGTAGGTAAATTACCACCAATGGCAGTAAAATTAAAAGGAGTTACTGCTAATACAAAACCTTCTAATGGTCGCCATTCTAATCTGTTATGCATTCCAGCACCACTAATGGGTTGTTGCTTATAAATTTCACTTAAGTAGTGAACATTAAAACGTAAAAAATCTATGAGTTCACAAGCAGCGTCAATTTCGGCTTGAAAAGCATTTTTGCTTTGTCCTAACATGGTTGTTCCATTGATATAACTACGATATTTAGTAGCTAATAAATCGGCAGCTTTTAAAAAAATGCCAGCACGGTTTTCCCAGCTCATATTTTCCCAATTGGCTTTTGCTGTTAAAGCTGCATCAATGGCTTGTTGTACATGTTTGGCATCGCCAGCATGAAAATAACCTAAAGTATGTTTGATTTCGTGAGGAGGGTGAATAGCCACTTTTTTATTGGTACGAACTTCTTTATTACCAATAAACATAGGAATATCGGCTTCGGTGTTTTTTAGTTCGGCCAATGTTTTTTTGAGGGTTAATTTCTCCGTACTATTGGGTGCATAACTCAATACTGTTTCGTTTGTAGGTAGGGGATAAGAAAAAGTTCCTAAACTCATGGGTTACAATTTTTATTAGGGCTGCAAGTTAATGCTTAAGTAAGAACAATACTAACGAGTTGTAGTTTTTTGATACAATTAGATTTAAAAATTTTGTGTAAAAAGCTGAATAGTTTTCTACAGTACAAGTGTGCGACGCCCATGCAGCCCAATCCATATTCTTCAGCTAGTAACATAATTGTTTTCTTCTCTCTTTACTCAACTTAAATACGGCTGCTAAACCTTACTTTTGCCGCAAATTTTAAATAGGTAAACATGTTAAGTGCAAGAAATATTACGTTGGCATACGGCAAACGTGTATTGTTTGATGAAGTGAACATCAATTTTATTAAGGGAAACTGTTATGGTGTAATTGGTGCCAATGGTGCAGGAAAAAGTACTTTCTTAAAAATATTAAGTGGCGAAATTGAACCCAATAAAGGCAATGTAGAAATTGGTAAAGGTGAGCGTATGAGCTTTTTAAAGCAAAATCAGTTTGAGTTTGATGAGGAAACTGTTTTGCAAACTGTACTCATGGGACATAAGCACATGATGGAAGTAATGCAAGCCAAAGATGCTATTTACATGAATCCTGATGCTACCGAAGAAGATTACATGAAAGCCAGTGAACTGGAAGGAGAATTTGGTGAAATGGGTGGTTATACTGCCGAAAGTGATGCTGCCAGTTTATTGGGCAGCTTGGGTGTAAAAGAAGAATATCACCAAACATTAATGAAAGATATTCCAGGTACTATGAAGCTTCGTGTGTTATTGGCACAAGCTTTATTTGGTAATCCAGATATTTTATTGTTAGATGAACCTACCAATGGATTAGATATTGAAACCATTGGTTGGTTAGAAAACTTTTTAGCCGATTACGAAAATATTGTATTGGTGGTGAGCCATGATCGTCACTTTTTAGATACAGTTTGTACGCATGTGGCGGATGTAGATAGAGCAAAAATTAAAGTGTTTACCGGTAACTATACTTTCTGGTACGAGAGTAGTCAGTTAATGGCTCGTCAGATAAACGATAAGAATAAAAAGAATGAAGAGAAGCGTCAGGCTTTGTTAGATTTTATTGCTCGTTTCTCTGCCAATGCCAGTAAGAGTAAGCAAGCAACTTCTCGTAAAAAGGCATTAGAAAAATTAACTATTGAAGAAATAGAGCCTAGCAATCGTAAGTATCCTGGTATTATTTTTCAGCCATTACGTGAAGTAGGTAACCAAATTTTAAATGTAGAAAATTTAAAGAAAGGGGTTGACGGAAGGCCATTGTTTGATAAAGTTTCTTTTAGTGTAAACAAAGGAGAGAAAATTGCTTTCTTAAGTAAAGATCCTTTAGCGGTTACCAGTTTCTTTGAAATTATTAATGATAAAGCAACAGCAGATGCTGGTAAGTTTGAATGGGGAACAACTATTACCAAAGCATATTTACCATTAGAAAACAATGAGTTTTTTAAAGAAGGTACTGGATTAATGGATTGGTTACGTCAGTACGTACCACCACATATTACAGATGCTGATGAACCATTTTTACGTGGCTTTTTAGGTAAAATGTTGTTTAGTGGTGATGATATTGCCAAGAAAACCAATGTACTAAGTGGAGGCGAAAAAGTACGTTGTATGGTGAGCAGAATGATGTTGCAAAACCCTAATTTAATTGTGCTGGATCAACCAACCAATCACTTAGACTTGGAAAGTATTCAAAGTTTTAATGAAGGTTGTCAGAACTTTCCTGGAATAGTGTTAATGACTTCTCATGACCATACGTTTATGCAAACAGTTGCCAATAGAATTATAGAGTTAACACCAAAAGGCATTATAGATAGATTAATGACATTTGATGAATACATGGAAGATAAACGTGTGAAAGAATTAAGAGCAGAAATGTATAGTTAGTTAAAAATAGTTGTTCAATTTGTGAGAAGCATGTTGAATAATTGCTGAAGTTTTATTCTAACTTTTTATTACTTAGTTATAACAACAGTAAGCTCATAAGGCACATCATTCGGGTCGGTCCCTACATTTATGTAGGGATTGAAAAAATCCGAAGGATATTTTTTCAAAGAAGCGAATGGAGTGCTGTTGAGCTTACGAAGCCCAGCGGCTTGAGCAATGAATGATGAAAGCTAGAACAAGCGAAAAGTTTATTAGTGAATGACTTATTGTGATATTCATTTTACATAGATATACCTTAATCAAAATGATCGTTAACAAAAAATATTATTCATAAAAAAGTTGCTCAACATAGAGCAACTTTTTTGTTATTTATCCTTAACATGACCTTACATTATTTTACTTACGAGTTACCATTTGAACATCCATTCACCATTTCTGGAGGAAGAACCAAAACGCATCAACCAACATTAGTAGTGGTGTTAGAATTGGGTAATTGGTTTGGGGTTGGAGAAGCTCCTGCTATTGCATATTATAATATTACTGTAGAACAAATGGTGGCCGATATTGAGAGCAAAAAGAAAATGATTGAAAAATTTGCTTTTACAGATCCTGAAAGATATTGGCATTACCTGCATCATTTGCTACCTAACAATCCTTTTTTGGTAAGTGCATTAGATATGGCTGGATGGGATTTGTATGGAAAAATGAAACAAAAAAACTTGTACCAAATTTGGAATACCGAATGGAATCATTTACCAGTAACCGATTATACCATTGGTATAGACACCATAGAAAATATGGTAGCAAAAATGAAAGCCAAGCCATGGCCTATTTATAAAATTAAATTAGGAACTGATGAAGATATTGCTATCATGACGGAACTCCGTAAACATACCAATGCTAATTTTAGAATTGATGCCAATGCCGGTTGGTCAACTGAAGAAGCCTTACATAAAATTCCTTTATTAAAAGAATTAGGAGTTGAATTAATTGAGCAACCATTGGCTAAAGACAATTGGGATGGCATGAAAGTGTTGTTTGAACAATCAACCTTACCATTAATAGCTGATGAAAGTTGTGTGTTTGAACAAGATGTAAAAAAATGTTATCAGCATTTTCATGGTATTAATATTAAACTCACCAAATGTAGTGGTATAACCCCTGCACTAAGAATGATTCAAGAAGCCCGAACATTGAATATGCAAGTAATGATGGGTAGCATGAATGAAAGTAGTATTGGTAGTGCAGCAATTGCTAATTTTTTACCACAATTAGATTTTGTAGATATGGATGGTCCATTGCTTTTAACAAAAGACCTTGCAACTGGATTAGCTATTTTATCGTCTACTTGTGAGTTAGCAGGCTCTAAAGGATTGGGTATTGCTCCACAATTGCAATAAAGTTAGCCTCCATTCCCAGCTTGGGATTTAATTTCTTTAATTAAGAAAAAATATGCAACTTCTAATTTCATAAATAATTGATTTTCAACACTTTTCTGCTCTGGCATTGTTGTGGTTTATGTTAATGCACAAACCTATTACCATGACCAATATTAACCCAACTTCTACGCTCAATATTAATTTAGCCAATTGTATGAATGGCTGTAGAAAAAGTCAGAAAGATCTATACGATTGTTTCTCTAGTAAAATGTTTGCTATTTGTTTGCGTTATGCAAAAAACCAAATGGATGCTGAAGATATTTTACAAGAGGGTTTTATTAAGTTATATAAAAACTTAGATCGTTTTAGAGGTGAGGGTAGTTTTGAAGGTTGGGTAAGAAGAATATTTGTAAATACAGCAATAGAACATATTCGCAAGCAAAAGCAAAGCAATACAGACATTAATGAGCAGGTGGAGAACTCATTTAGAGATCAATCTGCTAATGCATTAGATAAATTATTTCAAAAAGATTTATTGCATACAACTAGTGGTTTAAGTGATGGTTATAAAACAGTTTTTAGCATGTATGCTGTTGAAGGTTTTTCACACAAAGAAATTGCCGATCAATTGGGCATTTCTGAAAGTACTAGCAAATCTCAGTTTAGCCGTGCAAAAGCCATTTTGAGAAATTTATTACAAGGCAATGTTGCACATGTTGCAGCTTCTTAAGCATACTTTTTCTAGCTTTAATTTTTGTTTTGATTAAATGACCTCTTCCAATTTTGGAAGAGGTCATTTGTTTTTGTTCTCTCTGCAATCGTTTGCGGTATCGTTTGCGTAAAGAAAAGCTTTTGCTCATATAGCTTTTTGTTGTTAAATAATATACTTTACACATAGTTACGCTTGCTTAACAATTTTATAACTCAAATATTGCTGTATGAAAAAAGTATTACATTCTTTTAATCATTTTGTGTCTAAGAAAAATTTAGAAAAAATTCAAAGAAAAATTTTTTCTAAATTTTTCTTACTCTTTGCTTTATTAACTTTTACTTCAAGTATTACCATTGGTCAAACTGCCATGCGTTTCGCAGCAAACTTTACTGGTTCTCCGGCTTCTTATACTTTTACGTCAACAGATATCGCATATGCAGATGCAAGTGGAGGAACAATGTCTACAAGCGGTAGTAATTTGTGTTCTGGAGCATTGAGACGTACTCAAAGGTCGAACATTATATTAAACTTAGTCAGTACGTCTGCTTCAAGTATAACAATTCATGGCATGAGTAGTGGTTCAAGTTTGCGTTCATTGTCTAATTTAGAAACGTCATCAACAATCAATGGAACTTATGTTTCTGTTGTTGGACATTCATCAACAAGTAGTATTAACTCATCTTCTAATTGTGGGACCTTAGTTATCTCAAATATTAGTATTCCAATGGGTTCATTTGTTAGGTTTACTTTTTCGGGAAATGTAAGTATTAGTGGTTTTGATGTTACTTCACTAACACCAATTGTTGCTCCCACAATTCAAGCATCAAACTTAGTTTTTACAAATTTGGGACAGATTTCTTTTACTACTTCATGGACAAATGGTGACGGAACCAGAAGAGCTGTATTTATGAGAGAAGTTGCTCAAGGTACAATTACAAACCCTACTGATGGGGTATCTTACACTGCAAGTAGTGATTGGGGAGTAAAAGGAACTCAACTTGGAACATCTGGTTATTACTGTGTTTATGATGGAACTGGTAGTTCGGTTGATATTTCTGGTTTAAGCTCTTCAACAACCTATTGGTTACAAGTATTTGAATACAACGGAACTGGTGGAGGTACTAAATATTTAACAACTACCGCTACTAATAATCCAAGAAGCGAAACTACAAGTGCTGCACCTGTTGCCTACTTTTATCAATCAAAGCAAACAGGTAATTGGGGCGATGCAAGTTCTTGGTCTCAATCTTCAGATGGAAATATTTGGATAGATGCTGTTGGTACACCATCTTTTTCAGATAATTCAATAAATATTTTAGCTAATCATGATATTACTATTCATTCAGGTTCAATTTCAGTAGATGAGTTAACTGTTGCAAGTAATGCTAAATTAATTGTTGCTAGCGGTGCTACTTTGTCGGTAGTAAATGGTACTGGATCAGATTTAGTTGTAAATGGTACATTAGAACTTTCAGGTTCTTTTGCAAGTGCAGCAAGCTCAGCTATTTCAATCAATGGTACTCTTGAAAATAAAGTAAATAGTGCATCTTTTAGTGCTGGTTCTGGTTCTATGACAATTGCAGCGGGTGGTACGTATCGAGTAAACGGATATACAGCCAATGCAGTATTAACTTTTACCAATGTAAGTTTTACAAGTGGTATTGGTGCTTTAGGGGCAACTTTATATATAGCAAGTGGTGCACCAAGAATACCTGCTGCACAAAATGGTAATGTAATTTGGAATACCCCTACATCGGGTAATTCAATTTTTAATAGTGCAAGTAATTCTATCACTGGACACTTTACTATCGTAGCAACTACTGGTATTAATAACGGTGCAGGAGGATCTGGTAGAACAGTTACTGTTGGTGGAAATATGTATATGGAAGGGGGTATTTATCATGTATCTGGTGCAGGTGCAACTGTTTTAAACTCAATGACGGTTAATGGGAATTTGTATGTTAGCGGAGGAACTTTATTTGCATCAGCTACTACTGCCCCAGGAAGTGGTTCTATAAATGTATTAGGTAATGTAGAATATACTGGTGGGTTATTAGGTGGTTTATCTACTGTTACAAGTGGAACAATTCAACTAATAGGTACAACTCCCCAAACAGTGAATTTATCCTCAATCAATCCTTTAACTATTGCTAACTTCACTGTAAATAATGCATTGGGTGCAACATTATCTGGAACTAATTCTTTAGATATATTTAGAACAGTTACTATTACTGCTGGTACCTTAAATACTGGTGATAACTTAGTATTAAAATCAACAGCCTCAGGCACTGCACGTATAGCAGCAGGTACAGGTTCATACATTTCAGGCAATGTAACTACCGAAACCTTTATCCCAGGCGGCAGAAGAGCATTTAGATTCTTAGGTCATCC
>CALRVE020000013.1:0-84676 GCA_943371535.1 Asaia bogorensis | reverse complement strand
TTGTGCAACCACAAACAATTAATTTCTAAAAACTTAAAAAGTATACACTATGGCTACTAAGAAGCTGAATGTTACCCCTCTTCACGACAGAGTGATTGTAAAACCAGCAGCTGCTGAAGAAAAAACAGCAGGTGGAATCATTATTCCAGACACTGCTAAAGAAAAACCACAACGTGGTGTTGTTGTTGCAGCTGGTAATGGCAAAAAAGATGAGCCAGTTACTGTAAAAGTGGGCGATTCTGTATTGTATGGCAAATATGCTGGAACTGAAATCTCAATTGAAGGGCAAGACCTTTTAATTATGAGAGAAAGTGATATTTTGGCTATTGTATAAAGCCTACCTAAATCCCTCCAAAGGAGGGACTATAATACGTTCAAGTTCAGGATTGTTACAAACGTACAAGAGTGCGACGCAACAAAAGCTACATAGTAGCAATACTGCTTAGTACAAAACATTAAACTTTAAACATTAAACTTCTTAAACTTTAAGAAATGGCAAAACAAATTTTCTTCGATATCGAAGCAAGAAATAAAATGAAAAAAGGCGTTGATACTTTAGCCAACGCAGTAAAAGTAACTTTAGGACCAAAAGGTAGAAACGTAGTTATTGAGAAAAAATTTGGTGCTCCTCAAGTAACCAAAGATGGTGTTACAGTAGCAAAAGAAATTGAATTGGAAGATCCAATTGAAAATATGGGTGCTCAAATGGTAAAAGAAGTAGCGTCTAAAACTGCTGATATTGCAGGTGATGGCACTACTACTGCTACTGTTTTAGCTCAATCTATCATTAGCGAAGGTTTGAAAATGGTTGCTGCTGGTGCAAATCCAATGGATTTGAAGCGTGGTATTGATAAAGCAGTTTCTATTGTAGTTGAGAATTTAAAATCTCAATCTCAAACTGTTGGTAACGACAGCAAGAAAATTCAACAAGTTGCTACTATTTCTGCTAACAACGATGAAACTATTGGTAAATTAATTGCTGAAGCTTTCATTAAAGTTGGTAAAGAAGGTGTGATTACTGTTGAAGAAGCAAAAGGTACCGATACAACTGTTGATATTGTTGAAGGTATGCAGTTTGACAGAGGTTATATCTCTCCATACTTTGTAACCAACAGCGAAAAAATGCAAGCTGAATTGCAAAATCCTTACATCTTAATTTATGATAAGAAGATTTCAGCCATGAAAGACATCTTACATATTTTAGAGAAAGTTGCACAAAGTGGTCGTCCTTTATTAATTATTGCTGAAGATTTAGAAGGAGAAGCATTGGCAACATTGGTTGTAAACAAATTACGTGGTACTATTAAAGTTGCTGCTGTAAAAGCTCCAGGTTTTGGCGATAGAAGAAAAGAAATGTTGACTGACATTGCTATTTTAACTGCTGGAACTGTTGTTAGCGAAGAATTAGGACACAAATTAGAAGCTGCTGATTTAACTTTCTTAGGTCAGGCTGCAAGTGTTACTATTGATAAAGACAATACTACAATTGTTGGTGGAAAAGGCAAGAAAGCCGATATCACTGCTCGTGTAAATCAAATTAAAGCTCAAGTAGAAAACACTACTAGCGATTACGATAAAGAAAAATTACAAGAACGTTTAGCTAAATTAGCTGGTGGCGTTGCTGTATTATATGTTGGTGCTGCTACAGAAGTAGAAATGAAAGAAAAGAAAGACCGTGTAGACGATGCTTTAGCTGCTACCCGTGCTGCTGTTGAAGAAGGTATTGTACCAGGTGGTGGAGTTGCTTACATTAGAGCAATTGAAGCTTTAGAGCCAAAAGTAAAAGGTCAAATTGCTGATGAGCAAACTGGTATGGCTATTGTTCGCAGAGCTTTAGAAGAGCCAATGCGTACTTTAACCTCAAATGCTGGTATTGATGGTTCTATTGTTGTACAAAAAATTAAAGAAGGTAAAGCCGACTTTGGTTTTAATGCAAGAACTGAAGTGTACGAAAACTTATTTAAAGCTGGAGTTATTGATCCAACTAAAGTTAGTCGTGTTGCTTTAGAAAATGCTGCCTCAATTGCAGGTATGTTGTTAACTACAGAATGTGTAGTTGCTGATAAGCCAGCTAAAGAAGCTGCTCATGCACATCCTGCACCTGATATGGGCGGTATGGGTGGATACTAAGTCAGTCCATAGTCGACAGTTAATGGTCGACAGTAAAATACAGAATCCCGTTCCGATAAATCGGAACGGGATTTTTTATGTTCCTTTGAAAAAAAATTTTCAAACCTTGCAATGAAATTAAAAAAGCTGTAGTCAATACTACAGCATATAGCACATGAACCAAACTGAACAGTTGATAAAAGATTGTTTAAAAAACAAAAAAGAAGCACAACATGAATTGTATCAGTTGTATGCTTCTACTATGTTAGGTGTTTGCTATAGATATACAAAAAGCATTGAAGATGCTGAAGATGTTTTACAAGAAGGATTTATAAAAGTGTTTACTCATTTGCATCAATTTAAGCAACAAGGTGAATTAGGTGCGTGGATAAGAAGAATTATGGTAAACGTTGCCATTACTTATTTAAAGAAACACAACAGATATAAGAAAGATTTACAAATAACCGATGTGGGTTTACATCCTATAAGCAATGACAATCCAACGATAGCTTTAGATACGAAAGATTTGGTAAACCTGATTCGATCATTGCCTTTGGCCTATCAAACCATATTCAATTTAATGGCTGTTGAGGGTTATACTGCAACAGAAGTTTCGGAAATATTGAATATTAATATTAACACAGTAAGAAGTCAATATAGCCGTGCAAGGGCAATGCTCATAAAAGCTATTGAACAAAATAATCAGCTTACAAATAATCATCATCATGCAAGAAGCATTTGAAAAAAATATTGAAACACAGTTGAAGTCGTTTCAACTTGAACCAAGCAAAGAAGTTTGGCAAGAAGTAGAAGCTGCTTTACATACTAAAAAAAGAAGAGTAGCCCCATTTTGGTGGATGACTTTTGCTGGAATACTATTACTAGGTAGTTACTTTGTGTTCAATTATTTTGATACTACAAAATCAGCTACATCTAATGTAATTGAAAATATTTCAGCAAAAACCAATTCAGTAGAAAAAGCAACTACCACTAGCAATCAAGAAGAAACATTCATTAGAAAAGAGCAAACTACAAAAACCAATAGTTATAGTAACAATATTGTAGAAAATAAAGATGAACTATTTCTCAAAACAATAGTTGAAAAGAATCAAGATGAAGTATTGAAAACAATAAAGAAATTAAACGCTAATACAACTATTTCATTAACTGAAAATAATGAAGAATCACAAGCTGAACTCAATGAAATAAATGGTATAACGCAAATGACAAAACCTATTGATTTAGAAAGAATATACTATACAAAAGCTAATTTATTGCCGATTCAATCTTTTATTCAAACAACATTTCAAGAAAAGCAAATGCACCAATACACTACTCAATCTTTATTGGCAAATACAATTATAGCAAAAGATAGTAGCACAAAAAACATAAAAAGAAAATGGTTTATTACTAGTTCAGTTGGTTTATTAACCACTAAACAAAATGGTTTATTTGATAATTTAACCACATTAGATGCAACATCAAATTTTGTTAATTCAGGTTCATTGGCTTCGGGAGTTGTTCCAAACAGAATAAGCTATTCAAATGGAACTACTTTAATGTTGGGTGGGGGTTTTCAACAAAAACTCAGTAAAAAATGGAGTTATAATATAGCTTTGCAATATAAATTATTGACTACTAAAGTGAGTTCTGTTGATTCATTAATTGGGTTTTCATCAAAAAACTACAGAGCTCATTGGATACAAATTCCAGTTAACTTTTCTTATCAACTAAACAATTCAGCACATCCTTTTTACTTAACTGCTGGTTTATCTGGAGCTTATGCTTTTGCAAGCAATTGGTCGTATGCCGATGTAAGAAACAACCGATTTTATAACGATAAAACAAAAAACAGAAAACTGTTCATCAACGCTCAAATTGGTGCTGTATATACCATTCAAAAGGATTGGCTGATGCAAGTTTCGGTAGAAAAAAGTTTAACCTCTGTTCATAGAAAAGTAGCTGATAAATTTTACTACACTCAATTCAACATACAACTATTCAAATACATTCAATCAAAAAATAAAAAATAACTTATATGAAAACAAAGTTTCATCAATTAAAAACTCTATTGATTATCTGCTGTTCAGTAATGGTATTTCAAAGCTGTTTAAAAGATACTATTACTGAAAAATATACCTTCTTTAGACCTGTGTATAAAACTAAAGAAGCCGTAATGAACAATATTAAAAGTGGTACACCACAAGCAATTGTTGAAACCGGCAAGATATTTATTAAAGGCAATTATGTTTTTTTGAACGATGTAAATCGTGGGGTTCATATTTTAGATTACACCAATCCTGCCACACCTGTAAAAGTTGCATTTATAGATGTGCCTGGTAATATAGATATGGCTGTAAGAGGAAATATTTTGTATGTAGATTGTTACACATCTTTAATTGCATTAGATATTACCAATCCTTTAAATGTTCAAAAAACAACAGTGATAAATGGTGTATTTCCACATAGAGTTTACTGGAATTTTCAACAAGATACTTCACGTATCATTACAGAATGGGTAAGAGTAGATACTGTGATCAAAAACAAAAACTTCTCTAGTGGAGATATGAGATTCGACGGAATGATGTTTCAAACTTTTAATGGAGGAAACGTACTTGCTTCGGGTTCAGGTGTTACCAATGGAACAGGAGGTTCTATGGCAAGATTTGGACTATTGAATGAACGTTTATATACTGTTAGTAATAGAGATATTAAAGTGTTTAACACTTCAGCTGCCGCAACACCAACTTATGTAAATACTGTTGCTACTGGTGTAAGTGATATTGAAACTATTTTTCCTTTTGGTAATCATTTGTTTTTAGGTAGCAATACAGGTATGCATATTTTTAATGTAAGTAATCCAAATACACCTACTAAAACGGGTTTATTTACCCATGCAAGAGTTTGCGATCCTGTAATAGCCGACCAAAATTTTGCTTATGTTACTTTGCGTAGCGGTAATACTTGTGCTGGCTTTACCAATCAATTAGATGTGGTTGACATTAGTACATTAAGTAATCCTACATTATTAAAAACTTATCCATTAAAAAATCCACATGGCTTAAGTAAAGATGGCAATACATTATTTATTTGTGATGGTGCCGATGGTTTAAAAATTTTCAATGCAGCCAACGTATCTAATATCACTTTATTAAAAACTATTGGCAACATGGAAACCTATGATGTAATTGCACAAAATGGTTATGCATTGGTTGTTGCGAAAAATGGTTTGCATTGTGTAGACTATAGAAACATGAACAATATTCAATTAATTAGCACAGTTAGCATAAACAATAAATAATGAAGCCACTAATCTTAATATTATTATGTTGTATTGTAACCACCTGCTCAATTCAAGCACAAAAAAAAGAATCAGCTAAATACAAATTTCTTGCAATACCTAATTTCCAAGTATTAAATGGAGCAGATGCAACCTCTAGCAGTATTCATTTAAATGCAGGACTAGCCAATAACCAAAACCACTTTACTATTGGTGTAGGAATAGATTATTACAGATTTAGAACTGTTCCTTTAATGCTAGATTACAAACATTTTTTTGGCAACAAACAAAATAAAGTCTTTGCATATTCAAGTATTGGATATTCAATTCCATGGTTGTTAGAAGAACAAAAATATAGATTTTGGAATGGCTGGGGAGGCATGGGAAATCTTGCAGAATATAGCAGTGGATTGGCTTATCAATTTGGAATTGGTTATGCTATACTTAACAAAAAACAAAAAGGCTTTTTATTAAATTTAGGATTCAGTAATAAATCTGTAAAAGAAGGTTTGCAGCAAATGGTATTTAATGGAAGTACCAATACATTAATGCCTTATACTAAAATTTATCACTTAAACCGATTAGCAATTGGTATAGGTTATACCTTATAGAATATTTGTAGTTCAATAAAAGTATAGAATAGTTTCCTGTAGATTTGCTATTGCACCTAAGATGCAATAGCAAATTTTTTTTAATGAAAAAAATACTACTGGTAGAAGATGAAATTAACGTGGTAAGCTTTATTCAAAAAGGCTTAACTGAAGAAGATTTTGAAGTTTCTGTTGCATTAAATGGTACAATGGGTTTTCAAATGGCTTTAAATAACTATTACGATTTAATTGTTTTAGATATTATGTTGCCAGAGAAAAACGGCATTGATGTTTGCAAAGAATTGAGGCAAAACAAAGTACAAACCCCTATCCTATTTTTAACTGCATTAAATACGTCTGATAATATTGCTTTAGGCTTAAATACTGGTGGCGATGATTATTTAGTAAAGCCATTTAAATTTATTGAATTAGTTGCCAGAATCAATGCACTTTTAAGAAGAAGCAATAACAATAACCAGCCAGAACCAACTACAAAGGAAAATACTTATACCATTGCCAATTTATTGGTAAATGATGATGCTAAAACAGTTGCTAGAGATGGTAATATCATATCTGTTACTGCAACAGAATATAGATTATTATTGGTATTAATGAAAAACAAAGGCAGGGTTTTATCGAGAGTGGAATTGTTAGAAAACGTTTGGGATATTAACTTCAACTTGGGCACCAACGTAGTAGATGTATACATTAACTATTTAAGAAAAAAATTAGATTCTAATTACGAACCCAAACTCATACACACTGTAGTGGGTATGGGTTATGTATTAAAAGAAGCATGAAAACACAGTTTAGACTAACCCTTTATTTAATACTTACCAACACCCTTATGTTGTTGTTATTTGGTGGTGCTGTGTACTATTTTTTATACAATTATTCGTATAAGGATTTTTATAAAAGATTAGAAACAAGAGCCTCGGTAACAGCAAAATATAAATACGAGCCCAATGCTGCTTCTATAAAGCAACTTAGAGAAGAACATTTAGAAAAACTTACCAACGAAAAAGAGTATTCCATTGAATTATCAGATTCTACCAATATTCAACAAGCTGCAAAAAGCTTTAAACTGCCTGTTAGTTTTATTGAAACAATCATAAAAAATGATGAAGCAAATTTGCAAATTGATGAAAAGTTTTTTGCTGGAATAAAATACATTAGCAGCGATAAAAAAGAACATATTGTCATTATTTCGGCTTTAAATTATTATGCTTCTAACCATTTAATTTTATTACGAAATATTATTTTTATTGGTATTGGTTTCATTATTTTAATTACAGCCTTTTTTTCAATTTATTTCTCCAAACATATTTTCGACCCAATAAAAAAAATAACCGATAAAGTAAAGCAAATAAGTACCGATAATATTCACTTACGTTTAGACGAAACTGCCAACGATTCTGAGATTAGTAAACTTGCTTCTACCTTCAACGATTTGTTGAATAGGGTTGAAACCGCTTTTGAAATTCAAAAGAACTTTATTAGCAATGCTTCTCATGAGTTTGGCACTCCACTTACTTCAATTATGGGAGAGGCAGAAGTAAGTTTACGTAAAGAAAGAACTCCAGAAGAATATCAAAAATCTCTGACCAGTATTTTAGAGCAAGCAGAACGAATTAATGCAATTACTCAATCACTATTATATCTTGCTCAAACTGGTTATAAAGGCGATAGTATTAGTTTTGAAATTGTACGAACTGATGAGTTATTGTGGCAAGTAAGAGAACTCTTAATTAAACTAAAACCACAAAGTAAAATTGAGTTAGATTTTAGCTTATTGCCCGAAAACCCTTTCAAGCTAAAAATCAATGGCAATAAACAATTACTCACTTTAGCATTTGCCAATATTATTACCAATGCTTGTAAATATTCAAATAATAAACCGGTTTTTGTAAGTATTGCATCTACCGATAATCAAGTTATTGTAATTTGTCAAGATCAAGGAATTGGCATACCTGAATCGGATTTACCTTTTATTTACGATCCATTTTTTAGGGCTTCAAACTCAATTCAATTTGAAGGCTATGGCATTGGTTTGCCTTTAACCAGAAATATTATTCATGCACATAATGGCGAATTAAAAATTACATCTGTTGTAAATAAAGGAACGGTAGTTACTGTTAAACTTCCTTTAGCATTTTTATAGTTTTTCTTGCACTTTTTAAAAATCTAATGCAATTCTAATGTAATTCTTAGAAGCTTCTCATTTCACTAATTCATGTTTGCACTTTAATTAACCAGCTAAATAATTAAAGTATGTTTAAAACAATTTTAGTGCCGATAGATTTTAGTGTTGAATGTTTAAACACACTTAAACTAGCTTTACAAAAAGAAGAAGGCAATCGTGTAAATGTAATTTTGATTTATTCCGAAACATTAAATTCTTCAATTTCAGATTTATTGTTTTATAAGCCACTAAAGCAAATTAAACAATTAACCAATAAAGAATTTGATGAGGCTATTACCATCATCAAAAATCGTTACGAGTCTTTGATACATATAATAAGATTTGAATTGTTTCATGGTAAAACTACACAAGCTTTCAAATTATTTGCCGAAGCTAACAAAGTAGACATGATTTATGTACCCAAGCATTACGAATTAACACCACTAAAAAATGGTTTTAATCCAATTTCATTAATTAGAAAATCAAAAATGCCTTTTCAAGAAATTGAGTGGAATGTAGATAACTATACTTTCGACCCAAGCCAAATGAGTGCATTATTCTCCTAAGAAATTAAAGTTTGTTTGTTATAGTTTAAGGGAAACACAAAAAAACCACTTACAATTGTAAGTGGTTTTGCTTTTATAAATAGTTTAAAATTACCATTTATCTACTTCTTCTGAAGAAAGGCTTTCAGTTGAAGTTTCGTCAACAGTTGAAGTGGTGGCTTCTACTACACTTGCCTCAACAATTGGAGTTTCTACAACAGCAGCTTCTGGATTATATTCACCACCTTCTCCTTCAGGATATTCATGATTGAATGCATCAAAATCAAAATCGGGCATTAAGTCTGTTTTAACGTAGTCAATTGCTTCGCCTAATGCTTTAATAAACTTATTAAAATCTTCTTTGTACAAAAAGATTTTATGTCTATCGTAACCATTATCATCAAAACGCTTTCTGCTTTCGGTAATGGTTAAAAAATAGTCGTTACCACGAGTAGCTCTTACATCAAAAAAGTAAGTTCTTCTTTTACCTGCTCTAATACGTTTACTATAAACGCTTTCATTCTTTTTGTCATTGTTTTCGTACGCCACGTTCTATTAAATTTTGGTTTTTAAGTGTAGCAAATATAGCATTGTTCTACAATTACCAAAATTTTGTAAAAGAAGTTTTTCGATTAATGAGATGCAGAAAGTTCAAATCCAAAAACATGAATTTAAAGGTTATAGTGAATAGTGTAAACTAAACAATTGAATAAATCTAATTATGTTACAACACTCAAAAATTTGCCCATTACAAATTAAAATTTACTTAATTAACTAAGTTTTCTTAGGCGAAAACTGCATTAAAAAACCTATACCAATTAAGCTTTTAAGCTGTAAACGGGGGGAGTTTTTTTGTGGACCGAAAATTTTAAGATCATCATCGTAAATTAAATCCAAATTATATGTTGCAGATAGTAATTTATTGATTTTGAATGAAAATAAATTAGTAAAGAAAATATCAATATTGCCAGGTTTATTTTTATAGTTCGAGAACAAATCCATCCTTCCTCGGTAAGTAACATTCTTTCCAATTACTGTATTATAACCAAGAGTAGCAAAAACCCCTACTTCATTAAATGTATGATAACCAGAATCAACACCATAAGCTCCCTTATCAGATAAAAACTGATTGGCAACTATTACCAATCTTGATGTTAGTGGAGAAATAAACATGGAAAATTTAGGATTGGGCTTATAATCCATACCTATAGAGAACAAGGCATAAGCAGGCGATAAAAACGAAGAAGAAAAATTAACTGTTCCTCCAGAATAATTATATCCATCAAAAAACTGACTTCTAAAATTAAATAGAGCCGATGCATACCAACGATTAATACTATCTACTCTATAACCATATTTCGATAATACATCAATTCTATCATCATTCTTTCTACTACCCAAACTTGTAGCTTGTACAAAGCCAAAATTAAAATCTAAGCTATTATCCCAACTATATCTTTTGCCCCTATGTAAAACATAATAATTCAAATAGGTATTCACCGCCATTGAAAAATTATCGCCCCCAGATGCCCAATTACTTAAAGAACCTTGTGCCAAATTTGCACCAAACAACCCACCACGTTTCCAAGTCCAAGTACTGGTATCATTATCCTTTTTTACGTTTCTAAAAATTTCTCCCGGTAATTTTCTCACTACAATTTCTTGAGCTTGAATTTCATAACTAAAAAAAATACATACCAAAAGAAAAAAACGTTTCATGTAGTTGAAGGGTTAGTGAATAACAGCACAAAAATAGGGTTCAGCTAAAATAATAATCTGTTAAGGCTCTGCCAAATTGACAATGGGAACATTTTTTTGTTATTTTCGCAAGCTAATTTGAACATTTAAATGGAACTACTGGATACAAATACAAAAGTACACGACGAAAACCGTCAGGGTGAAGCATTTGCTCCATTTGTACAAGATGAAAATAAGTATAAAAAACACTTCTATATAGAAAGCTATGGTTGTGCAATGAACTTTGCTGATAGTGAAATTGTAGCTTCCATTTTACAAACAGAAGGTTACGGAGCTACCAAAAATTTTGAAGAAGCCGATTTAATATTGGTAAACACTTGTTCCATTAGAGAAAAAGCTGAACTAACTATTCGTAAAAGACTAACAGAATTTAGGGTGGCTAAACGTAAAAGACCTGGTATGTTAGTAGGTGTTTTAGGTTGCATGGCAGAACGTTTAAAAAGCAAATTATTAGAAGAAGAAAAACTGGTTGATTTAGTGATTGGTCCAGATGCTTACAGAACCTTGCCAACTTTAATTGAAGAAGCTGAAACTGGCCAAAAAGCAGTGAACGTATTACTAAGCCGAGATGAAACCTATGGCGATATTGCCCCTATTCGTTTAGACAGCAATGGTGTTTGTGCATTCGTTTCTATCATGCGTGGTTGTAATAATATGTGCAGCTTTTGTGTAGTGCCTTTTACAAGAGGTAGAGAACGTAGTAGAGATGCAAATTCGATTATTGCAGAGGTAAAAGATTTGGTGAATAAAGGTTATAAAGAAGTAACCTTATTAGGACAAAACGTAGATAGTTATTATTGGGCCGATGAAGCCAATAACACTACAATAACTTTTGCGATGTTGCTAGAAATGGTAGCACTAGTTTCTCCAGATTTAAGAGTACGTTTTAGCACATCTCATCCAAAAGATATTACAGATGAAGTATTATTTATCATTGCTAAATATGAAAATATTTGCAATTATATTCATTTGCCTGTTCAAAGTGGCAGCACCAGAATTTTGCAATTGATGAACAGAACTTATACCAGAGAGTGGTACATTGCTAAAGTGAATAGAATTAGAGAAATTTTACCCGATGCTGCAATTAGTACAGATATAATCACAGGCTTTTGTACTGAAACCGAAGAAGACCATCAAGATACGTACAGCCTAATTGAATACTGTAAATACGATTTGGCTTACATGTATTATTACAGCGAAAGACCAGGTACTTTGGCTGAAAGACGTTATGATGATGATATACCAGAAGCCACTAAAAAAAGACGTTTACAAGAAATTATTGACCTGCATAGAATTCATTCTTTAGAAAGTATGCAAAGAGATGTAAACAAAAATTTTAAAGTATTAATTGAAGGCAATTCTAAAAAAAGTGATGCACATTGGCATGCAAGAACCGATCACAACAAAGTAGTGATTTTTCCTAAAGATGGCATTTTACAAAAAGGAGATTATGCAATGGTGCATGTATATGAATGTACAGCAGGAACATTACTGGGTAAATTGGTTAAATAAAATCAATATGAATTTGATACTGAAAAATAATTTAGATAAAATTGCTTCATTATGCAAAGAGCATCATGTTAAAAAGATGTATGCATTTGGATCAAGTGTGAGAAAAGATTTCACAGAAAATAGCGATGTTGATTTATTGTATGAAATGGATTTTTCAAATTTTAATTTTGAAAACTTAGACTCTATTCCATACGATCCTTTTTTAAATGTATTTGAGTTAAAAGAAAAATTAGAAGCCTTATTACAAAAAAAAGTAGACTTAATTCCTAATCAAGCTTTTAAAAATAAATTCTTAAAAGCCTCAATTGAAAAAGATAAAACTTTGATTTATGGGGCAGCATAGCATAGAAAAGTATTTGACAGATATATTAATTTATATAGAAGAATTGGAAACATTTTCTCATGAAATTAATATGCAAAATATACATCAACCCATCAATAAATGGTCTGTTGAAAGAGCTCTAAGTATCATAGGAGAAGCATTATCACAAGCAGACAAATTAGATAAAAACTTACCCATTACAAATAAAATTCAAATTATTGGACTTAGACATATTTTAGTTCATGATTATGATAAAATTGAAGCAGAAAGATTAATTATAATTTTAAAGAAACATCTTTCTGTATTGAAAACAGAAGTTGAAAATCACTTAAAAAACTTAAATTCATAGTGGATTTACAAAGCATAAAAAACAGATTTGGCATTATTGGCAATGCACCTGCATTAAACCATGCATTAGATACTGCTGTGCAGGTTGCTGCTACAGATTTAACAGTACTAATTGTGGGCGAAAGTGGTGTTGGTAAAGAAGTATTCTCACAAATTATTCATGCACTTTCTTCACGTAAACACAACCCTTTTATTGCGGTAAACTGTGGTGCAATTCCTGAAGGAACAATTGACAGTGAATTGTTTGGTCATGAAAAAGGCTCATTCACCGGTGCAGTAGATAGCAGAAAAGGTTATTTTGAAACAGTAAGTGGTGGTACTATTTTTTTAGATGAAATTGGTGAAATGCCTTTAGGCACTCAAGCTAGGCTATTACGTGTGTTAGAAACTGGAGAATTTATTCGTGTAGGTTCTTCTAAAGTTCAAAAGACAGATGTACGTGTTATTGCTGCTACCAATAGAGAATTACTAGAATTTGCAGAAAAAGGTAAGTTTCGTCAAGATTTATATTATCGTTTAAGTACTGTACCTATTCGTGTACCATCTCTAAGAGATAGAAAAGAAGACATTCAATTATTGTTCAGAAAATTTGTAGTCGATTTTGCCGAACGCTATAAAACCACTCCCGTTCAATTAGATGAAGAAGCAAGAAATACTCTAATCAGTCATCCTTTTCCAGGTAATGTGAGAGAATTGAAAAACTTGGCCGAACAAATTTCGGTTCTTAGCAAAAGTTCAATTTTAAATGCTCATCAATTAAGAGGTTTTTTACCCGAAAAAAATGCTGGCAGCCGAATGCCTATATTAGCAAATGGTGCAACAGCAGCCAATGATTTTTCTAACGAAAGAGAAATTTTGTACAAGCTTTTTTTCGATATGAAAAAAGATGTTACAGAATTGAAGAAAATGTTCCTAGAAATTCTGCAAAACCCATCATTAGCAGGTAATGCAGCCAATTATACCAAAGAAAGTTTGATGAACGATTTTCCTATTTTGGCCAATGCCGATATGCAAAATGCTTTGGTACATCAACCCCAAAATCATCAAGCTGCCATTGTTCAACCTTTACAAGTAAATAACAATACCCCAGTTTTAATAAACGATGATATTCAGCATCACGAAGAAGTAGAGGAATCGTTGAATATTATGGATAAAGAAAAAGAACTCATTATTAAAGCCTTGAAAAAACACAAAAGCCGTAGAAAAGATGCTAGTGCCGATTTAGGCATTAGCGAAAGAACTTTATATAGAAAGTTAAAAGAATACGATATTGATGATTTATAAAGAAAAAATATGAAGCATAAATTTCCCAACATACACATTGGTTTATTGGCTTTTACCTTATGCCTTATACCTTTTACCTTCTCCTGCAAGATTTATTCTTTTAGAGATGTATCAATAGATTACAATAAAATAAAAACCATTAAAATTGGTTTTATTGAAAATAAAGCAAGAATTGTTAACCCACAATTGAGTCCACAACTCACCGATAAGTTGCAACAAAAAATTGTAAACCAAACCAAACTTACTAGAACCAATAACGATGATGCACATTATCAAATTAGTGGCTACATATCCGATTATTCTGTAACTACAACAGGTGTTAGTGCACAACAAGCAGCCACCAATCGTTTAACAGTAAGTGTACACATCAATTTTAAAAATACAGTAGATAATACCAACAATGATTTTGATGTTTCTAGGAATTTCGATTTTTCGGCTAATCTTTCACTCGATCAGGCTCAAGCATCCTTACAAGAAGAAATCTTGCGAAACTTAACCGATGAAATTTTTAATCGTATTTTTTCAAACTGGTAATTTTGTTCTGAATTTCTGTTCAAACAAAAACTTAATTAGCTTACTTTCACCACCAAATTTGTTTAATAGAGTAGCTCAATTCTACTAAAAGAACTAGCATGAATGTTTTACAACAACAAACCCTTCACCAACTTACTGGTCATAGCAATTTAGCTGAAGCCGGTGTAGATGAATTGTTTCAACTAACCGATAGTCATCCATTTTTTTCGGTACCACATTTTTTTCTTACCAAAAAGTTGAAAGAAGAAAAACATGCTGCTTTTATCAATCAATTACAAAAAACAACCTTATTTTTTAATAACCCATATTGGTTGCATTATCAATTATCGCCAACCACTCAACCCATAAAAATTATTCAAAAAGAACATTCAGAAGATGTTACTGAACCGTTGCTCAATCATGTAATTGAAGAAGAAATTGCTCAAAGCATTCAAGATGCAGCTACTAATAAAGTTGTAGAAGAAAATAGTATACAAGAAATACTGGTTGAAGAAACATACAAAGAAGCAACTAAAAGAATTGAAGAGCCTATTACAGAAATGGTTGATGAAGAAATATTGGCCGAAACTATAAACACAACTGAAGTTGAAACAATTACTAAACCAATAATTATTGAAGCCGAAGTAAAAGAAGAAATTACAGAAGAAGCTATCATAACTGAACCAATTGTTGAAGTAACTACACCAACCATTCCTTTTGAAGAACCAATAGTTACTGTCAATGCAATTGTGTTTGACATACCTCAAAAAACAGTGGAGCACAGTATTGAGTTTGAAGAAAAAAAATCGGCATCTATTACTTCATTTGCTTTAGAAGCAGCTGAAGAAAATGTACATGCTGTTGAAACAGTTCAAACAGTTGAGCCAATTATTCCTGAAATAATGGAAGAACCCATTATTGAAACCATTGAACAGGAAATTAATAGTAATGTATTAACAACAGAATCATCAATTGAAGAAATAGACCATGCTTTGGATGGAATAACTTTTGAAGAAAGTAATGCTCAATCTGATGAAAAAATAACTTCTATACTAAAAGAACAATTAGAAGCTTTTAAAAAGCCAGTTACCGAAGAAACAACTTTAGAAATAACATCGGAGCCTTATCATACAGTCGATTACTTTGCTTCTCAAGGCATTAGACCAGAAATTGACCATGCTGCTCAAGATACTTTATCTAAACAATTAAGACGTTTTACCGATTGGTTGAAGCATATGAAGAACGTTCCACCAAGTAATGAAGACTTAGGAACAGACCCTGAATTAGAAAATGCCATTCAGGGAATTGCCCAAACATCGAATGAAGCCAAAGAAATTGTAACCGAAACAATGGCTGAAGTTTTGGTCAAACAAGGCAAAATTGATAAAGCTATTCAGTTGTATATAAAATTAAGTTTTTTAAATCCTGATAAATCCGCTTATTTTGCGTCGAAAATTCAAATTTTAAAAGGAATCTAATTATGGTAATCTTATTTTTAATCTTAGTGGTAGTAGCTGCGGCTGGTTTAGGTTTTGTTATTTTAGTACAAAATCCTAAAGGTGGCGGTTTAGCAGGTAATGTTGGTGGTGTTGGTAACAACTTTATGGGTGTTAAACAAACAACTGATGTTTTAGAAAAAGGTACTTGGATTTTTGCAGGTACTATTGCAATATTGGCAATTATCTCAACTTTATTCTTCAAGGGTATCAGTGATGGTGGAATTGATAAAAAAGCAATTGAAACTATTCCTACTAGTACATCAGCTCCAAAAAAATAATTCTTCTAAAACATTTATATCTTAAAACTGTTGGTGTGTACATCAACAGTTTTTTTGTGCAATTATATTTTTAAATAAATCATCAATGGCTTTATTCAATATACGGGTATACGGAATTTTAAAAAATAGTCAAAACCAAGTTTTGGTAAGCGATGAATTTATAAGAGGTAACTTTTTTACCAAATTCCCGGGCGGAGGTTTAGAATTTGGAGAAGGCACTAGGGCATGTTTAATCAGAGAATTTAAAGAAGAAACAGGTTTAGATGTTACCGTTGGTGAACATATTTACACTACTGATTTTTTTCAGATTTCAGCCTTTAATAATAAAGATCAGATTATTTGCATTTACTATTATGTACATGCAACAGATCCTATTCAATTAAAAACATCTACAAAACCGTTTGATTTTTTACCTGAACAAATAGCCGACAAAACTGCTTGTGCCGAAAGTTTTAGATTTATAGATTGGAACAACTTATCAGAAGAATCGGTGAGTTTGCCTATTGATAAAATTGTGGTGAAGCAATTGATTGGAAATCGTTAGTGAAACTTCATTATACTGTCATCCCGACGCAGGAGGGACCTCATCTTTTTGAAAACGTGAATCGTAAGTCGCTAGAGGAGATTCATTAGATAAGATTCCCCTTCTATCTTCTAACTTCTTTCTCCTATCTCCTATCTTCTCCCCCCAACCCTCAACCTTAAACTTTCAACCCTCAACTCCCATTGCTGCTGCTTTCATGGCTTTGGCTTTTTCTACTCCCAAATATTTTTCTATTAAATGATGTACTAGATAAATCACAGGAGTTAGTGTTATTGCAACCAAAGCTTTATATAAGTAGTTTAATGTACCAACTGCTAAAAACAATTGAAAACTCCACACAAAATCGCCTGCTTTATTACCAATTCTACTACCCACATAAAAAGCAATAAATAGCACCACATAACTATCAATAAATTGAGAAACCAATGTTGAGCCAGTTGCCCTTAACCAAATTTTTTGTTCACCGGTTGCTTTTTTAATTTTATGAAAAGTAAATACATCAACAATTTGTCCCAATAAAAAAGCTACTAAACTGCCAATAATAATTCTTCCACCTTGCCCTAAAACACCTTCATATGCCAATTGCATATTGGGTACTCCACTCCCCTGCTTACTTACAATAAAAAAATCGGCTGGTGTTAAATTCATTGCTCCATAAAACATAATAAAGGCATAGGTAATTAAAGCTGCTGCTAGGTAGGATAAAAATTTTACACCCTTCATTCCATAGTATTCATTAATAATATCGGTCATAATAAAAACTACTGGCCACAATAAAACTCCAGCAGTTAAATTCAAACTTAAACTTTCGCCAAAAAAAGTAATACTCAATGGATCAAAGCCCAGCGTTTTTTCAAATGAAAATATTTTCACCCCAATTACTTCAGCAATTAAAGCATTGGCTACAAAAAAGCCCCCTAGAATAATAAAAAGTCGTGAGCCTTTATCTTTTATAATATCTGTTATCATAATTGAAGGAATATAATATTTGCAATTTCAAACACTAGAAATAAAAAATTAGTTAATCCTAACCAAAAGGGAATATATTTTTTTTTAGCAAGAACACTAAATATCCAAATAAGGTTCAATAAAAAATTGAGTACAACTGCAATTAAACCTAAAGTAACAATGGTACTAGTGAGCACATGATGCAAGGTGCTCAAATCAACATATCTACCCATTACAAATACGAGGTAACAAATATTACAAATCAAGGTAACTCTAGCAGTAAATAAAAGCCAACGCATAAAATAATTTTGGTGTGGAAAATAACATTAATTTGCCACCTCATAAAATAGAAATCATGAAGACCATGAATTGGAAGAAAATTTTACCGCATGTAATTGCCATTGCAATTTTTTTAGTGGTAGCAATTATTTATTGTAAGCCTGCATTAGAAGGCAAGGTTTTACAACAATCTGATATTACCCAGTGGAAATCGATGGCACAAAACCAAATGACTGTACAAGAGCAAACTGGCAAAGTTCCATTATGGAGTAACGGCATGTTTGGTGGAATGCCAGGCTATATGATTGTTGGTTATACCAATAACCATGTACCCTATTATTTTATGCAGCTTATTTCATTAAACCTACCCAAACCTTTTCAGTTTTTCTTTTTAGGTTGTGTGTGTTTTTACTTTTTATCGCAGGTATTAAAAAGCAATACTTGGATTGGTGTTGTAGGAAGCTTATGTTATGCTTATGCCACTTACAATGCAGTAATTGTTGCAGAGGGGCACGATACCAAAATGTTGTCTATTGCTTTAATGCCCGGTTTAATAGGTGCTATTTTACTCATCTTCAATAAAAAATATTGGTGGGGCATTGCCTTAACTGCCATGTTCACAGGTGCTTTAATAGCCCAAAAACATTATCAAATTACTTATTATGCTATGCTGATAGTTGCATTTATGAGTATTTCATTTGCAATAAGATGGATATTGAATAAGGAATATAAACATTTGCTAATGGCAGCCATTTTTACTTTTGCTGGTGCTACCATTGGTGCATTAACCAATGCTGTTGTGTTACTGCCTGATAATGAATATACCAAAGAATCTATTAGAGGTGGTTCTATTTTAGCAGATGCAAAAAGTAAGAATACACAAGAAGGACTTACCAAAGAATATGCATTTAGTTACAGTGTTTTTAAAACTGAACCTTTTGTAATGCTAATACCCAAAATGTTTGGAGGAAGTAGTAAAATGGAGATTGAAGAAGATAAATCTAAAGCCATAGCTGCACTTCAGGGAATGAATCCTCAAATTGCTAGAGAACTGCAAGGTGGGTTAGGTTTTTATTGGGGTGGCATTGGAGGTACGTCAGGACCGCCATATGTTGGAGCCATTGTTTGTTTTCTTGCATTAATTGGTTTTGTTGTATTAGACAATAAACATAAATGGTGGATTTTAACTGCAAGCTTATTAACCATTATGATGAGTTGGGGAAGTTATTTTGAAGGTTTCAATAACTTTTTATTTAACAACTTGCCTATGTACAATAAGTTTAGAGCACCAAGTATGATATTGGTAGTGCCTACTTTATTGTTGAATATTGCTGCAATATTATCGTTACAAACCATTATTGAATCGAACAATAAAACTGAGTTGTGGAATCAATATAAAAAGGGCTTAGCATTCGTTGGTGGAGTGTTTGCTTTCTTATTGATTTTATATTTCAACTTCGATTACAAAAGCGATGGAGATGTAAACTTATTGAAGTCTATCAATAATATTCCTGATGAATCTGTAAAATCTCAATATTTAGCAGCTGGCAAAGAATTAATAAATGGACTAAAAGAAGACAGACAAAGTTTATTTATGAGTGGCATTCTTCGTGCCCTATTCTTAATTGTAATAGCAGCTGGAGCAATAGCATTTAATATCAAAAAAGGGTTATTGAGTCCTGTACTAATTGCAATCATTGGAGTTGTAAGCTTTATTGATTTGATGGATGTAAATGCAAAATATTTGAGTGGAGAAAATTATCAATACAAAGATGATTATGATAACAGTTTTGCACCAACGCCTGCCGATCAGTTTATATTACAAGACAAAAGTGATTACCGAGTATTTGATGTAAGCAATGGTGCACAATCAGCTATTAACTATGGTGCAAGACCAGCTTATTTTCATAAATCTGTTGGTGGATATCATCCAGCCAAATTGAGCATTATTCAAGATTTAGCAGAGAATCAATTGTACAATTATCCAAACTGTAAACCGATTTTGGATATGATGAATACCAAGTACATCATTCATAGTACATCAAGTGCCGACCAAGTAGAACCCAATCCTGACGCATGTGGTAGTGCATGGTTCATTAAAAACTTGAAGCTAGTAAATTCTCCAAGAGAAGAAATGAATGCTTTAACCACATTAGCAGTAAAAGATACTGCTGTTATTGGCAAAGCATTTCAATCAATTGCTTCAACCAACTTCACCTACGATTCAACAGCAACCATTGAATTAATTAAAAATGCCAATGATGTAGTTACCTATAAAACAAAAGCTACGGCAACTCAGTTTGCAGTATTCAGTGAAATTTATTACGATAAAGGTTGGAACGCTTATATTGATGGCAAGCTAACTCCTTATGCTAAAGTAAATTATGTGTTACGTGGCATGCCAATTCCTGCTGGTGAGCATGAAGTGGTATTTAAGTTTGAACCAAAAAGTCATGCTTTAGGTTGGACGTTGACTAGCATTGCATCTATCATTGCAATTTTATTATTTGGAGTTGCTTTATTCTTTGAATGGAAAAATAGAAAAGTACAAGTAGCTTAACCAACATAATTTTAATTATAATAACGGAGGTCATTTACCTCCGTTATTCTTTTAAAGCCATTGTATTGCAAGCCAAGAAACCTAAAATACTTTCTTTAGTTTGGTATAAATTTTTACCTGCACAATTTGGAGGTCAGCAACGTATTGCCTCTTTTAATGAAGCCTTAGGCAAACAAACAGAGCTTATTTGCTTATGCAGCAAAAAAAATGTTATACCAACAACAGATAGCTATGCCGTGTTTCCTTTATTGCCCAACAGTAAACTACAGGTTATTAATCCATTTACTTGGTTATTCATCATTCAATTTTGTAAGAAAGAAAAAATTACACATATAATTATCGAACATCCTTATCATGTAATTAGTGCTTGGTTGTTGCATGTTTTTTTCAACATAAAAATTATACATGCATCTCACAACATAGAATTTCAACGATTCAAACTATTAAAAAAATGGTATTGGGAAATACTATTCTATGCCGAAAAATGGTTATGCAGTTTTGCACAGCTCAATATTTTTATTACTGAACAAGATCAGCAAACGGCAATTGAACAATTTAAGATTGCTCCTAAAAAATGTTTAGTAGTTCCCAATGGCATCACACCAAAAAATATTCAATCAAAAGCAATTGTTCAGCAACAAATAAAGCTAGCACATCAAATTCTAGAATATCATGCCATTTTTTTGTTTAATGGAACATTAGATTATGCTCCAAATGCCAAAGCGGTAGAAGATATTGCCGCCAATTTAATTCCAGCTTTAAATCACATTAATAAAGAATTTACCATTATAGTTACTGGCAGAATTGAAACTCCTAATTTTCAATATTTATCCAACCTAACAAATAGTCAACTTAAAATTTTAGGTAACGTATCAAACATAGAAGATTATTTTTTAGCTGCCGATGTATATATTAATACTGTAAAATTGGGCGGTGGAGTACAAACCAAAACATTAGAAGCATTAAGTTATCACTTAAATGTTGTTTGTTTTAAACACATGTTGAATGGAATTGAATTAGCTATTGCAAGCAATAAGTTATTTACGGTAGATGAAAACAATTGGAAAGACTTTGCCCAAAAAACTTGGCAAGCCTATTCAACAGCAGTAAATACAACACCTGAGTTTTATGAATATTACGAATACGACAAGTATATTAAAGAAGTACTAAAAAGAATAAAATAACTTATTACATACGTCCAATCTTTCCTCTTATAAATAGCAATATAAATACCCATTATTTTTTTAAACAAAATCTAAGATTCAAACTAAAACACTCGATTTAAATATTACACATAATCGCTGCAAAACGGCCTCATGAAAAATGCGTTAAGAAAATTTCTTTGTTTGTCGTTAAAAAGAAAAACCAATGAGATAAAGTAGAAAAATATTCTATTACTTGTAAGTCGAACAATAGTTTAGCTTTATTCTCTTGCTTAGGCTAGTTTTTCTTTAGCAAAGAAGGAAATTTTTAGCTTTTTTCATGAAGCCTTGACTTTTTGCTCCACTTTTGTGTCAAGACAAAAGTGGAAAAAAATAAAATTGACTACTTTTTATTTTAGACAAATAACCCATACCAATCATTCAACCTTAATTTTACTCAAACTCATATTCAGTAAAATGAATTATAAAAAAATAATCCATTCTTTCTTCTATTTAATTATTTGCAGTGCGTTACATGCACAAGTAAATACTGAATTTGCCAATGCAATTGAACGAAAAAAACTAACCAAAAAGCTAACACAACAAATTGAAGCCACTATACTTCTACCATTAAATGAAAGCACTTATCAACAATATGAACAAGCTTTTTGGGCAATGGAACTCATGCTATACAAGCCTAAAAAAATGCAAAAAGTAATTATAAACCAATTGAAAATTATAACAAGTACACCACCACAATATCAAAGAGCATTTTTTGAAATGTTATACACGAATTACTTATTCAAGTTTAATAAAGAAATAGCAACCCTTTGGCAAAACTTAGCCAATCCAAAAGTGAAAGCAATGGCATTAGAGTATTTAAAAGCTTCGAATATTCTTCCATCTACACCAATTTATACGGTTGATAGTGCTCAATTATTTTTCTATCAAAAAGAAAAAAACAAAGATTTAAACAATTTAAAAGAAGATGATTTTTTGAATAGTAATTTTTTAACCAATCAGTTATTGGTAATAAGTTTTCAGCATAGCAATAGAAATATTCCTGGTTATTTAATGATTAGAACTCAACAACATAAATGGTTGACAAATGCCGATGGCAGTGTATTTAAAGTGCCACAACTAGCACGTTCTATTACAAATTTGCCCTATTATTTAACCAATGGTAATACTCCACAAGGCTTATATAAATTGAATGGCTTTGCTATTAGCGATAATAAATTTATTGGACCAACCACCAATTTACAAATGAGTATGCCATTTGAAATTAGCAATGATTCTTTCTTTAATTCTACAATAAGCGATGCTCATTTGGCTTACAAAAAACTACTCTACCCTTTTTCAGAAAATGAACATCTATGGCATAGTTTTTATGCAGGTAAATTAGGCAGAAGTGAAATCATTGCACATGGTACAACCATTAATCAACAATATTATAAGAAGGAAATATATCTTCCCAATACACCTAGCTTAGGTTGTTTGTGTAGTCCTGAATTATGGAACAAAAAAGGAACAAGAACCTACAGTGCACAACAGCAGTGGATTGATGCATTACAAAAAGCAGGAGGAGGAAATGGATATTTATTGGTGGTAGAAATTGATTAAAAAAATAAAAGAATTGAAATTATGGAACATAAAGATCCTTTACATGGTAAAACATTAGAAGCCATTTTACATCATTTAGTTAATCACTTTGGTTGGGAAGAATTGGGCAACATTATCAACATCAATTGTTTCAATAGTAATCCAAGCATACAATCAAGCTTGAAATTTTTACGTAAAACTCCTTGGGCAAGAAAAAAAGTAGAACAACTTTATATCAGTATTTTATAGCATTACGGCGATTATAGCCTGCCAAAAAAGTACGAAGTACGTACATTTTCATACCCAAGTTTCATGATTCATAACATAAAAAACTGTTGATAACTATCATGTTTCGTTAAACAGATTGTTGTAAGTTTGTTTCAAATTAATTGCGTATGGGAGTCTCATCGCTAATTGTTCTAACGATTGCAGCCATTGCTTTTTCTAGCATAGCTATTTTAATTTCAAAAATTTTATTGAAAGGAAGCACCAATAAGCAAAAAGGTGAACCTTACGAATGTGGTATTCCAACTCAAGGTAAAACTTGGATTCAAATGAATGTTGGTTACTATTTATTTGCCCTTATTTTTTTAATCTTCGATGTAGAGCTGGTATTCCTTTATCCTTGGGCTGTAGTAGCCAAAAACGTTGGTTGGCTTGCATTTGTAGAAATCGTGATTTTCTTTTTTATACTTTTCTTAGGATTTTTATATGCACACAAAAAAGGAGCACTCGAATGGAAATAAATCAATCACATAGCAGTTCTACTTTTCCTGGGCAAGTACATGAAACACCAGGAGGTGGTATAATGCTGAGTAAGTTAGACGATATAATTAATTGGGCTCGTTCCAATTCGTTATGGCCATTAACTTTTGCAACTAGTTGTTGTGGTATAGAATATATGTCGGTGGCTGGTGCTAAATATGATTTCTCAAGGTTTGGTTTTGAAGTAGCTAGAGCTTCACCACGACAAGCCGATGTAATCATTATTGCAGGAACAATCGTTAATAAAATGGCTCCTGTTTTAAAAAGATTATACGATCAAATGGCCGACCCCAAATATGTAATTGCCATGGGTGCATGTGCCATAAGTGGTGGACCATTTTTCTACAATACTTATTCTGTTGTTAAAGGTGCCGACCATGTGATTCCTGTAGATGTGTATGTTGCAGGTTGCCCACCAAGACCAGAAGCTTTATTACATGCATTGATTGCGTTACAAGAAAAAATTAAAAGTGGACAAACTAGGGAACAGATAAAAGAAGGATTAAAGGTGGAGGGTGTAAGGTAAATGGTTGAAGGTTTGGGATAAAGATAGATTACATGTAAAATTCTTTAGAATTTTTCGTTGCGTTCGTGAATACAATAATATTAGTGAGCTTAGAAATATTGAATGAGCTATTAATAGAATAACCAAACAAACGTTGCGTTCGTTGCGTGAAAAAATGATACAATGACTAACGAGGATTTAAAAATAAAAACTAATCAACTACTTGCCACAGCTACTTTTGAAGAAGGTGGTGACCCGATAGCTATCGGGTGGCTCAACGTAAACATTGATGCTAAGGATTGGGTTTTGTTGGCAGAACACTTACGTCGTGATGAATCTTTATTATTCAATAGTCTTTTCTGTTTAACTTGTATCGATTGGAAAACCCATTTAACAATGGTGTATCACTTAACATCCACAAAATACAGGCACAACATTGTAATTAAATCTAAGCTAGATACTAAGCATCCTGAAATAGAAACAGTATCGCATATTTGGAGAACAGCAGAGTTTCATGAAAGAGAAGTATATGAAATGTTTGGCGTAAACTTTTTGAACCACCCAGACTTGCGTTTATTGATATTACCCGATGGATGGGAAGGCAAAAATCCGTTGAGAAAAGATTTTGAAGACCCTATTAACATGATCAAATTGTAAACATGGTTGAAGAAATTGGCAAAACAGCAGATGGCGACATCATTATCAATATAGGGCCTCAACACCCTGCTACGCATGGTGTGCTGCATCTTGTTGTAACACTCAATGGCGAAACCATCAAAAAAATTGAACCACATTTAGGATATATACATCGTTCTATAGAAAAAATGTGTGAGAGCTTAACCTACAGACAATTCATTTATGTTACAAGTAGAATGGATTATCTGTCTTCTCACATCAACAATCATGCTTGTGCTTTAACAGTTGAAAAAGCCATGCAAATTGAAGTGCCTGCAAGGGCACAGGTGATAAGGGTTTTAATGGATGAACTTACTCGTATTGCTTCACATGAATTGTGGTGGGGAGCAATGGCAATGGATTTAGGAGCATTTACTCCTTTCTTCCATGCATTTAGAGAAAGAGAAAGTATCAATGACATTATGGAAGAAACCTGTGGTGCACGTTTAACCATGAACTATATGGTTCCTGGTGGTGTAATGCAAGACATACATCCAAACTTTCAAAACAGAGTTAAAACATTTTTGAAATTATACAAAAGCAAAATTCACGAATACGATGAATTGGTAACGGGCAATATCATCTTTCAAAATCGTATGAAAGGAATTGGCATAATCTCTCCAGAAGATGCTATTTCTTATGGCATGAGTGGACCAGCATTAAGAGGCAGTGGAGTGAGTTGCGATGTTAGAAAAGTATATCCTTACGAAATTTATGATCAACTTGATTTTGAAGAAGTATTAGAAACAGGCTGCGATTCTTTTGCACGTTATATGGTACGATTAAGAGAAATGCAACAATCGATTAAAATTATAGAACAATTATTAGATAATATTCCAGAAGGAGAATTTCAAGCAAAAACAAAAGCAGTATTGAAATTACCGAAGGGAGAATTTTATCAAAAAGTTGAAACTGCTCGTGGAGAATTTGGTGTTTACATTGTAAGTGAAGGAGGTACAACACCTTATAGAATTAAATTTCGTTCACCAGGCTTTTCAAATCTTTCAGCATTAGATCATATGGCTCGTGGAAGTAAGTTAGGAGATCTAATTGCCATGATGGGAACATTGGATTTGGTGATACCGGATATTGATAGGTAGAAGCACAATGTTGAATTATAAATGATAAATTTTGAATGAGCAATAATTGAACATTCAAAATTCAACATTCAAAATTATTATATGTGGAGTTTTTCAAACATAGCAAACTTTATTCATGAATGGTTAAGCCAACACTTAAATCCTACATGGACTTTAGTGGTTGAAATGGTACTTGCAGGTATTGCAGTCATTAGCTTATTTGCTATATTAGGATTGGTATTGGTTTTAATGGAACGCAAGGTTGCTGCATGGATGCAAATTCGTTTAGGTCCCAATAGAGTTGGCCCTAAAGGAATGATGCAATCATTGGCCGATACTGTTAAACTACTCATGAAAGAAGGTTTAACACCCAATGGAGCCGATAAATTTTTATTCAACTTCGCCCCTTTTATTGCTATGATTGTTGCCATGCTTTTAATGGCTCCAATAGCATTTGCAAAAGACTTTCAGCTATGGGATATGAACATTGGGGTACTCTACATAACATCAGTAAGTTCCATTATGGTCATAAGTATTTTAGTAGCAGGCTGGAGTAGTAACAACAAATATTCTTTAATGGGTGCCATGCGTAGTGGAGCACAAATTGTAAGTTATGAACTTAGTGCAGGGCTTTCTATATTGGCTGTAATTGTATTAACTGGTAGTTTACAAATGTCTGAAATTGTACAATCACAAGCCACAGGTTGGTGGATTTTTAAAGGTCATATTCCTGTTGCCATTGCATTTATTATTTTCATCATAGCCACAACAGCCGAAACCAATAGAGCACCTTTTGATTTAGTAGAAGCTGAATCAGAATTAACAGCAGGCTTTCATACAGAATATTCAGGAATGAAATTCGCCTTATTCTTTTTATCAGAATATATCAATGTATTTATAGGCTGTGCAGTAGGTGCAACACTGTTTTTAGGCGGTTGGATGCCTTTTCATATTGGCAATTGGCAAGCATTCAATCATGTAATGGATTATATTCCATCGAGCATTTGGTTCTTTGGAAAAACGTTCTTCTTGATATTTTTAATCATGTGGTTTAGGTGGACTTTTCCACGTTTAAGAATTGATCAACTCTTAAACTTAGAATGGAAATATTTATTACCCATTAGCATGATTAATTTATTGTTGGCAGCAGCAATAGCAATATTGGGTTGGCATTTTTAGCCCCTATCCCCTAAAGGGGAATAAGGCAAAAGGTAAAAGGTAAAGGCATTGAGAATTTTTGTGTAAAGAACTTTTGTACTACTATATTGCTTTAGTATAGCCTGTACTGAGCGTAGTCGAAGTATCGCACACTTGTACTGATAGTTCTTTACTCAGCTTTTTTAAAAAAGCTAATTATTAACAATAAACTAAATTTTCCTTTAGGGATTAAAGGTATGTTTATAACAAATTACATAAAAGAAGTTCTAAGTGCAGTAAAATCGCTTGCTATAGGTATGCGTAGAACCTTCTATTATTTTACGCACCACAAAGAAATAATAACTGAACAATATCCAGACAATAGAGACACATTGGTATTGCCTGAACGTTTCAAAGGAGAAGTAGTAATGCCCCACAACGAAACCAATGAACATCGTTGCACCGGCTGTACTGCATGTGAATTGGCTTGCCCCAATGGAACCATTAAAGTAATTACCAAATTTGAAGTGAATGCTGAAGGAAAGAAAAAGAAAGCCATTGACAAATTAGTGTATCATTTAGAACTATGTACCATGTGTAATTTATGTATTGTGGCTTGTCCTAGTGATGCCATTAAAATGGCACAAACATTTGAACACAGTGTGTATGATAGAAGTCAATTAACCAAAGTATTAAACTTTCCTGATTCAAAAATTATGGAAGGTGTTGAATAAAAGATTGAACCACAAAGACGCAAAGACACAAAGTTCAATATGAATAAAGTTTTTTAGTGCCTTAGAAACTTAGTGGCAAAATGAATTGTAAAAAAGAAAAAATAATTAAGTGAACGGATCAACCATCATATTTTATTTATTAACTGCTTTGGTATTAGGTAGTGCAATACTTAGTGTAACTACCAGACAAATATTTAGAGCAGCAGTATATTTATTATTCACTTTAATTGGCGTTGCAGGTATTTATTTCTGGCTCGATTATCAGTTTATTGCTGCTGTACAAATTGTAGTATATGTAGGTGGAATTGTAGTACTGATTATCTTCTCTATTTTTCTTACTCAACAAGCAGGTGAAGAATTACCAGTTCAAACAATTGGTCGAAAATTATTTGCTGCACTAGCAACTTTTTGTGGTTTTGCATTATGTATGCTACAAGTATATCAACATCAATTTCTAGTAAATGAAATACCCAATAATGTAACAGTAGCAAAAATTGGGGAACAAATGCTCCAAACAAAAAACGGTGGTTATGCATTGCCTTTTGAAGTAGTAAGTATTTTATTATTGGCTGCAATGATTGGTTGCATTGTTATTGCATTAAAAAGTAAATCCGAATCAAAATGATGTTAACACCCGGACTATATCATATTTTATTCATTAGTGCAGCTCTGTTTTTCATTGGTGTATATGGATTCTTAACAAGAAGAAATTTAATTACCATGCTCATGAGTATAGAACTTGTTTTGAATAGCGTAAACCTAAATTTCATTGCATTCAATAAATATGTATGGCCCAATCAAATGGATGGTTTGTTTTTTACACTGTTCATTATTGCCATTGCTGCTGCAGAAGCTGCTGTTGCAATTGCCATTATCATTAATTTATATCGTAGTCATCAATCCATCGATGTAGAAAATGCTCAAGAGTTAAAGTATTAAATTATGCCTAACGCAACAACTATATTATTCATCACTTTTTTGCCTTTAGCAGCATTTCTGCTTATGGGTTTTTTGGGTAAAAAATATATAGGCAAAGCTGCTGGAATTATTGCAACAGTTTTCATGCTTACCTCTACCCTATTGGCTATATATACTGCATACGAATATTTTTTTGTTTACGGAAAAGTAGATGGCATTTATCAAAAAACAATAGCATTTAACTATGTGTGGTTAGAATTTTCTAAAGGCTTATCTATTGATATGGGTGCTACTATTGATCCTATCTCTGTAATGATGCTGGTGGTAGTAACATTCATTTCTTTAATGGTACATATCTACAGTTTAGGTTACATGAAAGGCGAAAGAAGATTCTCCACTTACTATGCATATTTAGGATTATTTACTTTCTCCATGTTGGGATTAGTTGTATCGTCTAACATATTTCAGATGTACATTTTCTGGGAATTGGTAGGTGTTTCATCTTTTTTATTAATTGGCTATTACTACGAAAAACCAAGTGCAGTAGCAGCTTGTAAAAAGGCATTTATTGTAACTCGTTTTGCCGACTTAGGATTTTTAATAGGAATACTTGTACTTAGCTTTACGTCGGGCACATTAGATTTTAATACATTAATTCAACGTTTAACTTCTCCTGAATCGGTTGAATTTAAAACTGCCATTACCAGTTCGTTCTTAGGTTTTTCTGCCTTAACATGGGGCACAGCATTGGTATTTATTGGTGGTGCAGGCAAAAGTGCAATGTTTCCATTACATATTTGGCTACCTGACGCAATGGAAGGTCCAACTCCAGTTTCAGCATTAATACATGCTGCAACAATGGTAGTAGCTGGTGTATTTTTAGTAGCAAGAATGTTTCCTATTTATGCCATTGCTGCACCCCATGTATTACAAGCAATTGCTTGGGTTGGTGCAACATCTGCAATCATTGCTGCTGTGATTGCTTGTACACAAACAGACATAAAAAGAGTATTGGCTTATTCAACCATGTCGCAAATTGGTTTCATGATGTTTGCTTTGGGCGTTGCTAAATATGGAGGAGAAAACGGACTTGGTTATACTGCTTCTATGTTCCATTTATTCACCCATGCCTTATTTAAGGCCTTGCTATTCTTAGGTGCAGGCAGTGTAATACATTTTGTGCATAGCAATGAAATGAAAGATATGGGTGGCTTAAGAAAATTCATGCCAATAACTCATATTACTTTCTTAATTGCCTGTTTAGCCATTGCTGGTGTTCCTCCATTTGCAGGATTCTTTAGTAAAGAAGAAATTTTATTGGCAGCATTCGAACACAATAAAGCTATTTATTGGATTGCATTAATTACGTCGGGCATTACAGCATTTTATATGTTCCGTTTATACTTTACTATTTTCTGGAATAAACCAGCTCCCTCTCTTTTGGAGAGGGCGGGGGGTGAGGCTCATGGAGAACATCATGGCGAAGGAGGTTTTGCAATGATGCTTCCATTAATTCTTTTGTCCATTGGTGCTGCAACTGCTGGTTTTATTTCTTTTGGTGAATTGGTGAGTTCAGATGGTAAAGCATTGGAATCACATTTTCATTTACAATTTTCTATTGCTCCTGTTTGTATAGGGTTAGCAGGAATTGTATTTGCTTATAGATTATACCAAAAAGAAAATGCAAAGTCCGATACTATTGCCACTTCATTAGGTGGATTATACAAATCGGCTTACCATAAATTTTATATTGATGAAATTTACTTGTTCATCACCCAAAAAATATTATTTAACATCATTGGTAAAACAGCAGCATGGTTTGATAAAACTGTAGTGAATGGAGCAATTAATTTAACAGGTACAACAACACAAACTATTGCTGAAGGTATTAAAAAAATACAGTCTGGTAAAGTGCAACAATATGCTTTGTACTTCTTAGCAGGATTGATTGCGTTGTCAGTATTGTTTATTTATGTATGGAAATAAATTCACCACAGAGGCTCAGAGCAACAGAGTAACACAAAGTAAATCTCAGTGAAACTCATAAACCTAGTGGTAAAATAAAAAATAATTGAATGAACCTTTTATTACTTATAGCACTCCCCTTACTCACTGCAATAGCAGTTTTGTTGGCACAAAACAAGCAGCAGGTTAGGTGGTTATCGTTAGTAGGATCTGTTGCACAATTAATTTTATCGCTCATTTTATTGTTTGCCTTTCAGCAAGCAAAACTCCAACAACCTGCAACTACTATATTGTTTGAGCAAAACTTCCCTTTCATACAATCACTGAATATTCATTTACATTTTGGTGTCGATGGTATTTCTGTTGCAATGATTTTACTTACCTCATTTGTATTTGTTGCAGGTGTTTTGGTTTCATGGAATATTGAAAAAATGACCAAAGAATTTTACTTTTTATTAATTCTTTTAGCATTGGGTGCTTATGGATTTTTCATTTCATTAGATTTATTTATTCTCTTCTTCTTTTTAGAAGTATCAGTAATACCCAAATACTTACTCATTGGTGTTTGGGGAAGTGGTAAAAAAGAATATAGTGCCAATAAATTAGCATTAATGCTCATGGGTGGATCGGCTCTTATTTTAGTTGGATTAATTGGATTGTATTTTTCCGCCAACCATAGTTTCGATTTAGTTACTATAGCTGCTACTTCTATTTCAACCAATACACAACTCATTTTATTTCCATTATTGTTCTTAGGTTTTGGTGTATTCACTGCATTATTTCCTTTGCATACATGGGTACCAGATGGACACTCATCTGCACCAACAGCAGGTTCAATGTTTTTAGCTGGTATATCTATGAAATTGGGGGGCTATGGCTGCTTACGTATAGCTACTTACTTATTACCTGAAGGTGCAAAAGAATATGCCAACATCATTATTCTACTATCAGCCATTGCTATTTTATATGGAGCATTCGCTACTATGATGCAGAAAGATTTAAAGTACATGAATGCTTATTCTTCTGTTAGTCATGTTGGATTTAGTTTATTGGGCATAGGCATGCTCACACAAACTGCAATTACAGGAGCACTTATACAAATGGTTTCTCATGGTTTAATGACAGCTCTTTTCTTTGCTGTAATTGGGATGATTTACGATAGAACTCATACCAGAATGGTGAACGAAATGGGTGGCTTACTAAAACCTTTACCTTTTATTGGAACCGTATTTTTCATTGTGGGACTTTGTTCTCTGGGTTTACCAGGCTTAAGTGGCTTTGTTGCTGAAATGACTGTATTTATGGGCTCTTGGGAAAGAAATGATTTGTTCCATCGTATTGCAACAGTTGCTGCTGCTATGAGCATTGTAGTTACTGCTGTGTATATTTTAAGGGCCATAAGTCAAACTGCAATGGGGCCAATCAAGAACGAGCATTTTAGGGATTTAAAAGATGCCACTTGGAATGAAAAACTGGCTGCCATTATTTTAATCATTGGCATTTTAGCTATAGGCATTGCACCACAATGGCTGAACCAATTATTATCGCCAGCGTCTGAATTAATCATGAACAGAATTGCAGGAAAATAAAATAAGAAAGTATGAACGAGTTTCTTACATTAATGAAAAGTGAACTGTTGGTTACTGCCATCATCTTCCTGCTATTGTTTATTAAGTTAGGCAAGGGTATAAAAAATGAATTGTTGCTAAACATTGTTCAGGTAATATTACTCATCAACATACTCATTGGTTTTATTGGCAATAGCACAGGCAATTTATTTGGCGATATGTTTTATACTTCACCAATCATTCAGTTTCAAAAAAGTATTTTAAGTATTGGCGTTTATTTAATTGCTTTATTATGCAGTGATTGGTTAAAGAAAACTGAACATTTACCCGAATTTTTCATATTACTACTATCGGCATTATTGGGCATGTTCTTCCTTATTTCAAGTAATAATTTATTGATATTTTTCTTAGGTTTAGAATTGGCATCTATACCTGTTGCAGCAATGGCCAATTTCGATTTAGATAAAAAACAATCCTCCGAAGGTGCCATGAAAATGATTTTATCTTCTGCATTTTCATCAGGATTATTGTTGTTTGGCATTTCATTCATTTATGGTACGACCGGCAGCATCAACTTCACAGAAATTAGCACACAACTCAATGGTTCACCTTTACAAATAATGGCATTTATATTTTTATTTTCTTCATTTGCATTTAAATTATCGATTGTGCCATTTCATTTATGGACAGCCGACGTATACGAAGGTTCGCCCATTGCAGTAACTTCTTTTTTATCGGTGATTTCAAAATCTGCCATAGCATTTATCTTCATTACCGTTCTATATAAAGTATTTCAGCCATTACAAGAAGTATGGTATCATTTAATAGTAGTGACTGCTGTGGCTACCATGGTTATAGGTAATTTATTTGCACTTCGCCAGCAAAATATTAAACGATTTTTAGCATTTTCATCCATCGCCCAAGTAGGATTTATTTTAGTAGGTATGAGTAGTAATGATGTGGCTGGTTCTACAGCAGTGATGTACTTTTTACTTATTTATGCATTTTCAAATTTAGCAGCATTTGGAGTGGCATCGGTTATTGCCGAACATACAGGAAAAGAAACCATTGATGATTATAAAGGCTTATACAAAACCAATCCATTTTTAAGTTGGATATTGGCTTTAGGCTTGTTCTCATTGGCTGGCATACCTCCTACGTCAGGTTTTTTTGGAAAACTATTTTTAATTACTGCAGGTGCATCTAAAGGAGCCTATTGGTTTATTATTGTTGCTGCATTAAACATGATTGTTTCTTTATACTATTATTTACGTGTTATTAGATCTGTATTTATCGATAAAAATGAACATCCAATTAGTAGCATTCAACTGCAACCATCTGTTAAATTAGGTTTATACATCTGTGGTGCTGGTATTGTTTTGATTGGTATGATGAGTTGGATTTACGACTACATTTATTCATTAAGTTAAAACAAGGTTTTCAAACTTTGAAAACCATTTAGGAGGAATAAAATGGCCATTAATAAGAATCATGAATTTGAAGAACTCGATGGAATCAAGTGTGGCATTGTAGAAAAAAATGTTCAACCCGAAAGAGTGGAGTTTTTAAAACAATTACTCGAGTTCAATGGATTTACTGTCATTGCAGTGCCATCGCCAGCACCAAAAGCTGCACCAGCACCTGCACCCAAAGAAGGCGAAGAAACTGTACCTTCTCCACCCCCACCTGTTAGTACCACTTTTACAGTTGGTGTAACCGACTATACATTTAATACCATCAATGCCATTTATGGAAGAACCTTAAAAACTAAAGAAGGCAGCGTTGTAACTATGGCTTACTGGCAACAAAAAGAAGTTGTTAGTCATGATGATGTGCCTTATTATGAGTTTAAATAAAATTCTTCTTTAAAATATTTCTCGCAGAAAACGCAGATAACGCAGAAATAAAATCTTTAAGAGATAAACTTTCTTTGAACTCTGTTAAAATCCTCCTTACCTTCTGTGGTTAAACTTTCATGCCGAAAGCTGCATCTCCCTTGCTCCTTTGCCCTATGGTTAAACCTTTCACATAAATTCCCCATTCCATTAAAATTATTGCAGAAATTAATGTTTGGCTGTAACTTGCGGTGCTTTAATGCTCCAACGCATTTGAACCGAATTAATTTCAAAAATTATGGCCGATTTATCTCTGTTTAATCCCAATAAAGTCAGTAATCCGAATAACAATATTTTTGGACTACCTTTTTCTGAAGAAGATGCAAGCTTAGTATTATTTCCCGTTCCATGGGAAGTTACTGTTAGCTACAATGCAGGTACAGCAAGGGCTGCTGAACATATTTTCAACGCTGCTTTACAAGTAGACTTATTTGATGCTGAATGTAATGAAGCTTGGAAAAAGGGTATATACATGTACCCTATAGACAGAAAAATCTTAATGAAGAGTGATTACTTACGCAAAGAAGCCGAATTGTATATAGATTATATTTCTAAAGGTGAAATTTTAGAAAATAATAAGTTTATGTGTAACGGATTAAAAGAAATTAACGAGGGCGGTAAATTTTTAAATAATTGGGTATATGAAAAAACAAAACAACTTTTGCAAAACAATAAATTAGTTGGTTTAATTGGTGGAGATCATAGCACTCCGTTTGGTTATATTAAAGCATTGGCGGAAAAATATTCCAACTTTGGAATTTTACAAATTGATGCCCATGCCGATTTGAGAAAAAAATACGAAGACTTTAACTACAGCCATGCAAGTGTCATGTACAATGTACTAGAAGAAATACCTGCTGTTACAAGACTTATGCAAATTGGTGTTAGAGACTATTGCCAAGAAGAATACGATTATATTTTAAGTACCGGAGATCGTGTATATACTTATACAGACAAAACGATTAAAGAGAAAATGTATGAAGGAATTACTTGGAAAGAAATTACCGATCAAATTATTGAATATTTACCACAACAAGTGTACATTAGTTTTGATGTAGATGGCTTAGACCCTAAACTTTGCCCCAATACTGGCACACCTGTTCCAGGTGGGTTTGAAGTAGATCAAATATTATATCTATTTAAAAAACTACGTTTATCTGGCCGACAAATTATTGGCTTCGACTTAGTAGAAAGTGGAATTGGTGAACATGATTGGGATAGCAATGTTGCAGCAAGAATTCTATGGCGTATGTGTAATTTAATTTTAAAAAATTAGCAGCACATCAATCAGTGTACAACCAATATGCAAAACACTTTTCAGTTTACATTAACCAATAACAGGGTAAAGCAAATACATTTATTAGCCAATATTTTATTGGCTGCAAATGGTGGTATCTTTTTTTTCTTTGCCATGCAATTAGCAGCAACTAAATGGGCATTTATTACAGGTACAGTAGCCATTATTGCAGCATTGGCAAGTTTTTTATACAAAAAGAAAGCTGAGCTAGTAAATACTGTTGGAATGGCAATTGTTTGTATAGGATGGTTTCAATTAAACTATTGGTGGATTGCCATCGTTTTACTGGTATTGATTTTCTTATCTAAACAAGCCATTCAAAAACGGACAATTGTTTTTGAAAAAGATAGGGTTTCAGTTTCACCACCATTTGCTCAAAACTATGCCTGGCAAGACTTTCAGAATGTAGTACTTAAAGATGGCTTACTTACACTCGATTTCAACAACAACAAGTTGTTACAAGTACATATTCTCTCTGAAATTAGTGCACCACAAGAAGCAGAATTTAACGACTTTTGCCAAACAAATTTGAACTTGGTTCAAGTGTAAATTACTCAATTGAACCATTCAATTTTAAAGCAGCAACCCTTTAATAAACATTTATGCTCAAACATTCTCCTTACTTATTGTACTCAGATGGCAATGGAAATATTTTTGAAGATACTTCAATGTATGTGGTGGGCAGAGCTGGCTGGGATGCTTTTGAAGTACCTTTAGAAAACTGGATCGAATTGCCCGATGGAGGAAATTTATATGAACTTCCTGGCCGTAGAGGCATTGGCATTGATGTACAAACGGGTGAAATGCGTTTATGTGAAAAAGGATGGGCTGTTGCTGCATTTATTCCTCCTGCACATACTGGTTTGTTTTTAGCAGCTTATGAGGCTTTGCCCGAAGCTCCAACATTACCTTTATTTTGTTACACAGCGGCAGGTTGGTACAACAATAAAACTTACGTAACAGGGGTAAGAATAGAAGCCGACATCCGTCAGGAATGTGCTGGATATAATGATGCAATCATTGCAACAGGAACTGAACAATTATTAGAAACTTACCCTCACAATAGATTGGTAAAACATTTAATGGAAAATTGCTGCATGACCTACAATTGCCCAGCTGCAAGAAACTTTGCCATGAGCCGTTGGGAATGTCCTGTACCTGCATCACCTGCTTGTAATGCCAATTGTATTGGTTGTGTTTCATTTCAACCACAAGAAGAAGAAATTACTTCGCCACAAGATCGATTAACTTTTAAACCCACAGCAGAAGAAATTGTAGAATTTACTGTACCACATTTAATGAATGCTCCCTACCCGATTATTAGTTTTGGTCAGGGTTGTGAAGGTGAACCTTTACTAATGTGGGAAACCATTAGAGAAGTCATCATTGAAATTAGAAAACATACGCCTAAAGGCAGCATTAATATTAATAGCAATGGTTCTAAACCAGATGCAGTGAAAGCCTTATTTGATGCAGGTTTAAACAGTATTAGAGTAAGTACCAATAGTGCTAGAAAAGATATTTACACCAAATATTATCGCCCTAACAACTATACGTTTGAAGATATTGTAGAAAGCTTGAAAGTAGCTAGAGATTGTGGTGGTTGGAGTAGTATTAACTATTTTGTTTTCCCTGGCATGACTGATAGTGTGGAAGAATATGAAGCCCTAAGAAAACTTATTATTGATACCGATTTAAAAATGATTCAATGGCGAAATTTTAACATTGATCCCGATTGGTATTTAGGATTAATTGGCGTGGGTGAAACTGGAGAAATGATGGGCGTAAAACAGATGATGGATTTAATACATGAAGAATTTCCTACTGTAAAATTTGGTTATTTCAACCCACCTATCGAACGGATGAAAGGTAATTTTGAATTAGACTTTGCTCATTAAATTGTATAAAACTGAATGACAGCAATTTCTACTAACAAAACTTATATAGGTATATTATTGGCCCTAACTGCTGTAATAGTTTGGAGTGGAAATTATGTGGTGGCAAGAGGTATTATTCAACAAGTGCCACCCATTGCAGTAGCTTTTTATAGATGGTTATTGGCAAGTATTTGTATTGTTCCGTTTGCTTATAAAGCATTTAAAAAAGACTTACCTATTTTACTGCAACACAAAACCTATTTGTTTTTTGCAGCATTTACAGGTGTTACATTGTTCAATACATTTATTTATATAGCAGGTCATTATACCAATGCCATTAATTTGGCTTTAATTGGTACAACAGGAGCACCCATAATTGCTACAATACTTGCATCCATATTTTTAAAAGAAATCATTTCTTCATACAGGTTAGCTGGTATGGCTATTTGCTTTGCTGGCATTTTGGTTTTACTATCACAAGGCAGTATTGAACGGTTGAGTAAATTTCATTTTGAAAAAGGCGATGTACTCATGCTTATCAGTGCAACTGCATTTGCTGTGTACAATATTTTGGTACGTAAAAAACCAATGAACATTTCGGCACTCAGTTTTTTAATGGTTACATTTTTGGTGGGCACTATTATTATTTTCCCTTTCTTTCTAATTGAAAAAAGCAATACAACACCAATACAATGGAATATGAATTTGGTGTACACTTTTGCTTATTTGGCATTAGGCAATTCGGTACTATCATTTTTATGTTGGAATGCAGCTATTAAACATTTAGGAGCTGCAAAAACGGCTTTATTCACCAATTTAATTCCCATATTCAGCACTATTGAAGCTGTGTTGTTTTTAAATGAACAATTAACCAAGGTTCACTTAATCAGTGGAGGATTAATTATTGCAGGGCTGATTGTAGCCAATCTAGTTTTCTCTAAATCAACGCAAACAACAACTAACTAAGTATGGAAATTGAATTGACCACCATCCTATTGCTTTGTATAGCTGCGTTTATAGCAGGCTTTGTAGATGCTATTGTAGGCGGTGGTGGTTTGATACAAACACCTGTGGGACTAATTTTATTACCTCAACTACCTGTTGCAACAGTAATTGGTTCATTAAAAATCCCTGCTTTTAGTGGAACTTTTTTTGCAGCTAAACAATATTTAAAAAAGGTTGACATGAATTGGAAGCTGCTTTCCGTCATGATGATCTTAGCATTTTGTTTTTCCTTTTCAGGCTCATATTTACTTTCTACAGTGCATAACGATTTCATGAAACCCATTTTACTCATTGTGTTATGTGCAGTAGCTATTTATACCTATACCAAGAAAAATTTTGGTGCACATACCAGCAAAAATCACACTCAACAAAAACAATTCACTTACGCCATTTTAATTGCTATAGCCATTGGCTTTTATGATGGTTTTATTGGTCCGGGTGCAGGCAGTTTTTTAGTCATGGCATTTATTACTGTAATGGGATTCGATTTTTTACATGCTTCTGCCAATGCCAAGATGGTAAACCTTGCCACCAATTTTGGCTCTATTGTATTCTTTTTAATCAATGGTTCCATCATTTGGAGCATTGCTATACCTATGGCATTTTGCAATGCATTGGGTGGCATTGTAGGTGCAAAATTGGCCATACATAAAGGCAATCAGTTTATAAGAATATTTTTCTTGATAGTGGTAATTGGAACACTTATAAGATTTGGCTACGATGTTTTTTGGAAATAATCGTTCAAAATGATTTTATCTATAACCAAGTACTGCACAATTGTATTGTAAGAAAAGTATTACTTAAAGTATCAATCTTTTCCAATAATTATTTGATACAAAATATATTAGTACTGAAATTATTGATCAATGAAAAGTTTATTTCCAAAAATCTTCTGGCATGGGTTTATTCAATAAGTTTTGATAATAAAATTTATAGGCTGCTGTTCTATTATGCAATCCTTTTAAGCCACCAATACTGTGCCTTTCACCTGGGTACAACATGAACTCAAAATGCTTTTTCAAATTTTGTAACTTATCTATCAACTGTAAGCTATTTTGTTGATGCACATTATCATCAGAGGTCCCATGTACAATTCTTAATAAGCCTTTATAGTTATTTGCATATTCCATTACACTTGTTTTTTTGTACCCCTCAGGATTATCTTTTGGCGTATCCATAAAACGTTCAGTATAATGCGTATCGTACAATTTCCAATCGGTTACCGATGCATTTGCTACACCATAATTAAACACACTTGCACCATAGGTTAAAGCCATACAAGTCATGTAACCACCAAAACTTCCTCCAGTAATACATAGCTTTGAAGTATCGCTCCAGATTTGTTGTTTAATCCATTTACCAATGGTCATAAAATCTTCTATTTCATAAATGCCTAATTGGCGATGAATGTAATTCATGCCCGTTTTTCCAAAATGTCCACTACTTCTATTGTCTGCACTAATTTGAATTAATTCTTCTTGAGCCCACCAAGCATCTGTAGTCGTGGTATTCCAAACATCATATACTCTTCCTGCATTGGGGCCACCATATACATTCATTAATACTGGATATTTTTTTGTTGGATTAAAGTTGATAGGATAAGTAATTACAATGGGCAAATTAAATAATCCATCGGCAGATTGTACAGTAAGCATTTCTTTTTTAGGCAATTGATAAGAAGCAAACTCCTCTCCTTTTACTGTAGCAATGGTTTGTTGTACATTACCTTTCATATCAATCACTGCTAATGTATTGGGAGTATTTAAATTACAATAATTGGCTGTAAAATAATTTTGTTTTGGAGAAAGTTGAACATTGGTAAATGAAAAATTTCCAAAAGAATGTCGTTGTAAGTTTTTTCCATCTAACTGAATAGAATAAAAATCCCATCGGGTTGAATGTTCTTTTCTTGCAGTAAAATAGAGTTTATTATTGGCTATTTGAACAATAGAACCTACTGTAAAGTTGCCAGTAGTAATAGGATGAATAAGTTTACCTGAAATATCATGTAAATAATATTGGTACCATCCACTTTTATCACTTTTTACAATAAACTGTTTACCATTGGGTAAAAATTCAAGTCTATCGGTATCATCTAAATCAATCCAAGTTGCTTGAGTTTCTTTATACACTTCAGTTTTTGCTCCTGTAGAAATATCTATTTGATAAATGATTAATTCGTTTTGATTTCTATTCATCCATTGAATCCATAATTGATTATTAGGAGTGAAATAAGGCATTCCAAAATATTGATCTTCATGTTCATTAAAATTTGCCCAAGTAATTTTTCCTGTTGCAACTTCTATCATTCCAATTTTTACTTTCGGATTCTTATCCCCTGCTTTTGGATAACGTGTTTTTTCTGTATATCCATGCTGACCATTAGACACATAAATAGGATAAACCGGTACTTCACTATCATCAAAACGCATAAAAGCAATTTGTTTACTATCGTTACTCCACCAAAAAGCTTTGTATCTGCTTTGTCTACCTAAAATTTCTTCATAATACACCCATGAAGCATAGCCATTTAAAATAGAATCGTTACCATCAAAAGTGAGTTGTTGGATTGCATTAGTATTCAATTGCTTTACATACAAATTATTTTTTGCTGTAAAAGCAACCATAGCATGATTGGGCGATGTTGTAGCATTTACAGCACCATCTATTAATTTTTCTTGAAGCTTTACTGCTTGCAAACTATCTTTTATTGGAGTTTTAATGCCTGTTGAAACATTCAATACATATTGAATATTTTTATTGGCAGTGCTACTTCTTTCAGCCAATACAACATTGTTATCATCTATCCATTTAACAACATTGGGTAAGGGCACATAAATATTTGAACTTTTAAAAGCTGCATTATAATCTATCAACTTTTGCTGAGCAATAATATTCAACGACGCAAGTGTACAAACAACTAAAAATATTTTTTTGATCATATTGTTCAATTAGGCAACTAATGTACATTTTCTTTTCTTACAAAATATTTTGCTAACTTGTATACCAGTAAAAAAGCCTACTACAAGTACATGTAGCAGACTTCTTTTCACCAAAAACAAACTGACTATTTATTGAACCATTAATTTATCTACATATTGTTTTTTTGTTTTTTTATCAATTACTCGTATATAATAAATTCCTTTTACTACACAATCAGGAAAAATAATTTGTACAACTTGGCCTTTACTGTTTACCACCACTTCTTGCACATGTACTAGTTTAGAATTATTATCAAACACTTGAACTGTATAATTACCGTTTTGTTTAATTGAAATGCCTACACCACCTTTTGTAGCAGGATTGGGTAAAATTTTGAAGAAGGCATTATTAAAAATTTTCTTAACAAAAGTAATTACGGTATCCTTTTTTTCAACTTCTTCAAAACTTCTAATTCCCCCCATAATAATATTGCCACCATTCAAATCACCTTTATCAAAACCACCAATATCTTTTATAGTTGTGTCTGATGCAACCAATGTAATAGAGGTATCTATGGAGTTAAACGTAGCAACTGGAACCACTCTTGTATTAAAACCTTGTGCACCCACCAACACATGATCTAGTTCTGCAGGAATTTGCATAACAAATTGCCCTACTTTATTAGCCAATATTTTTTCGTGATTAACAGGATTTACAACATACCCATTTAATAAAGCTTCTTGTTCGGTATTGATAATTTTGCCTTTAATGCTTAATTCAGCCGCAGGCATACTTTGGGTAAAAGATTGAAAATTAGATTGCTTATTTAATAAAGCAGCTTTTGGTATTTCTTGCTGCGTTTTTTGTTGAGCCACACTTTTACCAATAGAAAAAAACAAAGAAGCAAATCCAGCTATTAAAAATTGTATCCCTTTTTTCTTTTGTTCATGGCTATGTAAAGCCCTTTGTAATTGATCTTTGTGAATTCGTCCACACATTTTGCCATTATTGGCAGCTAAATAGTGCAATACTTGCTGATCGGTCATTACTGTAAAATCCATTACTTGTGTTGCACAACTATCACAAAATCTACCTTTTTCAACAGGTGTCATTTTATTCCAGTTCTCGTTACAAGGATTTTCAATGTGCAGGTATGTTCTTGTTTTCATTTGAATGTATTTGCACAAAAGATGCAGGCTGAAAAAGAATTACATAAATCAAGTTGAAAATATTTTTTTGAGAAGAAAATAACTGGTTTTCACTTCAACCAATTACGCATAAATGCAGAAAGTTCTGCCAAAATGCAGAACTTTTTTTCGTCGGGTGAACTGGATTCGAACCAGCGACCTCTTGCACCCCATACAAGTATTCTACCGGGCTGAACTATCACCCGAACCTAAACTTTCGTTTATTGGGCTTCAAATATAATAGCAAAACAAATTTTACATTTATATTGCACCAAATTTTCACCCAATTATTATGAAGATTCTTCTAAGGAAGGTTTTAGTTGCAAACGAACAAAGTGTTCATCATAACTTAATAAAAGATATTTTGATTGACAATGAGCTGATTGTTGCCATTGAAGATGAAATAACTACAGCAGTTGATTGTATAATTGATGAACCCAATACCATTGTTTCAACTGGATGGATAGATTGTTTTAGTCATTTCTGTGATCCTGGTTTTGAATACAGAGAAACACTTGCATCTGGTGCTCAAGCAGCATTGGCTGGAGGCTTTACTCAAGTGTTTGTTTTACCCAATACCAACCCAATTGTACAAAGCAAAACACAGGTTGAGTATATTGTACAACAATCTAAATATTTGCCCATACAAATTCATCCTTTGGGTGCTGTAACCAAAAATATTGAAGGCAAAGATTTAGCCGAAATGTACGATATGCAAAATAGCAGTGCAATTGCATTTAGCGATGGCATTCATCCTGTACAAACGCCTGGCTTATTATTAAAAGCTTTGCAATATGTAAAAGCTTTTAATGGCACTGTTATTCAAATGCCCATTGATAAAAGCATTGGAGCAAATGGACTCATCAACGAAGGCATTATTTCAACTCAATTAGGCTTGCCCGGCATTCCTGCAATTGCAGAAGAAATCATGATTAAAAGAGATATTGATTTATTAAGATACACGCAAAGTAAATTGCATATAACTGGTGTAAGTACAGCCAAAAGTGTTGCACTCATTGAAGCTGCAAAAGCCGAAGGTTTATCTATTAGTTGCAGTGTAACGCCTTATCATTTGTTTTTTTGTGATGAAGATTTACAAACCTACGATACACAGTTAAAAGTAAATCCGCCATTAAGAACTAAAGCCGATATGTTGGCACTTAGAGCTGCTGTTTTAAATGGAAGTATTGATTGTATTGCTACACATCATACACCTCAAAATTGGGATGCAAAAATTTGTGAATTTGAATATGCTAAAAATGGCATGATTGGTTTACAAACAGCTTTTGCCGCTATACAACATGTATTACCTACATTGAGCCATGTACAAATAGCCAACTTGTTTAGCAATAATGCCCAAAGAATATTTTCTTTAAAAGAACATTCAATAACAGAAGGTGCAATAGCCAATTTAACTTTGTTCAATACCCATGGGAATACTTGTTTAACCAAAGAAAACAATAAAAGCAAATCGTTCAATACTCCATTTGAAAACATCACTTTAAATGGAAAAGTAATTGGAACATTCACAAAGGGTAAATTACATTTAAATTAAAAATTATGGAAACAAAACCAACATCGCCAGCCATTCATGGAGTAATTATTGCATTGATATTAATTGTGTTTGGACTAATTGTTCACTTCGGAGGACTGAATACTGTTAAAGGAATTAATGCCATTCAATACGTGTTATTTGCAGGTGGCATTATTTGGGCTTGTATTACTTATGCTAAACAAAGAGAAGCTAATGTAACTTTTGGTAACACATTTGCTCATGGCTTTAAAGTTACAGCAGCTGTAACAGGGATTACCGCTGTATATACTTATTTGGCATTTAAATTTATTATGCCAGAACTAATGGATATTGCACTAGACCAAGCAAGGGCATCTATGGTTGAACAAAATAAAATGAGTGAAGCCGACATTAGTAAAGCACTAGATATGTCTAGAAAATACTTTGTGCCATTTGCTATCGGTGGAGTGATTGTAGCTTTCTTAATTTTTGGATGTATTTGCTCATTGATTGGAGCAGCCGTTGCAAAAAAGAATCCAAATTATAATCCATTATTAGAACAATAATATGCACCTTTCAATCATTATTCCCTTATTTAATGAAGAAGAATCGCTGCCAGAACTTAGCGAATGGATTGTTCGTGTGGTTACTGCCAATAGTTACTCTTACGAAGTAATTATGATTGATGATGGTAGCACCGACAATAGCTGGCAGGTGATTGAACAAATTAGTGCCAATAACGCTAACTTCAAAGGAATTAAATTTCAACGCAATTATGGTAAAAGTGCTGCTTTAAACGAAGGTTTTAAAGCAGCCAAAGGTGATGTTGTAATTACCATGGATGCCGATATGCAAGACAGTCCTGATGAAATTCCTGAACTAAGAAGAATGATTCTTGAAGAGGGTTTTGATATTGTGAGTGGATGGAAACAAAAACGCTACGATCCTATTACAAAAACCATTCCTACCAAATTATTCAATGCTGCTACACGTTGGAGTAGTGGAATAAATAATCTACACGATTTCAATTGCGGCTTAAAAGCTTACAAATTAAAAGTAGTAAAAAGTATTGAAGTATATGGCGAAATGCATCGCTACATTCCTGTAATTGCTAAGTGGGCAGGCTTTAGAAAAATTGGTGAAAAAATTGTTGAACACAGAGCTAGAAAATATGGAATTACCAAATTTGGCTGGGAACGTTTTATCAATGGTTTTTTAGATTTAGCCACCATTTCTTTTGTAAGCAAGTTTGGCAAACGACCTATGCACTTTTTTGGTTTGTATGGAACAATTTGTTTTATGATTGGCTTTGTAATGAGTGCCTACTTAATTATTGCAAAGTTTGTTGCTACTGATTTTGGATTAACCAATCGTCCTGCTTTCTACATTGCACTAACTGTAATGATTATTGGTATGCAATTGTTTTTAGCTGGTTTTATAGCTGAATTAGTGGGGCGAAATGCATCTGAAAGAAATAGTTATTTAATTGAAAAGAAACTGGGAGTTTAGGATAGGAACACTGATGACACGGATTGAACGGATTTACTCAGATGATATTTTATAAAATAGTTACAATACAAATAACATTCATTTACTTAATAGAGAAAGATTATGTTATTGCATGAAGATGTTACGGATATTACATTGAAATGTTTTTATGAAGTTTATAATACCCTTGGTTTTGGTTTTTTAGAGAAAGTATATGAGAATGCATTGGCTATTGAAATAAAAAGTAAAGGTTTGAGTTGCTCTCAGCAATTTCCTATTCCAGTTTATTTTAAAGAAAATGTTGTTGGTAATTATTTTGCAGATTTATTTGTAGCTGATAAAATATTGATTGAACTAAAAGCTGCTGAAAACATTTGTGAAGAATATGAACTACAATTATTAAATTACCTAAAAGCAACAAATATTGAAGTAGGCTTATTATTAAATTTTGGAAAGAAACCACAATTCAAAAGAAAAGTTTATAGTAATCAGTATAAATAAATCAGCATAAATCCGTTCAATCCGTGTCATCAGCGTTCCCATAAAATACAATTATGAGAAAAGAAATCACGATTAAACGAAAGCCATAAGTAACCATTTTAAATAAATCAGCTTAAATCCGTTCAATCCGTGTCATCAGCGTTCCCATCCAAAGTAATCATCATTGGCCCAGCACATCCTTTACGTGGTGGCTTAGCTTCATTTGATGAACGCTTGGCTAAACAATTTCAAGATGAAGGTTTTGATACCACTATTTATACTTTTTCTTTACAATACCCCAATTTCTTATTCCCTGGTACTACACAATATTCAAGTGAACCAGTCCCAACCGATATCCAAATTAAAGTTTGTATCAACTCTGTAAATCCACTCAATTGGTTAAAGATTGGCAACGAATTAAAAAATTTACAACCTGTATTAATTGTGGTGAGGTATTGGCTACCGTTTATGGGTCCCTGCTTAGGTACTATTTTACGACAAGTAAAAAAGAATAAATACACCAAAGTGGTTTGCATTGCCGATAATGTTATTCCACATGAAAAACGCCCCGGCGATAAACCATTTACACAATACTTTTTTAAACCAGTAGATGCATTTATTACTATGAGTGAAAAAGTGATGACCGACTTACGTCAGTTCACTCAAAAGCCTGCACAGCAAGTAGTACATCCACTCTATGATAATTTTGGCGAAGCTTTACCCAAACAAGCAGCCAGAAAACATTTAGGCTTACCAGAAAATGAGAAAATCATTCTCTTTTTTGGCTTCATCAGAAAATATAAAGGACTAGATTTATTATTAGAATCCATGCAACTAATCAGTAATGAACAATCAGAAATCTCAAATCTCAAATTGCTTGTTGCTGGAGAATTCTACGAAGACAAAAAACCTTACGAAGAACAAATAGAACAATTGGGCATTGCAAATTCACTCATCTTAAGAACCGATTTTATTGCCGATAGTGAAGTGAAATACTATTTAAGTGCTGCCGATTTTGTAATTCAACCTTATAAAAATGCCACCCAAAGTGGTGTTACCCCCCTAGCCTATCATTTTAATAAACCTATGTTGGTTACCAATGTGGGAGGTTTACCTAGTTTAGTACCAGATAGAAAAGTAGGCTTAATTGCCGAACCCAATGCTCAAGCAATTGCAGATAAAATTGTTGAGCTATATGCTTTAGGTGAAAACTTTTTTTTACCACATTTACTAGAAGAAAAAAAGAAATATAGTTGGAATGTTTTAACCCAAACCATTCTACAATTAGCCCATCAATAAACTTTTCTTACCGATTAATTCTTTTACTTCACCCATAATAAACTAAATAAGTGAACTTGTATTTTAGTTTTATTTGAATTAACCAATCAACAATTGAAAAAACGTAAAAAAATAGTGTCTATAGCCGTTCACATTGCTGTGTGGATTTGCTTTTTTGCATTACCGTATATTTTTTCTCCAAGACCAAAAGATATTACTGATGTGTTGAACAAGCACATGGTTACTGTTTTTATTGTAATCAATCTGTTTTTGTTAGGATTTTATTATTTAAACACTTTAGTACTTATTCCTAAATTTTTATTTGCAAAAAAATGGCTCTTATACATTGCTTTTGTTTCAATTGCATTTACAGCGTTCATTTATTTGCCAAGAGAAATCACCTATCTCATTAATGGCACCAATGCAGAGACCATTAGAGCCGAAAAAATTCAAGGGTTTAAACAAAAAATTGAAAAAGAAGCCGATAGTTTAAATAATAACCTCAACAACAAAAATGTGAAACACAAGCCATCTAATGTTGCATTTCGTTACTTCCCGGGCTCTTTTGTTGTTTTTTTATTGGTACTTACCATTGGTATTTGTGCATCGGTAATTGAACAATGGCTTATTGCCGAACAAACCAAAGAAAGAATTGAACACGAAAAAATTCATACCGAATTGTCGTTTTTAAAATCGCAAGTAAACCCTCACTTCTTTTTTAATACACTGAATAATATTTATTCTTTAGCAGTTGTACAAAGCGATAAAACACCAAAAGCAGTTTTGAAATTATCGTCTATCATGCGATATATTTTAACTGAAACACAAACTGATTATGTGGCATTAGAAAACGAAGTCAATTTTATTCATGATTATATAGATTTACAACTAATACGTTTAACCGATAAAGTACAAGTAAATTTTGACGTACAAGGCACTTTAAACAATAAAACAATTACTCCATTACTCTTTATTCCTTTTGTAGAAAATGCCTTTAAATATGGTGTTAGTACTAAAGATAATTCCACCATTACTATTCAACTTTTGGCTCAAGAAAAATCGGTTGAATTAAAAGTGACGAATACCATTGTTCAAAAAGAAAGTAATTTAGATACAACAGGTATTGGCATTAACAATGTAAAAAGAAGATTAGATTTATTGTATCCCAATAAACACCAATTGATTGTTCAAGAAAAAGATCAACAATTCTTTATTCATTTAACCATTGAAATAGCATGACCATTCACTGTATTGCATTAGACGATGAACCATTGGCATTACAAGTAATTGCACAATATTGTAGTAAAATATCTTATTTACAATTAGATAAAGTATTCACCAATCCCGATGAAGCAAAAGAGTACTTAAAAAGTAATAAGGTAGATTTATTATTTTTAGATATTCAAATGCCCGATATCAATGGCATGCAATTTTATAAAAGCTTAACTACCAAACCACCAGTAGTATTTACAACAGCATTTAAAGATTATGCAATAGAAGGTTTTAATGTAGATGCAATAGATTATTTATTAAAACCATTTGAATTTGATCGGTTTTTAAAAGCTATTTACAAAAGCAAAGAATATATAGAATTTTTGGCCTCTCAAGATTTACAAATGAGCAGTATTTATGTAAAAGTAAATTACGAGATGATGAAAATTAATTTAAAAGATATTGATTTAATTGAGGCATTAGACGATTATATAAAAATTCATATTAAACCTTTTCCCGTTTTAACCTTAATGACCTTAAAAGGAGTTTTAGAAAAGTTACCCGAACATTTATTTGTTCGGGTACATCGTTCTTACATTATTCCATTACATAAAGTAGAAAAATTTAGTAAAAACAAAGTGTTTGTTGCAGGTAAAGAAATACCAATAGGCAGTAGTTATGCCGATATGTACGAAAAACTATTACAAATGAGTAATGTGTAATACAGTTATGAAATTAAACTGCAAAAGAAGTACCGCAACCACAAGTTTTACTAGCGTTAGGATTGCTAAATGTAAAACCTCTGCTATTTAATCCATCTTGCCAATCTACTTCCATTCCAAATAAGTAAAGACCGTGGCTTTTGTTCATGATAAAAGAAAAATCTTCCGTTTCATACACTTCATCTTCTTCTTGAAGTGCATCAAAGCCTAAAACATAAGTCATACCACTACAACCACCCCCTTTAACACCCACTCTTAATTTAGTGTTGGTATCAAAACCTTCTTCATTCATTAATCTTTTTACTTCATTAATAGCACTTTGTGTAAATGAAACTGGTAAAGTTGTTGTTGCTTCCATAATAAAACCTTTTGGCAAAATTAATTATACAAAAGTTAAAGCCAATACAAACGCCTTTCGATTAGAGGAAATACTCATAACCTTTTGGTAACTATATTTGCTAAAATTATTTATATGGATTCGATAACTATTGCTAGTATTGTTTTTTCAGTGGCGATTTTAGTTTTTTTAATTGTTTCTGTTTTACCTATGCTTAGAAAAAAGAAAAAAGGGGCAACCTCAACCACTAATACTGAGTTAGACCCATCTACTAAACAATTAAAACTACAAGCTTACGAACGTTTAATTTTATTAGCCGATAGAATGGCGTTGCCAAATTTAATTCCAAGATTAAGTCAACCAGGTTTTACTGCTCAACAAATGCAATTATTGTTAATTGAAAATATTAAGCAAGAATTTGAATACAATATCACTCAACAAATGTATGTAAGCCCCGAAGCTTGGAGTGCTATAAAAAACTTGAAAGAACAAAACATTTCTATTGTTTCTCAAATTGCCAATTTATTACCCGAAACAGCAACAGGCTTTGATTTGAATAGAGTGTTAGCCGAATTTTTATTGAACGATAAAAAAGGAACACTACATGAAATAGTGAGTGAAATATTAAGCTATGAAGCAAAGAAATTGATGTAATTCAATTGTCAATTAACAATTGAAAATTTACAATTGAAAATTTACAATTCATAACTACATTTTCACAAAACAACGATTAACTTCTTGCCACATGAGTAACGAAAGAAAAACAGATAGTGGAATAAGTATTGAACATGTTTATACAAAAAAACATACCGAACATATAGCACCATTAGAAGCACCAGGAGAATTTCCTTATACAAGAGGTGTACAACCAGATATGTATAGAGGTAAATTATGGACCATGAGGCAGTACGCTGGTTTTTCAACTGCCGAAGAAAGCAATAAACGCTACCATTATTTGCTGCAACAAGGTGTAATGGGCTTGAGTGTTGCATTTGATTTGCCTACACAAATTGGTTACGATAGCGACCATGATTTAGCAGAAGGTGAAGTTGGTAAAGTAGGTGTTGCTATTGATAGTATTGAAGATATGGAACGCCTTTTTGAAGGAATTGATTTAGAAAAAGTATCTACTTCAATGACCATTAATGCAACAGGTTTTATATTGTTGGCATTTTATGTGGCCTTAGCAAAAAAGCAAGGAGCCGATATAAAAAAAATTTCTGGCACTATACAAAACGATATTTTAAAAGAGTATGCTGCAAGGGGTACTTACATATATCCTCCAAAGCCAAGCATGCGAATCATTACAGATATTTTTGAATGGTGCAGCAAAGAAGTTCCAAAATGGAATACCATTTCTATTTCGGGCTATCATATTCGTGAAGCAGGAAGTACAGCAGTACAAGAAATTGCTTTTACATTAAGCAATGGTAAAGCATACGTAAAAGCTGCTTTAGATAAGGGTTTAGATATTAATGTGTTTGGCAAACGCCTTTCTTTTTTCTTCAATGCACACAATAATTTATTTGAAGAAGTAGCCAAATTTAGAGCAGCTAGACGCATGTGGGCTAACATGATGAAAGAGTTGGGAGCAACCGATGAAAAAGCCATGATGCTTCGTTTTCATACACAAACTGGGGGAGCAACATTAACAGCACAACAGCCATTAAATAATATTTGCAGAGTTACTATTCAAACTTTAGCAGCAGCATTAGGTGGTACACAAAGCCTACATACCAATGGTTATGATGAAGCCTTAAGTTTACCTACAGAAGAAGCAGCAAGAATTGCTTTAAGAACCCAACAAGTAGTTGCATTTGAAAGCGGCATTGCCGATACTGTTGATCCATTGGCAGGTAGTTATTTTGTAGAAAGTCTTACCAATGAAGTTGAGCAAAAAGCATGGGAACTCATACATCAAATAGATGCAATGGGCGGTAGTGTAAGTGCTATTGAAGAAGGTTTTATGCAGAATGAAATTGCCAGAAGTGCATACGAATACCAACGCAATATTGAAAGTGGCAATAAAATAATTGTTGGTGTAAATAAATTTACAGTTGATAAAGAAGCTCCAATACCGGGTTTTAAAATTGATGATAGTATTAGAACTGTACAAATAGAAAAGTTGAATATACTCAAAGCAAAAAGAGATAACCAAAAAGTTATTTCTTATTTACAAGCCATTGAAAATGCTGCAAAAGGTACAGATAATTTAATGCCATTGGTAGTAGAAGCAGTAGAACATTATTGCACACTTGGAGAAATTGCCGATTGTTTAAGAAAGGTTTATGGAGAATATAAATAATCAATAAAAAATCCCGATTGAGTTTCAATCGGGATTTTTTTTATTCATCAAAGTATACTTTACATTTTTTTAGCATCTTCTAAAAACTTAGCCAAGCCAATATCGGTTAATGGATGTTTTAATAAACCTAAGATTGAATCTAATGGACAAGTACAAACATTTGCACCAGCTTCGGCACAACGAATAATATGATTAGGATTACGAATTGATGCAGCTAAAATTTCACTTTTAAAACCTTGCACCGAATAGATTTGAGCTATTTGTTCAATTAGTTGAACACCATCCCAACCGCTATCATCAATTCTACCTAAAAATGGAGAAATATAAGTAGCACCAGCTTTGGCAGCTAAAATAGCCTGACCAGCACTAAAAATTAACGTACAATTGGTTTTAATACCATTATCGGTAAACCATTTAATGGCTTTAATACCATCTTTAATCATAGGAACTTTCACCACAATATTCGGATGAATAGCTGCTAACTTTTTACCTTCTTCAATAATGCCTTCGTAGGTTACGCCCAACACTTCAGCACTAATATCACCATCTACTAATTCACAAATAGTTTTATAATGATTGGCAATTGCTTCTTCGCCTTTAATGCCTTCTTTAGCCATTAATGATGGGTTGGTTGTAACACCATCTAAAATACCTAAATCATTGGCTTCTTTAATTTGATCGAGGTTGGCTGTGTCAATAAAAAATTTCATGTTATTCGTGTAGTTTTAATGTAAAAGCAAAAAATGCAACAAATGAAACTTTTTAAAACTTCAAATGTTGCATCTTGTAATATTTTAAAAAGTGGCAGGCTACTCACATCGCACCGCTCAACCGCCTATCCTTGCTGTATTCCTACCCTGGGGAGGTTCAGCAGGAGCTGGTCGTATAAGACCTGCCAATGCAAAAATAAGGGAATGAATATTTTTAAAGAAAGATTATTTAGTTTTTTACTTATTCACCCAAAATAATTTTTAGTATTCCAGTTCTCATTGCATTATTTTTACATCGTTCCCACTTCAACCTGTTTTCAACTTCAACCACCTCATTTCATAATTCAATTATTATGCAGCAAAGCAATGCAATGCTTTCTCAAGAAGAAAGTTATGCACCAACGAAGTGGACTGAATTTTTATGGTGGTTAGCAACAGCCGAAAAAGAATTAATTAAAGATTGTGTAATTGATAGAAATAGATATGCTATTATTGGCACAACTGTTTTTTGTACATGGATGTTTGCCACCATTGCATGGATGTATTTTTTTAGTTTAGTAGTGAGTAATCCATTGGCTTTTATTGCACTTGGAATATTTATGGGTTTTATTATTTTATGTATTGATAGAGCTCTAATTAAAGGAATTACAAGCAGCAACAAAAGAAAAATAGTTCCATTTTTATTCAGGCTTGTTTTAGCTGCAACCATTGGTACATTTATGGCTCAACCAGCTTTATTGTATTTATTTAAAAAAGAAATACAACAACAAGTATCACTAGATAATGAATTTAAGAAAACAGAAAAGCTACAAAAACAAACTAGCTTATATGCCGAACAAAAACAAAACTGGCTACAAAAAAAACAACAATTGCAAAGTGAGTTAAACACTAAATATAATGAAGTAGCTCAAGCAAGGGCAGCATTTATAGCTGAAACTGATGGCACAGGTGGTAGTAAAAAAGTTGGATTAGAAGCTATTGCAAGAACCAAAAAACAAGCTTACGAATTATTGCTCAATAATTATTCAATACTTGAGAAACAAATTCAACCTAAAATAATGCAAACGGATAGTGCATTAACAGCCATTGATCAACAAATTATTCAAGAACAACAAGCATTTAATCAATTACTCAACAATGGATTTTTAACCCAGATTGAAGGCTTAAATAATTTGCTGAAAACAAGTACAGCCTTGCAAACGAGATATTGGTTACTGTTAATTTTATTACTGCTGATTGAACTGATGCCAGTTATTGCAAAAAGCATTTTACCGATAGGCACTTATGACAAAAAAGTAAAAAGCCGAGAAGAAATTGAAGCCACAATTTTACAAGCCAATCAGCAACATGAAATTGATTTGAAGTTGCATTACAATCAACTAGCATTTAGTGCCGATAAAGAATTACTAGAAACCTTTTTTACGGAAACACAAAAAAAGAGAATCGATTTACTAAAAACAGAACGGGATGATTGGAAGGATACAGATGAAAAAAGTTTTAATTCATTTTGGAAAAACATGAAAAAGAATTTACTTACAAAGCAAGAGCATTAAGTAAAATTATTACTAAGTTATTAAAAACTTAGCCTTAAACAACTTGCTTTCATTAGCAGATTGTACTGCATACGAAAATCCTTTTTGTAAACTATAAGCACCTACAACTCCATTTTTATTTAAGGCAATGAAACAAACTTGTGAAGTTTTGCAATACTCAATTCCTTTTAGTTTAAGGAGTTTTTCTACTGTTTTTTTACAAGCTATTTCAGGGGTAAAACCTTGTCGCATAAATTCAATAACAGAGTGGCATCCTGCAATACGAATTACATCTTCGCCATTTCCTGTTGCAACGGCTGCACCAATTTCATTATCTACAAATAATCCTGCACCAATAATGGGTGCATCGCCTACCCTACCTCTCATTTTAAAACCTTGTCCGCTAGTAGTACAACTGCCACTTAAATTACTTGAACTGTCTAATGCAATCATACCAATTGTATCGTGATTATTTTCATTGGCTGTTGGTAAAGGAATATTTGATTGTTCATGCGATTGATTTTCTCTATTGATTGCTGGTGAATAGTTGCTTTTTTTCAACCAACCTTCATAAGATTTTTTCGCATTGGCACTCAATTCATTTTTTTCTAAACTAAAGCCTTGTTCTATAGCAAACTGTTGAGCTCCTTTACCTACCAAAAAAACATGTGGCGATTTTTCCATAACCCTTCTAGCAACACTAACTGGATGTTTAATTTGTTCTAAAAAAGCAACAGCACCACAATTACCTTTTTCATCCATAATACTAGCATCTAATGTAACAATACCTTCTCTATCAGGGTTTGCTCCTAACCCAACACAACAATTTACTTCTGCTTCGGTAACCATAACGCCTTTTTCAACAGCGTCTAAAGCTTTACCATTTTTTATCAATACTTCCCAAGCAGCTGCATTGGCTAACATACCTGCATCCCAAGTAGAAACAACAATGGGTTTTTGAGTAGTATTAATGATTGAACAATGTAAGAAAGGTATTGAAGCAAAGAATGAAGTACCCAATGATAAGAAGTTTCTTCTATTCATAACCAATATATTCTATTTACGAAAGAAGAATTTTTCACTTCAAGTTCATAAATTATTTAAAAAATAAGTTTTAAGTGAAGAATGACAATATATTTACGTTTAGATATGGCACTTCAACTGAATAATAATAAAGCCTTTTTCAAATATGCAATAAAGCTATTGCTTTTGTACTTTATTTTAGACTATGGCACTACTTTTTTTATTGGAATTACCGGAAAAGGTGGAAAATATTATATTGAATGGTTAGATAAATATGTAAACTATGTTAGATGGTTAAGATATACCATTTTATATGGTACAAAAGGGTTAATGAGTATTTTAGGATATGATACCAATATTATTTCGGAGTTTGTAATCAGAATAAAAGGAGGTTATGGCGTACAATTGGTTTATTCATGTTTAGGCTATGGAATATTAAGCTTTTGGATAGCGTTTGTTTTGGCTAATACAGGAAGAATTTCTTTTAAATTGAAATGGCTTGCAACTGGTTGCTCAATTATTTTGTTTTCTAACATGATTCGAATCACTATTTTATTGATTGCAAATGATAAAAAATGGTACAAGCCTTTTAGTTTAGATCATCATACTTTTTATAATATTATTGCGTATATGATTGTAACAGGTATGATATTTTGGTTTCTAAAAGCTGTAAAAAAAGAACAAAGTTTAGTAGCATCCCATTCTAAAGAAGGTTAAGTATTTTATTAAATTTATTTTCTATAAAATTATTTCGTATTTCTTCCAATTATTTATTACTGAAGAATTTTAGATAATTGCATTGTAATGAATAGGGTATTATTTATAGTAACCATTTATTGAATTAGCTCATAAAAAAGGTTCTACCAATGGCAGAACCTTTTAACAATAAAATGATTTAATACTTAAATAGTATTTGTATTCTTTTTTCTCTTTTCTCTTATTTTTTTTGCACCATAGCCTACACCTGCTGCAACTAACAAACTTAAACCACCATCAACTGGCACATCGTTTACATCGTCATCAAATACTGGCTGTGCAGATGCAGAGTTTAAAAAGCCTACAAGAATTACACAAATAATTGCAAACTTCAAAACTTGTGCTGTTGTTACATTGAATTTCATAAAATAAAAATTAGAATTAGTATATCAGTTAAAGTAGTTCTTCATTATTTGTTTAGTGAAAATCTACTTTCACAAAACAAGTTTTACCAAAACATTTATATGTGCAAACATAGGGATATTTATTGATTGCTGAATTAAATTAATATCAACAAAGTTTATTAACTACAAAAGGGTGCTGTATAATGATAATATTCTAACAAAAGTTGCTGCTTTACAATTTGAATTAAATACAATAGTTAAGCTATAATCTTTAACAATTATTGAATGTAGAATTAATTTCTACAATTAGATAAGCAATCATAAATTGCTAATGATTAAGCAACTAAACTTTAAATTGCATTAGTGAAATAGTATTTGCAATTATTTTAGCTCATCCATTAATTCATTACATGAAATTATTTACTTCGATTCTACTCGGTTTCATTTGTTTGTTTTCAGCAGCTCAATCCAATGAATTTTATTTAATTATTGGAACTTACACCCCACCTAAAGGCAATGGCGAAGGAATTTCTATCTATAAATTCAATTCAACTAATGGTACTGCAAGTTTTGTAAGTAAAATTTTTGCTGAAAACCCATCTTATTTAACTCTTAGCTCTAATCAACAATTTGTGTATTCAGTAAACCAAAATGGCAATTCTAAACCTAATGAAGCAAGTGCTTTTAAGTTTGATAAAACAACCGGAACATTACAGTTTTTAAACAAAGAAAATACAGAAGGTGAAGGTCCATGCTTTATTACTGTTGACAAAAAAAACAAATGGTTATTTACTGCAAATTATACGGCTGGTAATGTATCGGCTTTGCCCATTAACGAAGATGGAACTGTTGGTAAATTGGTACAATTAATTCAACATAAAGGTAATAGCATTGTTAAATCAAGACAATCAGAACCGCATGCACACACTTCTGTTTTTGATATCAAAGAACAATTTTTATGGGTAACTGATTTAGGTACAGATAAAATTCATAGATATTGTTTCAATAGAAAAAATCTTATCCCACTTTTAAACGACACCACTAACTATATTGCTTCTAAAGCTGGTAATGGGCCAAGACATCTAGCTTTTCATAACAACAATTTGTATGTAGTTAATGAGTTGAGTGGAACAATTGATTTGTTTAAACAACAGAAAAATAAATGGGCTTTAGTAACAAGTACTAGCACTGATACATCAATGACACTTGATAAAGGCAGTGCCGATATTCATTTATCTAACGATGGTAAATTTTTATATGTTACAGACAGAGGCAAATACAATTCTATTTCTACATTTAGCGTACAAAAAAATGGTCATCTAATTTTTAAAGCCTCGAATTCAACTTTAGGAAAAACACCTAGAAATTTTATTATAGATCCTACTAATCAGTATGTATTAATTGCCAATCAAAATAGCAATACCATTGTTATATTTAAAAGAGATACAACAACTGGTTTGTTAACCCCAACGGGAAATGAAATTAAAGTTGGAACACCCGTTTGTTTGCAGTTTATTAATATGGATTAATTTTTCTTTTTCTTGCCAGCATTACCATTATTGCCCTTTCCCTTACTAGAATGAGGCTTACCCATTTTTGTTTTTACAACATGATTAGGATGACCTTTCACTACAAAATATTTGGCTTCTTTACTATTTTTTATAATGCCTTGATTATGATTGTTTCCCTTAAACCCTACATATTTTACTTTATGGGCTTTGTGCTGTAAGTAAGGTCTTGGCCCATTCAATACAACTTTGTACCCATTGTAAAAGTTATAATTTATATACTGTGCCGGTGGTGCAGTGTTAAAAACCCAACGATTGTTACTTAAATAAACATATTTATGTTGGGGTACACTATAATAAATATCAATATCGGGAATATAGTAATAATCTACATGATCGTACCCTATGGGACTCCAAACTGGTTGAGATTGTATGTTAATATTTACCTGTGCAACGGTTTTATGAGTACTAATAAGTAAGCAACATAGAAGCAACAAACCCAATACATTTTTCATAAATCTATTTTGTACAAAGCTGCTTCATTGATTACAAAAAATCTTATAAACTTAAGGATATATGTTACACAATTACTACTTTCAATTAGAATTATTCCTGTTAATAGTTGCTACTTTTTCATTTGTTGGCAAAGCTGATTTTCTTTTTCTGTACTCCAATAACAACAATCCAATTGCATAAATACAGATGTATAAGGAATGGTTTCATTGGTTTTTATTACCAATACTTTAAATAGCTTTAATGCTTGATCTAATTTTACAAATCCCGAGTCATGTAAAATAGTTTGCACTTACTGTTGAGCAAATAATTTTTTAGATGCTTCAGCAAATTGTGTTACACCTTTTGGTTGTTCTTTTGAAATAAAATTTAGTTCTTTATCTTGATAAATGATGGGTTTTATATGTGTTGATTTATTGATTTCATCTATAGCATATTCTACTGTTGGCAATAATTGGTCAATGGCATTAATATATTCTATACCAGTAGCATTTTGTTAAGGAAAAGGTTTATCCACCACTAAAATCCAGTTTCGATGCCCAAGTAATGGTAGCTTTTATTGAACTGGTTTTTCCAACTTTGTTTATTATCGCTCAGTTTACTGACACTTTCATTTGATGTATTGCAAGCAATTAACAACAAAAAAGAGCAATAAATTATGCTACTCATCTTTTTAACATTTATACTACTAATTTATTTAAATGATAAAACATTAGATTTTCTAAACGAGAATTACCAATTGAATGCTTTCATTTGAAATAGTATTTTACTAAAATTAATTTACTTAGCTCTTAGGTCTATCAGCTCCAATAGTAATAGATTCCCAAGTATCAAAATCAGTTTTAAGTTCTTCTAATTTTCTTCTACCACCCTTCATTGCACCAGCTCCTAACAATAAACGCATTGGTGGTTTTTCAGTTTCAGTAACCATAACTATTGCCTTTGCAGCCATTATAGGATCTCCTGGCTGATTACCACTATACCCTCTAATAGTATCTTTATTGGCATGTGCAGTTGGTGCATAATCATCAATTACTTTAGTTGCATTATTGGCCGAACGTCCTGCCCAATCTGTTCTAAAACCACTCGGACAAATCACTGTTACTTTTATTCCTAAATGAGCTACTTCTTTAGCTAACGATTCTGATAAACCATCTACTGCATATTTTGTAGCATTATAAAAACCAACACCAGGAAAAGAAACCAATCCTCCAATAGATGCAATGTTTATAATATGGCCACTGCGTTGTTTACGCATGATTGGTAAAACAGCGTTTGTCATGTTGGCTAAGCCAAAGAAATTAATATCAAACATTCTTCTTACTTCGGCTTCATCACTTTCTTCAATAGCACCAAAATAACCAATACCTGCATTGTTTACCAACACATCTATACTTCCAAAATGTTGAGTTGCTTGTTCAACAGAACTTGCAATAGCTGCTGCATTGGTTACATCTAATTGAACTGCCAAAGCGGTTTCAGGATATGCTGAAACGATATCTACAATGTCGTTGGTATTTCTTGCAGTTACAACTGCTTTGTAACCTGCTTGTAATACTTCTTTTGCTAGCTCTCTTCCAAAACCTGTTGAACATCCTGTTATAAACCAAACTTTGCTCATAATACTAATTTTTATACCTGCAAATTTGAGCTATTTTATTCACACCAGTAAAATAGAATTTAAAGAAGAGAAGGGAGTTAATGATTGACGGCAGAAAATATAACTTGTTGTAAATTTGAAAGAACATAAAAAACTCCGAAGCTTTTAAACTTCGGAGTGTATATTAAATTTTTGTTTCACTTAATTCTATTATCGTATGCCATTCATCTTCTTTTACTGTACCAACAGAAAGTCGGCCTAGTCTTACTAAATCCATATTAGCTAAACTTTTTTCAGCCTTAATTTGAGCTAATGAAATGGGTTTCTTTAATTTTTTGAAAGGCTTTAAATCTACTGCAACCCAAGCTTCTTCTGTAGTAGTTGGATCTTGATAAGCTTCTTTAATTACCTTGGCTATACCTACAATTTCTAATCCTTCATTACTATGATACCAAAGCACTAAATCGCCTTTTTTCATGGCTCTTAAATTATTTCGAGCTGCATAATTTCTTACACCATCCCAAAATGTTTGTCCATCTTTTTCAAATTGTTCCCAACTATATTTGAAGGGTTCCGATTTTACTAACCAATAGTTCATGGTGAATTTCTAATTTATAATTTCTAATTATTAATTCTTAATTGGATTTACCATCCACTTGCTAAAACATCGGCTAAATGTATCACTTTTAAATCTTTATGCTGATGTTGTATACAACCATCAATATGCATTAAACAACTCATGTCTGTGCTAATTAAATATTCTGCATTTGTTGCTACAGCATTATTAATTTTTTGATCGCCCATTGCAATACTTATGGGTTCAAACTTTACAGCAAAAGTACCACCAAAACCACAACAGGTTTCATTATCTACCATCTCCACCAATTCTAAGCCTTTTACTTTTTGTAATAGTTTTCTTGGCTCTTGCTTTAGTCCACATTCTCTTAATGCAGCACAACTATCATGATAAGTAGCTTTCCCATTGAACACTGCACCTACGTCATCTACCTTCAACACTTTAATCATAAACTCACTAAACTCAAATGTACGTACCGATAAATCTTTTACTTGTTGCTCTTGACTGGTATTTTCAAATAATTTTTGATAATAATTTCTTACAAAGCCTACACAACTTGCACTTGGAGCAACCACATAATCGGCAGTACCGAAATCTTGTAAAAATTTTTTACAAACATCTTTTGCTTCACCCCAAAATCCTGCATTAAATGCTGGCTGTCCACAACAAGTTTGATTGCTATTGTACAATACTTTACACCCAGCTTTTTCTAGCACTTTTACCATACTAAAAGCCACATTTGGATATAATTGATCAATAAAACAAGGTATAAAAATTTGAACTGTCATTCGATTAAATTAATACGCTTTTACTTTTTAAGTTGATGGTTCAATTGTATCATTTTTAAAGCAGTAATTGCTGCTTCTTCTCCTTTATGACCATGCTTACCTCCTATTCTTTCCAAAGCTTGCTGCTCATTTAAAACGGTTAATACACCATATATAACAGGTACATCCAAAGATAAGTTCAGTTGTAAAATACCATCGGTAACTAACTTACACACATAATCAAAATGTGGAGTATCACCTTGAATAACAGTTCCTAAAGTAATGTATGCATTGGGCACTTTAGATGCATAAGTATAATGTTGCTTTACTGCAAATGGAATTTCAACAGCACCGGGTACAGTAATGGTTTTAGTTGCAACATTACTTGCTTTCAATATTTTTTTTACACCAGCTTCTAGCTTATTTACAATTGCACTATTCCATTCTGTTTTTATAATAACTACAAAGGCATCCGCAATTGTAGGGATGCCTTTGTTTAATGTTGTATTTCCTTTTGTTGCCATAAATTAGTTTGTACTAAAATCGTTTTTCTCGATACTTAATTTATAAATGTATTTATCTACAGTATAACCAACAGTTGTACTTGGATATTTTTGTTTAATAGTTTTATAAATCTCTAAGGCTTCGCTGTTTTTATTCATGGTTTCTAATAAACCAGCAGCAAAGCTTAAATTTAAAGCGGTAGCTTCTTCATCTGTTTCAAAAGTTGATGCTGCCTTCTTGTAAGTGGTAACAGCTTCATCTTTTTTACCACTCTCTGCATAAGCATGTGCTAATGAAGTATAAGCTTGCATTTGAATTTGCTTTGCATCGGTACTAAAATCTTTTAAATACTTTATGGCATTATTAAAATCTTTCAATTTTAAATAACTCACACCTGCATAGTAATGGGCAAGATTAGCAGCTTTAGTTCCACCATAAGTTTTAATTACATACAATGCCCCTTTTGTTCCAGTAGCATTATCGCCATTAATAACTAGGTTGGAAGAATCTTGACTGAAATATTCTTGTACTTTGTAAATAGCTTCAGCAGCTTTCTCTTCTTTAGGTGCTACTACAAAAGAATTGTAAGCATACCAACCACCTACAACTACAATAATTGCAACCAACCCTCCAATAATTATTTTTTGATTTTTTTTCCAAATACTTTCTACTTGTAACAACAAATCTTTTTCTACTACTTGTTCACTCATTTTAAATTGAATTTAATTGTAAAAGCTCAGCAAAATAATTTGCTAGATTGTTAGATTATAAAATATTAGTCTACAATAAATGGATAATTTTCATCCACATAAACATCTTTCAATAATTCGCTATCATCTGGTAATGGACTTTCTTCTGCAAAACGAACACTTTCGTTTACGATTGCTTCAATTTTTGCATCAATGGCTGCCAAATCTTCTTGGTTAGCAAAACCGTTTTCTAAAATAGTGTTTGCTACACTAGTGATAGGATCTTTTTCTTTGTATTCATCCACCTCATCCTTACTTCTATATTTTTGAGGGTCACTAATAGAATGACCTTTATAGCGATAAGTTTTCATTTCAATTAAAGTTGGACCACCACCTTCACGTCCACGTTTTACAGCTCTTGCAACACTATCATGCACAGCTTCAGGATCCATACCATCAACCATATCAGCGGGCATTTCATATGCATCTGCTAGTTTATAAATATCAACTACGTTACTAGTACGTTCTACTGAAGTACCCATTGCATAATTATTGTTTTCGCAAACAAAAATTACAGGTAATTTCCAAGTCATTGCCATGTTAAACGTTTCGTGTAACATACCTTGACGAGAAGCACCATCGCCAAAGAAACATAATACAACATTATCCGTTCCTTTATATTGTTCAGCGAATGCTAAACCAGCTCCTGTGCCAATTTGTGCCCCTACTATACCATGACCACCATAGAAGTAATTTTTCACATCAAAAAAGTGCATACTTCCACCCTTTCCTTTTGCACAACCTGTTGATTTACCATATAACTCTGCCATACAGGCATTTGCTGTTGTACCTTTTGCTAAAGCCCAGCCATGATCTCTATAAGCAGTAATGAATGGATCTTCATGACGAGTGGCTGTCATAACACCTGCTGCAATAGCTTCTTGACCAACATAAGCATGAAAAAATCCACGAATTTTTCCAGCCATTTTATACATTTCTTCTGCTTTCAATTCAAATTGGCGAATGAGTTGCATTAACTCGTACCAATACATGTAAGTTTCTTTAGAAAATTTAGTTGACACAGGCTCAAAATTTTGAGTGGCAAATATAGGGTTTAGCAATTAAAACTGTAAAAGTAAATAGCTAATTTATAATTGAAGGAGCGAATAAATATTTATTTTATTAATAATCCCCAAACACACAATTTATGTGAATAAAATATAAAAAAATAAACAAAGATATATTATATTCGTTTTTTAAAAAACCGCTTATTATAGTGATATTTATATCCCTTTTTTTACCAAACATGAAAATTAAACATGTAATTTTAACACTGTTAGTGCTGTCTTTCTTAACTTCAAAAGCTCAAGTGCCCATTGCTTACTATGACTTTGAAGATAATTTAAACAGAAATACTACTGTTGAAACAAACATTCAAGAAGCCGTTTCAAGTATTGGTAGTCCAGTATTGAGTGTTAGTTCTCTATCAGCTTCCAATGGTGCAGGTAATGGAACATCCATTGCTTATGGTGGAGGTTCAAATGCAGGTTATGCTATTGGTTATTATGGTTTTACTACCAACCTAACTTCGGCTTCTACCAATCCTCATATACAAATCGGACCATTTGATTGTACTGGTTTTTCAACTTTAAGTGTATCGATGGATATTCAAGGAGTTGGAGCCCAAATGCCTACAAACGTTGATATTTATTATAGTATCAATGGAATTACTTATACAAGAATAAATGTAACAACAGCTGTTACAAACTCGTATACAACAAGAACTTTTAACATCCCCGCTGCTACAAATAATCAAAGTACTGTTTATTTTAGAATTGTTGGTTTTAGAGCAGGAGCAAGTCCAACACCATCTGATGGAGTAATGAAAGTTGACAACTTTACATTGAATTCTTCAATTATCACTGCCAATACAACACTTGTTAGTTCAAGTTTACATGGAACTGGTCTTTCTTCTGGAGGATCATTCATTCCTACCTATTCAAGTTTAAATATTGATGGTATTGGTATAACTGTAAACACAAGTAGCAATTTTAATTTAGGAACAGCAGCTGGAACAACTGCTTTAACATTAACTAATGGAGTTTTTAATGTAGGAAACAACACTTTAACGCTACAAAGAGCAAACACATTAATTGCTAGAAATGGCACCTCACAAATTGGTACAATAACCTTAGGTTCAGCAGCAAATTTAATTTTTGGAACAACTGGCAATACAAGTGGCAACGCATTTACCATTCCAGCAAATACTTTTACTACTGCTCCATCTATAAATAATCTAACAGTAAATAGAACCAATACTCTTACTTGGAATGCCCAAGGCATTACATTAGATGGAACACTTACATTAACTGCAGGTGCATTGAGTGTAGCTAGTGGTACATTTACTTTTCAAAATAATGCTACACCTATTGTTAGAACAGCTGGCACACTATCGGTTACTACTGGTAGTAATTTAGTGTTTGGTGCCAATGCAACCAATTTCACACTGCCTAATGGTTTATTTACTGCGGCACCTAGTTTAGGTAATCTTACCATCAATAGAGTTGGTGGTGTAACTGTAGGCAATCAATCTTTTACCATCAATGGCACATTAAACTTAACCGATGGAGTTTTTAATATTTTAAATACAACATTAAGTTTTCAAACTGGAGCAACTCCAATTACTAGAACAAGTGGTACAATCACTACAGCAACTGCTAGTAGCTTATCTTTTGGAACCAATGCTACAAGTTTTACCATTCCTGATAATACTTTTACATCGGCACCTGCTATTACTAATTTAACCATTAACAGAGCTGGGGGAATTACTATTGGCAATCAGCCTTTTACTATCAATGGAACATTAACATTAACTGCTGGCGTTTTGAATGTTCTCAATTCAACACTTACCTTTCAAAATGGGAATACGCCAATTGCAAGAACATCTGGAACATTAACACTCGGTTCAACAGCCAATTTAATTTTTGGAACACCAGGAAATGTAGGTGGTAATGCATTTACTATTCCAGCAAGTACTTTTACAGTAACTCCTTCTATTAATAATCTTACCATTAATAGAACCAATTTACTTACTTGGAATGCCCAAGGCATTACATTAGATGGAACACTTACATTAACTGCAGGTGCATTGAGTGTAGCTAGTGGTACATTTACTTTTCAAAACAATGCTACACCTATTGTTAGAACAGCTGGTACATTAACCGTTACTACTGGTAGTAATTTAGTTTTTGGTACCAATGCAAGCAACTTCACACTCCCTAATGGTTTATTTACTGCGGCACCTAGTTTAGGTAATCTTACCATCAATAGAGTTGGTGGTGTAACTATAGGCAACCAAGCTTTTACTATAAATGGCACTTTGAATTTAACCAATGGAGTTTTTGATATTTTAAATACATCATTAATTTTTCAAACTGGAGCAACTCCAATTACTAGAACTGCTGGAACTTTAACTATAGCAACTGCTAGTAGTTTAACTTTTGGAACCAATGCTACAAGTTTTACTATTCCTGATAATACGTTTACATCGGCACCATCAATTACTAATTTAACCGTTAATAGAGCCGGGGGTATAACGCTAGGCAATCAATCTTTTACAATAAATGGTTCATTAACATTAACTGCTGGTGTTCTAAATGTTGCTGCTACAACACTCAGTTTTCAAAATGCAACTACACCAATTGTGAGAACAGGTGGTACACTAACCTTAACTACAAATAGCAATTTAATTTTTGGTGCAAATGCAGCTAATTTTACACTTCCCAATAGTTTATTTACTACAACACCTAGCTTTAATAACTTAACTGTTAATAGAAATGGTGGTATAACATTGGGCAATCAATCAATTACAATCAATGGAACTTTAACGCTAACTAGTGGAGTATTTAATATTGTAAATAATACTTTGACATTACAAAATTCTGATATACCATTAGCAAGAACATCTGGAACTTTAACAGTAGGCACAACAGCTAGTATTATTTTTGGAACACCAGGAAATACTGGTGGTGCAGCGTTTACGATACCTAATAATTTCTTTACAGCAACACCTCCTGTTTTTGCAAGTTTCACCATGAACAGAACCAATGAATTAGTTTTAAATGCTACCCAAGGCTTAACACTTTCTAGTAACTTAAATTTGTTGTCTGGCACTTTAAATAATGCTGGCAGAAACATTGGTTTAACTGGGAATATTTCTGGAACAGGAACTGTTTCGGGTGCTGGTACAATTACAATGACAGGAGCATCAACTACAATTTCTGGTGCAAGCATTAGCAACCTTCAATTAGACAATTCAGCAGGTTTTAGCTTAACTGGTTCTCCCACAATTACAAACACTTTAACCTTAACCAATGGCAACTTAAGTGTTGGAGCTAATACGGTAACATTTCATACAGGAAATATACCAATAGCAAGAACTACTGGTTTAATCAACTTAGCTACAAGCTCTAGTTTGGTATTTGGCACTGCTGGAAATACAGGAGGAAATGCGTTTGCAATACCTAATAATACTTTTAGTTCATCTACACCTCTCTTCAATAATTTCACTATTAATAGAACAAATGACTTAACACTAAATAACCAAAATTTTTCAATTAGAGGTACACTTAACATTATTGCGGGTCGATTAATTTTACCAACAAGTTATTTATTTACGCTAAAATCAACCTCTATTACCAATACAGCAATGGTTTCTACCGTTGGTGCTACTGGTTCTATATTATACAACACAGGTGCAGCTTTTAGAGTTGAACGGTTTGTTGGTAGAATTTCAGGAAATGGAGTGAGGGCATATAGAGATTTTTCATCTTCAGTTAATACTGGTACTTCTACAATTTTCAGTAATTGGCAAGAAAATGGAACCAATGGACTTGATGGTGGTTTTCATTATGGCACACATATTACCGGTGTTGCTGGTGCCTCTCCTGGAGGTGTAGATGGTGCAACAGGTTTTGATATTACATCAACAGGTTCTAAGTCGCTTTTTACCTATGATATTAGTACAGTAGATGGAAGTGCAAGTTGGAATGCAGCCAATTCTACCAACCAAACCAACGATACATTATCAGCATTTAAAGGTTACAGACTTTTTGTTAGAGGGAATAGACTCATAAACCTTTATGCAGGACAACCTCCTATTTTAGCAGCTGGTGTTGTTTTACGCTCAACTGGTAAACTAGTAACAGGCGATGTTGTTTATTCAACAACTGGGGTTACTGCAAATGGAGGATCAAATAACAATATTCGATTAAACTCTGCCAGTGCAAGTGGTTATACTCATATAGGTAATCCTTATGCTTCAATTGTAAATTGGGATACTTTATATACCGATGCAGCAACTACAAATATATCTTCAAGCTATACAATTTACGATCCAAACGTAGGTACAAACGGTGGATTTGCAGTATACAACTCCACCTCTGGTATTAGTGCTCCAGTTAGTTCTGCTATTAATGAATATATACAACCAGGTCAAGCTTTCTTCATTCAAAATACATCTGTATCACCTTCAATTACTATTAAAGAAACACATAAGGCAACTAACGTAGCAAACTTTACCAATACTTTTAGAAACAGTAATGTAGGGTCTAAACTATATGTTAATTTGCTAAGAAATGTAAATACTGCTGATGTATTAATGGATGGTGTGGCTTTAGCTTTTAACGAACAATTTTCAAATGAAATTGGCAAAGAAGATGCCTTTAAAATTTCTAATACATCAGAAAATATTTCTATTATTAATAAAAACAATCAATTAGCAATTGAAGGTAGAAAACAACCTACAGTAAATGATACATTTTACTTTAAAATTGATCAATTAGTTGCCGGTGTTAATTATAAATTAGAAGTACTATCTGATCAATTTATAATAAATGGTTTACAGGCATTTCTTATCGATAAATTTACCAATACCGAAATGGTATTACCAATAGGAACAAATTTTAGACATAGCTTTACGACCAACAGTAATGTGAACTCTTTTAACCAACGTTTCATTATTGTTTTTAAACCACTTACTAGTTTATCGGTAAACTTTATCCAATTCCATGGTACTCCAATAAATGATTATATTAATTTGAAATGGGAAGTAAAAGAAACGGATATTGTAAAATATAATATTGAACGATCTTCAAACGGGCAAGAATTTACTTATTTAGGAGAACTACCTTCCACCAGTTCAACGTCAAATAGTTTTCAAAACTATCAGTGGAATGACTTACATCCATTGAATAACCAAAACTACTATCGCATAAAAGCAATTGGAAAAGATGGTAAAATTGTGTACAGCAAAACCATACTAATTCAACTACAAAAAAGAAATAGCGAAATAACCATTTATCCTAATCCAGTAAAACAGCAAACATTTAATTTGTATTTACAAGATGTTGACGAAGACAACAATTTGAATGTAAATATTTATAGCTTAAGTGGAGTATTAGTTCATAATGTTGTAATAAGACATACTTCTGCAACAAGTTCTCATATCGTTTCTTTGCCAAACTTATCAAAAGCCACCTACATTGTAAAAGTATTAGGTAAAAAACTAGATACCCAATTAAAATTATTTGTAGAATAGTAAGCAAAAATTTTTACATAAAACTAACAAATGTTAGCATACTGGCTTTATATTTGCAACTCAAATTCTAAATTATGCAATCTAAAACCGTTTATATTGTTAGTGCTGTAAGAACTCCAATGGGAAGTTTTGGTGGAAGTTTAAAAGATGTTTCTGCTACTCAATTAGGGGCTGTTGCAATTAAAGCTGCTGTTGAAAGAGCTGGATTACAACCCAACCAAATTGATGAAGTAATTATGGGTTGTGTGATACAAGCTGGATTAGGACAAGCACCTGCAAGACAAGCAGCAAAATTTGCTGGTTTGCCAGATAATGTAGTTGCTACAACTGTAAATAAAGTTTGTGCAAGTGGTATGAAAGCTATTGCTCAAGCTGCTCAAAGTATTTTATTAGGCGATGCTGAAATTATTGTTGCTGGTGGAATGGAAAGCATGAGCAATGTTCCTTTTTATTCACCTAACATGCGTTGGGGTAATAAATATGGCAACGTACAATTGGTAGATGGCTTGGCTAAAGATGGTTTAACCGATGTGTACTTTAATGGAGCAATGGGCAACTTTGCAGATTCTTGTGCTAAAGAATGCAATATTAGCAGAGAAGATCAAGATGCATTTGCGATTGAAAGCTATAAAAGAAGTCAGGCTGCATGGACAGATGGAAAATTTGCCGATGAAATTGTTCCTGTTGAAATTGCAGGAAGAAAAGGAACCGTTATTGTTGATAAAGACGAAGAACCCTTTAACGTAAAATTTGATAAAATACCCGAATTAAAACCTGCATTTTCAAAAGATGGAACTGTAACAGCTGCTAATGCAAGTACCATGAACGATGGTGCTGCTGCTGTAGTTTTAATGAGTAAAGAAAAAGCAGAACAATTAGGCATACAACCATTGGCAATCATTAATAGTTATGCCGATGCTGAACAAGCTCCTGAATGGTTTACCACCACTCCAAGTTTAGCTGTACCAAAAGCTGTAACCAAAGCTGGATTACAAATGAGTGATATTCATTTTTTTGAATTGAACGAAGCTTTTAGTGTTGTAGGTATTGTGAATAGTGAAAAGATGAAGCTCTATCCAAAACAAGTAAACGTTCATGGTGGAGCAGTAAGTTTAGGCCATCCGTTGGGTTGTAGTGGAGCAAGAATTATTGTTACACTTATTAACGTATTGAAACAAAATAATGGCAAAGTGGGTGCCGCAGGAATTTGTAATGGTGGTGGTGGTGCAAGTGCAATGGTAATTAGTTTACCTGAGTAAATTTATAGTAATAACGTATACTAAAAAACACTGCAACAATGCAGTGTTTTTTATTTCATACAATACAAGTTTACTATTCTACATCATTATCCAAAAAACATGTAACATAATAAAATGGAAGTAATAATACCAATCAAATCAGCTAATAACATTGCTCCAATTGAATAACGAGTATTTTTAACGCCAATAGCACCAAAATAAACAGCCACTACATAAAAAGTGGTATCGCTGCTCCCCTGTAAAATACAAGCCAATCTACCTGCAAACGAATCAGGACCAAATGTTCTCATCGTATCAATCATCATACCTCTTGCACCACTGCCACTCATTGGTTTTATTAATGCAGTAGGCAATCCATCTACAAATTTTGTATCAAAACCAATGGCTGCAAAAAGTGTTTTTATGCCTTCAATCACTACATCAAAAGTTCCACTGGTTCTTAACAAACTTATGGCTACTAACATTCCTACTAAATAAGGAATAATTTTCACCGCTGTTTCAAAACCACCTTTAGCACCTTCTACAAATGCATCAAACACATTTATTTTTTTATACACACCTCCTGCAACAATCAATAAGAAAATAAATAAGATTAATCCAGTACTCAACTGCTCTGAAAATAAATTTACATGAACGGTATTCAATGATAAAATGAACAATACCAAAGCCGATATTATAGCTGAAATGCCTAAAATCCACCCCATGATAACAGGCTGAAACAATTTAATTTTTTGTTTAAAAGAAACAATTATCATAGCAGCCAATGTGGCTACAAATGTGGCTACTAAACAGGGTAAAAATATATCGGTAGGATTCACAGCTTTTGAACCATCGGCACCAACAGTAATGGCTCTTGCTGCAATAACAGTGGTAGGAATTAAAGACAAGCCTGCAGCATGTAAACACAAAAACATGATTTGTGCATTACTGGCTTTTTCTGAATCGGGATTGAGTTCTTGTAAACTTTGCATGGCTTTAATACCAAAAGGTGTAGCTGCATTATCTAAGCCCAACATATTGGCACTAAAGTTCATCATCATATGACCATGTGCTGGATGATTTTTTGGCACTTCGGGAAATAGTTTAGAGAAAAATGGACCAACAATTTTCGATAAAAATCTTATGCCACCTGCTTTCTCAGCAATACTCATAAAACCCATAAACAAACCCATTATACCAATTAGGCCTAAACAAATATCTACAGCCACTTTACAAGTAGCAATAATGCCATCAATAGGTTTTTGTTTTTTACCTAAGATATAACTGTACTCCACAGCTCTTAATGCAGCAAATTGCTGTTGAAGTTGACGAACTGTATCTGCATTTACATCATCAATTACGAGAAATTTGGTTTCGTCTGTAACTGCATCTTGTTTTTTGAAACCATAAGCTGCCATTTCTTTGGCAAAGCTGTCTATACTGGGTTTGCCATATTTAGTTACATTACCAATGGCCACATATTTAAACTCATCTTTCGAAGTTCCGGTAACCATTTTACCAAAAACATCGTCTTTACTGCTATTAAAAATAAACTGATAACTAGCAACCGACAAAGCAATTAAAATAAATGCACTCCAAATTTTGCTTAAAGCCATGGGAAAGGTTTAAGGTTGAGGGTTTAAGGTGAAAGTTCTAAGGTAAAAGGTTTAGAATTTAAGTGAAAGGTTGTTTATCGACATTCTTTTTACTTCTTCTTCCCCAATAATATGTTTTCTGACAAATGCCAAATCATCAACATTTATTAGTTCAATAGTTGCATATGTTAAGCCCATACCTAAAAGTTTGTATCAAATTTACTTGAATACAACTAACAAACCACCACTCTTCATTAAATAACAGCATAAGTTTTGCCATCAAACCTTACTTTTGCGGCTCGAAAAAAATGTTCAGTATAGTTATGAACGTTGAAGGGTGCGATACTTCGACTTCGCTCAGTACAGGCTAACCCAGTGTTTATTGTACAAAAGCCGGTAACCAAAATCCTTCAAATACATAATTAGCAATCTCAAATCAAAAATTTTGATATGTCGTTAAAAGCAGGAATTGTGGGCTTGCCCAATGTTGGAAAAAGTACTTTGTTTAATGCAGTGAGTATTAGTGCTAAAGCTCAGGCTAGCAACTATCGTTTTTGTACCATTGAACCCAATACAGGTTTAGTAGATGTGCCAGACGATCGCTTGAATAAATTAGCAGAACTGGTGAAACCCAATAAGATTATTCCTACACAATTAGAAATAGTTGATATCGCAGGTCTTGTAAAAGGTGCAAGTAAAGGTGAAGGTTTGGGTAATAAATTCTTAGCCAATATTCGTGAAGTAGATGCCATTATTCATGTGATTCGTTGTTTTGAAGACGAGAATGTGTTACGTGAAGAAGGTGCTATAAACCCTGTTGGAGATAAAGGCATTATTGAAACTGAATTGCAATTGAAAGATTTGGAAAGTGTTGAACGTAAAGCTCAACGTAGTGAAAAATTAGCCAAGACCGATCCAAAAGCCAAGATTGAATTTGAAATATTGAAGCGTTGCCAGCAACAATTAGAAGATGGCAAAAATATTCGTCAACTAGGTTTGAGTAAAGAAGAAAAAGTTGCCATTGCCGATTTGTTTTTATTAACCGATAAAGATGTATTGTATGTTGCCAACGTAGATGAAGCAAGCATGCACACAGGCAACAAATACAGTGAGCAATTAAAAGCAATTGCAGTTGAAGAAGGTGCTCAGGTAATTGTAATGTGCAACAATATTGAAGCACAAATTGCTGAGTTGGAAGCCGAGGAAGACAAGCAAATGTTTATGGAAGAATACAACATGAAAGAGCCGGCTTTAAACCGTTTAATTCAAACAACGTACAAGTTGCTCGACTTAAGTACTTACTTTACTGCAGGTGTGCAGGAAGTACGTGCATGGACGATTCATAAAGGTTGGAAAGCTCCACAAGCAGCAAGTGTTATTCATACCGATTTTGAAAAAGGTTTTATTAAAGCAGAAGTAATTGCCTACGAAGATTTTGTAAAGTATGGCAGTGAAGCAGCATGCAGAGATAATGGACGTTTAAGAATTGAAGGCAAAGAATATTTGGTGCAAGATGGCGATGTGATGCACTTTAGATTTAATGTTTAAAGTTCGTGAGTGGTGAATGGTGAGTAGTGAGTAGAAATAAAATAGTGAAAGTGAAACTTAGGTTTCACTTTTTTTTATGTTACGAGCTGAAGGAATAATATTGAGCACCTGTTGCGTCGCACAGCCAATAGCTATCGACTTGTACTTAGGGAACTTTGTTGAGTATTTAATCATGAGTAAAAAGAGAATAAAAGAGGCAGAAAAATTCTGCTCTTTAAACTTTTAGCCATGAGTTTTATTCTGTTGCCTTTGGCTATTATCTGCTCTTCGAAGCTTCCAGCTTCGTAAGCCATATTCTATTGCCTTTGGCAATTAATTGTTGTCAAATTGTATTGGTTAGTATTCAATTTTATGTTATTCCAAGTTTACGAGGAATCTGTTCAACTTTTATACAACAGTCAAAAAAATGGTTGATTTTAAATATAATATGAAAACAAATATTCGTATTTATAAATTATGATATAAGATTATTAGGTAAAATTATTCAATCATTAAACAAGGTAAAGAGTAAGTTTGTAACTGCTACCAAATTAATGAATGTTTTATGACAATCGTTTTGCAGCGAAAAAAATACACAAAAAGTCTTACTCAGAAAATTCAAAAAATATGCAAAAGTCGCTTATTGTATTTGTATTTGTTTTTATGATATCTAATGCAGCCACCTCACAAGAAAGCAATGGTGGTGCAAAATCTGTATATTTCGAGTTATTAGGACCCAGTATTGCAGGCTTCAATTATGACATGCGATTTAGTAAAAAGCAAGATGGTTTAGGAGGTAGAGTTGGATTTGGTGGATTTAAAATAGATGGAGAAGGAGCTTTTTTTATTCCCGTTGGTATAAATTATTTGTTGGGAAAAGATGGTAAAAATTATTTAGAATTGGGAACTGGAGTTACTTTCATCAACTCCAGTAACAGAAATGATTTTAACAGCAACGATACAGAGGTTTTCAATTCAAGTTTTGGACATCTATGTTTTGGATATAGATATCAACCTACAAAAGGAGGTTTTTTATTTAGAGCCTCCATTAGCCCAATTTTTGGAAAAAATTTTTTCTTCCCTTACTACGCTGGTATTTCGTTTGGTTATAAATTCTAAAACCTCTTTTCTGCCAAGCTTTCAGCTTCGCAATTTTATTTGGTTGCTTTTGCAACCTTACAACAAAGTGCTACTTCAAAAAATACCCAGCTCTTCGAATCTTGCAGATTCGTAAGTTTTACTCTGTTGCCTGTGGCAACTACTATTAAAAAAACTTTTTCTAAAACAATCCAAGTAACTACATAAAAAAGCTTCACTTTTTAGATGAAGCTTTTTAGTATTACAAATGCTTTAATTATCGAATCAAAATTGCATCGCCGAAAATATTACCACTAAATGATTTTGTGCTTGGTAAACTCTTCCAATATGCTCCCAATTCTGATAATACACCTGGCGTTGTTACAGCAGGATAATTATGCTCAAAGAAGAATGAATAACGCTCAATGTATGGCAATGTATTTAACCATTCACTCGATAATTTCATAAAATATTTTTGAACTGTAATTGAGCTTCTATTTACATTGGCATTGTATTCTGTAATCCAAATGGGCATGTTTGGATAAGCACTTCTTGTGTTTTGAATAAAGCTTTGAAATCTTTGGAACACTCTTTCAGCAGTTAAAGAATCAGTTGCTTGATTGTTGCTAAAATTTCCCCAATCGTACCAATGAATGGCAATATGATCTACTCTCATTCTTAAAGTTTGTGCTTGTGCCATAAACGTAGGTAACCATTTACCACCAGTACCAAAAGTATTTTCTTCTTTACAAGCAGGGCTTCCTAGTCTTAATCCTGTTCTTAACATTACTCTATAACGTGCAATTGCAGTATCTACACTAATATTTGCTTGGGCAGTATTATCGGGCTCGTTAAAAGACAATAAATGATCTATATCTTTTCTGTTAATCAAGTTCAACACATTTAGATCTGTTGCAGAAGTTCGCCCCCATGTCATTGGAACATATTGTTGATTGGTAAAAGAATTTTTGTCTAAACTCCAACCATAATACCACTCAGAAGCTAAAGCAGTTACAGTAGTTTCAGTTACACTACAAGTTCCTTTTTTATTGGGATTGTTTATTTTAATATAGCGGATGTATGAAATATTATTACGTAATCTTGTTGGTAAGTTAACTCTTACAGCACTATCAATTGCCACAAAAGTAGATGATTCACCAGAGCCATCTTCGTTCACTGCAAAAACAGCCATATAACCTTTGGGTAAAAAGAGAGACAATATTTTATTGTCAAAACCTGTTGGCATGTTTTTAAATAAACCTGTAGACACTGGAATTTGAGTAAACACAGTGTCTTCACCTAATTCAATCCATGAGGTTGATAAGTTTAAAGCTGTAGATACCACCAATTTATTACTTGTACCTGTAAAAGGCTGTGTATTACCAACACCTGTACCAGTTCCCCCACCAGTTGGAGGTGCAGTTGTAGTATCGGTAGATTTTTTACATGCCACAGATGAAAGCAATAAGATAGAGATAGCAAGTTGAGATAATCGCATAGAATTTAATTTAAAAATCAATTGAATCTATAACGAGTGTATCATATTTAATAAGTAAGCATTTATTCAAATAAAAGAAATAAAATTAAGCATTCACAATCGTTACAGTATAAAGATAAATGAAGCCATTATTGAATAACTCACCCAACTAAAGTCTGAATAAAATATCCCTCTAGTTTGAAAAAAAATACAGGTTTTCTGAATTCTGTATGTGAGTGAATCTAATAATTAAACACTTGAAATACTTAATTAAATGAAAGAATTAATTAGAACTCAAAAGAGTTGTTGGCTATATGAGAATCTATGTATTTCCTTTGGCAATAAATGTAACATTTATATTCAAAGTTGATGGGCTGCTTGATTGAAGTGGAAAGCTTACCATGCAATGGTAACTTGCAACGAAAAGCAAAAACAACTGATTATAAATATTCAATTGCTGAAAGCCCCAATCATCAAAAAGTATATTAGAAATAAATTTAGTATAAACGATTAGTAGTAAAAGAAAATACTCAGCAGAAATAATTTTTATATTTTAATTGGTTTTAAAACAACTATCTTTAAAATTAACACATTATCAAATGGAAAATACAAACAGACTTAATTCGAATTTGAATAACAGTTTTTTAGAGTTAGAAAAATCAGTTTCTCACATCATTGTTGAAATTGTTGAATACATACCCAATGCAGTTTTAAGCAAAACAATTATCAAAAAATCAACTGGTAATATTACGGCTATGTCTTTTTATGAAGGGGAAGAATTATCTGAAAAAATTAGTCCTTTTGATATTTATGTACAAATTATTCATGGCACAGCTCAAGTAAACATTAATAAAGTAGAACATCATTTACCGTTGGGTACGGGTATAATTATTCCAGCACATTCGGTGCATTGTTTTCATGCCAATGAAAAGTTTAAAATGATACTATCTGTTATTAAAAGTGGTTATGACGAATAATTATCATTCACTATCCAATACTATCTAAATGTTCTTTTTTTAATGGCTTAGAAATAAAGCCAGCAACGTTATCATAATATTTTGAACGCTTAGTATCTTCTGGATCTACAGTTGAGGAAAGCATATATACTTTAGGAGTATGTGTTAATTGATTTTTTAAAATGTTTAATTCATTTAAAAAATCCCAACCATTCATAACTGGCATATTAATATCTAAGAAAATAATTTCGGGTATGGGCTCATTTTGTGCAATTAATTCTTTTAAATACTGCATCGCTTCTTGACCATTGGTTTTGGTAATAACAGTACCTCCAAATTGGTTCATTTGTAAAATTCTATCACAAACCATAATGGTTATTGGGTCGTCTTCAATTAATAAAACCTTATTAAACTTTGTCATTGTTTTTTAAATACACTTTAAAGGTAGTACTTTGATGTAATTCACTTTCAACTTCTATTTTTCCACCCATTGCCATCACTTGAGCTTTTATCATATATAAGCCCAAACCTTTACCTTCTTTTCCGGTGTGAAAACGTTGATATAAACCAAAAATTCTATCTTGATATCTTGCTAAATCTATACCTATTCCATTGTCTTTGAACTCAATTATAATCCATTTTTTTTCTGTATAAGTAGTAATTTTAATGATGGGTTCTCTATCGGGAGAACGATACTTAATGGCATTAGATATTAAGTTTAAAAATATGCTTTCTAAATGCAATTTATTGTAAATAACTGTATCTACTGTTTCAAAGTTGGTTTCAATTATGGCATGTTGGTGGTTGATTAAACTTTCAATATTTCGTTGAATTTGGTTCACCGTTTCATGTAAATTCAATACTTCTAAACTAATATTGGTGTTAGATTTTAACACCAACACTTCTAACAAATCGTTCAAGGTTTCATTTAACTGATTGGTAGCTTCTTCAAACTTTTCAATCAAAACTTTATTAAATGGTTCAATAGGGTGCTCTCTATCGTATAAATGCAATAAACTAATTAAATTAGCTACTGGGGCTCTTAAATTATGAGATGTAATAAACGAAAACTGTTGTAAATCTTGGTTATTTTTTATTAACTCTTCTGTTAAAGCTTTTTGTTCTTCATTTAGTCGTTTGGTTTCGGTTACATCTCTTGAATTAATTACAATTCCACGAACAGCAGGGTCATCGTACAAATTAGTAACCACCGTTTCTAACCAACGATATTCTTTCTTTGAGTTGGGAAAACGATAAGGTCCAAAATACATTTGCCTTGTACCATCTCTTAACATAGCATTAAACGTGGCTTTTGTCCAATCTGCATCTTTTGGATGAATAAAATCAAATACATTTTTACCAATATCGGTAACCGGATTATTGCCTAAAATATTGATAACAGTAGGGCTAGAATATTTTACATAACCTTCTTCATCAATAATAGAAATCATATCGGCACCACTTTGTACCAAGCCTTTAAAACGTTGTTCTGAAAGCAATACTTCATCTTCGGCTCTTTTTCGTACTTCAATATCTCTCATCATCACTATCATGCCATGAATATGTTTATTGTGGTACATATTCTTGCCTTTCATTTCTATCCACACATAATGTCCTTCTTTATGTTGAATAGGCACATCAATGCAACCTTCTGCTTCAGGTGTGCTTTTAATTTCATCAATAATATTTTGTACTTGATTCTTATAATCTTCATGTACAAATTGAAAACATTGTTGTCCCAATATTTCAGTAGGCTGGTAACCTAAAATTTTTTCAATTGCTGGCGATGCTTCTACAATACAATTATTGTAATCTTTAATAAGCATTGCATCAAACGATTCTCGTATAATGGTTCTATTTCTTTCTTCGCTAAACTTTAGTTTATTTTCAGCAATCTTTTTCTCCGTTACATTGGTTGAAGTGATAAATACCCCTACAATATCATCTTCACTAAACAAAGGCCTAAAACTGTGATTGTATACATGCAAAACATCATGATCATCGGTATAACTTGTTTCACGTTCAGTTTCAACACCATCAAACACTTGTTCAAATGTGTAAATAATATCTTCAATATCGCCTTCTCTTATTAAATCGAGTAATGAAATACCCGATTGCAACTCTTGACTAAAGAAAAATGGGGAATGTTCTTGTGCTGCTCTATTATAAGTAACCACTCTTAATCTGCTATTCACAATAATAAAAGATTCTTTGGTATTGTTAAGTAACAAACCCATTCTTTGCTCGGCTAAAGCCAAAGCATTATCGGCAATTTTTTTGGCTTGAATGTCTCTATAGTTCATTACTATAGCTCCAATTTTATCAACCTGCAACATATTGTTACCATTGATTTCAATAAATATCCAATTACCTAATTTATTTTTTATACGTACCTCAACCGATTTTACTATACTAGGATGATGTATTAACCAATGTAACCAAGTAGAAATTGTAACTGCATCGTCGGGGTGAACTAGGTTAAAAAAATGTGTGCCTTCTAACTCCACTTTGGTGTATCCAATTACATTAATAACCGAATCCGAAACATACTCAACTTTTAATTCTTCATTGGTAAGTTGAAATGCATCGGTAGAGTTTACTACTAAAGCTTTAAATAACTCTTCACTTTTTTTAAGTTGATGTATAGATTGATGCCTACTAGTGGAATCAAAAATTCCAATACCTATACCAATGCAGTTTCCTTCACTATTTTTGAGTGGATGTAATTCAAAATCGAACCAATAATTTTCATCATTAATTACATTTTTGATATTGCATGAGAATTGTTGTACTTGATAATTGTCACTAAAACGCTTTAATCCTTGATAAAAATCTTTTAATACCGTTTCTTTTAACAAATTGATGTAATTACTACCAACTTCTATTTTTTGAGTAAAATATTGAGCATGAAATTGCTCATAATTTTTATTGAAAGAAACAACTGTAAAGTGGTTATCAATCACTAAAAATGAATCATGTGTACCGGCCATGAATGCCTCTAATATACTTTCAGCAGAAAAAGTAGTCTGAAAATCATTATTATTCATATAAGAAACAATAGATTTAAATAGAGGAAAATGGAATGAATAAACCTTAAACGTAAATATCGGTACATAAGTTGTTTAAATGCATCATTTTTTAGCATCTTCAGCAATTAGCTTCTCAACAACAACCAAATCGGCTAATTCTACATTCATTGGGATTGCTCCTATTTGTACAATAGCTCTTTTACCTCTTATTTCTTTTACTTCGCCCACTTGATAGTTTTTTTTCAACTTCACCAAACATCCAACTTCTACAGATAGGGCTAGTTCTTTAAACTTATTATCTACTTTTTTAGCTAGTTTATTTACTACAATTTGTTCTTTTTTATTAAAGAGTAAATCTTGTAAATGCTTAATTACTTCTTGCTTATTATCTGATTTTTTCCAGTCTAACACAATTTGTCTTAGCTTACGTTCCATGTCTTTTAGGTAAGCAATTCTATCTTCAGAAATTTTGTTCTGCTGTCGCAAAATCTCTACTTGTTGTCTATGTCTTTCTTTATCTAAAACAACTTCCATTTCTTTTTTTAAACGTTCGTTTTCTTTTAATAAACGTTGTAAATCTTTCTTTTCTTTATCAACAATTTGCAAGGTTTTTTCGGTGTTGTTTAATAATTTGTCTAGCTGAAAGTGTTCATCGTCAACTAATTTTCTAGCTCTGTTTATTAAGTGTTGAGGCAAGCCAATTCTTTCGGCAATGGCAAAAGTGTAACTACTGCCAGGCTTACCAACTGTTAATTGATACATAGGCATTAAATTTTTTTCATCAAATGCCATTGCACCATTGATTATACCTTGGGTATGATTGGCCATTACTTTTAAGTTCAAATAATGGGTAGTAACAATGCCCATTGCATGTCGTCGGCATAATTCTTCCATAATTACTTCGGCAAATGCACCACCTAAATTAGGATCACTACCACTACCTAATTCATCAATAAAAAACATGGTTTTACCATTGGCTACTTCAATAAAATGCTTCATGTGCATTAAATGACTTGAGTAAGTACTTAACTCAAACTCAATACTTTGAGTATCGCCAATATGAATAAATAATTGTTTAAAAATTCCCATCGAAGACGTTGGATGAACAGGCACCAATAAACCACTTTGTAACATTAGTTGGTTAAGCCCAATGGTTTTCATAGAAACTGTTTTACCGCCTGCATTTGGACCACTAATTACTAAGATTCTACTTTTATCGTCTAACTTTAAACTTACAGGTATCGTTTTTTTATTGCTGTTTTTATTGTACAAAAAAAGTAATGGATGATAGGCCTCTTTTAAATCAATATGAGCTTTATCCAACACATTGGGCAACTCACCATTTACATCAATGGCCAATTTTGCTTTGGCTTTTATAAAATCAAATTCACCCACCATTTGCAAATAGGTAGTAAGTAAAGGTGCATAAACACTAAGTTTTGCAGTAAGATCTTTTAAAATGCGTAAAATTTCTCTACGCTCCTCTCCTTCTAATGAATATACTTCATTGTTTAATTCTATTGTTTCCTCGGGTTCTATAAATGCTGTTTTACGGCTATCACTTTCGCCATGTAAAATACCTTTTACTTGGCGTTTATGTTCAGCAAAAACTGCCACTACTCTTCTTCCACTGCTAAAACTTTCATCAATATCAGCCGAATAACCTGCTTTAGCTAATTTTTGTAATACCTTTTCAAAAGTTCGTCTTAACTCATTCCTTTTTTTGTATAGGTTCATCCTAATCTTTTGCAAATCGGCACTAGCATTGTCTTTTACAGAGCCATGCTCATCTAAAACTACTTCAATAATTTCTTGAATGGCTTTTTCGTAATAGCTATGTTCAATCACTTGAGCTAAAGAACTGTAAGCCATTCTTCGTTCGGCATCAAACCAACGAAAAATATTGCTCATGTTTTCTGCCAAACGCTTTACGTCCATCAGTTCATCTTCTTTCAAAGTTGCACCAGGAATGCCAAGTAGTTTAATTTCTTTAGAAAGGTTTAAAGAAAAATCGTTGGGAAAATATTGTGCTTGCAACAACAATAATTTGTATTCGTAGGTTTGTCTTAATTCAATATCAATATAATCTTTACGAGTATGAATGCGTAAATTTTCTGCTTTTGCTTTAGCATATGCTGTTTTACAATGCTCTACTAAAAGCAATTTAATTTTATCGAATTCTAGTTGAGTTAAAGCCGATTCTGGGTACAGTTTTATCATCTCTTAATTACTTTTCGCAACAACTTCATTTTATTCGTTACGAGTAGCAAATTTAAACAGTTTTAAACGGGATAAGTTGAGTTGATGAAACTAAACCTTCAATTAGTTGCATTCAGGTAGTTAGTGCAATTTGTTTAATCAGTTTATTTCGAGTTCCAATCAAAACAGTTTTAAAAATTAAACCTTTACCATTACTTTGTAGAAAATAAACATCAATGGCTACGAATATAAAATGTCCAAGTTGCAATTTTGAATTTCCATTAGAAGAAGCATTGAACGATGAATTGAAAGAGAATATTGAAAAAGAAAAGAATGAACTAAGGCATCAAATGCTTGAATTTAAAAAATCGAAAGAAGAAGAACTCAAAAAAGCCGAACAAGTTTTTCAAAAACAACTACAAAGCAAAGAAGAAGAATTGAATAATAGAATGGCTGCCGAAAAACAAAAACTACAACAAGAACTTCAAGAAAGCTTACGTAAAACTATAGCTGCCGATTTTGAAAATCAACTAAAAATGCTGCAAGAAGCAGATGCAGAGAAAGAACAAAAGTTGAAAATGGCTCGTCAAAAAGAATTAGAATTCTTACAAAAAGAACAAGCATTAAAAGAGAAAGAAGCCGAAATGCAATTGACTTTGCAACGCCAATTAATGCAAGAAAGAGAAAAACTAAAAGAACAATTACAAAAAGAAGAAAGCGATAAATTACAGTTGAAAGAGCAAGAATTTCAATTAAAAACGAGAGAACTTGAAAAGCAAATAGAAGACCAAAAAAAGTTGGTAGATGAAATGAAACGTAAGGCCGAGCAAGGCTCTATGCAATTACAAGGTGAAGTTCAAGAATTGTTATTAGAAGAATTATTACAATCTACTTTTCCGTTTGATAAAGTTGAACCAGTAGGAAAAGGGGTTCGTGGTGCCGATTGTATACAAACTGTACGAAACCAATTTGGTACCGAAGTAGGTAAAATTATTTTTGAAAGTAAACGTACCAAAGATTTTACCAACGATTGGATTGAGAAATTAAAAATCGACATGCGAAATTTAGGTACCGATGTTGCTGTAATTGTTACCCAAGCTTTACCTAAAGACATGGAACGTTTTGGCGAAAAAGAGGGTGTTTACATTTGTACATTTACCGAAGTACGTAGTGTAGTTTTATTGCTACGCAATGGATTATTGAAAGTTTTTGATGCAAGAAAAAGCCAAGAAAACAAAGGAGATAAAATGGTAATGTTATACGATTACCTTATTGGCAATGAATTTAGTGAACAATGGAAAGCTATACGTGAAGGTTTTATGAGCATGAGACTCTCTATACAAAAAGAAAGAGATGCCATGGAAAAACTTTGGAAAGCAAGAGAAAAGCAACTAGAAAAAGTTTTACTCAATGCTGCACATATTAGAGGCTCAATTGAAGGTATTGCAGGTGCCGATGCAGTAAATTTGAATATTTTAGATAATGATGATACTTTACTTTTAGAATAAATAGTATGATTAACGAAAGTGCAGAAAATATACACACAGATAGACCTAGCAAGAAAAAACCCATTTTTCCTGTAACACCACATTTGCGTAAATACCTTAGAAAATATGGTAGAGAAGTTGATTTGCCAGCTGCTTATGAAGATTTACAACGCTTTATTTATACAACACCCATAAAAAGTAAAGATGGTTTAAAAGATTCTTCTTGGGAAAGAGTTTCGTACGATATGTACGAATGGCAATTACTCAAGGAAAACTTGATTAAAAATTATGCTATTTTAAAAACCAAAGGCGATTTAGAATACATCCAAAATTTAGAAGTTGCCGCTATTGACTTTTGTTATTTTGGCAATAGCCAACCATTTAGAATACGAATTATTAATAAGTTTAATGATAATTATGACCATTATTATATAAAACGAGCCGATACAAGCAGGGTTTTTGGATTAGAATTAGAGCACCTTTTATCGCCCAATAGAATTACTTATTTTACCAATAACAACACTTTAGTTGAAGAACATATTCCAGGTATACCAGGAGATATTTTTATTAAAGATTATTTACATAAACCAGAAACCAATCAAATACGCTTGGCTAAAGAATTTGTGAAGTTTAATACACGTTGTTTTGCTCAATTATTAGGTGATATGAGGAGTTATAATTTTATTGTAAATATTACACCCGATGTGTTGAATTATCAATACAGATTCAGGGCAATTGATTTTGATCAACAATGCTATGAAGGAAGGAAAAACTTATACTTGCCGCAATTTTTTAAAGAAAATAATGCTTT
>CALRVE020000012.1:0-93413 GCA_943371535.1 Asaia bogorensis | reverse complement strand
GAGAAGCAACAAAAAAATGGACAATGCCCATTCATAACTGGGGACTCATTCTTAACCAGTTCTTAACTATATTTGAAAATAGGGTTCAACTTTAAACACAGCTAAACCCTATTACTTTTAAAACTTACACACTTAATGAAATAGTGTCGATTAATTTATTTAAAAGCGTTGAGTCCTGTAACATCCATTCCTGTAATTAATAAATGAATATCATGTGTGCCTTCGTACGTAATTACACTTTCTAAATTCATCATATGTCTCATAATACTATATTCTCCTGTAATGCCCATACCACCTAACATTTGTCTTGCATCACGAGCAATATTGGTAGCAATTTCACAGCTATTTCTTTTGGCCATACTTACTTGTGCTGGTGTAACTTTTCCTTCATTCATTAAAACGCCTAAACGCCAAACCAACAATTGTCCTTTGGTGATTTCGGTAATCATTTCAGCTAATTTTTTTTGCTGCAATTGAAACCCTGCTATTGGTCGTCCAAATTGTTCTCTTTCTTTGGTGTAACGTAAAGCTGTATCGTAGCAATCCATTGCTGCACCCAATGCACCCCAAGCAATACCATAACGAGCTTTGGTTAAACAACTCAATGGCCCTTTTAATCCTTGTACATTGGGTAAAATATTTTCTTTGGGAATTTTTACATTGTCGAACACCAATTCACCCGTTGCACTTGCACGTAAGCTCCATTTATTGTGTGTAGTGGGTGTGCTAAAACCTTCCATACCTCTTTCAACAATTACGCCTCTAATAATTCCTTGTTCATCTTTTGCCCAAACCACTGCCACTTGTGCAAATGGTGCATTGCTAATCCACATTTTAGCACCATTTAAAATAACATGATCACCAGCATCTTTAATATTGGTCAACATTCCACCAGGATCGCTACCATGATTGGGTTCTGTTAATCCAAAACAACCCAACCATTCGCCACTGCCCAATTTGGGTAAGTATTTTCTCTTTTGTTCTTCGCTGCCATAGGCATTTATAGGAAACATGACCAAACTGCCTTGCACCGATGCAGTTGAACGTACACCGCTATCGCCACGTTCTAATTCTTGCATCATTAAACCATAGGAAATGTAATCTAATCCACCACCACCATATTCAATAGGTACTGTAGGACCAAAGCACCCCAACTCACCCATTTGCTGTACAATTTGTGTAGGAAATTCGGCACGTTGAGCATAATCTTCTATAATAGGAGAAATTTCTTTTTTTACATAGTTGCGAACCGATTCTCTGATGAGTTTATGTTCATCGGTTAATAAATCGTCTACTAAAAAATAATCGGGACTTTGAAATAAATCTGCTCTTACTGCCATGGTGCTAAGTTTGAATTTTTTGTTGAACTGAATACATCATCAGCTCAAAATATGAACAATCGTTAGTACAAAAATAAGGTGAGCCGGTTGGTTATTGTGATTATTGTTTTCTTTTTTTAAAACATTTCTATTTGTTGATATAACAAAAGCAGCTACTAAATCCAAGGCTTATAAATAACCCTGTACAATTGAATGAGTGCAGTAATAAAAAACACACAACCCATTATTAGGTTTAATGTTTTATTGCTCGTTTTCATTTTTGTAATGGCCCAGTTGCCTCCATAAATATAAATACTCATGCCTGCTAACGTACCAATGCCAGCACCAATACAAAATATATTAAAGTGCAGTGTGGTAGTTTTTAATACATTGTTTTGAATAAGTTGTGTACTCCATAAAAACCAAAAAGGAATTTGAACAGGATTTAAAGCACTCATACTTGCCCCTAAAAAAAAGCGATGTAGTTTATTATTCAGTAAAACGCTTTTTGCTTGTATGGTTTGTTTACTTGCTGAAATAAATGCAACAATGCCTAAGATAAAAAAAACAACTACGGTAAGCCAACCTAAAATTTTAAAAACTAATTTATGCTGTGCAACCCAATCCATTCCAGTTAAGGCAAAACGCAAATAAATAATTTCTACTATTGCCACTCCAATTCCAAAATACCAGGCTTTTTTATTGCCCTCTTGCACACTTAATTGTGTTGCAGTCATGTTCATATTACTCAATACAATTTGTCCCAAAAAGCTAATGCCAAATGCAATGAATAAAATGGTTACAAAGGCCATGTATCGGTAGTTATTAATCTATTTGTAAATCGTATTTTTCTAGTGCAGCATATCTTTCAAAAGCAGCATTTAAATATTTGATTCCTTGGCTGAAAGATACGTATGGAATACCTTTTGCATAATTAATTCTTCCTATTTCATACATATATTTCCAGTGTGTAGCAATGGTGTTGAGTGCAGTAAAATAACTCATCTTACAATCGTAAATATGATTTGGCTCGGCTCCAGTTCCATTAAATTCTAATACCGAAAAGTTTTTACCAGATTTTAAATCGGCTATGGATGTTGTTTTAACATCAAATCTTCCATAATAAAAATGCTGACTATGATTGCTCAATGCATCAAACACTGCTATTAAATCTGCATCTATTTCTTTATATAAATTATTGAATCTTGCACCTCTATTATGATTGCCAGTAATGCTTAAAAAATAAGTTTCATTGGCAGGAATAATATCTGCTAAATGTTCAGCATGTTTAATAGTTAATTCGGTTAAACGATGTTGTGCTTTTGGATGTTGATTGATTAATTCTAACAACGTATGCTTTCCATCGCCTTTTACTTGCAAATATTCTTTGGCAATAAATCCGGTTACTTTTCCTTTATTGCTGTTGGGGTAACGAACATAAAATACACTTACTTCAACAGGCCATTCAATCATGGTTTGAATTAAATAATCAAAAGGCAATGTAGTATGATACTTTTTAAGCTGTTCAGCATTGTCAATTTTTCTAAAGCATAAACCTTTGCTGCCAATATCTGGTTTTACTGCAACAGGAAATTGCAAATTGTTTTGTTGCATTAACTGCAAAACTTCATCAAACTTTTGTGTTGGCTGAATATAGATGGTTGTAGGAAAACTTTCTTGCGGTAATTGATTAAACATTTCTTTTTTGGTTTCGCCTTCGAATCCAGAAAATTGTAAAGTAGGATTTACATTAGAGAAATACCAAAAAGTTTTACTACGTAAAAAATAGTATAGCCACACCAACACCAATGGTGTATAGATGAGGTAAAAAGGCCACAGCTCCCAATTAGTTATTTTTTGCCAATTTTTTTTCAAGTTATTTTTTTAGGGATGGCAAATGTACAATGAAGCGAAGTTGTTTTAAACTGTTTTAGGTTAAGAGGCTGTTTAAATTATTTGATGGAATTTTGTGAAGATGATTTTGCAGATTGACCTTGTATTCAAGAACTACGAAGTTTTGCCACGGATGCACGGAGAAACAGGGATTCTTTCTTGTAGATGAATAATAATTCCGTGCTAATCCGTGCATCCGTGGCAACACAAAAAATATTTGTTTACAAATGTTTTTCTCTGATTTAAAATATCTATCACTGTTATTGGCATAGAGGCATCAGACCTAATAGCAAGTAGGTTTTGCCACGTATGCATGGATAATCATGGATTCTTTCTTGTAGATGAATATTAATTCCTTGCTAATCCGTGCATCCGTGGCAACAAAAAAATATTTGTTTACAAATGTTTTTCATCTTTAAGCTATTGAGGTGTGAGTAAATTATAAAAGGTCAATTTCTTTCCCCAATCCGTAACAACTCATTTACACATTTAATCATACACCTACATTTGTATGGCTTATGAATAAGTTTGAAGATACCTACCAACACAAAGGCTTAAGAAAAAAACTCATTGATTTTTTAAGAACTGAAAAACATATTTCTGATGAAAGGGTATTGACAGCCATGAATGCAATACCAAGACATTTTTTTCTAGATTCGGCTTTTGATAAAATTGCTTATGAAGACAGGGCTTTTCCTATTGGAGAAGATCAAACTATTTCTCAACCATTTACAGTAGCTTATCAAACCCAATTATTACAAATCAAAAAAAGCGACAAAGTACTAGAAATTGGTACAGGGAGTGTTTATCAGGCAACTGTTTTAGCTGAAATGGGAGCTTGGGTTTATACCATTGAGCGACAAAAAAAACTATACAATCTTAATAAAGATTTCTTCTTCAAAAAAAAATATCCCAATATTAAATTCTTTTATGGCGATGGGTTTGAAGGTTTGCCTACTTATGCACCTTTTGATAAAGTAATTATTACTGCAGCAGCACCATTTATTCCACCCAAATTAGTAGCTCAATTGAAAGTAGGCGGTATGATGGTGATACCTGTAAATGAAGGAGAAGTACAACGTATGTTGCGTTTAACCAAACAAGCCGATGGTACAATGAGTGAAGAAGCTTTTGAACACTTTTCTTTTGTACCTATGCTTACTGGTAAAAATGGGTAATGGTTCAAAGACTTTTATTGTTGGTTATGTATTACTTAAAAGTGCATTTGGTTAAGCTTGAAAGCTAGATATCAATTTTCCTATCTTCGTAACCATGTTACCCAATCAATTTCTTGCCTCCATTCAATATACCAAAGGTTTTGATGCATCTAAGTTTAAAGCAGTTCATGAAGCTGAAGAGCAAGTAACATCGGTTAGAATAAACCCATTCAAAAATAATTCAACCAAAAATATAGAAGATTTGTTGGCAGGAAATATTCCTTGGTGTGAGCATGGTTATTATTTAAGTGAACGTCCTTCTTTTACATTCGATCCAAGTTTTCATGCAGGAGCATATTATGTGCAAGAAGCTAGTAGCATGTTTGTGTGGCAAATTATGCAACAATTATTTGGTGAACATACCAACAAAAAAGTATTAGATGTTTGTGCTGCACCTGGTGGAAAATCTACTTTATTGGCTAGTTATTTTACCGATGGAATGGTGGTGAGTAATGAAGTAATAAAATCGAGAGCAGCTATTTTGGTTGAAAATATAACTAAATGGGGAATGCCCAATGTAGTTGTAACCAATAATGATCCAAAAGATTTTACAGCATTGAATAATTTTTTTGATGCTATAGTAGTTGATGCTCCTTGTAGTGGAAGTGGCATGTTTAGAAAAGATGCAGATGCAGCCAATGAATGGAGTTTAAACAATGTGGCGTTATGTAGCCAACGACAACAAAGAATTGTAGCCGATGTACTACCTGCATTGCAAACAGATGGATTTTTAGTATATTCTACTTGCTCGTACTCTAAGGAAGAAAATGAAGATGTATTAGATTGGATAATTGCAACATTTAACCTAACTTCTGTTCCATTAAATATTGATTCAACTTGGGGAATTGTAGAAACGGAGAGTGATATTGAACATGCAAAAGGGTATCGATTTTATCCATACAATTTAAAAGGCGAAGGTTTTTTTATTGCGGTATTACAAAAAGCAACTGCTGAAAAGGAAGTGAAGTTAAAACAACAATCACTTTTATTGCCAAGTAAACAGGAGGTGGATATTCTGCAATCTTTTTTACCTGTTCAACCAGCGTTTTCTTTATTTAAACATGCTACACAAATTAGATTATTGGATCATTCATTTTTGAACGATTTAAAAACATTGGCCAATTATTTATACATTAAAAAAGCAGGTTTATGTATTGGTGAAGTAAAAGGCAAAGATTTGGTGCCTCACCACGAATTGGCGGTTAGTACACTCAATTTAAGTAATATTGCAAGCGTTTCTTTTACCAATGAGCAAGCTTTGCAGTATTTGCGTAAGCAAGAATTGGTTATTGACACCACTGTAAAAGGTTGGGTATTGGCAACATTGAATGGTTTGGGCTTAGGATGGTTGAAGGTGCTACCCAATCGTTACAACAATTATTATCCGCAAGAGTGGAGAATTTTAAAAGATTAATTTATACAGTTTGTAACCAATTTTTATGAGAAGGACTGCATTGCTAATAGTGTTCATTTGTGCTACAATAATTGCATTTGCACAAAAAAAAGTACTTGTACAAGGTACTTATCCCATTCTATTTATTCAGCATAAAGTTATTTCTGGAGAAACTTTATATAGCATTAGTAAACTCTATAATTTAACAGTTGAGCAAGTTGCTAAACAAAATGGATTAGATGGTTCAGCAGTTTTGGCAATTGATAAAGTAATGAAGATTAGCTTAGATGGAAAGAATTTTACACAAGACGGACAAAGTACAGAAGCCGAAGCTTTAGTGCCTTTACATCATATAGTAAAGGCTGGAGATAATTTGTTTAGAATTAGCCAAACTTATGGTAAAGTAAGAATTGATTTTTTAAGAGAATGGAACGATTTGAATAATGATGTAATTCAACAAGGGCAAAATATTATAATTGGGCATTTAAAGGTAGATAAGAAAAAAACTGCTGAAGTTATTACAAGAACTACAACAGAGGAAGAAGAAAAAAACAGTCAAGGTTATGGAAGTTCCGAACCTGCAAAACCTACCACAACGCAAACTAACACTACTAACGAACCAACACCAATTGCTGTAACCAATGGCGATGATGATGAAGGTGTATTTGCTGGCACATTTACCGCTAAAGGCAAAGATGTAACTAGAGTAGGGGATTGTGCAACTTTTAAAACCACTAGTGGCTGGACAGATAGAAAATACTATGTTCTAATAAATGACATTGCTCCAGGAACTATTGTACGAATTACTGCTGACAATAATAAAAGTGTTTGTGCAAAAGTGTTAGGTCCATTACCTGTAATGAAAGAAAACAATAATTTATTGGTAAGATTGAGTAATGCAGCAGCATCGGTATTAAGAATTACAGATGCTAAGTTTACCGTTCGATTAACGTATTTTGATTAAGAACTTATTTGGGCTTTTAATTTTAATTAAAAGAAAGCTATCAGCCTGCGTAAAGAATTTCTGCTTCGCAGAAAAGCACTTTGAACCTGCCTGACGACAGACAGGAATGACAGAATTGCCATAGATGCACGGAAAATCACGGATTGACTCTTATGATTATTATAAATTCCGTGCTAATCCGTGCATCTGTGGCAATAAAAAATCATTTGTTTATAAATCGTTTTAATGATTTATTCTATCTGTTATTGGCAACACATAGCTATTATCCCAACATGTAATTACTTTTAAATCATTATTTCTTCAGCCATTGTAAAGGCTTGGGCAATAAGTTGTAATGCCAATGAAAATAAGGTTGATTAATGGCTCCAAATTTTTCGTAAAATTTTTGTACACCTGTTAAATCACTGCCTTCAAAATCGAATAACAGAGGCTGATTTGAAAGCTCCTGCAATAAATGATCATACAATAAATAATTGGCTTCTTGCTTTCTTCCCAATGCTGTTGTTACATTAATAATGTTGTAATAGCGTTTATTGTCTTTCATTAAAACCACTTCACTCAATATTTCTTCTTGTTCATTGGTGATTGTTCTAACCAATAATTGATGATTGTCTTGTAAAAAATGCATTAACTTTTTTAGCTGCTCATAATTTGTTTTTGTAACATGTGGCATATTATTTTTATTGTAATCGTAATAAGCTTCTACCGCATGTTCAAAATTATTGGAGTGGTTGTATTGAAGATTAAATTTTGCAGCTTTACTTAAACTATAGCCCATTGTTTTTTGGTAATGCTGCTTTAAACTTTCATAAGGTTGATGTAGATTAAGAATATAATTTTTTTGTTCTTTACATCCATGTTCTACTGCAAATTGTTGGTTACTAAAATTAAGATAAGGCGATGCATATTGCACAAATGATTGTATAGCATTTACTACTGTTGGGTTAATCAATGCAATGTTGCCAATAAACCCCAACTGTTGTGTAAAAGCAGGCATATAACTGTATTGAATGCCTAGTTTTTTTTTATGTGGAATGGGAAAAATAAGTTCATAATCATTTACTACAACTGCATGCCAATGATCAACTAAATGATTCAAGTAATAACTATAAGCATAGATTAAACCATTGCTATTATTGGCTACACAAGCATCCCATTTGGTAGTATTTATTTCGGTAGATGGTATAATGCTAATTGTTTGCATGTATTATAATGGCAAATCTCTGCTCAACTTATGAATCTGTAATTTTTGTATATCAATAGAGAATGAAAGGGTTTTCCAAAAACGTTTTTCACCCAATGTGCTTTTAAAGTAATTGCTGTACACTTTACTGTATAGTAAGGGCACATAAATATTGACTAAACCATTGGCAATAGGCAATTGCAAACCTGCATCGTACAAGAATCTGCCAGTTGCAGGATTGTCCTTCCATGCATCGGCATACGTACCAATATCTACAAAAAACTTCAAAGGAATTTTTATAGGCAATACATTGAAAATATTAACCGATTCAGGAATATCGCCACTAAAATTTAATGCCATTAACCAATCGTCTGTTTTACCAATTTTATTGCTTAATAAATCGGTTCTTACTTTAAAAAAACCATCACGTTCCATTATTTGTTGGCTTCTATATCCTTCAAATTCATTTCTACCAATAAAGTAACCACTGTAGGTATAATCTTCATATCCTTTAGCACCACTCATGTTTAAGTGATAGCGATCGGTTTCGTATTGTTGAATAAAAGTTTTATCGGTAGTATAAATAAATTTCCCTGCAAACAATCTTGCATTAATTCCACCTTTTTTATTGGCATAGTTTAAAAAATAATTGGCTGTAAAACCAGCACGAACAAAGTTTTTACCTTGATCAATGGTTAAGTTTAACTCATAAGGATAAAGCACTCTATTATTACTGCTAGTTATTTTAAGTTGATTAATGGTACTATTGAAGGTTGTTTTATCAACTACATCTGTTGGTCCACCAGGAGTAGTAATGGTTTTAAACGATAATCCATTCTCCTGCATTAAAAAACTTCTTGCCTGAAAAATCCATCGTTGTTTACTTCTTAAGTCTTTGTTGTATAGGGTATATTTTATAGATGGATTAATACGCAATACATTTTGATAAATTCTATCGGCATTAGCAGGTTTAAAATCATCCATAGTATATTTTAAAGCACTCGCCGAAATTTCTAACCAAGATCCTTGTTTAAATTGATTGTAGGTAATACCAGTACCATAATTCAATTGTTTACTGCCTGTAGCATATTGCGGAGCTATAAAAAAATTGATCTTTTTAACGGGTATTTGATAATTGTGCAGCACTAAACCAACTGAAAGTTTATCATAATAATTACCTCCAATTATTGGAGCAATACTTATATAGTTGAACTTTTCAGCATCTTTTAAATTGAAGAAAGCAACCAGTTTAGTCTTTTTAGCATACACACTATCATTTAATGGAGCATTGCTAGTGAGTTGTTTAAAGCGATGATTTAAATTAAGCTGAGTACTTTGTTCTAAACTAGTTTTAAAATCATTCGGTTGTGGATGTTTAAATTTCCATTGTGCAAAATAGTTTTGCATACTTTCATCAAATTTAGCACGGCCTAAATCTTTTTCAATTTGTGCTAACCATTTAGCCCCTTTTGAATACACACTTAAATAATAATTCAATGATGTAAATGCTGTTGAACTTGTGTCAATCGGTTGCGATTTTTTTAAACCAGCAACTGTGGTATAAATTAAACTTTCAATATCTACTGGTAATTTGTTTTGTAACCATTTAGGCATTGTTGAAATTTCAGTAGCATATTTTTCGGCCTCATATCTATTTTGATAATAGGTATTAATGCTTTCATCCATCCAAGAATATTTTCTCTCATTGTTGGCCAATGCACCATAAAACCAGTTATGACCAATTTCATGCACAATAGTAGCGTCTAAATATTTTCCAGCAGCATTCGTAGTAATTAAAGTAATTGTTGGATATTCCATTCCACCACTAAATTCATTTTCTTCTCCCGATACAATTGAAACCGTATGGTACGGATAATCGCCAATCCATTTACTATATTTTTTCAATCCATCTTTTGCATACACAATGCTTTTATTCCAGTTATTGATTTGTGTTGGTTGATAAAAACTATATACATCTACCGTTTTTTCTTTTAGTGCAACGGTATCGTATTGAACAATAAAATGTTTACTTGCAAACCAAGCAAAGTCGTGGCAATTGTCTTGTTTATACGTGTAAGTGATTAATCTAGGTTTTTGTTGTACAACAGTCTTAACTGGTTCAATTTTTTTCTTAGGGGCATAAGCTTTTGTAACAATGGCTTTCTTCTTTTGGGCTTCAACAAAAGCAATATAATTGGGTTGAAGGGTAGCTGTTTGCTTGCCCAATTGTTTTAATTTATTTAGGGCTTCTTCATTGTCTAATTTACCAGTTGCAGCAACAATATAGTTATCGGGTAAAGTTATTTGTACTTCATAGTTGCCAAACTCGCTGTAAAATTCCCCCTGATCCAAATAGGGCATTTCGTGCCAACCATTGGCATCATACACAGCAGGTTTTGGATACCATTGCGTAACCTGAAATCCATCTTTGGTATAACCACCTCTCGAAAAATTATAAGGCAGTTTTACAAAAAAAGGTGTGGTAATAGTAATGGTTTGTTTGGGTGCAATAGGGCTAGGCAATATCAACTTTACAATATCAATATGTTGGGGATGAGCTTCAATGCCAGCAGCAATGTTGTTTACCCTAAAGTCTAATTGATTGATATAGCCTTTTTCTTCATCGTTACTAAAATAAAACTCAGTACTACCATTGGACAAAGCTTGTTCGGTATAAGCAGTTTTATCGTTTCTATACGCATTGGGCCAAATATGAAACCAAATAAAACGTAAAGTATCAGGAGAGTTGTTGGTATAAGTTATTTTCTCAAATCCATCTAAGGTTTTAGCAGTATCGTTTAAAGTTACTTGAATGGTAAAGTTGACTTGTTGTTGCCAATAAGTACCTTGACCCAAAGCCGTTTGCAAATAAAAAAATCCTATAAAAACAGTCAACAAATATTTCACCAGTCAAATTTTTTTTGAATTGAAGATAATTATTTACCACAGAGCAAAGAAGAAGTTTTATGCAATCTACTTCGTGTACATTGTATCCTTCGCCGCTTCGTGTGAAACCAAAACCACAGAGCAAAGACGCAAAGAAGAAATGAATTTGTTCAAACCCTTTGTGTACTTCGTATCCTTCGTTCCTTCGTGTGAAACCAAAAAAACTTCATCTGAAACCAAACTACACACCCAAAATACTCGTACTATTAATTTTCTCTAAAATCTGATGAGCCACTTCCATAGCCAAATAACCATCTATTTCACTCACAACCGTAGGCTTATTGTTTACAATACTATCTACAAAAGCTTCTAGTTCTAATTTAATGGCATTGGCTTGTGGAATAACAGGATTGGCAACAGCAATTGTTTTCTTGCCTTTAGGTGTATCTAAATCAAAAGAAAAAACATTTTTATCGCTGTCTTCTTTCAGTTTAATAATTTCAGTTTTCTTCTCTAAAAAGTCAATACCAATGTAACTGTCTTTTTGAAACAAACGCATTTTACGCATTTTTTTCATGCTAATTCTGCTACTCGTTAAGTTGGCAATACAACCATTGTTAAACTCAATTCTCACGTTGGCAATATCAGGTGTGTCTGTCATAACAGCAACACCATTGGCACTAATATTTTTTACATCGCTTTTAACAAGGCTTAAAATAATGTCTAAATCATGAATCATTAAATCCAGTATCACACTTACTTCGGTACCTCTAGGATTAAATTGTGCCAAACGATGCACTTCAATAAACATAGGTTTTAGGTTCAAATCTTTCAACGCCAAATAAGCAGGATTAAAACGTTCAACATGGCCCACTTGCATTTTTACATTGGCTTCTCTCACCATATTTACCAAATCTCTAGCTTCAGGTATGGTATTGCATAAAGGTTTTTCTACAAACACATGTTTACCCTTGCGTACGGCTTTCATGCAAATTTCAAAATGCCAATCGGTGGGTACCACTACATCAATAATATCACAGGCATCCATGAGTTTGTCTTCATCCATAAAGCGTTTAATACCAAAATCGGCAACAACGGCTTTAGCGTTATCGTTATTGGGGTCAAAAAAACCCACAATTTTAACGCCTTCAATTTCTTTCCAGTTGTTTAAATGAAATTTTCCCAAATGACCCACACCAAAAACACCAACTTTTAACATAGTAATTTTTTTATGATTGAGATTGCAGTAGAATTTTTTTGTACCCAGCCGAAGTACTTATTTCAACACCAGTGGCGTCGCACTCTTCAACAGTAGCAATTCTATTGAGCAACCAGATTGTTAATGGCGGTAAAGATAACTATTGCAAACAAGCAATATTGAACAGTTGTTAGTATGTGGAAATGTTGGTTGGGGATTGTTGAAGCTATTTGAAAATTTAAAAAAAGCAATCAAGAAGTTTATTTAAACTTATAATGATTAACGCAATCTTTTTTTATTGGGGTTTTGTTTAGCCATAAATACACTGTAAACAACAATTGTATCATTGAAAACTTCATAAACAACAGTGTATGGAAACCTGTAAATTTTACCTTCTCTAACTGATTTTTCGTAGAAACCATAAGTATTGGGGTTTCTTAACAGACTATCATAAAAATTCTCTAATTCATTCAAAAAATCTAAACCCAATCCCTCTTTTTGTAGTTCATACCAATCGTAAGCCTCGATAATTTCAATGGTTGCTAGATGGCGAATTTCAATTTTATAAGCCATTCCTTTTTTCTTTATTGGTGGCCATTGATTTTACTTCATCCCAAGAAAAAGACTTTCCTTCATTATTTAAATAACTGGTTCTTTCGGCGAATATTAAAGCTTTTCTAGCAGATTCAGTATCAATATCATCTTCAATAATTGTATAAATGGCTTCTACTTTTTTATCGTCAGCAGTTTGTATGTATTGAGTTAACTTCTCTCTGATTGTAGCTGTATTCATAAAATTCTTTTGTTAAACGAATTTACATTTTTTTAAAACATCAAATATTAAAAGCTTTATAACACTCTCTTGTATAAATATTGATGCACATTTCGAAAGTAGAATTATTGCATACTACTATGTATCAATTTTAATGGAAGTTCCTTTTTTACAAGGGAGTGCAACGCATCCCAATAGATATCTGGAGAAGTTCAATAGAGATTTTAATAATGGTTCATAATCTTCCCAAAAATAACTAGCGTTAGTTTAAATTATTTGGTCATAAAAAATATGCAGGCTACTTTTAGCCCAATGAATTTGTTTTCAATCATAGTAGTTCATCTTCTCAACAGTGGAATGCCTGCCACTACTACTATTATTACAACTACAACAACCCGTTAAGGGTTGCATATCATTATATTAAATCTTGGGCGTAAGCTGTAATTATCGGGGAATGATTCTTTTAAATTTTTTTATTCAAACAAACATATTTCAATGAAGGTTCTAAAATTTGGTGGCACTTCTGTAGGCAGTGTTCAAGCCATACAACAGGTATTTGATATTGTACAAAAACAATCTAAAGAAACTAAGTTAGTAGTAGTGGTAAGTGCAATGGGTGGCACAACAGATGTATTGATTAATGCTGGCAATTATGCTGCACATGCAGATGAAACCTATAAAGAGTTGATTAAACAAGTAGAGTTACGTCATCTCGAAACAGTAAAAGCATTGGTACCCGTACAAACACAAAGCAGTGCATTGAGTTTAATTAAAAAGCTATGTAATGAAATTGAAGATTTGTGTAATGGTATTTTTTTATTGGGCGAATTATCGGCACGTACAAAAGATAAACTAGTAAGCTATGGCGAATTGATGAGCTCTCAAATGATGGCTGCATCTTTTAATGCTCATGGTTTGGTAACTGCTTGGAAAGACAGCAGAGAACTGATTAAAACCAATTCTAATTTTACCAATGCTCAGGTGAATTTTGCTGCTACCAATAAAAATATACAAGATTATTTAGCTGCTAATACTGCTTCAGTTGTTTTATTGCCAGGTTTTATTGCATCTGATGCCAATAATGTAAACACCACTTTAGGCCGTGGAGGAAGTGATTATACAGCAGCCATTGTTGCTGCTGCTATACATGCTGATAGTGTTGAAATTTGGACAGATGTAAGTGGTATGATGACGGCCGACCCACGTTTTGTACAAAATGTAAAAGTGATACCGTCTATTTCTTATCAAGAAGCAATGGAGTTATCGCATTTTGGTGCTAAAGTAATTTATCCCCCAACCATACAACCTGTGTTGAGCTTGGGCATTCCTGTTTGGGTAAAAAACACTTTTGCTCCAGATGATTATGGTACTATTATAGAAACCAATGCAGCTGCAAGTGAACATTTAATTCGTGGTATTACCAGCATTAACAACATGGCTTTAATTAGCTTGGAAGGTAGTGGAATGATTGGTGTGCCGGGCTTTAGTAAACGCTTGTTTGAAGCGTTGAGTAACGATGGTATTAATGTTATATTAATTACACAAGGCTCGTCCGAACATTCAATTTGTGTAGGCGTAGAAGCTGCTGCTGCTGTTAAAGCAAAAGCAACAGTTGATGTAGCTTTTGCCAACGAAATTGCTTTGCAAAAAGTTGAACCATTAATTGTAGAAACTGATTTATCTATTATAGCATTGGTAGGAGAGAACATGAAATCTCACCAAGGTATTAGTGGTAAAATGTTTGGTGTATTGGGAAGAAATGGAGTGAACATTCGTGCCATAGCACAAGGTAGTAGTGAAAGAAATATTTCGGCAGTAATTGCTACCAAAGATGTTCGTAAAGCAGTGAATGTATTGCATGAAGATTTTTTTGAAACAACCTACAAACAAATCAATTTATTTATTGCAGGTGTGGGCAATGTTGGTAGACGATTTGTTGAACAACTAAAACAACAACAAACTTATTTAAAAGAGCATTTGCAATTACAGGTGAATGTGGTGGGTTTGGCCAATAGTCGCCAAGCATTAATCAACGAAGAAGGTATTGATTTAAGCAACTGGAAAGAAAGTTTAGCTGCTGCACCAGCATCAACCATTAGCGATTTTGTGCAAGCCATTATTAACAGAAATTTACGCAACACAGTTTTTACAGATGTTACAGCCAATGGCGATGTTGCTAAAGTGTACGATCAATTATTGGCTAAAAGTATTGCTGTGGTGGCTTGTAATAAAGTAGCTGCTTCATCTGAATACAGTTACTACAAAAAATTGAAAAATTTAGCAAGAGAATACAATACTTCATTCTTGTTTGAAACCAATGTTGGTGCAGGTTTGCCCATTATTGGTACATTGAATGATTTAACCAGAACTGGTGATACCGTTAATAAAATGCAAGCTGTTTTAAGTGGTACTTTAAACTTTGTTTTCAACAATTATGATGGCACCAAAACTTTTGCTGAAGTGGTGAAACAAGCTCAGGAAGAAGGTTATACTGAACCTGATCCAAGATTAGATTTAAATGGTTCTGATGTAATGCGTAAAATCATGATTCTTGCCAGAGAAGCTGGACATAAAATTGAAATGGCCGATATCAGCAATAACTCTTTCATGCCTGAGGAATGTATGCAAGGCAGTGTTGAAGATTTTTATGAAAGCATGAAAAAGCATGAAGCTCATTTTAAACAATTGTTAGATGAAGCCAAAGCAAAAGGTTGCATCTTAAAATTTGTTGCTCAGTTCGATAAGGGTAAAGCTTCTGTTGGTTTACAACACATCGATCCACAACACAACTTGTACCACTTATATGGTAAAGACAATATCGTTTTGTTTTATACCGATAGATATAAAGATCAACCATTGGTTGTAAAAGGTGCTGGTGCTGGTGCTGAAGTAACAGCTAGTGGTGTATTTGCAGATATTATGAGAGCTGTTTAAGCCCCCTAACCCCCGAAGGGGGAATTAAAAAACCTTCTAGAAAATTATGAATCATCTACAAAATAAATCTTCGCCAACATCTTCGCAAAAGCCCCCTTCGGGGGTTGGGGGCTGTACCGTCCACGCTCCAGCAACAATTGCCAATCTAGTTTGTGGTTTTGACATTTTAGGACTTGCCTTAGAAGCTCCATACGATATTATGGAAGTCAGTTTTAAAGATGAGCCTGGTATTACGTTAAGTAGTTCAGCTGCTTATGAATTACCAACGAACCCAGAAGATAATGTGGCCGGTGCATCTTTATTGGCTTTACTAGTAGCTTATGAAAAACCTGTAGGTTTTCATGTACATATTGACAAGCAAATTAAACCAGGAAGTGGATTAGGCAGCAGTGCTGCAAGTAGTGCAGGTTCTGTGGTTGCTGCCAATCATTTACTGGGCAATATTTTCAGTAATGAAGATTTGGTACGCTTTGCCATGAATGGCGAAAAAGTGGCTAGTGGTGTTAAACATGCTGATAATATTACGCCATGTATTTATGGTGGTGTAACACTCATTCGTTCTATTTTTCCATTAGATATTGTTACCCTTGACGCACCTCCACTGTTTGTAACTGTGGTGCATCCGCAGATAGAAGTGAAGACCAGCGATGCACGTCAAATTTTACGCAAAGAAGTTCAATTGAAAGATGCCATCAAGCAATGGGGCAACATTGCTGGTTTGGTAAGTGGCTTCTTAAAGCATGATTATGGTTTAATCAGTCGTTCGTTAGAAGATGTCATTATAGAACCTGTTCGTAGCATATTGATTCCAGGTTTTGATGAGGTAAAAAATAATTGCAAAGAAGCAGGTGCATTGGGTGGTGGAATCAGTGGCAGTGGCCCTTCTATTTTTATGTTGAGTGAACATGAATCAACAGCCCATCAAGTAGAAGTAATCATGAAAGATATTTATGAAAAGCTGGGCATTGATTATAAAACTTATGTAACAAATATTGGCAAAGGAGGCGTAAAGATTGTGTAGCTAAAGTTCCCCTCCTTTGGAGGGGTGCCTTCAGGCGGGGTGTTTTTATGTTACGAACTGTAGATTAAAACTCAACATCTCTATCATTTTATTCAGAGCGGAGTCGAAGGACACACTTGTACGAAAGAATAAATGTCATCAAGGTTGCTCGTTTCTAGTTGCTCGTTATAAAATCATAGAGCTAACTGTAAATAGTAAACATGTTCAAACTTAAACAACAACGAGTAACGTTTTAACGAGCATCGAGAAACCAGAAATTTATAACAACAAAAAGTAACGTCTAACGAGTATCAAGAAACCAGTAACGAAAAATTGATAATAATAACGAGTAACACCAAACGAGAAACCAGTAACGAGAAATTAATAACAAACGAGTAACGAAAATGAATTATTATAGTTTAAACAAACAATCACCAACTGTAGATTTCAAACAAGCTACCATTGCAGGTCAGGCTCCTGATAAAGGCCTATATTTTCCAGAAACGATTCCTCAATTAGATAAAGATTTTATTGAAAATATCGATCAATGTAGCAACGAAGAAATTGCTTTCAAAGTCATCAAACCTTATGTAGGCAATTGTATTCCAGATGAAGAGTTAAAACGTATTGTTGCTGAAACAGTCAACTTCAATATTCCATTGGTTCCTATAAGTGAAGGAATTTCTTCACTTGAATTATTCCATGGTCCCACTTTAGCTTTTAAAGATATTGGAGCAAGATTTATGAGCCGTTGTTTGGGTTATTTTTTGAAAGGTGATACTTCGACTTCCCATCATACTTCGACTTCGCTCAGTACTAAGAAGGTTACCGTTTTGGTAGCAACTTCTGGCGACACAGGTGGAGCAGTTGCCAATGGTTTTTATAATGTAGATGGGGTAGAAGTGGTTGTACTTTATCCAAGCAAGAAAGTAAGTGCTGTACAGGAAGCTCAAATTGCTACATTAGGTAAAAATATTCATGCCTTAGAAGTAAATGGAACTTTTGATGATTGCCAGCAAATGGTAAAACAAGCGTTCACCGATGCTGAATTAAATGAAAAGTTGTTTTTAACATCTGCCAACTCTATCAATGTTGCACGTTGGTTACCACAGCAGTTTTATTATTTCTTTGCTTATAAACAATGGAAATTAGCCCATAAAAATGCACCAGTTATTTGTGTGCCAAGTGGCAATTTTGGAAATATTTGTGCAGGAATATTGGCACATACTTCAGGTTTGCCTGTGCAACATTTTATAGCAGCTTGCAATGCCAATAAAGTAGTACCTGATTACTTAGTTACTGAAAAATACGAACCCAAACCATCAGTTGCAACAATTAGCAATGCAATGGATGTAGGCAATCCAAGCAATTTTGTTCGTATACTTGAAATATTTCACAATGAATTTGGGGTCCTTAAAAACAAACTTAGTAGTTACAGTATTACTGATGAAGCAACTAAGGAAGCCATTAAAGAAGTTTACCAGCAATACAACTATTTATTAGACCCTCATGGTGCGGTGGGTTATATTGCCTTGAAAGACTATTTGCAGAATCATCCAACAGAAGAAGGAATGATTTTAGAAACAGCACATCCCGTAAAATTTAATCCAGCCATTATTGATATTTTAGGAGAAAATATTTTAGCAGAAAAAGAACAGGAATTATTGCTGAATGGCAGTAAACAAAGCACTTTCATGGCGAATGATTACAATAGCTTAAAAGAAATTTTGTTGGCTCGATAATTTTTTCAAAAAATATTTGTTTTTGAAAAAAACTAGCCCTTATATTTGCAACCCGAACAACGGAACTGGATCGGTAGTTCAGTTGGTTAGAATGCCGCCCTGTCACGGCGGAGGTCGCGGGTTCGAGTCCCGTCCGGTCCGCAAAAAAGTCAAGTACATTACTTGACTTTTTTTGTGCTTAATGCTCAGTAAATTTGAGTAGAGTTTATAAATATATTTCTGAATTGTTTATTAAATCTCCAAGTATCTTATAATTTTTTCTTTTTTATATTGTACAGCTTATTGGCTTTTTGTACCAATTTTAAAAACTCTTGTTGAGCATAATCATTGGGTTTTACTGCCGATGCTGCCATATTATATACATCTGTGAAATTATAGTAGTCGGCATATTTCGATTTTTTCAATAAACTACCAAACATGGCTACGGCTGTAGCAAAACGTAAACTACTATCGGCATTTTGTAATGCAACTGTATTGGCTTGAATGTTTAAATATTGATAAGTATTAGAAGAAGCATTAGGAAGCTTATATTGTAAAGTGGCTTTCCCTAAAAGTTGAGTACTGTCAAATTGTTGGTTGGTTGAGTTGATTTCAAAAATAGCCATCATTGTATGGCCACTTCCAACTTCACCACCTTCAAGTTCACTTGTACTATCTTCTATTGATGCCCTTTTATTGTCGAACCCAATTAGTCTATACTCTTTTATTGCGTCGCTATTAAATTGTATATTGAAAAAAGCATCATTGGCTACAGCATACATTGTTTTGGTAAATTCAGTTACCAAAACTTTTTGGGCTTCATAAATATTATCAATATAGGCAAAATTCCCATTGCCTTTTTTTGCTAAAGTTTCAAGCTTGCTATCTTTATAATTACCCATTCCAACACCCAAACAAGTAAGGTAAATTCCCGATCGCATTTCTTGAGCAATTAAATCTTCTAATGCTTTTTCAGATGTAACACCAATATTAAAATCTCCATCGGTTGCAAGAATTACCCTGTTATTTCCTCCTTTAATAAAAGTAGATCGGGCCGATTGGTAAGCAGTTTGTATAGCTGATTCTCCAGGTGTATCTCCAGCTGCCGTTAATGAGTCTATAACATTTTTAATGGTTTCTTTTTCGGCACCACTAGTTGGATTTAATACTCTATATACTCCACCACCATACACTACAATTGCAACTGTATCAATATTTCTAAGATTATCAGTTAGCATTTTAAATGCACTTTGCAAAAGTGGTAATCTATTAGGCTTATCCATTGAACCTGAGATATCTATTAAAAAAACTAAGTTACTAGGGGGTACTTTATCTAAGTTTAGTTTTGGAGCATTAAGTTTTAAAAAAAGTAATCTGTTTTCTTTATTCCAAGGACAAGTTGTAACAAATTGATTCATTAAAAACGTGCCTTCTTTGGGTGTTTCATTCGGACTTCTAAAGTCAAAATAATTCAACATTTCTTCAATTCTTACAGCATTGGTAGGAACATTGATATCGTTATTTAAAAACCTTCTAGCATTGCTATAAGCAGCTCTATCAATATTTACTGAAAAACCTGTTTCAGGATATTTTTGGGTATTAACAAAATCGTTTTCAATTAATGAGCTATAACTTTCGCCATTGGCACTAAAAAATGTATGTTGCTCTTTAAGTAAATTTTTTGTTTTAGAGCTCAGCTTATTTTTCATTAAACTAGCGGTAGCTGGCAACATTTTTAATACCAAATCTTGATATTGATTACTTACAACAGCTTTTTTAAAAGTCTCGTAGCCTACTAATGATAAAATAATTGTATCAACTTCTAAGTGAGTAGGAATACCAAAACCACCAGAACTTCCACTTTTGTAAGAGTAATTTCCTTTTGAAAATAAATTGATTTTTACGTTAGGTAAGGCTCTACCTAATTCGTCTTTTACCTGCCCCCTTAAATAATATTGAGCATTGCTAGTAGCAGCATTGCATAATATTATAAATACTATAACACCCACGCTGAGTGTATATTTTTTCATGTTGATTGCAAGTTTTTTTACAGATGTATGCAATAAACGTACAATTTTTTAATTTATTGGGTAGAAAAAATTATTCCCCATCGGCTAACTGATAAATTTCTTTGATGTTTCTACCTAAACCATCATAATCTAATCCATATCCTAGAACAAATTTGTTTGGAATAACGAAGCATGCATAATCAACCGGTACTTCAAATTTTCTAGGTTCGGGCTTGTCTAGTAAAACTGCTATTTTTAAGGAGAGTGGTTGTTGGTTGTATAATTGTGGTAAAAAGGAGTGGAGTGTTTTTCCTGTATCTATGATATCTTCTAAAATTAAAATATGTCTGTCAGTTAAATCTGTATCTAGACCTATTGCTGTAATTACTTGTCCCGAACTTTTGGTGCCTTTATAAGAAGCTAACTTGATAAAACAAATTTCTGCTTCAAAATCTAATGCTTTAAATAAATCTGATGCAAACATAAAAGAGCCATTTAAAATAGCTATGAATAAAGGGCGTTTGCCTTCATAATCCTTTTTTAATTGTGCTGCTAAAGTTTGAATTTTTTCAAAAATGGTAGTTTCATTTATATAAGGAACAAAAGATTTATCGTGTACTTTAATAATAGACATATAATTGAATAATGGGTGAAAAAATTATATTGTTGATTATTTACTTGAAGAAGCGGATAGCTTTAAAACAATTATAAAAGTATAAAAATCAAAGACACGAAGTTAAAAAGCTTTGCTCTTGCTTCGTGTCTTTGATTTTACGGTTAGATTTTTTCTAGAAAATCATGATTTGTTTATATAAAAAAATCATGATTTGTTGAGTTAAATAATGAGTAATGCATCCCCATAACTAAAGAAGCGATATTTATCTTTTATGGCTTTTTGATAAGCAGCCATGGTTAAATCGTAACCAGCAAATGCACAAGTCATAATCAATAAACTTGTTTTGGGCAAATGGAAGTTGGTTACTAAACTATCGGCAATACTAAAATCGTATGGAGGATGAATGAAATGATTAGTCCAACCTTCGCTTGGCTTTAATAATTTAGAAGCGGTGAAACTTGTTTCTAAAGCTCTCATAGTAGTTGTGCCAATTGCACAAACACGATGATCGTTTTGTTTAGCTTTATTTACAATATTTACAGCCGATTCTGGGATGTTGTAATATTCAGCATCCATTTTATGCTTACTTAAATCTTCAACTTCAATAGGTCTAAATGTACCTAAACCAGTATGTAAAGTCACTTCAGCAAAACGGATACCTTTAATTTCACAACGTTTAATTAATTCTTTGCTAAAATGTAAACCAGCTGTTGGTGCAGCTACTGCTCCTTCGTGTTTTGCATAAACTGTTTGGTAACGCTCTTTGTCTTCTTCATCTGGTTTACGCTTAATATATTTTGGCAATGGAGTTTCGCCTAAAGTTTCCAACATTCTTTTAAAACTTTCATCATCATCATCCCATAAAAATTTAATGGTTCTTCCTCGGCTAGTAGTATTATCAATTACTTCAGCAACTAATTCTTCACTTTCTCCAAAGTATAATTTGTTTCCTACACGAATCTTTCTTGCGGGATCAACAATTACGTCCCAAAGGCGATTGGGTTTGTTTAATTCACGAAGTAAAAAAACTTCAATTTTTGCACCTGTTTTTTCTTTACGTCCATACATACGAGCAGAAAAAACTTTGGTGTTATTTACTACAAAAACATCTTTATCATCGAAGTAGTCCATAATATCACGGAAGTGTTTATTTTCCATGTTACCAGTTTTGCGGTCTACTACTAATAATCGACTGTCTTCTCTACGTTTGGTAGGATTTTGTGCAATTAAATTTAAAGGTAAGTCGTACCTAAATTGAGATAATTTCATGTTACGGCATGATTTATTTGGTGATTGAAAGGCCGCAAAGGTAAGGTTTTATCAATTTTAGAGGATATATTTTTAGGAAGAAGGAAGGTAAAAGTAAAAAGTTAAAAACTAAATTTGAAAAAACTAAAGGAGTAAAAACTAAAATTGAAAACTAAAAAACTAAATTTTCCAACCTAAAACCTACAACCCATAACTTACAACTTATAACTTATAACTCCTCACTCAGACCTTCCCTTTTGGAATAGAAGCAATCAATTGTTGGGTATATGCAGTTTTTGGATGATAGTAAATATCATTAGCAGTTCCCATTTCTACAATTTTACCTTTTTGCATAACCATAATTCTGTCGCTAATGTATCGTACAACCGATAAATCGTGAGATATGAAAATGGCGGTAAAACCAAAATCCTTTTTTAAATCGTTTAATAAGTTTAATACTTGTGCTTGTACACTTACGTCAAGTGCACTCACACTTTCATCACAAACAATAAAGCTGGGTTCTAATGCCAATGCTCTTGCAATTACAATTCTTTGGCGTTGTCCGCCACTAAATTCATGAGGATATCTGTTATAATGTTCGGGTAATAGATTTACTTTTTTTAATAACTCCATTACTCTTTTTTTACGTTGATCTTTTGTAGGTAAAATGTTATGAACAGCTAAAGGTTCTTCAATAGCTTCACCTATGGTTATTCTTGGATTTAAAGAAGAGTAGGGGTCTTGAAAAATGATTTGTATTTTTTTTCTCAATGCTTTTAATCTGATTGGGCTGGCAGCAGTTAAGTTTTCATTTTCAAAATATATACTTCCGCTTGTACTCTTTATTAACTGTAATATTGCTCTGCCTAAAGTGGTTTTACCACAACCACTTTCTCCTACCAAGCCCAATGTTTCTCCAGCATACACATCAAAACTTACATCATCAACAGCTTTGGTGTATTCGGTAACTTTCCCTAAAAATGTTTTTTTAGAAGGATAATGTATTTTCAAATTTTTTACTGAAAGAATGGTGGAATTTTTTGATGATGGCTCATTAAAAGTAGTTAATTCATCTACTATTGGTTGTATCTTTTTTTCTGTTACTACGCTTCCGTCATCTGTCATCTCAAAACTGTCATCTACAATCTTCTCTCTTCCATCTTCATGCATAAAATCACTCACAATAGGCAATCTTTTTCCCTTAGGGTATAGTGCTGGTCTACATGCCAACAAAGCTTTTGTGTAAGGATGTTTTGCTTGGGTAAAAATTTCTTGAGCTGTACCCGTTTCAATAATTTTGCCTTTATACATTACAACAATTCTATCAGCAATTTCGGCAACTACACTTAAGTCGTGGGTAATAAAAATGACACCCATATTATTTTGAACCTGTAAGGCTTTAATTAACTCCAATACATTTTTTTGTACGGTAACATCTAGTGCTGTGGTAGGTTCATCACAAATTAATAAATCAGGTTCGCAACTCATAGCCATGGCAATCATTACACGTTGTTTTTGCCCACCACTAATTTCATGTGGGTATCTGTTAAACAACAATTCAGGATTAGGCAATTGCACTTGTTTAAATAATGCAATGGTTTGTTTTTTTGCTTCTGCAGTTGATACTTTTTTATGTAAACAAATTACTTCCATTACTTGATTGCCACAAGTAATTACAGGGTTTAAAGAAGTCATGGGTTCTTGAAAAATCATCGCTACTTTATTCCCACGAATAGTTTGTAAAGTACTTTTAGAAGTTTGTAATACATTAATTATTGTATTGTTGGTAAAAAGTTCAATGCTGCCATTTATATACTTGGCTGGAGGTTGAGGCAACAATTGCAAAATAGAGAGAGAAGTTACAGATTTGCCTGAACCACTTTCGCCAACTATGGCTACCAATTCTCCTTTGTTCACTTCCAAGCTAATATTTTGAAGTGTTTTATTGAGTTGACCATCACTTTCAAAATTTACCGACAGATCTTGAATGGAAAGGAGTTTTGTTTGCATCTGCTAATTAACACTATTTTTATACAACTAAAAAATGAATATAATGTTTCTGCTAAAGCGTCTTGTAATGGTTAATTTTTTTGGCAATCTTTGTTTTGTTGAACCCCTTTATCCTACATTTGCAAACACTAACATTTGGTAGTAAATCATGAGCATGATAAAAAAGCATTGGTGGAAAATATTGTCATTTATATTGTTAATGTACACTTGTATCATGGGTTTTTTGGTTAAAATTCCACAAGCTTTACCTGGTGTTCCCTTATATCATTCAATTAGAAACTTGTTTTTTCATGTACCTATGTGGTTTGGTATGATGGTATTATTTACAGTATCGGTAGTAAATGCTGTAAAATATTTACGTAATCCACAAATGAAGTTTGATTATTATTCAACCGAATATGCAAGAATGGGCTTGATTTTTGGTATTTTAGGTATTATTACTGGAGCTATATGGGCAAATTTTCAATGGGGTGCTCCATGGAGTAGTGATCCAAAACAAAATGGTGCAGCAATAGCCATACTTATATATTTTGCCTATTTTGTTTTAAAAGGCAGTTTAACCGATGAAGAAAAGCAAGCAAGAATAGGAGCTGTATATAATATTTTTGCTTATTTTATGCTATTCCCAACCATTTGGATTTTACCAAGATTGGTAGAAAGTTTACACCCTGGTGGGCAAGGAGGTACAGGTGGTAATCCTGCATTAAATCGCAATGATATGAGTGCTGAAATGAGGGTAGTTTTTTGGCCTGCTGTTCTTGGTTTTACCTTATTAGGTGTTTGGATTACAACACTAAAAATTCGAGTTTCTATTTTACATGCAAAGCAATTAGATAATGAATAAATTGAAAATTTTTTTAAGTAGTTTTTTGCTATTTGGATTTACTATTTTGTTGAAAGCTCAAGATGTTGAATCAACAACCAATAGTATTTCTAAAGAAGAACGTACACAACAAAGTATATATATAGTAATGGCTGTTGTTATTACAATTGTAATTGGATTGTTTTTATACTTAATGAATATTGATAGAAAAGTGAGTAGGTTGGAGAAGGATAGTGGTAAGTTGTAAGTGGGTAGAAGGTAAATGGTGTAAGGAGTTTGGGTTAAGAATTAGTGCAAGTAAGTTGTATGTTCAAATTCCTATGTTTTGCAAAAAGTAAACGATTGCTCAATTAATAAACAAAAAACGATTAGCTCATGTCAAACCAACATTACAGCTTTTTTCAGAGTGTAGAAAAAAGCTTTGATAAAGCAGCAAAACTTACCAAATGGGATAAGGGTTTGCTAGAACAAATTAAAGCCTGCAACAGCATTTATAGTATGCGTTTTCCAGTTAAAATGGATGATGGTCGCATAGAAGTTATTGAAGCTTACCGTGTACAACATAGTCAGCACAAAAGTCCTTGTAAAGGCGGTATTCGTTTTAGCGATGAAGTGAACCAAGATGAAGTAATGGCACTTGCATCTTTAATGACTTATAAATGTGCTATTGTAAATGTGCCTTTTGGTGGGGGTAAAGGTGGTATAAAAATCAATCCTCGTAAATACAGTGCTTATGAGTTAGAAAAAATTACTCGTCGTTATACGGCTGAATTGGTAAAGAAAAACTTCATTGGTCCTGGTATTGATGTTCCTGCACCAGATTATGGAACTGGCGAAAGAGAAATGGCATGGATTGTAGATACCTATCAGTCTTTAAAACCAGGTGAAATTGATGCAGCTGGTTGTGTTACTGGTAAACCAATTACACAAGGTGGGGTTCGTGGAAGAAAGGAAGCTACTGGTTTAGGTGTTTTCTTTGGTATTCGTGAAGTTTGTAAAATGGCCGATGTAATGGGTAAGTTAGGAATGTCTACAGGCGTTGAAGGTAAAAAAATTATTGTTCAAGGCTTAGGAAACGTAGGTTATCATAGTGCAAAATTCTTTAGAGAACATGGTGCTATTGTAGTTGCTATTGCAGAGTATGAGGGTGCTATTTATAAAGAAGATGGCATTAACGAAGAAGAGCTATTTCAGCATAGAAAAGCAACAGGGTCTATTTTAAATTTTCCTGGAGCAACTAATTTGGCTAAAAGTGCCGATGCATTAGAATTAGAATGCGATATTTTGATTCCTGCTGCATTAGAAAATGTAATTAATGCAGAAAATGCACCTAGAGTAAAAGCTAAAATTATTGGTGAAGCTGCAAATGGACCATTAACTCCGGAAGCCGATGAAATTTTTGCATCAAAAGGAACTTTAGTTATACCAGACATGTATTTAAATGCAGGCGGTGTAACGGTTTCGTATTTTGAGTGGTTAAAAAACTTAAGCCACGTTCGTTATGGAAGAATGGAAAAGCGTTTTACTGAAAATATGAATGCTCACATTTTAGAACAAATGGAAGAATTAAGTGGCAAAAATGTAACAGAAAAAGCTAGAAACTTTATCATGCATGGTGCCGATGAGGTTGATTTAGTGCATAGTGGATTAGAAGAAACTATGATTACTGCAACTAGAGAAATTATGGATATTTGGCATGCGAATCCAGAAATTCCTGATATGCGTACAGCTGCTTATGTGAGTGCTATTAATAAAGTGGCAACTAGTTATGCCGAATTAGGTATTTTCCCTTAGTAGATACTTTATCTAAACTCTTAAAAAGTCCTGCATTTTGTAGGACTTTTTTTTATTGTTTAGGTTAATTTATGCCAAAGAAAAATACTCCTAAAGGAGTATTTTTTGGACTTGTTTTTTAGTCAATTTTGGCAATTATCTAACCTAAATTAAAAACATGATGAAGCTAAAACCATTTTTCGCCTTTGCAATTATAGCAATTGCTTTTACATCTTGTGGTGTAAGTTCAAAATCAAAGACTAGCACTGTTAAAACAATGGACATTGTTAATGGTGGAGTTTACACTAAACCTTTATTGGCCGACTTAGATGTTAAAGAAACCAAAGTTACAGCTACTGCAAAAGGTACGCTCTCTAAAGAGGGAATCGATTTTGTAAAAAATCAGGCCGTTGCTAGTGCTTTAAAAACCACCAATGGAGATATTTTGGTAGAACCAAAATATGATGTAGAAACAGTAAATGACGATATTACAGTTACTGTAACTGGTTTCTCAGCTAACTATAAAAACTTTCGTCAGTTAAAAGCCGAAGATTCTACATTCTTAAAAAACAGGGTACTATTAAACGCAGGTTCTGCAAATTTGAAAACCAATGAATCAACTTCACAGCAAGTTCAACAAAGAAAATCTGTTTTTGGAACAGTTTTAAGTATTTTGGGCTTGGCTGCAGGTGTAATTGCATTAGCATCTTTATAATTGCAAAACACTAAAATAACTCAACTTTATTTTAACTTTTATCTTTAAACTCCCAATTTTCAATTTGAAAATTGGGAGTTTTTTTTGAGTACATTTAATAAATTCTGTATACAGCATTTTTAAGTCATTTGACATCGGTATTTATTCTCACATAAAATAGTACCTATTTTATATCTATTTCATCAATAAACCCTACTTTTGCAGCCCCGAATAAAAAACCTCGGGATTATATTATGAACTTTTTTGTAAAACAATTAAACGCAGATGCTCAGGAAGCTTCTGGTGCTGCTGAAGCAACAGAAACTGCTGCGACAACAAACAATCCTGTAGAAGCAACAGAAACTGTTGTAGAAGGTGCTGCTGAAGTAGTAGCAGCTAAACCCGTTGTTGAAGAAGTAGTTGCTACTGCTCACGACGATTTTGACTGGAGTGTAGACAAACGTAATGTTGCTCATTACAGCCAGGCTGAAAAAGAAAAATACGATCATGTGTATGAAAACACTTTCGTAAAAATTGCTGATGGTGAAATTTTAAATGGCGACATCGTTGGTTTAACAAAAACCGATGCCGTTATTAACATTGGCTTTAAAAGCGATGGTTTAATTTCTTTGAATGAATTCCGTGATTTGCAAGGTGTGAAAGTGGGTGATGTTGTAGAAGTAATGGTAGTTGAAAAAGAAGACAGACAAGGTAATTTACACCTAAGCCGTAAAAGTGCAAGAATCTTCCGTGCTTGGGAACGTATTATGGAAGTGCATAAGACTGGTGAAGTGGTTACTGGTTTGGTTACTAGCAAAACTAAAGGTGGTCTTATTGTTGATGTATTTGGTATGGAAACTTTCTTACCAGGTTCTCAAATAGATGTTAAACCGGTTACTGATTACGATCAGTTTGTTGGTAAAACAATGGAATTTAAAGTAGTGAAGATTAATGAAACTATTAAGAATGCCGTTGTATCTCACAAAGCATTAATTGAAAGCGATATTGAAGCACAACGTGCTGAAATCATGAGCAAGCTAGAGAAAGGACAAGTATTAGAAGGTACTGTGAAGAACATTACAGACTTTGGTGCTTTCATGGATTTAGGTGGCTTAGATGGTTTATTATATATCACAGATATTTCTTGGGGTCGTATTTCTCATCCATCTGAGGTGTTGAAAATGGATCAAAAAATTAATGTGGTAGTATTAGACTTTGATGATGATAAAAAACGTATCAGCTTAGGTTTAAAACAATTAACTCCACATCCTTGGGATGTATTACCTGAAGGATTAGCTGAAGGTACTATTGTTAAAGGTAAAGTAGTAAATATTGAAGATTATGGTGCATTCTTAGAAATTCAACCTGGTGTTGAAGGTTTAGTTCACGTAAGTGAAATTACTTGGGCTAACACTCCAATCAATGCAAAAGAATTCTTTAAATTGAATGATGAGCATGAAGCTAAAGTGGTTACTTTAGATAAGGATAGCCGTAAAATGAGCTTATCTATTAAGCAAATGACCAACGATCCTTGGAGCACTATTGAAAACAAATTCCCTGAAAACAGCAAGCACAAAGGGTTAGTAAAAAACATTACTCCTTATGGCGTATTTGTTGAGTTAGAGCCAGGTATTGGTGGAATGATTCATATCAGCGATTTAAGCTGGTTGAAGCGTTTCAATCACCCTAGTGATTATATAAAAGTTGCTGAACATATCGATATCATTATTTTAAGTATTGATAAAGAAAATCGCAAATTACAGTTAGGTCATAAGCAATTAGAAGAAGATCCTTGGACTGCATTAGAAGAAACATTTGCAATAGGAAGTGTTCATGAAGCAGTAGTAACAAGAAAAGACGATAAAGGTGCATTGGTTCAATTACCTTATGGGTTAGAAGGATTTGCTCCTAACCGTCATACTTTTAAAGAAGATGGCAAACAAGTACAAGCCGATGAAACTGCACAATTCGTTGTAATTGAGTTTGATAGAAATGAGAAGAGAATTGTTGTAAGCCATACTCGTATTTGGGAACAAGCAAAAGCTGAGGAAATTGAAGCTGAAAAGAAAGAGGCAAAAGCAGAAGCTGAAGTAACTAAAAAAGCAGTGAAAGCTGTGCAAGCTAAAGTTGAAAAAGCAACTTTAGGAGATTTAGGTGCCTTAGCCGATATTAAAGCCAAACTAGAAGGCGGTGAAAGCGAATCTAAATAATATCTTTTTCGAATATGACTAGTCATAGAAAAAAGATACAGGAGGAAAAGTTTTCAAATGCTAAAAATAGGTAATACGATTTGCCAATTTTAGTTTCTTAAAAAGCATCCATGAAAATATTTTCATGGATGCTTTTTTATTTCAACTGATCTAAAATAATAGTAGCAACTATTTCGGCCCAATCTCTCATTTCTTTTCCACTATAATGTAAGCCATCAGTTGTAAGTATACTTGCGTCATCTTTAGCTTGCCTTGTACTTGGTGTAATATTTATAAAACAAATATTATACTGTTCAGCAACTTGTTCACAAACACTGTTATAAGCATCAATTTGTTGTGTAATAACACTTGCGTCATGATTTTTTGCAAATGGAGTTACACTCCAATCTGGTATAGATAAAACAATTACACGGTTTACATTATTGTGAGCAAAATGAATGGCTTTTTTTAATAAAAATTCAAAATCTGTTTTAAAATCATCTACACTTAAACCTCTGTATTGATTATTCACTCCAATTAGAAGGGTAACAAAATCGTAGTGATCATTTAAACGAGTATGTAAAATATGTTCTGCTAATTCAAAACTCGTCCAACCAGTTTTAGCAACAATTTCAGGGGCATAAAAATGAGCACTTTCACTTCTTAATAATTGCACTGTTTGATAGGGAAAGCTTTGGTGTAGTGGAACACCTTCTCCAATAGTGTAAGAATCGCCTAAGCAAAGTAAACTGTGATAATGTGATGTCATAAAGTTGTCTTTAATTTATCGTGCAATCAAATTGGTTATGTGCATTCAAAGTAAAAGTGAATAAAAAAATGTTTAATTTAAAATTTATTTGTTTAAACAATCATTACTTTCAATCACCAAACTTAACAAACATTGAAAAATATTTCGCCCCTATTTTTTTGGTTTTTTATTATTCTGTTGATTACGATATCTGGAGTAGTAGGATTTATGTTAATAGAGGGATATAGTTTTTTAGATGCAGTATTTATGACCATAATTACCATAACCACAATTGGTTATGGCGAGGTGCATCCACTATCAGACGCAGGTAGAGTTTTTGCAATATTTTTAATTTTAATTTCATTTTCTACATTTACTTATTCGTTGGCAAGGCTAACACAGTTTTTTGTAAGTGGCGAAATGAAGCAGTACTTCATAAATAAAAAAATCATGAACACACTAGATGCTCTAAGCAATCATGTTATCATTTGTGGATTTGGACGTAACGGTCAACAAGCTGCTAAAACATTATTAGGGCACAAAATTAATTTTGTGGTAATAGATAAAGATTCAGATAATATCAACCAATTTATACATAATGAACATAAGAGCTTGTTATACATTACTGGAGATGCAACAGAGGATGTTGTATTAAAAGAAGCAGGAATTGATAGAGCTGCTAGTTTAATTTGTGCTTTACCCACCGATGCCGATAATGTGTTTATTGTGCTTTCAGCAAGAGCATTAAATAGTAAACTACAAATCATCAGTAGAGCATCAAAAGCAACTTCTATTCAAAAATTAAAAAAAGCAGGTGCCAATAATGTAATAATGCCTGATAGAATTGGTGGTACGCATATGGCAACTTTAGTAAGCAAACCAGAAGTGGTAGAGTTCATAGATTTTTTAAGTGGCGAAGAAGCCGAGAGTATTAATATTGAAAGTATAGATTTTAGTGTTTTACCTAAAGAAATTCAACCAACTACTTTAGGCAATATTATGGAATGGAAAACTACAGGTGTAAATTGTATTGCTATTAAAGATGCTTACGGACGATTTATTATCAATCCTGCAAATGATTTTTTAGTACAAGAAGGAATGAAAATGATTGTACTTGGCACAAAGTTTCAGATTGCAGCCATGAAACAAAATGTTAGCTAAATAAAGTCCCGAAATCGTTTGCGTAGAACTAAATTGCTAAACCCTTTGCTTTGTTTGAATTTTAGTACTTTGCTAGCCTAATTATTGAACAAGACTAATAAATAATTTTCTAACAGATTAATGCTTTTATGATGAGTGAAAAAATTGGTAAGTATAGGTGGACTATTTGCGGTCTATTGTTTTTTGCAACAACCATCAATTATTTAGATAGGCAAGTACTCAGTTTATTAAAACCAACACTTGAAGAAAAGTTTGGATGGACTAACAGCGATTATGCCAATATAGCTTCTGTATTTCAGTTTACATACGCCATTAGTATGTTATTTGCTGGACGAATTATTGATAAACTAGGAACAAAAAAAGGATTTGCTTGGGCAATTATTATTTGGTCTGTTGGTGCTATTATACATGGGTTTGCTGTACCAATTGGTTCTGGAATGATTGCTATATTAGGATGGGCAGGTATTGCTGCAGTACCTATTTCAATTTTAGGTTTTATGTTTTCGAGAGCTGTTCTTGGCTTTGGTGAGTCTGGAAATTTTCCAGCTGCGATCAAAGCAACAGCTGAATATTTTCCTAAAAAAGAACGTTCATTTGCTACTGGCATATTTAATTCAGGTTCAAATGTAGGAGCCATTTTAGCACCACTTACTGTGCCTTGGATTGCAGAACATTGGGGTTGGGAAGCTGCTTTCTTTATTATTGGAGGAATTGGTTTTATTTGGTTAGCTTTTTGGTTAGTGATGTACGAAAAACCACAAGAGCAAAAAAGAATGTCCAAGGCCGAGTTAGATTATATTAACAGCGATGTAGAAGAAGCCTCAACTTTACCTATTGCAGCACAAACCGAAAAAGTTGCTTGGGTTAAATTATTGGGCTACAAACAAACTTGGGCTTTTACTTTTGGTAAATTTATGACCGATGGAGTTTGGTGGTTTTTCTTATTTTGGTTACCAGCATATTTAAAAGATCAATATCAAATGACGGGTACCGATATTATGTTACCATTGGCTGTATTGTACAGTATGACTATGTTTGGTAGCATTGGGGGCGGTTGGTTTCCAACTTATTTTATTAAAAAAGGCTATTCTCCTTATGACGGTAGAATGAAAGCCATGCTCATGATTGCAGTTTTTCCATTAGTAGTTTTGGCTGCACAACCTTTAGGAGACATAAGTTTTTGGATTCCAGTTTTATTAATTGGTGTTGGTGCATCAGCCCATCAAGCTTGGAGTGCCAACTTGTTTACTACAGTTTCTGATATGTTTCCACGTAAAGCAGTTGCATCAATTGTAGGAATTGGAGGAATGGCAGGTGGTATTGGAGGTGTATTAATTACTAAATTGGGTGGTGCTTTGTTTGATCATTATAAAGCATTGGGTCATATTCAAACAGGTTATACCATTATGTTTGCTATTTGTGCTGTTGCTTATTTAATTGCTTGGATGGTAATGAAATCTTTAGTTCCAAAATATAAAGTAATAACAGATTTATAGTAAATTACATTCCTATTTCATGCCTGCATATATTACAATTGATGTTGTAGTACTTGCAGGCATTTTGTTTTAATCATCTTTTTTTACAATTTGAACAATGTAACTATGCTTAAGAAAAAAGTACTTTGTTTTGGTGAATTACTATTAAGAATTTCTCCAGCACCTCATGATGAAGCAATGAATAAACACCCTATGTTATTATACATGGGTGGAGCTGAAGCTAATGTTGCAACTGCTTTAGCAGGTTGGAATGTGCCTGTAAAATATTGTACTGTTTTACCCGATAATTTTATGAGTCATCATGTAATTGATTACTTAGAGTATAAAGGCATTTATACATCGACTATTGTATTTGCTGGTAATAGAATTGGTTTATATTATTTAGAGCGTGGGGCCGATTTAAAAGGAAGTATGGTGTACGATAGAGATCATTCTTCTTTCTCTGAATTAAAAAGAGGTATGATTGATTGGGATAAAGTTTTACGTGATGTTGATTGGTTTAACTTCAGTGCAATTAGCCCTGCTTTAAACGAAAATGTTGCTGATGTTTGTTTAGAAGCATTAGAAGCAGCCAACAAAAAAAATATTAAGATTTCGGTTGATTTAAATTATAGAGCAAGACTTTGGAAATATGGAAAACAACCCATTGAAATTATGCCCAAGCTAGTTGAATATTGTGACGTTGTTATGGGCAATATTTGGAGTGCCAATAGTTTATTAGGTATAGCAGTAGATGAACAAATTCATGAGAATAATAGCAAGCAAAAATATATTGCTCATGCCCAATCAACTTCAAAAGCTATTATTCAACTTTTTCCAAAAGTAAAAACTGTTGCCAATACTTTTCGATTTGATAAAGAAGGTAACGATATTTTGTATTACACTCATTTAATGAATGAAACGGAACATTTTCAATCAGCCGATTTTAGCTGCAAAGGTGTAGTAGATAGAAGTGGAAGTGGCGATTGTTTTATGGCTGGATTAATTTATGGTTTGTACAATCAATATCCTTCCCAAGAAATTTTAAATTATGCCACAGCAGCAGCATTTGGTAAATTACAAGAGTATGGAGATAGTACTGGGCAAGATATTCTTTCAATTAAAAAAATGAATAAATAATATTTTATATATCTTTATTCATTTCGTCTAGCAAGCTATCATAATCAATAAATAATTCAAAGAAAATTTTAATTGGAACAAATAGTAGAATTAAATATTTGCCATTAGGGTTCAGCAATAAAACGAAAGCACCAAGTATTACTACAAATTGTTGAATAAAAATTCTTTTATACGGTGTAAACATTTGTGCTGTTAAACTAGTGGTTTTGTATTTTCCATTAAACACAAAATCTTTCAATATCCCCAAAAAGTAAGAAGCAACAAATAATCCAAGATATTGCAAAGCATAATTGGGCATTACTTTTTGAAAGGAAAAAATAAGCTCAGTAGTTGAGATACGAATTTTATGAATCTTCATAATTGATAAAAAAATATGCAACTGAGCAAACACAAAAATGCTATAGTGTACAAGAAAGAAGAGCATTAAAAATAACCCACCAGCAAGTTTTGATTTCTTTCCTTGCTCATCATTTGAGCAAGCAATAAGTCCGAGTTGTAAAAAATTGAAAACACCAATTACGATTGTTTCAATACAAAAGACTAAGAAAATAATTTTGGCATCCCAATTCAACATCCAAACACCATAAATAGCAAATAGATTAGAGCATACAATAAGCCAATCGCCAATGGATAATTCCTTTTTTAGTGTCATTTTTTGTTGCATGTGTGAACTAAATGAGGTGTAAAGTATTTACTTTCGACAAAACATACACTACCTTCTTGCAGGTATTTTGCTGAATTAAGCAATAAAGTTGAAGAGTGCGACGCAACTACAGCTGATACATTTACAGAAGTTGGTTACAAAAAATAAAGAATGAATCCATTTACAATAACTATACATGGCGGTGCAGGCACAATATTAAAAGAAGATATGACGCCTGATTTAGAACAAGCATATTCAATTGCACTGCAAGAAGCGTTAGATGCAGGATATTCAGTATTAGCCAATAATGGAACTGCTGTATATGCTGTTGAGCAGGCAGTTAAAATGTTAGAAAATAACGTTTTGTTTAACGCTGGACGTGGCTCTGTTTTTACCAAAAAAGGAGAACATGAAATGGATGCTTCTATAATGGATGGTAACAATTTAATGGCAGGTGCTGTGGCTGGTGTTAGAAATGTTGTGAACCCTATTGAACTTGCAAAAGCAGTTATGCTTAAAAGTGATCATGTTTTTTTAAGTGGAAATGGAGCCGTTGATTTTGCTTTACAACAAGGTATAGCATTGGCTGGTGATGATTATTTTTTTACCCAGTTTAGATACGATCAATGGAAGCTAGTAAGAGATAGCAACACAACAAGTTTAGACCACAATACCAAAGTAGATACTTTGATGAAAGATAAAAAGTTTGGTACTGTTGGTGCTGCTGCTTGTGATGCTTTTGGCAATATTGCTGCAGCAACAAGTACAGGTGGAATGACCAATAAAAAATACAATCGAATTGGTGATACCCCTGTTATTGGAAGTGGTACTTATGCCAATAACAATACTTGTGCAATTAGTTGTACAGGTCATGGTGAATTGTTTATTAGAGCAGTTGCAGCTTATGATGTAAGTTGTTTAATGGAATATAAAGGCTTCAGTTTGCACGATGCGATGAATATTGTAGTAAATGATAAACTAGTAAAAATAAATGGTGAAGGAGGAATGATTGGGGTAGATGCACATGGCAATTATGCTATGTTGTTTAATAGTGCAGGAATGTATCGTGGTGTAAAAAATAGTGCTGGGTTAAATGAAATTGGTATTTACAAATAAGCTGAAAAACGAGTGTTATGGATTATAATAAAATTACTATACAAGCAATTATTGAATCTGATAAGCAAAAAGTTTGGAACTTTTATACAATGCCCGAACATATTATTCATTGGAACTTTGCATCACCAGATTGGTGTTGTCCCTCAGCAAATAATGATATGAAAGTTGGAGGTAAATATTTCGCAAGAATGGAAGCTAAAGATGGCAGTTTTGGTTTTGATTTTGAAGCCATTTACAATGAAGTAATTGATGGAGAAAGCTTTACTTACACCATGCTTGATGGAAGAACAGTAAAAGTTAGTTTTAGTGGAAAAAATAATCAAACAGAAGTGCAAATTATTTTTGATGCCGAAACAGAGAACTCTTTAGAGTTGCAACGTGATGGTTGGCAAGCCATTTTGAATAATTTTAAAAGTTATACAGAAACGAATGCATAGTTGCAAAAGATATTGTTCAAGTAATTAATCAATAGCCTTCAATTATTTTTTGTTTATTTGTGCAGCAAATAAATAATATGAAATTTCTCTCTCAAAATTTAGATTTTTTAGATCATCACTGCAAGTAATATTGAAGCTGGCATTTATGCCAGTGTATTGTTATTCTTATTATTGTTTACCATTAATTTTTATATATGTTATCTCACAACGTTACAGAACGTACTGCTTATTATTTGCAATTAGAAGATCAATTTGGAGCTCATAATTATCATCCAATACCTGTAGTTTTAGAAAGGGGAGAAGGTGTTTTTTTATACGATGTAGATGGAAAAAGATACTTTGATTTTTTAAGTGGTTATTCAGCTGTAAATCAAGGTCATTGTCATCCACATATCATTAACGCATTAACACAACAAGCGAATAAACTCACACTTACGTCAAGGGCATTTTATAATAATTGGTTGGGTGAGTATGAAAAATATATTACCCAATATTTTGGCTATCAAAAAGTATTGCCCATGAATACTGGTGTTGAAGCTGGTGAAACTGCTATTAAACTTGCAAGACGTTGGGCATATGATAAAAAAGGAGTAGCTGAAAATAAAGCAAAAATTATTTTTGCAGAAGGTAATTTTTGGGGAAGAACAATGGCAGCAATTTCATCGTCTACCGACCCAAGTAGTTACAAAGGTTTTGGTCCATTTATGCCTGGATTTGAGTTAATTCCTTACAACAATATCGATGCATTAGCAATTGCTTTACAAGATAAAAATGTTGCTGCATTTATGGTAGAACCTATACAAGGTGAAGCTGGTGTTGTTGTGCCTGATGAAGGTTATTTGGCGGCAGTTAGTAAATTATGCAAAGAAAATAATGTGTTGTTTATTGCCGATGAAATACAAACGGGTTTAGCTAGAACTGGTAAAATGTTGGCTTGTGATCATGAAAATGTTCGTCCAAATATTTTAATACTTGGTAAAGCATTAAGTGGTGGAACAATGCCTGTAAGTGCTGTTTTATGTGACGATGAAATTATGATGAATATTAAGCCAGGAGAACATGGTAGTACTTATGGTGGCAATCCATTGGCTTGTGCCGTTGCAATAGCTGCATTACAAGTGTTAAAAGATGAAAAATTAGCAGACAATGCCGAGGCAATGGGAATTGTTTTAAGAGAAGAATTCGCTAAATTAAATTCACCATTTATTAAAACTATTCGTGGTAAAGGCTTATTAAATGCTATAGTGATTGAACATAAAAATCCAGATGCTTCATGGGATTTTTGCTTAGCCTTAAAAGAATTGGGCTTGTTAGCTAAACCAACACACGGCGATAAAATTCGATTTGCTCCTCCTTTAATAATTACCAAACCTCAAATTGAAGAAGCTGTTGGCATTATTGCTCAAGCTTTGCAAACATTGGCTTAAAATAGTTGGGGGTTGACTTACGTCAACCCCCAACTATTTTGATTACTTTATTGAATTAATAACTCTCACTTTCATTCGGAAAGTCTTTACTCTTCACATCAGCAATATATTGTTGTACAGCTTGTGTAGCTAATTCATTAATATTAAGATACTTTCTTAAAAAACGTGGACTGAATTCTGTATTTATGCCAAGCATGTCATGCATTACTAAAACTTGTCCATCACAATAATTTCCTGCACCAATACCTATGGTTGGTATATGTACACTTTCACTCACTTCTTTGGCTAATACTGCTGGAATTTTTTCTAAAACAACTGCAAAGCATCCAGCATTTTGTAGTACTTGAATATCATTTTTCAGTTTTTCTGCTTCTTCATTTTCTTTGGCTCTAACTGTATAAGTACCAAATTTATAAATACTTTGAGGCGTTAAACCTAAATGCCCCATTACCGGAATTCCAGCACTCACAATTTTTTTAATGCTTTCTACAATTTCTTCTCCACCTTCTAATTTCAAAGCATGTGCACCGCTTTCTTTCATAATTCTTATGGCCGATGCAAGTGCAACATCGCTATTGCTTTGATAGGTACCAAAAGGCATATCAACTACTACTAAACTTCTTTTAACAGCACGTACTACACTTTGTGCATGGTAAATCATTTGATCCAATGTAATAGGTAAAGTAGTTTCATGGCCAGCCATTACATTACTAGCACTATCACCTACTAAAATTATGTCTATGCCTGCACCATCAACAATTTTAGCAAACGAAAAATCATAAGCTGTTAACATGGAAATTTTTTCTCCATGTACTTTCATTTTTTGTAAAATATGGGTGGTAATTCTTTTTATTTCGGAGTGAGTAGACATTTGAATAATTTTATAAATGAACTGAATATGGCTCTGCGTTAGAATAAAACATATTCAAATGTGCAGTGCAAAGTAAAAGTACTTTTTTTAAATAGAGACTTGATTTTTTATTTCAGCATACAAGCTTTGTATTAAACCATCGGCTAAGCCAATTTTAGGTACAAAAATTTCAGTCATATCGGCCCAACGCATTACATTAATATAAATTTGTAGTGCAGGTACAATTACATCGGCTCTATCTTCTCTTAGTTTGTAGATTTTAATACGTTGTTCTAAGGTAAATGCTGAAAGTTCTTTATAATAATCTTTCAATAATTCTAAACTTAAAGGCTTGCCTTCTTTCTTTTTACTTAATGAAAAAACTTTATTAATATTTCCTCCACTACCAATCGCAATCATAGGTAAACTGCTTTTGGTATTTTGTTTTAAATGTTCTTTCATTTCTGTCCAACTATTATCATCTACCTGGCCTTTGAGTAAACGAATAGTTCCAATATTGAACGACTCTTTATATTTTAATTTTCCCTCAGAGAAAAAAGTGAGTTCTGTGCTTCCACCACCAACATCAATGTATAAATAAGAGTGGGCTTTATCTAAATTTTCGGCAATATGATTTTCGTAAATAAAAGATGCTTCTTGGTCTCCTGTAATTATATTGATTTCTATTCCTGCTTCTAATTTTACTTTTCTAATAATATCATTGCTATTGCTTGCATCTCTCATGGCACTAGTAGCACAGGCTTTTACATGTTGTACATCATAAGCCTTAATTAGGTGTGCAAAAGCTTTCATGGTTTGTAAAACCATTCCACGTTTTTCTTTGGTGATGGTACCATATTCAAAAACATCGAAGCCTAATCTTAAGGGTACTCTTACTAAATTTAATTTATTGAATTGAGGTTTACCATTATCGTCAATTACTTCTGTAATTAATAACCTTGCTGCGTTACTTCCAATATCAATTGCTGCTAATTTCATGCTGCTGTTTAAGCGTTTTTTTGTGCAAGTATAAATAGGTTTCTACTTGCGATCGAATGTTCTTTTTACTTGCGGAAGTTACATAGTTATTTGTAAGGCTACTGTCTAAAATTCTTGCCTTTACATTGTCTCTTAGTTGTATGTTGATAATATCTTTTAATTCGGATTGAATAGCACTATTCAAAATAGGTATAGCAGCTTCTATACGATGATCTAAATTTCTCACCATCCAATCGGCTGAAGAAATATACATTTTTTCGTTACCATTATTATGAAATATTAATACACGAGCATGTTCTAAATACTCATCTACAATGCTAATGGCTTGTATAGGATGTTTATATTTTTTTTGATCGAAAATAGCTGAGAAAATGCCTCTTACAATAAGTTTTACTTCTACACCTGCTAATGCAGCTTCATGTAATTTTTGAATTAAAACAGCATCACTTAAAGAATTTACTTTTATGGTAACCGCTGCTGGTTTTTTAGCTTTTGCAAACTTTATTTCTCGGTTAATCAGAGTTTCAATTTGCTTACGCATGCTTGTTGGGCAAACCATTAATGTTTTACATTGAATAAGTGGGGTGGTTCCCGCTTTCCAGTTTTCTAAGTAGCGAAATATTTTATTAATATCGGCCATTACGCTTCTGTTACTAGTTAGTAAACAGTGGTCTCCATATACCCTTGCAGTTTTTTCGTTTAAGTTGCCGGTACTTACAAAACCATATTGAATAGTTTTATTTTTTATTCTTTTTTTGATTAAACAAAGCTTTGCATGAATCTTTAATTTAGGTACGCCCAACAGTACTTTTACGCCTTCTTGTTCCAATATTTCTTTCCATTCTAAATTGGCTTCTTCATCAAATCTTGCTTTTAACTCAAGCATTACAATTACTTCTTTTCCATTACGTGCAGCATTAATTAATGCATTAATAATTTTAGAATTTTCTGCTAAACGGTATGCTGTAATTTTTATACAATTTACATCCGGATCCATTGCTGCTTCTCTTAATAAATCTATGATAGAATTATAAGAATGGTAAGGAAAATGTAGCATTATATCTTGCTTTACAATTACATCGGTTACACGGTGTGCTATTTGTAATAATGGATGAATAAGTGAACTTCTACGTAAACTTTTTGCATTGAATACATCTGGAAAATCCATGAAATGACGGAAGTTGTGTATTCTTCCACCAGGTATAATATTGCTTTTTCTATTTAATTGTAATCGCCTAATTAAATATTCCAATAATCCTGCATCCATTTCTTTATCGTACACAAAACGTACGGGTTTCCCTTTTCGTCGGTTCTTTAAACCTTTCTCCATTTTTTCTACGAAAGAAGTAGATAAATCATTGTCAATATCTAATTCGGCATCTTTAGTAACTTTAAAAATATGTGCATCAAAATAATCGTAGTCGAAATAAGAAAAAATATACGGTAAATTGTATCTAATAATATCTTCTAATAGTATAATGTGTTGTTCACCAGTTTTAGAAGGTAATTTTATAAAGCGACCAAGTGCTTTTGCAGGCACTTCAATTAAAGCATATTTTTGATGATAGGCTGTATTTTTTTTACGCATTACCACACCCAAATAAATACTCTTATCTCTTAAGTAGGGGAGTTGGGGTAAGCTTTCAATCATTAATGGAATTACATTGCTACGAACTTGTTCGTCGAAATATGTTTTTACAAAATTTTGTTGTTCACGAGTCAATTGTTTCTCGTTCACCAATAAAATTTTTTCCTTTTTTAGTTCTTTTAAAATGCCTTCCCAAATGCGGTTGAATTCATTCTGTTGTTGTAGAACAATGGTTTGAATTTGATCTAGAATATTTTGAGGATCTTCTTCTAAATGCATATTGGCTTTTCTACGTTTTTCCGCAAATTCAATCATGCGTTTTAAAGTGGCTACTCGAACCCTAAAAAATTCATCACTGTTATTAGAGAAAATACCTAAAAAACGAATTCGTTCTCTAAGCGGTACGGTTGGGTCGTTTGCTTCTTGCAATACTCTTGCATTAAAACTTAACCAGCTGATATCTCTAGGAATTAAACTCTTTTTATTCATAAAAATCCAAATCGTTTTGTTCAAATGTAGTAAAGATGATGAGGATTAAATGTTAAGTTTATGAATAGAGTTTTACGATAAATATTTCTTTATTTTCTCCACAATTCCTGTTGTTGAAAAACCTTCAACAATTGGATTAATAACTACTCTCCCTCCATTTGCTATTACTTCTTTGGCTCCTACAATTTGCTCTAATGTATAATCGCCACCTTTGACTAAAACATCGGGTAATAAAGTTGAAATTATTTGCAAGGGTGTGTCTTCTTCAAAAATAACTACAGCATCTACAATAGCTAAATTGGCTAGTAAAATAGCACGACTTTTTTCATTATTTATAGGGCGTTCTAGCCCTTTTAAACGTTTGGTACTTGCATCACTATTTACAGCAACTATTAAATAATCGGCTTCTTGTGCAGCCTGTGAAAGTGAAAAAATATGTCCCTCGTGTAAAATATCAAAGCAGCCGTTGGTAAAAGCCACTTTTTTACCCAACACTCTCCAGCTGGCAATTTGAAAAATCAATTGATGAAGGGTGAAAATTTTATTTTGAATGGCCATTGTTTGTTTCATATAATTATTAAATTATTGAATTTGCGAATTGGCGGATTGGTTAACTTGTTAATTGGTTTATTAGTTGATTCCGAATTTTTAATTTCTTATTTCCAATTTATCTTTTTTATTATACCAAGGTAACAAAAGCATACAAATAAACCCAACAAACAACACAATGATACATTGTGCAAACCATTGTAGTGTGCCGTTTGCATAGCCAATTGGATTAGGTATTGATGGTTGCTGTAGTGTTAACACAATAGCAAGCAATGCTGCGTAAGCACCAATTCCTCCTGGTGTAACAATCATACCAATACTTGCAAATGCCAAGCAACTAATAGCAGCTGTAATACCTAAACCTGTAGTTCCTTGTGTTGCATAAAAGCCAATCCAAGTACCTAATAAATACAATATCCAAATAGCAGCAGAATATACAATGAATAGCTTTTTTTGCTTCAGTTTGCTTGCTGTACTTAATCCTTCCCAAATGCCAGTTGCAATTTTTTTTATTGCTTGAAAAAATTTAAAAATACGTTTACTTACTATTAACCAAATTAAAACAATGAATGCCAATAACCCAATAACCAATAAAGTAATTTTCTTTGTATTACTCATGGCTTCTTTAGGATTACCAGCCATGAAAGTTTTTAACTGCTCGTAAGCAGCCATCACCACATCGAACTGAAAAATAAGTGCCAATAAAAATATAATTCCCAAACTCACAACATCAAATGCTCTTTCGGCTACAATTGTACCAATTATTTTTTCGGCAGGCACTTTTTCGTATTTGGCTAAAATGGTACATTTTAACACTTCGCCTAAACGTGGTACAGCCATATTAGCCATATAACCAATCATCACAGCAAAAAATGTATTGGGAAATGATGTGTTATAACCCATTGGTTCCATTAATATTCGCCACCGTAATGCTCTAATAACATGGCTTCCACTCATAATAAAAAATACAGGTATAACCAGCCAATAATTGGCAGTACTTAATGCTTGTTTAAATTCATTCCACTCTTTTGGGTTGCTTTTAATTTGATGAATGCTTAACCAAATTAAAAAAATACCTAATCCAAAAAATAGTAAGTACTTAAATATTTGTAATAGCTTTTTTTTCATTGGTACAATGTTATTAGGCAATATAAGCAAGCAATGGGCAACTAGAGCTTATTATTTGCATTTGGAAAAACAACCCAAGGTTTTAGTTGCTTGGCTTCTTCAAAATTTACTAAAGCATAAGAAATAATAATTACTACATCCCCAACGGCAGCTTTACGTGCTGCTGGTCCGTTTAAGCAAACAACTCCTGTTCCTCTTGGTCCAGTAATTACATAAGTTTCTAAACGTTCTCCATTATTTACATTTACCACCTGTACTTTTTCGTTTTCAATTAAGTTGGCAGCATCCATCAAATCTTCGTCAATGGTAATACTTCCAACATAATTCAAATTTGCTTCGGTGATGGTTGCTCTATGAATTTTCGATTTTAAAACTTGTATTTGCATAAATTTTTTTTCTATAACTTTAGTTCAATATTAAATTGTCAATCAATCTTACTCCTCCAATAAAAGCTGCAATTAAAGCAACTGTTTGGGTTTGAGTATCAAAATTGGTGATGGGTGCCAAGCTTTCTGCATTGCAAATAGCTATATAATCAATCTTTTCAAAATTGTGTTGCAGCAAATATTGCTCAGTATGTGCAACAATTGATTCAATTGGTGTAGTTGAAATGTTATTTTTTATAAATTGTAATGATTGATAAATTGCTGTTGCATCTATTAATTGTGCATCAGTCAATCTCATATTTCTGCTGCTCATTGCCAATCCTGTAGGTTCTCTAAATGTTGCTTCAATTTCAATCTTCAACTTGTTTTTCCAACCCATCAATTCTACCAATTGAGTTATCACCATACATTGCTGATAATCTTTTTGACCCAAGTATACAACTTGTGGCGAAACTATGGTTAATAAACGTTCCACTACCTGACAAACTCCCTGAAAATGACCTGGTCTTGCACTGCCTTCTAGTGTAGTTTCTAGAAAACCTAAGTTGTATTGTTTAATAGAAGTGTTGTTTTTAGGATAAATCTCTTCAACTGAAGGCAAAAAAACAATCGTACAATCAACATCTTCTAATAAAAATAGATCTTGTTCTACGGTTTTTGGATATTTAGCAAAATCGGCAGAATCATTAAACTGTGTTGGGTTCACAAAAATGCTACATACTGTAACATCATTTTGATTCTTACATTGTTCAATTAGCGATAAATGTCCTTTATGTAAAGCACCCATTGTAGGTACAAAACCAATACTTTGATTCAGCTTTTTTAGCTTGTTCAATTCCATTTGCAAGCTGCTAACGGTGGTGCAAATAATCATAAAAAAGTGGTGTTCTGTAGCTTATGTTTGGTAATGCGTTGCTTTTCGGGCGAATTTGTTTACTTTTGCAAACTTATAAAAAGAAGCTATCCCTAAACAGCAGAACTGATGTCAAAGAAAAGAATTTTATTTATAGCTACAGAGATGTCTCCTTATTTAGAGTTGACTGAATTTGCAGAGATCGTAAATAAGTTGGCTATCAAAAGTAACGACAGTGGTTTAGAGGTTCGTTGTATTATGCCAAGATTTGGAGTAATTAATGAACGTCGTCATCGTTTACATGAAGTAGTAAGATTGAGTGGTATCAACGTTTCAGTTGATGATGATGATCATCCATTACAAATTAAAGTAGCTTCTTTACCCAATGCAAGATTGCAGGTTTACTTTCTAGAAAATGAAGATTTTTTTAAGCGTAAACAAGTTTTTCACGATGAAGAAGATAAATGGTTTGATGACAATGCTTTAAGAACTGTATTTTTTGCAAAAGGAGCATTAGAAACTGTTAGAAAATTTGGTTGGCCTCCGGATATTATTCATTGTAGTGGTTGGATGAGCGGTTTAGTACCTGCATTAATTAAAACTGCTTATAAACGTGAGCCCGTTTTTGCACATAGCAAAATTGTTTTCACTATTGGAGAAAACACTTTTGAAGAAAAGTTAGGCAGCGATTTTCTAAAACTTGCACTTATTAACAACAATATTACTGCTAAAGATGTAGATGTGTTTAAAGATTTAAACAACACAGCTATGTTTAGAGGTGGTGCTACTTATGCCGATGCAATAACTTTTGGTACCGGTAACCCAGATGAAAAATTGTTGAACGACTTTTCTAAAGTAAGAGGTAAAAAAGTAGTTCCCTTTAAAGGTTGGGATACTGATTTAACAGAGTATTTAGAATTGTACAACGACCTTGCAGGCAAGTAACAAATAACATAATTTAATATAATTTATTAGCTGCGTGAAGAAGAATTTACTCCTTGCTTTTATAGCCTTGGTTTTTGTAGCGTCTTGTACCAAATTAACAAATACAGAAATTGGCAATGGTTTAATACCCCCAATTGATGGTATTGAAACAAAAGATACCTTGTTAAATGTAATTACAAGAAACTTCCCTTTAGATTCTATTCGGATTTCTAAATTCCAAGAAATGGTTCTCGGAAATATAGATAATGATCCAATAATGGGTACTACAAAAGCCATTATTAATGCAGAATTTAAGCCACTCTATTATCCTTATTTTTATGAAGTTGGCAAAGACAGTTTATTTTTAGATTCAGCAGTGTTGGTATTGGGGTATAGAGGTTATTGGGGCGATTCGGCTAATCCGATTCATTTGAAAGTATATGAAATTAGCCAAACCAGTAGATTAAAGCAAGATTCAGTTTACACTTCTAATAGTCAAATGAATTTGGCAGGGCAAATAGGTGAAGTAACTATTGCAGACCCTAGAAAGTTAACAGATTCAGTTAAGCCTAGAAAGGAAGCAGCTATTAATCAAATAAGAATTCCATTAAGTACTGCATTTGCGAATAGGTTGTTATTCAATTTTGATAGTTCCAATGCTTACAGAACAGATGCTCAGTTTTCAAGTATATTCAGAGGATTTTCTATTGTTCCTCAAGCTGGTTCAAATACTTTATTGAGGGTTTCTTTAAGCGATACCAATAGTAAAGTAGCCTTATATTATAGATATACAAGAAGAGATAGTATTATAGATACTGTGGTGAGATATTTTAGACATGGTGTAACTTCAAATGCTAGTAATAATATTATCAGAAACAGAGCAGGTTCTCAAGCTCAAACCTTTTTAACCAACCCTACCACACAAGCAGATAGTTTATTGTTTTTGCAAGCTGGACCTGGTAATTTTATTAGAATTGAAACACCTGCTTTAGAAAATAATATCAGTAACCGATTAGTACATAGGGCCGAATTAATTATGGAACAAGAAGCCGATAATGATCCATTTTACGAAAAATATTCAGCTCCAAATCTATTCCTATGTGCAGTTCCTAAACGATTAGATTCGGCACAATTTAGATTCTATGTACCCAACGATATTTCTTTAGGTCAAGGTGGTGTTGCTGCTAACTTAAATTCTTTTGGAGGAAATGTTGTTTACAAAACCGACCCAACAGGTAAAAGAATTGCTTCTTATGCTTTTAACATTACACGTTATGTGCAAGGCATTATAACGAGAAAAGAAAAAGTGTACGATTTATATTTGTTTGCTCCTGTTGAAGATTATGTACATATAGCTCAAAATTCAACTTCATTATATCCTATTGCTGCTGCACCTTTTAATTATCCAGCATCAGGTAGAGTAAGATTATTGGGAGGAAACAGTGCAAGGCCAGATAGGAAAATGCGATTGAGGATAATTTTTTCTCGATTATAATTCCACTTGCTTATCAAACCTTATATTTGCAACTCATTTTAAAAAAAATATATTCATGCCGTATTTATTTACTTCTGAAAGTGTTTCTGAAGGACACCCAGATAAAGTTTCGGATCAAATCTCTGATGCTTTAATCGACAACTTTTTGGCTTTTGACCCTCAAAGTAAAGTGGCCTGCGAAACTCTTGTAACTACAGGACAAGTTGTTCTTGCTGGTGAAGTGAAATCTAAAGCTTATTTAGATGTTCAAGAAATTGCTCGTGGTGTAATTCGTAAAATTGGTTATACCAAAAGTGAGTACATGTTCGAAGCTAACTCATGTGGTATTTTATCTGCCATTCATGAGCAAAGTGCTGATATTAACCAAGGGGTTGATAGAAAGAAAAAAGAAGAACAAGGTGCTGGCGACCAAGGTATGATGTTTGGTTATGCAAGTAACGAAACTGAAGATTATATGCCATTGGCGTTAGACTTAGCTCACAAAATTTTGATTGAATTAGCTGCTCTAAGAAGAGAAAATAAAGCTATTAAATACCTACGTCCTGATGCTAAAAGCCAAGTAACATTAGAGTATGATGATAACAATGTTCCTGTAAGAATTGATGCAATTGTAGTTTCTACTCAGCATGATGATTTTGATACAGAAGCAAAAATGTTGGCTAAAATTAAGAAAGATATTATTGAAATTTTAATCCCTCGTGTAAAAGCTAAGTATAAAAAATATGCTAAGCTTTTCAATAACGATATTAAGTATCATATTAATCCAACAGGTAAATTTGTAATTGGTGGTCCACATGGTGATACAGGTTTAACAGGAAGAAAAATTATTGTAGATACTTATGGTGGTAAGGGTGCACATGGTGGTGGAGCTTTTTCTGGTAAAGATCCAAGTAAAGTAGATCGTTCTGCTGCTTATGCTACTCGTCATATTGCTAAAAACTTAGTAGCAGCTGGTGTTGCTGATGAAGTTTTAGTACAAGTTTCTTACGCTATTGGAGTTGCTCAACCAACTTCAATTAATGTAAATACCTACGGAACTGCAAAAGTTGGCTTAACAGATGGTCAAATTGGTAAAATTGTTGAAAGCGTTTTCGATATGAGACCTTATTTCATTGAGCAACGCTTGAAATTACGTACACCAATGTATAGCGAAACTGCTGCTTACGGCCATATGGGACGTAAAAATGAAGTGGTAGAAAAAACGTTTACTTCACCAGATGGTAAAGTAAAGAAAATGAAAGTAGAATTATTTACTTGGGAAAAATTAGATTATGTAACCAAAGTAAAAAAAGCTTTTGGTTTAAAATAAATGTTGAAAGCCCTGCAAATGCAGGGCTTTTTTATGTTTCTTCTGTTCGATTGCTTAGTTTTGATGCATGCCATTCTCTACTTCAAATTCTTCTATCATTCATATTATGAAGCAATGGGTTATACCATGTTTATTGGTATTGTTGATTGTAATTTTTCAATCTTTTCCTTCTTTAGTTGAGCAGCATTATAGCACCCAACTCTTTGTTCAAATTTCAATATTGCTTCGTACGATAACTGCATGGTTGCCCATCAGTATTGGAGATATTATATATTTAATTTTAATTATTCAAGTATTATTTTGGATATACAAATTCATACAATCATTGATTCTTAAAAAAATATACAAAATATTCCTCATCCATTTTTTTTCAACATTTATAAGAACAATACTTTGGATTTTTATTGTATTTAATATTTTATGGGGGTTAAACTATAGCCGTTTGGGTATTGCACATCAATTGAAAATAGATAAGCAAACCTATTCAAAAGAAGAAGTAAAAGAGCTTGTTTGTAGTTTAATTGATAAAGTAAACACCACAAGAAAACTTATTGGAAACGACACCTTGCCTAACCTCAATTTTAAAAATATTTTTCAAGAAAGTGCACAGTTGTATAATACAATTGATTCAGTGTACCCATTTTTAAATTATCGTACTCCATCAATTAAAAAAAGTTTATTGAGCAGTGTAAGTCATTACGTTGGTTTCACAGGATATTATAATCCATTTACAGGAGAAGCTCAATTAAGTACACATGTACCTACTATTATTGTTCCTTATGTTACCTGCCATGAAATTGCACATCAGTTAGGTTATGCAAGTGAAGACGAGGCAAACTTTGTTGGCTATTTAGCCTGTAGTAAAAGCAAGAATTTATATTTTCAGTATTCTGTATATTTAGATTTATATAAGTACGCAGCAATGGAATTATTTTTAATGGATACCAATGAAACACATGGTTGGCAATTAGATAGTTTGGTAAGAAAAGATTTAAGAAATATTCGTTTGTTTTTTAATCAACAACAAAACGAAATATCACCGTTAATGAATCAAATTTATGCTCAGTATTTAAAAGCCAATCATCAAAGCAAAGGGTTATCTAGTTATAATGATGTAGTGGGTTTATTAATTGCTTTTAAAAAGAAGTATGGTAGCATTTAGTAGAAAAACTGATTTTTAATTTTATTTTATTGAACTGCATTCGCCTTTTATTGTTAGCATAGTATATTAGTTAAACATGAACCCAACCAATAAAATAGCTTTAGCCATTACAGGAGCCAGCGGAAGTATTTATGCAAAAGTTTTGTTAGATAAATTGATGCAAATAAAAAATCAATACAGTGCATTGGGCATTGTAATGAGTAAAAATGCAAAAGAAGTTTGGGAAACCGAATTAGGTAACGATGAGTATAAAAATTACGAAGCTACCTATTTTGAAAAACACAACTTTAATGCTCCATTTGCATCTGGTTCGGCTAAATACAACATTATGATTGTTGCTCCTTGTAGTATGGGAACTTTGGGAAGAATTGCAGGAGGTATAAGTGATGATTTAGTTACCAGAGCTGCTGATGTAATTTTAAAAGAAAGAAGAAAATTAATATTGATGGTAAGAGAATCTCCATACAATCTCATCCATATAAAAAACATGGAAACCGTAACCCTCGCAGGTGGAATTATTTGCCCTGCAACACCTTCATTTTATTCTGTTCCAAAAACAATTGAAGAAGTAGCTGCAACTGTGGTTGACAGAGTTTTAGACTTGGCAGGATTAGATATTGCCAGTTATAGATGGGGCAAATAATTGTTTGCCATAGCAAAATTTAGTACTACTTTGCAATGTGTAAATTGAACACTATGACTAAATTATTGCTTGCAACATTCACCTTGTTTTACGTTTCATCTACTGCACAAATGAACAGATTAAGTGAACAAATTGGTAACATTAAAAAAGTTACCCCAACTCAAGCTGGATATAACTTTGAGTTAACCAATGCTTTTGCAAAAATTACCGCTTACAATTCAACTACAGTAAGGGTAAGAGTAAGTAAACAAAACCTTACAGATGATTTTTCTTTTGCCATAGATAATCTAACACCAACGGGCAATTTTATTAAAAAAGATGAAGAAGCCAATTCAATTATTTTATACACCGATAGTTTGTTGGTAGAAATTACTAAACAACCTTTTCGTGTAAACTTTTACAATCGTTCCAACAAATTATTAAATGCCGATGATAAAGATTTAGGCATTAGTTGGTTTGGCAATCAGGTAAGTTGTTATAAAAAGTTACATAGTGATGAAAAATTTATTGGTTTAGGCGAAAAAACTGGAGGTATTAATAGGAGAGGGAACTTTTTTACTCATTGGAACAGTGATGTGCCAGGTTATGCCACAAATGCAGATCCATTATATTCTACTATTCCATTTTTTATTGGTATTCAAAACAATGCTACTTATGGAATTTTCTTTGATAATACACATAAATCTTATTTCAATTTTGGTGGTGGTGCCGATGAAGAAATTTTTCATTTTGGTGCCGATGATGGCGAAATAAATTATTACTTTTTTGGAGCTAATTCAGTAGCCAATATTATTAAAGATTATACAACTTTAACTGGTAGAACAACCATGCCTCCATTGTGGAGTTTAGGTTTTCAACAAAGCCGTTGGGGTTACGATAATCCTGAACAATTACTCACTATTGCCAAAACATTTAGAGAGCAAAAATTACCTGCCGATGTAATTGTGAGTGATATTAATTACATGGATAATTACAAAGTATTTACTTGGAGTAACAAGTTTCCTGACGTAAAGGGCATGTTAACCAATATGAAGCAAATGGGTTTTGATATGGTTACCATTATTGACCCAGGCATTAAAATTGAAAAAGGTTATAAAGCATACGAAGAAGGCTTAGCCAACAAACATTTTGCTACTTATCCCAATGGCAAAACTTATACAGGTCATGTTTGGCCAGGACGTTGCCATTTTCCAGATTTTACCAAAGAAAGTACCCGAAAATGGTGGGGCAATAGTTTTAAAGATGCTTATGTAAATAATGGCGTGAGAGGTTTTTGGAATGATATGAACGAACCTGCAGCTTGGGGAAGAGAGTTTCCGAATTTGATAGAGTTTGGTGAAGGCAAAGACAAGAAAACTTTATTCACTGTAAAAAATGCCTATGGATCTTTAATGTCTAAAGCCACATTTGAAGGAACAAAAAGTTTAATGAATGGTCAGCGACCGTTTATACTTACCAGAGCTGCTTATGCTGGTGTACAAAAATATTCAGCTCAATGGACAGGAGATAATGTTAGCAGTGATGAACACATGTTACTGGGGTTCCGTCTACTCAATAGTATGGGTGTAAGTGGAGTACCTTATGTTGGAATGGATATTGGTGGATTTATTGGTAATCCATCACCAGAATTATTTATTCGCTGGTTAAGTTTGGCAGTGTATTCACCTTTGTTTCGTAACCATACACATATTGGTTATAACTATAGAGAGCCTTGGTTGTTTGGTGAATTCAATACCTCAAAAATTAGAAAAATATTAGAGCAGCGTTATCAGCTATTGCCTTATTTATATAGTTCATTTTATCAAGCTCATACAACAGGAATGCCTATTAACAGAATGTTGCCTATTGAATATACGTTCGATAGTAAAGTATACGATGGCAAATTTGAAAACCAATTTATGTTTGGTGAACAAATGCTTGTTGCACCTTGTACTTCAACCCAACAAACTACAGAGGTATATTTGCCAGGTAATGCAAAATGGTATAAACATAGTAACGATAAGGTTTACAATGGTGGGGAAGCTTATTTTGTTCATTCTCCTTTAGATGAGTTACCAGTATTTATTAAAGAAGGAGCTATTTTACCAATACAAAATACTATACAGCATACCAAAGAAAAAGGTGATGGTATTTTATACTTGCATGTATATAAAGGTACACAGCCAACCCGTTTTTTATATTATGAAGACGATGGTGAAACTTACGATTATGAAAAAGGTAAATTTTATAAAAGAAATATGGTGTACGATGGATTATCAAACAAATTGATGATAGAAAGAAAGGAGGGAAGCTTTACATCAAAATTTACCACTGTTAAGATTGTTTTACATGGATTCCCCAAAAACGTTACGCTTACATATACGTTGAAAGATGAAGCCATGATTATTGATTTGATTGATTAAAAGCTACAATTCTACATAATAAAATAAAAGCTACTACCTTCAAAAAGAGTAGCTTTTATTATTTAAAAAGTACCTAGTTGCTGAGTTTAGCTTTAATAAGATATTGATAAAATTTTTGTTGTTTCATAGTGAATATTGGATATTAAAACAGGTTGCTAAACTTGCATATGTATATATACGAAAGGTAGATTACTTTGGTTTTAGAAATTTTTTTCTGCTTTACCTCCAATTTCTGTGAGAGAGATTTTTATTGCTCTGAACAACTTTATATATACCAAATATCAGCGGCATCAACTGTTAAAAAAACCCTTTCACCTTCTTGTAAATCGGTTCTTAATGTTTTTACTCTGATTAGTTGATTGTTAACTAACACATCTATGGTATAATAACTTCCCCAAAACAAAATTTTTTCAATGGTATCTTTTTGAAAAATATTGGTAGCTCTTTCTACTTTAATATGTTCGGGACGAAGCATTAATTGTTTATCATTTGATGGTTGTTGAGGAAGTCTTGTAAAGCCAGCTGCATTTTTATGATTAATAATATTGTATTCGCCTAAAAGACTTGCTACATATTGATTTGTGGGTTTTTGGTACACCTCTTTTGGAGTACCCTTTTGTACCAACTGGCCATCTTGTAAAATCAATATTTCATTGGCCCAACTTAATATATCAGCAGCTTCATGAGAAATCATGATACAAGTAATATTTAACTGGTTGCCTATATCTCTAATTACTTGTTTCATTAAATCTTTGTGCACCATATCTAAGTTAGAAAATGGTTCATCTAGCAACAATAATTTAGGTTGAGTAGTGAGTAGTTTAGCCAAAGCAATACGCTGCTTTTCGCCTCCAGATAATTCTGTTGTTTTTCTGTTTAGCAAATGTTCAACTCTACAAACCTTGTACATATTTTTAGCTTCAGAAATATGGAGTTTGTTACTCATTTCTAAAATCTCCTGTACATAATAGTTATTACGTAATTCAAAATGTTGACTTAAGTAAGCAATGTCTTTAATACCTGGCAACAATTTATCATTAGGCCCTGGCACTTTTTGATTATTGAATATAACTGTACCACTTGTGGGTTGAATAAGTCCTGCAATCATTTTCAACAAAGTAGTTTTCCCTGAGCCTGTAGAACCTGCAATTGCAATAGGTTGATTTTGTTCTTGAGTAAAGTGTATATTATTTACAACTAGTTGATTATTGATATTTTTAGATAAGTGATCTACTGTTAACCATGCCATACTTCAAAAATAGGAGAGTGCTTCTTATTGAAATGAATTAATTCAATTGTGTGGGAAGTTTTATGAGAAGATGAAATATATTCAGATTTCTAGAGTAAGAATTTATTTTGTTAATTCAAACAAAAAAGTTCTGTATTGCTACAGAACTTTTGAATATCAGTTGAATTGTGGATTAGTTGTATGCTTTAATTAAGAAAATACAATCTTCCATTTTCTTAATTTGGTTCACTCTATCCATACCTCTTAATGTTGAATAAGCAGGCATTTTTACTTTTTGGAAACTAGTATCAGACTTTTTTAATTCATCTACCATTTTATGAATGTATTTACTCGTAATAGCAAACGTTACGCCTTCTGCTTGTTTTTCTTTGGTACTAAGAATACCTACCACTTCTCCATATTTATTTAGAACTGGACCACCACTATTACCAGGATTTGCACTCATTTGAATTTGGCAACTCAAAGTATCGCCCTCAAAACCAGTTCTTGCACTTAAATAACCCATATTGTACACCATTTCATTTTTAGGGTATCCAAGTGTAAACACTTCTTCTCCTAAATCTAATGAAACTTTACTAATTCCATAAGGTAATGATTTTGCAGGTGAAAAATCTTGATCGGCAATTTTTAAGATGGCTAAATCTCTTGAGTAGTCGGTAAAAATGATTTTAGTTTTATATTCTTTCCCAGCGTTATACACATTGGCAAACTTGGCACCTCTTAATACGTGAGCATTGGTAACAATATATCCTTTTGCATCAATTAAAAAACCAGAACCGCCACCTCTTACTTCAGCATCTTTCGGTATTTTAGATATTACGTCATTTATTTTATTGCCTTGATATTGTTGTCCACGTTCAAGTTTATCAATTTTAGAGCCTAATTCTTCTAAAGCCAATTGATTTACAGGAGCAAAAAACGCAACTAAACCACTTATCATTAATGCAATAGCACCACCCACAACTGCTGCAATACCGGTTACTTTGCGGTATTTATTCCAAATTTGAATAACTTTTCCTTTGGTAGAAGTTTCGCCGCCTTCGTTAATTGAACCAGCAGCTAACAATTTTTCATGTGCAAGGTGTAAGCTGTGTTTAAGATTATGGTTGGCAGAATAATCTTCCATTTGGTGCAAAAACATTGCATGTTCAACCACCATTTGGTCAATTTCTGGAACGTTTTTTCTGTGCTGTTCAAAGAAAGATTTTTCTTCTGGCAGCATTTTATCATCTAAGTAACGTTCGATTGTTTGTAAAAGTAAAATATCGTCTATCATCACTCTCCTATATTATATTGTGCAAAAAATAATTTCTTCAATCTCATTAAACACTTGTATTTCTGTGTTTTAGCATTATCGGCATTGGTATAGCCAAATTCTTTGGATAATGCTTGCATATCCAGTTTTTTTATGTAAAAACCTTCAATTAAACTTCTGCAAGGTTCGCCTAAACTATTTAAGGCTCTCTCCATTATTGCAAAGTCGGTATTGCGTTTTTCATGTATTTCAAGGTCTTCTTCAACTTGAACAGTCTCTTCAAGGCCATCAACTTGGTTAGAATATCTACCCAATTGTTGTAAGCGTTTAAGCCATAGCCTCCTGCATATGGAATATACATAGGTATTAATTTTACAGGTTAAAACAAATGATTCACTTTGTGCTTTTTCATATAGTGCAATCATTGCCTCCTGAAAAATATCCCTTGCTTCGTCGTAAGTGCCATTATTATTCAAAATATAATTTTGAACCATATTAAAGTTGTCTTTATATATGGTTTCAATGGCCTTACTATCATTTTCTGCCAATCCTTTCAATAATGCTTGTTCAGTAAACTCAGGTTTCACAGTCTTGTTTGGTTTATACTATTAGGATAATAAAAGTAACCCAACAGACTGTTAAAAAAAATTTTTAAATTTTTTGAAAAAAACTGGGTTACCTTTTAACATATGGTGGTATTAAGGTGAAATTATTAACAAAATAAAACTCAAAAAATGAAAAAAGTATTTGCATTATTAGCAATCGTAGGATTTGTAGCTTGTAACAACGCTGAAACTCCAGCTGCAGGACCAGACACTACAACTCAAGCTTACAAAGATTCAGTTGCTGCTGCTAACGCTCCTAAGGTTGACTCTCCAGCTGTTACTGTAGATTCTCCAGCTGTTAAAGTAGATTCTCCAGCTGTTGCTAAATAATTAGTATAAACTGATAGTGTATTAGAAATGTGTGGCTAGCTTGCCGGCAGAGTATCAGTTAAAGATTTTCATATGGCAAGCAATCGTTAGAGGCCCTCTTGTTTTAACAAGAGGGCTTTTTTATTGCTCCTAACTCAATATTAAACCTTCCCATTTATTTAAATAAAGTCGTGGATAAATTTTTTAGCAAAAATTATTTTCATTTTGTTTATTTACAGCATAATTCATTATTAAATTAATTTACCAAATCGAAACAAAATGATTAAGCTATTAGTTATTGGTAATCTTGGGAAAGATGCCATCGTAAACAATGTAAACGGAAAAAATGTCATCAATTTTAGTGTAGCACACACTGAAAAATATAAAGATGCACAAGGCAATCAAAAAGACAGAACAGTTTGGGTAGAATGTGCTTATTGGACTGATAGAACTGCTATTGCTCCATATTTAAAAAAAGGAACACAAGTGTACGTTGAAGGAAATCCAGACGTAAGAACTTATACTACCCAAGATGGAAAATCGGGTGCATCTTTAAGTTTGCGAATTTTGAGTGTACAATTATTAGGTAATCGAAATACAGATAATGGTGGTAATGAAGGTGGTTATGCCGCTCCACAGCAACAAAGCTATCAACAACCACAACCTTCTGCACCTACTTATCAATCTCAGCCAATGCAATCTATGCCTTCTGCCAATCAAATTACAGAGCCCTTAGATGATTTACCGTTTTAATTTTTTTTAATAATCATTTACACAACGGTTGAATAATATATTGATTCAACCGTTTTTTTATGTGTTAATTTCAGCCTTTTAAAATATGCTTATGAAAAAATTAATGTTGGCAACAACATTGCTATTATTTCTACAAACAAATGCACAACAACGATTGGTTGATTTTGTGAATCCTTTTATTGGTACAGGAGGGCATGGGCATACTTATCCTGGAGCAACTATGCCTTTTGCAATGGTTCAATTAAGTCCAGACAATGGTAAAAATGGCTGGGATTGGTCAAGTGGATACCATTATAGCGACAGCGTTATTCAAGGCTTTAGTCATACCCATTTAAGTGGAACAGGAATTGGAGATTTATGTGATGTTTCTGTTTTACCAATGGTTGACGTAAAGCCATCTGCAACTAAAATGCAGAGCAAATTTTCTCATAAGCAAGAATCGGCAAAGCCAGGTTATTATGCAGTTCAACTTAAAGATTTTGACATTTGGACAGAATTGACCACTACTATAAGATGTGGCTTTCATAGGTATACTTTTCCAGAAAGTAAACAAGCAATTATTCGATTTGATTTAGGCTTTGCCATCAATTGGGATGAAGCCACTACATGTAGTTTCAAACAAGTAAATGATAGCACTTTTGTGGGTTATCGTTATAGTACAGGTTGGGCAAAAGATCAAAAAATATTTTTTGCAGTTCAATTAAGTAAAGTAGTAAAAAAAGTATCCTTATTTGCCAATTCAGTTTTAGTTGATTCTGCTCAAACAACAGCAAAAGATGTAAAAGCTTGCCTAGAATTTGCAACAAGAAAAGGAGAGAGGATATTAATGAAAGTTGGCTTAAGCACTGCAGATATTGAAGGAGCATTAGAAAGCTTGAACGAGGTTCCTCATTGGGATTTTGACAAAGTAAAATTAGAAGCTGAAAATATTTGGGAACGTGAATTAAGAAAACTGCAAATACGTACCGATAATGTGGCTTTGAAGCAAACATTTTATACAGCACTCTATCATACCTATTTAGCACCCAATAGGCACAGCGACAGGTATGGAAATTATAAATCTACCAATGGGAATATTACCAATGGAAAATCTATTTACAGTGTACATTCTTTATGGGATACTTTTCGAGCTGCCAATCCTTTATTAACGCTTACTCAAACCGAATTGGTGCCAGCATTTATCAACTCTTACTTAACTTTTTACGATCAATATGGTTTATTACCTGTGTGGGATTTACAGTTTAATGAAACCAATTGTATGACGGGTTATCATGCTATACCAATTATTGCAGACGCTATTTTAAAAGGTATTACAGGTTTTGATTACAACAAAGCTTATGAGGCAATGAAAGCAAGTGCCAATCAAGATATTAGATCTACTGATTTATATAGAGCATATAAATATGTACCACAAGATAAAGCAGGCAGTAGTGTTACCATTACTTTAGAATACGCTTATGACGATTGGTGTATTGCACAAGTAGCCAAACGTATAGGCAGATCAAGTGATTATAGAGAATTTATGAAACGTGGTTTGTATTGGCGAAATGTATTTGATAAAAAAACAGGTTTTGCAAGACCTAAAAATAGTGATGGAAAATGGACAACTCCTTTTGATCCATTAGTGGCAGAACATGATCCTGATAAAGCTGCTTATACCGAAGGAAATGCATGGCAACATAGTTGGTTTATACCACATGATGTATATGGATTAATGAATTACATGGGAGGCTCCAATAAATTTGTAAGTAAGTTAGATGCATTGTTTAATGCAGATACTGCTTTGAAAGGTTCTCACATTCCGCCTGATATCACAGGTTTAATTGGCCAGTATGCTCATGGAAATGAACCAAGTCATCATATAGCTTATCTATATAATTATGCTGGTGTTCCAGAAAAAACAGCCGACAAAGTAAGAGAAATTTGTACTACACTTTATAACAATACTCCAGAAGGATTGAGTGGTAATGAAGATTGTGGACAAATGAGTGCTTGGTATGTATTTAGTGTGTTGGGTTTTTATCCAGTAAACCCTGCAAGTGGCGAATATGTTATGAGTGTTCCATTGGTACAAGAAAGTGCATTGCAATTACCTGATGGAAAATTGTTTAGAGTAATTACCAAAGAGGGTAGCGTAAAAAATAAATATATTAAACAGGTTTTGTTAAACGGAGAACCTTATACAAAATCATTTATAAAACATATAGATATTTTAAAAGGAGGAATTTTGGAAATTATATTAGCAGCCGAACCAGGTAAAAACTTTGGTAAAGCAGTAGATGATTTACCTGGCAGAAGTGTTAAATAAATGCATACTATTATTGAGAATTATATGACAGATAATCAAACTTTTTCTTACCAACAGTTGTACAATTTTACGTACCATGTTTTTACAAATATGGGTTGTAACCATACTGACGCAAGTGTGGCTACAACTGTTTTATTAAGTGCCGATATTAGAGGAATTGACAGTCATGGTGTAGCAAGATTAAGTGGCTATGTACGTTTATGGGAAGCCAAAAGAATTAATACAAAACCAGCCATTCGAATAATACATGAAACACCATCAACAGCAACTGTTGATGCAGATGCAGCTTTAGGTTTAGTAGCTGCTCCATATGCAATGCAAATTGCAATTGATAAAGCCAAAAATGTTGGTACTGGTTGGGTAAGCGTACAAAATAGTAATCATTTTGGTATAGCAGGATATCATGCAATGATGGCTCTAGAACACGATATGATTGGTATAGCAATGACCAATGCTAGTGCATTAGTGGCTCCAACTTTTTCAATAGAAAAAATGTTGGGTACTAATCCAATTGCTGTGGCTATTCCTGCAAAAAATGAACCACCGTTTGTGGCCGATTTTGCTACTACTACTGCGGCAAATGGTAAATTAGAAATCTTGCAACGCAAAAATGCATCTACTCCACTTGGTTGGGTACAAGATAAAGAAGGTAATGAAAGTACTGATGCTCATGCTTTAAAAACGGGTGGTGCATTATTGCCTTTAGGAAGTGATAGAGAACATGGAAGCCATAAAGGGTATGCATTAGGAAGTATTGTAGATATTTTTTCAGCAGTATTAAGTGGTGCAAGTTATGGACCTTGGGCTCCACCATTTCCTGCCTATATTTCAATGCCTGAAAATATGCCGGGTAAAGGATTAGGTCATTTTTTTGGAGCAATGAGAGTGGACGCTTTTCGAAGTGCCGATGATTTTAAAAATCATATGGATAATTGGATTCAACGTTTTAGAAATGCTAAACCAGCTTCTAATACACAGCAAGTTTTAATTCCTGGAGATCCTGAACGTTTAATGGAAACTCAAAGAATGCAACACGGAATTCCTCTAGTAAATTCTGTAGTAGAAGATTTGAAAAAAACAGGACAACAATTTGGGATAGAATTATAGTTTGCTTTAAGATGCTTGCACATCAAATTCAACATCGTCGCCATCTAATAATTCTCGTTCAATTTCTTCCATTTGAACAATATCCCAAGCTTCACTTTCTGTTGGGGTAATGTTCATCATTTCTAGCAATTCTAGTTGATCTAAAAAATCTTCAACAGGTTTTTGCACATTGCAAATAACAAAACTTGCATTTGCTTCATAAAAATTATGTTGAAGTTTAACTATCGTATTTGCAGCAGTTTCATCTACATCATTCACTGCCTCTAAATTGAGAATTACATTTTTTACGTCTTTCGATAAATAACCAATACAATGCACACTAAGGCTTTCAGCCACATTGGCATTAAAATTTGTATCAAATACAGTTATCGTCGTAAATTTTTCTTTGGTATCAACTTTGAAATTCATAATTTGTACTCATTAACAGGGTGTGAATAAATGCTCATATATTTCACTCAAAAATATTCGTTATCATTGTATAAATCCAAACCAAATTATGGATAATAATTTTTCAGCACAAGTTAAAGAAATAATTTCCTTCAGTAGGGAAGAGGCTTTAAGGCTCGGAAATGACTTTATTGGTACAGAACATTTGTTACTTGGCTTAATTAGAGATGGTGAAAACATTGCCATCAAAGTATTAAAACAATTGAATGTAGACTTGTACGAACTACGTAAAGAAATTGAATTAGCCGTTAAGGATAAAACTGGTAAAAACATTGCCAACATTAATAGTTTACCACTTACCAAACAAGCCGAGAAAGTAATTAGAGTAACTGTTTTAGAAGCCAAGGCACTGAAAAGTCCGTTGGTTGAAACAGAACATTTACTTTTAAGTATTTTAAAGAATAAAGAAAATATTGCTACTCAAATTTTAAATCAATTTGATGTAGACTATGATATTTTTAGAAATGAGTTAGGCATGGTAGGCATTGCACCAAATAATCCTCCAAAAGCCGAGTTTACTGATAATGATGATGATGAGTTTGATGAAGAAAAACGAGGCAGTGGTGGTTTTCAACAACGTGGTGGTGCAGGTGCTACAAAGCAAGCAGCTGGTGCAAAAAGTAAAACCCCTGTACTAGATAATTTTGGTAGAGATATTACCAAATTAGCCGAATCTGGTTCTTTAGATCCAATTGTTGGTAGAGAGAATGAAATTGAAAGGGTTTCTCAAATTTTATCTCGTCGTAAAAAGAATAACCCCATTTTAATTGGTGAACCAGGCGTTGGTAAAACTGCCATTGTAGAAGGTTTAGCATTACGAATTGTACAAAGAAAAGTAAGTAGAGTATTGTTCGACAAAAGAGTCATTTCTCTTGATCTTGCTGCATTAGTTGCTGGTACAAAATATCGTGGTCAGTTTGAAGAACGCATGAAAGCCATCATGAATGAGTTAGAAAAAAATAGAGATGTTATTTTATTCATTGATGAAATACATACTATAGTTGGTGCAGGTGGTGCAAGTGGTAGCCTTGATGCAAGCAATATTTTTAAACCAGCTTTAGCTCGTGGAGAACTGCAATGCATTGGTGCAAGTACTTTGGATGAATACAGAATGTACATTGAAAAAGATGGTGCCTTGGATCGTCGTTTTCAAAAAGTAATTGTAGAACCACCAAGTGTTGAAGAAACAGTGATGATTTTAAACAACATTAAAAGCAAATACGAAGATTATCACAATGTGGTATATGATAATGATGCCATTAATGCATGTGTGAAGTTGAGTGATAGATACATGACAGATAGACTTTTACCAGATAAAGCTATTGATGTATTAGATGAAGTTGGTGCAAGAGTGCATTTGAAAAATATCAATGTGCCTAACGAAATTGTTGAATTAGAAAAGCAGATTGATGAAATTAAAAACGAAAAAAACAAGGTTGTAAAAAGCCAACGTTTTGAAGAAGCTGCTTCTTTGAGAGACAAAGAAAAACGCTTAGGTGAAGAGTTAGAAAAGGCTAAAGCAACATGGGAAGAAGAAAGCAAAAACAAACGCTATCCTATTAATGAAGAACATATTGCTGAAGTGGTGAGTATGATGACTGGTATTCCTGTAAAACGCATGGTACAAGCCGAAACTGAGAAGTTGCGTAAGATGGGCGATGATATGAAAGATATGGTGATTGGTCAGGATGAAGCCATCGGAAAAGTAGTTAAAGCAATACAACGTAACAGAGTTGGTTTAAAAGATCCTAAAAAACCAATTGGTAGTTTCATTTTCTTAGGTCCAACTGGTGTAGGTAAAACCGAGCTAGCTAGAAGCCTTGCTAGATACATGTTTGACAGTGAAGATTCTTTAATTAGAATTGACATGAGTGAATACATGGAAAAATTTACTGTAAGCCGTTTAATTGGAGCTCCTCCAGGTTATGTTGGTTATGAAGAAGGTGGACAATTAACAGAGAAAGTTCGTAGAAAACCATATTGTGTTATTTTATTAGATGAAATTGAAAAAGCTCATCCTGATATTTACAATATTTTGTTGCAAGTATTAGATGATGGTCAGTTAACCGATGGTGCAGGAAGAAAAATAGATTTCAAGAATACCCTCATTATCATGACATCTAATATTGGTGTTCGCCAATTAAAAGAGTTTGGCGATGGGGTAGGTTTTGCAACAGCAGCTCGTATGCAAAATCAAGAAGAAAATAATAAAGCCGTAATTGAAAAAGCATTAAAGAAAACTTTTTCTCCTGAATTCTTGAATAGAATTGACGATGTAATTATTTTCAATTCATTAACCAAAGAAAATATCTTTAGAATTATCGATATTTTAATGAAAGGTGTAATGAAACGTTTGGTGAGCCTTGGTTTTAAATTAGAACTAAGTACCGAAGCCAAAGATTTTATTGCCGAAAAAGGTTATGATGTTCAGTATGGAGCAAGACCACTACACAGAGCTATTCAAAAATATTTAGAAGATCCTTTAGCTGAGGAAATTTTAAGTATGAGTGTAAAAGATGGAGATACTTTACTAGCATCTTTAGATAAAGAAAATGGTAAAATAGTTTTTGAACTCAAGAAAAAAGAAGAAACAGAAACTGTTGAATAAAAGAATTACTTCAATAAAAAATCCTCACAAAATTTGTGGGGATTTTTTATGTTCAAATTTGGAGAAACGAATGTTTGTAACTTTTTGTTTTGTATTTACAACTTAAAATAACTCATCTATTACTTGGTCTTTAGATTTTTTTAAATGTGTTGCTACATCTGATAATATAGCAGATAAAGTTCCTAATTTAAGTGGATTATGATTTGGGATAGTGATATGATGCTCTCCACTAAGATTTGTAGTTAAACGAATATGACTTCCAGTCTGCCTTGTTTTAGTATATCCATACTTTTTTGAAAGTAGTTTTAATAATTCAAGTCCTGTAATATCTCTTGGGATTTTTTTCATGCTGCAAAGACTTCTTCTTTAACTTGATGCAAACGAATAATACGTTGCTGATTATCATCAAAATGACATTTTACTGCATCTTTAATTTCATTCTTCAATTCTTCAATTGTTTCTGCTTGTGTGATAATTGAAACGCCCAAAGCTTTAGCAATAAGCCCTCCTTCCTCACTTTCTTCTACTATAAAAATTATTTCGTTCATAGTGTTTGGTTTCATCAAATATACTTAAAGTATTCTACTCTTAAATTGGTTAAAAAAAACGCTGCAAACATTTCTGCTTGCAGCGTTCAATTTTAAATCCTAAATATCAAATCAGTAATACATTATTTCAATCCCATACTATCAATAATACCTGCAATTTTTTGTTCCAATTCAGCAAACTTAACATCAAAATCTTCTTTGTTTTTTAGTTTAGTTTTTACACTAAAGTAAAATTTAATTTTAGGTTCCGTGCCACTTGGACGAGCAGATATTTTACTTCCATCTTCTGTAACAAACTGTAATACATTACTCTTTGGTAATCCTGTTTCCCAACTATCGCCACTTTCAAAATCTTTACCAATTTGTTTTTCATAATCAATCAATTCAACCACTTTACTACCATTAATTTCTGTTGGAGGATTTTTTCTGTACCCTTCCATCATTTCAGCAATTTCTTTTTGCCCGTTCATTCCTTTTTTAGTAATGCTTATTAAGGTTTCGTAGTAAAAACCATATTGAATATACAATTCAATCAACTTATCAAATAAGCTTTTGCCTTGTGCTTTTTCATAAGCAGCCATTTCACACAATAAAGCAACAGCACTAACAGCATCTTTATCTCTAATTTTATCGCCAATCATTAAACCAAAACTTTCTTCTCCTCCCACAATATAATTTTCTTCACCTTCTTTTTCTCTAATTAAATCAGCAATCCATTTAAAGCCTGTTAAAACACTGTAGCTGTTAACATCATTTTGTTTAGCTACTTCATGTACCATATCTGTTGTAACAATGGTACTCACAATCATATCATTTTCTTTGGCAATGCCTTTTCTTTTTCTGGCCTCAACCATATAGGCAAAAGCTAATACAGCAGTTTGATTGCCATTCATTAACACCCATTCGCCTTTGTGATTTTTTACACCAACACCAACTCTATCTGCATCAGGATCAGTTCCACATAAAATATCTGCATCTAATGCAATGGCTTTTTGTAAGCCAATGCTCATGGCTTCTTTTTCTTCTGGATTAGGGTAAACAACAGTAGAAAAATTTCCATCAGGTGTAGCCTGTTCTTCAACTACAGTAACATTGGTAAAACCAAAACGCTTTAATGTTTCTGGTACAATGGTAATACCTGTTCCATGAATAGAGGTATAAACAATTTTTAAATCATGTTGTGCAGCAATTGCCTCAGGATAAACGCTTAAACCCTTTACCATATCAATATAAGCATCATCCATTTCTTTCCCTAAAAGTGTAATATTGGCTTCGCCACCATTCCATTTAACATCATCTACACTGGCAATGGCTTCAACTTCTATGATTACATTTTTATCGTGTGGAGGTACTAACTGACTACCATCGTTCCAATACGCTTTATAACCATTGTATTCTTTAGGATTATGACTAGCAGTACAAACCACACCAGCCTGACAACCTAAATGACGTATAGCAAAACTCAATTCAGGTGTTGGTCTTAACTCACTAAATAAAAATACTTTAATGCCATTGGCTGCAAAAACATTGGCAGTTGTTTCAGCAAAAAAACGGCTGTTATTTCTACAATCATGAGCAATCGCAACTTTCACTTCAGTATCGCCATATACTTTTTTCAAATAGTTGGCAAAGCCTTGTGTTGCCATTCCAACGGTGTATTTATTCATTCTATTGGTTCCAACGCCCATAATACCACGTAAGCCACCTGTACCAAATTCTAAGTTTCTGTAAAAACTTTCAATCAGTTCGTTTTCATTTTCTGCTTGTAAAGTTTGAATAGCATTTTTAGTGGTTGCATCGTAATTACCATTTAACCATTCATTTACTTTGTTTAAAATTGCAGCATCCATACGTTTATAAATTAATAATTAAGAATTAAAAATTAAGAATATTTTTTTGTACCAAGCAGAAGAATGTTTAATCAACACCTGTGGCGTCGCACTCTTCAACTATTGGTTCTTTACTGAACTTTTTTAAACTGCAGAGGCGAAAAGACGCTGTGTAAAAATTTTTTATGCTTTACGACTTTGCTGTTATAAAAAGCAATTTTAAGCATAATTAATGATTTATTATATAAACACTACATCTTTCAATAAAATGAATTCGTAAGTTTGAATTATGAAGGGAGGAAAACAAGGTTTAAGGATAATGGGTCTAAGGTTTAAGGTTGAAGGTTTAAGGTGGGCCTTAGTTATGTTATTTGTTTTTCAATCTATATTGCTTTTTGCTCAAAAGGATACATCCTTTCCGAAGAATTCACCAAAGGCAATTATTAATATTTATGATCAACCTCTAATTTTTAAAGTAGTTAGTATAGATAGCTTTCTTATTAATTCTTCACCCAATTCATATGTAAATCATATTTCTAATAAAACAAGTAGTCGTTTATTTTCAATTTCGCCAATAGGTTTAAAGGTGAGAACTCTAGATACGAAAGTCAGCAATAAACCAATTAATTCTTTAGCAGAAGAATTGGAAGATTCGATAATTAATCAATCGCTTACTGGAAAAATTGTTTGTTTTAGTGGTTCAAGTTCTAACAAAAAACGTATTCGTTTAATGACTTTGGCAAATGTTGCTGGTTACAGTTTAGCTACTTATGGTTTTTACAATGCTTGGTACAAAAATCAACCAACTACTTCATTTCACTTTTTTAACGATAATGCCGAGTGGCTACAAGTAGATAAAGCTGGCCATGTTTATGGTGCATATATTGGTAGCAGAGCAAGCATGGAATTGTGGCGTTGGACGGGCATTTCCAGAAATAAAAGAATTTGGTTGGGTGGATTAAGTGGATTGGCATTTCAAACTATCATAGAAACTTTTGATGGTTTTGGAAAAGATTGGGGTTGGAGTTGGGGCGATGTTGGAGCCAATGCTTTTGGCAGCGGTTTATTAATGGGACAAGAATTTTTATGGAACGAGCAACGTATTGATGTTAAGTTTTCTTTTCATAGAAGAAATTACAATGAACCCATGTTAAGTGAACGTGCAGATAGTTTATACGGAACAAGTATTTTAAATAGAATGGTGAAAGATTATAATGGACAAACTTATTGGTTAAGTGCCAACATTAAATCTTTTTTTCCAAAAGCAAATGTGCCATCTTGGTTAAATATTGCTGTTGGTTATGGTGCAGAAGGCATGTTTGAAGGTAGAAAAAATATTTGGAAAGACCGCAATGGAAATACGATTGATAGAACTGATATTGACCGTTACCGTCAATGGTATATTGCACCAGATATTAACTTAACCAAAATAAAAACTAAGAGTAAAATTTTAAAAACGGTCCTCTTCTTTTTTAATTCTTTTAAGTTTCCACTACCAAGTATTGGCTTTAGTAAAAAAGGGATAGAATGGAATTGGATTCATTTTTAAAGAACCCAATTCCAGTATAATTCTACTTCTAGTATTCAATTTATTATTTATCACAAACCTGTACAATTAAAAACTTTAAGTAGTTGGTATTTTCCATTCCCCATACAATAGGATGATCTGCTGCTTGTGCATTAAACACTACTTGCTTTAATTTTTTACGAGCATCTTTTGCAGCTAATTCAATAGTATGTAAAAACAAATCGGGCTGCACCAAATTGGTACAACTGCTAGTTACTAAAAACCCACCATCTTTTACGAGTTTCATACCACGTAAATTGATTTCCTTATATCCTGTAATAGCTTTTTGAATGGTTTCTCTACTTTTAGTAAATGCTGGAGGATCGAGCATTACTACATCAAACTGTTTTCCTTCTTTGCCCCAGGTTTTTAATACATCAAATGCATTTAAAGCTTCAAATTTTACAATATGATCTAGTCCATTCAATGCTGCATTTTTATTGGCTTGTTCTACTGCATTGGCACTAATATCTAAACCCAGAACCGATTTTGCTCCATAGTGTGCAGCATGAATTTCAAATGTTCCTGTATAAGTAAATGCTCCTAAAACATCGGCTCCTTTTACTATATGTTGTATAGCTCTTCTATTATCTTGCTGATCTAAAAAATAACCAGTTTTTTGTCCGTTTTCAACATCTACTAAAAACTTCAAGCTATTTTCGTTAATGGTAATGGTTGTATTAAATGGCTCACTTAAAAAACCTTTGTGTTGGGTTAATCCTTCTAATTCTCTTACTGGCACATCGTTACGTTCATATATGCCTTTGGGATTGAATATTTTTTGCAAAGCATTTACAATCGCAGGCTTCCAAGCATCCATTCCAAGCGATAAAGTTTGCAACACAAAATAATCATTGAACTTATCAATAATTAGGGCAGGCATATCATCTGCTTCACCAAAAATAAGTCGGCAATTTTCTACATAACCTATTTGCTGACGATATTTCCAACTAGCTAAAATTCTATTATAAAAGAACGTTTCATTGATTTCTTCTTTTTTTCTGGTTAATAAACGAACCAGTATTTGTGATTTTGGGTTAATGTATCCTCTGCCACAAAATTTATTATCGGTATAGTACACCTCTACAATTTCACCAGCTTCAACGTTGCCTTCAATTTTTTCTACTTCATTGCCAAAAATCCAAGGATGTCCGTTTGCAATTCGTTGAGCAATTTTTTTCTTTAAAAATACTTTGGTCATGCAGCAAAGATAAGGTGGAGTGAGAAGGTTTGTGGCTTAAGGTTTAAGGTGGAGGGTGAAGGTATTAGGAATTTTGGAAGAGGGGCTAAGGGGTTGAAGGAGGGAAGGAGATAATGAGAATGTAATTACTTGCGATTCACGATTCACCACTATTGATGAGGTTTTGAGTATTAGGGAAGAGGGGCTAAGAGGTTGAAAGAGAGAAAGAGAAAGAGCCTGTTTTTACTTACGATTCACGATTTACCACTTGCTATTTCCCTCTAACAACTTACTATTCCTAACTCACAGATTCTTATATGCTTCTCGTTCGGGATAAAAAATATCTAATAATTTACAATCCGTTATAGCTCTGCCACTATGTAAAACATTGGCTGGAATTACCATTACTTCGTTTTTTGTTAATGTATGCGGAGTTCCGTCAACTGTTAATTCAAATATTCCTTCAATAATAGTTGAAACTTGTTCGTTGATGTGGCTATGTATTTGTAAAATATTGCCAGCCTTAACTTCTACAAAAGAGTAAGTATTATTACCTGTATGTATGAATTTTGCAAAGAAACCCGGTGCTATTTCTTTTGAACTGATTTCTTCTAAATTGTATAAAGGCATTGGTGAGTTTTTTGTTTTATGGATTGGATGAGAGTTTCAAGGAGTATTAGCATATTTCAGTATTTTGGTTAGATGGGCTAAGAGTATGAAAGAGAAAAGGAGATAAAGAGATAAAGAGTATTGAGGCTGATATTACTAGTGATTTATGTTTTATAATTTTCCGTTCACTATTGTTCATTATCCAATCACCATTAGTAATTCACGATTCACTACTCAAGTTTTCCCACTAGCCACTCACTACTTCACTACTCTCCAACTGTGCATCTATTAAAAATCAAATTGTATGCCTTGTGCCAATGGTAAATTGCTGCCATAATTAATGGTGTTGGTTTGTCTACGCATGTAAGCTTTCCAAGCATCGCTGCCACTTTCTCTTCCTCCACCAGTTTCTTTTTCTCCTCCAAATGCACCACCAATTTCTGCACCACTGGTTCCAATGTTTACATTGGCAATTCCACAATCACTGCCTTTGGCTGATAAAAATAATTCCGCCTCTCTTAAGTTCAACGTCATGATAGCCGATGACAAACCTTGCGGTACACCATTTTGCAAAGCAATGGCTTCTTCAATGGTTGAATATTTCATAATATACAATATAGGAGCAAAGGTTTCGTGTTGTACAATTGACAAATCATTGGTTGCTTCTGCTATACAGGGTTTTACATAACAACCACTTTCATATCCTTCGCCTGATAACACAGCTCCGTCAACTATAAAATTACCGCCTTGTTGTTTACATTGTTCAATTGATTGTAAGTAGTTTTGTACAGCATCTTTATCAATTAAAGGACCCACATGGTTACTACTGTCTAAAGGGTTACCAATCTTTAATTGTAAATAAGCATTCACTAGTTTTTGTTTGAACGTTTCATAAATACTTTCATGAATAATCAATCTACGTGTAGTGGTACAACGTTGTCCTGCTGTACCAACAGCACCAAAAACACATCCAATTAAACTCATATCTAAATCTGCATCTTTAGAAATAATAATGGCGTTGTTTCCACCCAATTCTAAAATAGTTCTACCTAAACGTGCTGCTACTACAGCATTTAAGGATTTACCCATTCTAGTACTTCCAGTTGCACTAATTAAGGGAATTCTAGTGTCATTGCTAAACCATTCACCAACTTCTCTGCCACCTTGTACTAAACAGTTTACACCTTCGGGTACATTATTTTTTTTAAATACTTCGGCTGTAATATGTTGAACTGCAACAGCACATAAAGGTGTTTTTTCACTAGGCTTCCAAATACAAACATTGCCACAAACCCAAGCTAGTGCTGCATTCCAGCTCCAAACGGCTACAGGGAAATTGAATGCAGAAATAATTCCTACAATTCCTACAGGATGCCATTGCTCATACATTCTATGATTGGGGCGTTCACTGTGCATGGTTAAGCCATATAATTGACGGGATAGACCAACTGCAAAATCACAGATGTCAATCATTTCTTGTACTTCGCCATATCCTTCTTGTAAGCTTTTGCCCATTTCATAACTTACTAATTTACCCAATGCATCTTTATGTGTTCTTAATGCATCGCCTAGCTGACGAACTACTTCACCACGTTTAGGAGCAGGCCAATTACGCCATTCAAGAAAAGCAGATTGAGCTTGAGTAATCACTTGTTCGTATGCTGCTAAGTCTGTTGTTTGAACAGCACCAATAAAATTACCATCAACAGGAGAGTAGCTTTTTATTTCTTCTCCATTAGTAGAAATCCATGTTGAGCCTGTTGAAACACTAGCATTGGTTGATTGAATATTGAGTTGTTGTAAAAAGTCCATATAGCAAAATTTGAGGTTGCAAGTTAAGCTATAAAACAGATGAAAGTAGCTGGCAAATGAATAATTATACTCACTTGAGTTAAAACTTATTTCATGATAAAAAAATTTTATTTGTGTTTGCAGTTCTTTGGCATGGTTTTAACACCTATATAAATGGCGAATAAAAATTTTGCCAATTTAATTATGAAAAGTATAGTTTCAATTTTAATGCTTGCTGTTACAATGATAGCATGCACTACATCGGCTAATAATGATGCTGCTGTTCTAAGGGCTCAACAAAATACAATAGATTCTTTAAACGCCGTACAAGCCGCTACTGCAGAAAATCAGCGTATTATAGATTCTATGCAACAAATTTCTGTTAATCAAGAAATCATTCGTAGCAATCAAGATGCAACATCATCATCTACAGCCACCACAACAACAACAGAAACAGTTAAGAAAAAAGGAATGAGTGCAACTGCTACAGGTGCAATTATTGGTGCAGGTGCTGGAGCTATTACAGGTGCCATTATTTCTAAGAAGAAAGGAGAGGGAGTAATTGTAGGTGGAGTAATTGGTGCAGCTGCTGGAGCTGGTACTGGAGCAATTATAGATGCTAATAAAAAGAAAAAAGCGAATCAATAACTATAGAAGACCAAAATAAAAAACCTTATCATGAAAATGATAAGGTTTTTTTGATTATACAATATGTTGAAAATAATTAACGCTTTAGTTTTACTTCCGTTGCACTTGGTCCTTTTGCACTTTCTACTGTTTCAAAAGTAACTACATCTTCTTGTTTAATTTTATCTACTAAACCCGATACATGTACAAAGACATCTTTACCGGTTTCATCATTTTTAATGAATCCAAAACCTTTTGCTTCATTAAAAAACTTTACTATTCCTGTTGCCATAAATTATAAATTATTGAATTCATTTATTTGAAATTCAGTTGCAATGTACCAATCTTTTGTTGAATAATTGAAATTCATTTGAATTGTACTGTTATTTAAGTGAATAATGCAATTAAATCTGCTTTTTTTGTATGATTTTCTTTAGTAATTTTTTTAACGAGAGTGTTCAACGAGGATTTTCAAACTAAGCATAGAGATATACTGAGGTTTGTAACGATGTAATTGGTTTAAACCAATTCAATTTTAGTTTACTTCCTTTGGCGTTATATGTATTTTCTTCAGCAAAATCGTTAGCAAGTGATTGATTGCTAAATACTTTGTCCAAAAGTCAATAAATTGTAATCAGGGTCTAATAATGAAAACTCAATTTGTTGCCATGGTTTAGTAGCTAAATGTCCGTTAGGATGGATGGCTACATTTTTTGCCTGCATAGATTTATAGAGCTCATGAATATCGTTGGTTCTTATATAAACTTGACCATAATTTTCAAGAGGATTCAGTTCTTTAAATTCAAAAAAATGAATTTGCAAATTGTCTTTTTCTACAATCAAATAAAAGTCATAATCATCGCTGCCTACATATTTAAAGCCCAACTGATTTACATAATAGTCTTGTGTAATCGATTTATTACGCATAGGAAGTTTAGGAGTGATGCTAAAGAGCATAAATAAATGTTTGATTAGTTGACTACAATTTCATTTACTCTTCAAAATATGCCAAACTTCCACCTACCCATTCTTTATCTTTATTGTAACGAACGCCAATCATTTTTCCTTTACTTAAACGAGCTAAATTATTGGTGGGTATTGGTCTTGCTTCTCCTTCTTTCCAAAAATAAAAAATACGTATTTCGGCTTTAGCTGGCTCATTGGGGGTTACAATAACATCGGCATATTTTACTTTACGTTGTAAAATCCAGTTCTCCTGATCTTCTACTTTTTCAATATCTTCTAATGTAACATCAATTACTACACCCTGTCCCGCAAAAGAAAATAAAGGCTTTAGAACATAATTTTCTAAATCGGTTGGTAGTTCTTTGATTTCATTTAAAAATCTAGTTTTTGGTACATAAGGATGATTGATGTAAGGCAAAGTGTATTTGCTAATTCTATAAAACCAATTGGGGTGTGGTGTCCATTCTACCTCTAATTCTTCCAATAGAATTTTTCCTTTTTCTTGCACTTCGGTCGATTGTTGTTGTAAATCGTCAAAAATAATTCTGTTATAAATTCGCTTTACTTCAATTATTCGTCCATCTTTTTCGTAATACAATTTCTTACCTTCTTTAATGAGTTCAGTTAAACAAACAATAGGAATGTTTAGGTAATCTTGTGTACAATAAAAATCAATTCTTGTTTTTTGTTGATGCGGAAAAATTTCTAACAAAATCACATTTTCGGGATCATGATTTCCAACAATAATATCTTTCAATAATTCTATATAACTAGCTTCATTTAGGTTGCTTAAATAAGCTGAATAACCTGTAGGAATATCAAAGTGTTTTCTGGTTACTGCATCTACATAAACTTCATAACCAAACAACGTAGGGAAGCCCTGCATTTCAATTAATTGAGGTTCTAATTCGCCTTGTTCGTTTTCACAAATACCAAAATCAAAAGCAATGAAATGGCTGAATTCGTTTTCATTAGGCACTCTAACATTGGCAGGTATAGCATGAGAAGTAAGGGTTTTAAAATTAAAACCTGTAATTACATCTACAATACTTTCGCAAGCACTTAAAATTTTATCTTTGAAAGCTTTATCAACAAAAACTGGAGTTTCTGCTACTCTAAAGTCTAAGCCACCAGTATGTTTACTATGTAAATCGGCCAAATAAGATTCATAAATTTCGTTGGTAAAATTGCTGTTGTATGCTGCTCTAATTGATGGAACCATAATAAAATTTGTTTATCCTTCAAATAAAATAGTTCAATTGGTATTGTATAATGTATACCATTAAACATTGGGTGAAAATAAAAAATCCTCTATATAAATTTAGAGGATTTTTAAATGATTATATTTAAATAATTTATGCCTCTACAGTTTCGCCAATTGCATGGGTTAAAAAATTAGGTAAAATGCAAGAGTAGGTCCATAAAATTTTATCTGGATCGCCTAAATGTTCTAACATACTTTTCCATTTAGCTTCTCCATGATTGGCAATAACAGTTTCTTTTTTATCTTCTCTTTGTAAATACATGGTCATACCAGTTGCATCAGCTTCAGGATGAAATTGTGTACCTACAAAATATTCATTAAATCTAATGGCCATGATTGCTCTTTCATAAGGAACATGTGGTCTGTTTTTTTCTATGGCTAAAATTTTTGCACCTATTTCTCTTAATCTTTGATGGTTGGGTTCAATAACCTGATAATCTCTGCTATCTACACCATAGAATGGTTCTTTTAAACCTTCAAAAACAACTTCATCTAAACCCTCATCTAATTGATGAATTGGAAAAACACCAAATGCAGTAGATTTTCTTTTGCATACATTACCAATACCATAATGCCTACTTACCAACTGAAAACTATGGCAAATAAAAAATGCATGTTTAGGTTTGTTGTTGCTATTCTTGTTCCAATTTTCTATAGATTGAAACCAATAAAAATATTTTTCTTCCCAGGCACTTCCAATACTTTCTAAAGGAGAGCCAGGGCCGCCAGTAGAAATATAAATGTCAAAAGAAGTATCAGGCACTTCCAATTTTACACGAACATCAAACTCTTCAAATAATACATCATATTGATGTTGTTCTGCCCATGTGTTAATAATTTCTCTTATACAACGCATGCCTTGGTTGGCCTGACCTTCATATAAATCTAGTATTGCAATTTTTATAGTATTCTCGTTCAAACTCATACTAAACAAACTTAGGGTTTTTTATAGAATTTTTTTCTCTTGAACCATTTCTACAGATTAGATATACACTAAAAATGCGTAATTGTGTATATTAATTGATTAAATTGCCGATTGAATTTATCTGTTGTTATTGTTATTTAGGAATGAAAAGTTTGCTTTTTCAAAATAGTTTTGTATTTTGAAGTGCCAAATTGAAAATTTATTCCATTAAAAACGAATGCTATGTCAACTGCTCTTGTCATTAATGAAACCACTATGCAGCAATGGTTAAACAACAACTATTCTGTTGAAACGGTAAAAACTAATTTATTAGACGATGGATTAGACCCAAGCATTGTAACCAACTATATCAATCAGTATAAAAAAATTCGCTACGCCAAAAGGCAAACACAAGGTTTTATTTATATGGGTATTGGTGCTTTTTTAGGATTTATTAGTTGTGTATGTACAATTATTAATGCAGTACCAGCTTTGTACAATGCCATTTTATATGGCTTAACTGCTATTGCAATTACTGTAATATTTGTGGGATTGTATTTTGTTTTTGAAGATTGACCTTTCATCAGAAAAATACAATTCTACCATTCAGCATCTAATTGAATATGATTATTTTGATCTGTTCCAAAAAAGAAACTATTATATCCTGTTACTGGAACCCTACGATTATTCATTGTTGTGTACATATTAGGTATTTCTAAAAGTCCAGCAAAGTAGGTTACATCGTTAGCATCTTTAGTAATATATTCTATTCCATGTACACCTTTTTCTACAAAGTATCTACTTGATTGTACGGTTAATGTAAGTACAAGTTTAGCTTCACTATTATAAATTTTAATTACATCAGGTGTTATATCTACCAACAGAACAGAGCTATTGGTTTCGGTAGCTGTTTCATCTTTGCTGGTGTATTTTCTAGAAAGCGATATACGAACTTTTTTAGCACCATAATCGGGAGGAGGAGGAGGTTTAATTCTTGCAACAACACCTCTTGCTCTTAAGTAATTTGCAGCCGAATTATTGTTGTTTTTATTGGCTAAATCAACCAAACTTTCGCCTTGATTGGTTAGCTCAAAAATATTTGCACCATTTTTATGTAATACTTCAATAATATCTTTTGTAGCATTGTAAGGATCGGCATAAGTTAATAAATGAACAATTGGCGAAACGCCCATATCATTTAATCTGTTTACATCAGCGTTATTGTTAATTAACAAATTCACACAGTCCAAACTTCTTTTAAAACAAGCCATGTGTAATGGGTAACCTTGATTAACTCTAGCCCCTGCCTTTAATACCATTTCAACTGCTTCAACATCTTTAGCTCTTATAGCACCATCTAAAACTGTTATTGCATAACGATTGTTTGCTACAGCATTTACATCGCAACCTTCGGTAATAAGCTTCACCAACATTTTCTTCTCAATATCAGATAATGGAGTACCACTGTAATGAAAAAGGGTATGCAAAAATGTAAAACCCTGATTATCTCTAGCTTGTAGGTTTACACCTTTCTTTAAGCCTTTTTCAAATTTTTTTAAATCTTTGGTTTTAATTGCTTCGAAAACAATAAGCTCTTGCTGTGCTTTACTAAAAAAGGTAAATACTAAAAAGCAAATAAGTAGTTGTAATTGTTTCATGACTTGAAATTAAAATTATCTATCTATTTAAGCAATAGGATATCGAAAAAAATAAATTCCACTCACTAAACAAAAATCACAACTATTAAAATTCTTTATTCAACATCGAACAGTGCTTTTAATTCTAACGCGTCATTGGGTTTCATTTTTCCTGCAAGAATTAAACGTATTTGACGGCGGCGTAAAGCTCCATCATACAAACGTTTTTCTTCTTCAGTTTCAGGCACTAATTCTGGTACTTTACGTGGTTTGCCATTTGGGTCAAGTGCTACAAAAGTAAAATAAGCTTCATTGCTTTCGTATTTGTATTGATGCAATAAATCTTCGCCCCAAACTTTAATATGAATTTCCATTGAGGTGTTAAATGCTCTACAAACTTTTGCTTGAATATGCACTACATTACCCAATTTAATGGGGTTTTTAAAACTAATATTATCTACACTAGCTGTCATACTAGGCGTATTGCAATGTTTGCCAGCAGCAATGCCAGCAGCTATATCCATCCAATACATTAAACGGCCTCCCATTAAATTACCAAAAGTGTTGGTATCATTGGGTAATACCAGTTCGTTCATAATAGTAAAGCTATCACTTGCTTTTCTAATGTCCATTGATTTATTCATTTGTGCAGCGAAGTTAATTGTTTACAACAGCACAAACGATTGCAGCATTTTATTTTTCTGTTAGCGAAACTTTTATGTACCCAACATTAGAATATCTATTGGACAAAGGTAGCCTGTACTGAGCGTAGTCGAAGTATCGCACTCTTTTGGCTGAAGAATAACTATGAAGCTATTTTTTTAATAATTTTTCACATTTCTTCCAATAAGCAAAAAAGCTATTAAAGTTACCCTGCACTTCAGGAAATAACCAATTTCTACTTTCCTGTAAACCTTTAAAATGCTGTGTTGTAGGATGTTCTTTAAAATGAATTATACCATTGGTTAAAGCAGCTAAATCACTAAACTCACCAACAAAAATTTGAATATTGGGAATGTTTTTAATAGCTAATTCAATCATCCAATTCAACACTTTTTCACTAACAGGATAAGCTTCAAAATGGGATGGTTCTAACAATAAAGTTCTATTCGCCTCTTTTTCTTTATGCCATGCAGGATCTATGTTATAGGTATTGTATACTAAGGTTGGTAATGAAGCATCAATTTTAATAGCTTCAGCTATTGGTAAATTGGTTTTCAGTTCTAATGAAACGGTTTCTTCTAATGCAGTTGGAATGGGCATATTGGCAATCGTTTCATAATCGAATGCGAGATAACCTCGTTGTTGATTACTACCTGTGTACTTGCTGATATTTTCTTGATTGGCAAAATATTTTTTGCTGCTAAAGCTGCCAGCAACCCATTCCCAGCTCAATGTATTACTTGCAAGATCTCCATCTAATAAATGATAATACATCCATTTAGCAGGCATACTCCAATGGCTTCGTGCAACATTGCAAGTAAGCATAGCAGTGTACATGCGTAAATGATTGTGCATGTAACCCGTTTTGTATAAATTTTCTATTCCTGTATCAATGCCATCAATAGTAGTTGATGCGTTCACAACTGCAGCAGGAATTTGACGATGCTGCACATTTTGTTGTGGTTGCTTTACATCATTAAAAATTCCATTGCCATAAAATTGCCAAATGCGTTGAAAATATTCTCTCCAAGCCAACTCTTGCATGAGTTTTTCAACTTCGTACAATTTTTTGTCATGCATTACCACTTCTCTGATTTGTAGCAGACTTATAAATCCTCTTGAAATATAAGGGGATAAATAGGTGACAGCTCCATTAATAAAATTTCTAGTTTTAGCATATTTGCCAGCATCTATATGTTGAATGCGTTTCAGTACAGATGCATAATCAGTTGGAAATAGAACCTCACTGTGTTCCATTTCTACTTCATTAAATAAATTGGGTTGCTCTTTATGTTGATGTGCTTTTAATGTGCTCATAATTGTGAAAATTATTAATTATTGGAATTATTAATTATTGCTTCGAGATATAAAAATTACTTCAAAAATTCTTCCCTACTTTCCGTCTTTCCGGCAATAACCTATTCTTCATTTGCAAACAATTGTAATGGTTTTTCTTTTTCAGTTTTTCTATTGGTATGTTTTTGTAAAATGCCTCTGTTATTTTCTCTAACTGGTTTCGATTTTTTAATTGTCCATAAATGTTCTCTTGCATACTTGGCTGCTTCTTCTAACTGTACAATAGGTTTTGGATAGTGATTGCCTAATTCAAACACATTTTTAGCAACATCAAATGGTGTTATTTTCCAAGGCTCATGTATAAATGCTGTTGGAACATTGGCTAATTCGGGTAACCATTGTTTTATAAAAATTCCATTGGGGTCGTGATCTTGCGATTGCTTTACAGGGTTGTAAATTCTAATGATATTTACCCCCATGGTACCAGCTTGCATTTGAAATTGTGGGTAATGAATGCCGGGCTCATAATCTAAAAAAAGTTTCGCTAAATGATGTGTTCCAGCTTGCCAAGGTTGCCATAAATGATGCGTTAAAAAAGATACCAACATGCTTCTCATTCTAAAATTTAAATAACCTGTTGTAGTTAAGCAACGCATGCAAGCATCAATCAATGGAAAGCCTGTTTGTGCATTTTTCCATGCGTTTAAATGGTGCTCATTTATTTCATTTCTTACTGAATTAAATCCTTTATTTAAGTTGTTATACTCAATGCTGCATTCGCTTTCAAACTTTTGAATAAAATGACAATGCCAATGCAAACGGGTAATAAAAAAGTTGATATTCTTCTTATCGCCTGTGTCTTTTTTAGCTTGCAGAGTAGCCTGATATACTTGTTTAATTGAAATATTACCATAAGTTAAATAAGGAGAAATTCTACTGCAACTTTTTCTACTTTCTAATGGTTTTGAAATATGTTTACTATAATTATTTTTTCTGTCGTATAAAAAACTATGTAAGTATTGTTGAGCAGTAGTTGCACCACCTGGCTGAAAATTTTTATTGGCTTGAGTGATACTTTCATCTAATGATAAATGACCAACTATATCTATGTTAAGTTGAATGCTTTTTAGTTTAGCTAAATCAACATTAAAAATTGTTGCATCCATTGTTTTTAGCCAATGCTCACTAAAATTGCTCCTATTTTGTAAACCTCTAATAACGCCATTAGTGTTCAGTTCTATCCATTCAATTCCTCTTGCTATTGTAAACTTTTTTACTTGTTTGTCTCTTTTAAATGTAGTTGCATTACCAATTTCTTGATGAGAAAAAATGGATTTAATGATATATTGTTCCTGCAACTTTTCTAAGAAAGCAATCACTTCATCTTGTATAATGTTGATGTGTTGATTGTGTTTAAACAACTCATCTTCCATGGCTTTTAGACTTTGAAAAATAAAACGCAAATGCCTATTACTTGTAGTGGCATCTTGCATAATTGATGGCTCAAAACAATACAGTAAAATAGTGGGTAAGCCTTGTTCAATAGCAGCTTGTGAGGGAGCATGGTCTTGCAAACGCAAGTCTTTTTTAAACCAAACAATATTTATTAAAGGTTTGAACATTAGATTCTAATGATTTTCTTTTCACCTAAGATTTGAGTGGTAAGCGGAGTTCCGTCGTGTAAGTTTTTATATGCAATTACATCGCAAAGAAATAATTTGTGATCTGGTGGTCTCACCTCGAACCCCTCTCCAAAGTAGAGGGGAATGGCTTTCATTTCCATTACAGCCAATGCTTCTTTCAAAATATAAAATCCATTCCACTCAGTTAATAAATTTCTTTTTTGTAAACGTTCAATTTTATTGATGTTCTTGCCCGATTTTTTGCCCAATAAATCAACCAATCTATATTGTTCAGCTCCTAAAATTTGTAATATAAAATGTGGGTTCTTCTCAACCAATTCCAATGTTTTTGTACCAAAATAAATGGCACAAATAAATTGTTTGGGCTGCATACTTACTGCTTGAGCATAAGTGATTATATGCATGTTGGTATTGCCTTCTAAGTCTTTACTGCTTATAGAGTAAACTGGTAGGTTTACTCTGTTCCAAGGTCGTTGCATAGGTTAATTGTTTTCTCTATCCAGTGATGCTAAATAATTTTCCGCAATGTTTAGATGATTCTGTTTTTTCTCTTCAGGCATTTTATCCCATGTGTTCAATAACATACCCAATCGTGGATTTTGTCTAAAGAAATCTTTATGTACCCACATGAAACGCCAAAACAATGCATCCCATATTTCTTGCCATTTGCCTTTTTCAAAATTGCTCATCTTCATTAAGTAGTTACTTCCACTTATGTATGGTTTTGTGGTCATTAATCCACCATCAGCAAATTGAGTCATGCCATACACATTAGGCACCATTACCCAATCGTAAGCATCAATATACATTTCCATAAACCATTGGTGTACTTCATTTGGGTCGAATTCGCAGAGCAAAAAAAAGTTACCTAAAATCATCAATCGTTCAATGTGATGATTGTAAGCTGTTTTCAATGTTTTTTTAATGGTTGTATCAATGGGTAAAATGCCTGTTTCCCCTTGCCAAAAACTAGCAGGTATTTTTCTAGTGAATTTCCAGTAGTTGGTTGTTCTTTGTTTGCTGCCTTCACGTTCGTATACAATTCTTATAAATTCTCTCCAACCAGTAATTTGGCGAACAAAACCTTCTAAAGAATTTAAAGGAATATCATGCTTGGCTGCATGTTGTAAAGTAGCATCAATAATTTGTTGAGGGTTCAATAATCCCACGTTGAGCATAGGCGTTAATATGCTATGGTATAAATAATTTTCTTTAGCAACTATAGCATCTTCATAAATACCAAATTTGTTGAAACGGTTTTGTAAGAAATTCTCTAACCAAACTTCTGCTTCTTCAAATGTGGTAGGGTAGAAGTTTTTAAGAGATGAAGTATTGATGCCATAATTTTTACTGAAATGTTCATCAACATATTTTTTTGCTTCAACAACATATTTATTTTCAGCTGGAAAATCAATCTTTGGTACAATCTCATTCTTTGGAAATTTGCTTCTGTTTTCAGCATCAAATGTCCATTTGCCGCCAATAGGTTTTCCTGCATCATCTAATAACAGGTTTCTTTTTTTTCTTTGATCTATGTAAAAATCTGTTTGAAAATAGGTTTTCTTTTTATCAAAAAAATCAGCTGCCTCAACCATTGTATTTAAAAAGTTGGGCGTTGTGTAAGCTTTTGGTTGAATGTTATTTTGCTTGAAGGTTTGCTCTATTCTTTTGTTTAACCAATTATCTACTACTTCACAGTAATGAATAGCTGTGATTCCTTTTTCAGCCAAATGAACAATAAGTTGCCTTACATCGGAAAGTGGATTTTCACTTTCAATATATTCAACTGAATATCCCTTTTCAATTAAATAGTTTTTATAAAACTGCATTGTTGCTCTGTGCAGTATCAATTTTTGTTGATGAAAGTTGTATTGTTTAAAAAACAACCATTCTTCAACTAAAAAAATAGGTCTATTTTTTTCAATTGCAGGATGTTCTTTAAATAACTGATGTGGAAATATGATGGTTGCTGTTTGCATAATTTATACAATTTCAAAACAAAAAGCACTTGCCTTTGTTTAAGTTGTACTAAAATAAATAGTATGGAACTCTTGAAAGGAAAAAATGTGTTATTAACTGGTGCTACAGGTGGCATTGGTAGCAAAACGGCTAAATTGTTATTGAGTAGCGGAGCCAATATTTTTATTACTGGTCGTAATGCAGAAAAGTTAGAACAAATTGCTAACGAATTGGGTATCGATTCGAGTAAATATTGTGTAGCTGACATTAGCAAAAGTGAAGATATTGAACGTTTAAAACAGCAGTTTTTTCTTGTTTATTCAACCATTGATGTGTTGGTGAATGCAGCAGGTATTGGTATAATAAAACCAATGGACACATTAACAGAAGAAGATTTTACCAAGACTTTGCAATTCAATTTAATTGGTCCATTTTTATTAATGAAGGCTTTTTTACCAACTATGAAAGAAGTAAAAAAAGGATTAATTATTAATATTCCAGGTGTTTTAGGTAAAGTGCCTATGGCTGGTGCTGCAGCTTATACAGCTAGTAAATATGGCTTAACGGGCATGATGCAAAGTATTCGTGAAGAATTGAAAAGAACAGAAATACGTATTACCAACTTATTCTTAGGAGGTGTTGATTCTAGTTTTTGGGACACCATAGATTTACGTGTACAAAGAGATAAAATGATTGTAACCGATGAAGCTGCAAAAGCCATTTGGTTCTTGTGTCAGCAGCCTGTAAGTGGTGTGGTTAGTGAAATGGTGCTGCAGCCATTTAATCATCAAGCTATATAAATGAAAAAGGTTAGTAAAAATTACTAACCTTTTTTTCTTCTATTCATTTCTCTTTTTAATAAAGCCAATTCTCTGCCTGTTTGCCCACTAACAGAAGAGTTTTCTTGTGCTCTTCTCATTAAATATGGCACTACATCTTTAATAGGACCAAAAGGTAAATATTTACTGACGTTACACCCATGTTTAGATAAGTTAAATGTAATATTATCGCTCATGCCATACAGTTGTGAAAAGTGAATGTGGGCATGATTCATAGGTATATTATTGCTTTGCATATAATCGAAAGCTAATAAATTGCTTTTTTCATTATGGCTAGCAATAATGGTAGAAATAGATTGAATATTTTCTAAGCAATAAATTACACAAGCATCATAATCTTTATCCGTTGCAACTTTATCGGGTTGAATTGGATTTAGATAACCTTTTTGAGAAGCTCTTGCACGTTCTTTTTCCATATAAGCACCACGAACCAACTTTACACCCAATTTAAAATTTTGCTGTTGTGCAATTTTATGAGACAGTTTTAAGAATTGCAAACGATCATGTCTATACAACTGAATAGTATTGTACACAATTACTTTTTCTTTATTAAACTCAGCCATCATCTCCATGGTAAGTCTATCAACCGGATCTTGAATCCAACTTTCTTCAGCATCAATTAAAACACCAATATTTTTTTCTGCAGCCACTGCACAAATGGCATACATTCTATCTTTTACTCTTTCCCACTCGCCAATTTCAGCTTCATGATCATGAATTCCACTTCTTAATCTTGGAGCTTCGTCTAAACTTTCTAATAAAGCAAAACGTGCAATACCAGTAACTTTTACACTAATAAATGGAATGTTTTTTTGTGTAGCTGCATAGTTAATAACTCTTATAAATTCATCGGTAGCAATATCGAAATTGTTTTCGCCTTCTTTTCCTTCAACGCCATAATCTAAAATAACTTGCACATTGTATTTGCCTAAAATATCGCCAATGGCTTTGGTTTCTTCTAAACTTTCGCCCCCAACAAATTGCTTAAAAATGGTATTTCTAACAATGGTATTAATAAAAGGCATTTTACCCTTAATTAATAGAGGAGTTATTCTTGTACCTAATGGCACAAAAAAAGGATAACCCATTGTAGTGAATAAGAATTTTGCTTTTTTTAATTCTTTATCCGATTTATAGGCAAAAGCATTTTCAGTATTGTCAAAAGATATAGTTGGCATGCTAACGAATGTTATTATTGCGAATATCGGTTGCTAATGGTGAACTAAAAAATAATGGTTATTCAGTTATGTGAATTATTTAAGCCTATTGAATATAGTCGTAATATTTTAGGGCTAGTTATGTTTATGTATCAATATTCAATACTTCAATAACCTTTTACATTTCATTTTGTTATTGAGGAGTAATTTTGACATTATGAAACCATTTTTTATACTTTTTGTTTTTAGCGTATTATTTATTTCTTGTGAAAAAGATATTCAATTACAGCCAGAAACTGCTGCACCCAAATTGGTAGTAGATGCTCAAATTGAAACAGGAGAACCGCCGGTGGTTGTGTTAACTAAATCGCTCAACTTCTTTTCTGAATTGAATATTGGTGCTTTTACCAATTCTTTTGTAAGAAATGCAACTGTTACAGTTTCTAATGGAACAACAACACACACTTTAAGAGAATATGGTATCACCAATAATGGCATTACTTTTTATTTTTATTCAAATGATTTTTCAAATCCTACTACTTCATTTATTGGCGAAGTAGGTAAAAAATACGATTTAAGAATTGTAACCGATAATCAAGTATATGCAGCAAGTACAACCATTCCTTTATTAACCAAAAAAATTGATTCATTGTGGTGGAAGAAACCTCCAACAAATGTTGATACTACTTTTGCTATTGTAATGGCAAAAATTACTGATCCTCAAGGATTGGGCAATTTCATAAGATATTATACTAAAAGAGGAAGCAATGAACCATTTTTACCTGGCGGAAACTCTGTTTTTGATGATCAGGTAATTGATGGAAAAACCTACGATATTCCTGTTACTGCTGGAGTTGATAGAAATAGACCTCCTTCAAGTTTAGATAGTTCAGGCTATTTTTTTAGAGGCGATACAGTTACTATAAAATTTGCCAATATTGATCAAGCAACCTATAATTTTTGGAATACTTGGGAATTTGCTTTTCAATCTGTAGGCAATCCTTTTTCTTCTCCCATCAAAGTAATTGGCAACATTAGTAATGGAGCATTGGGAGCTTTTAGTGGATATTCAACCCAATTAAAAACAGTGATTATCCCCAAATAATACAATTGTGCAAAAACCTGTACTTAAAAGTGTAAGACTATTATACTTTTGCTCGTATAGAAAAAAAGAATTTTTATGAGTGAAACAATTGAAAAAGCAGAAGTTTTAATTATTGGAAGTGGACCAGCAGGTTATACAGCAGCTATTTATACAGCTCGTGCAGGTTTGAAACCAGTTTTATATCAAGGTATTCAGCCTGGTGGACAGTTAACTATTACAACAGAAGTAGAAAATTATCCTGGTTATCCCGACGGTATTCAAGGGCCAGAAATGATGATTCATTTTGAAAAGCAAGCTGCAAGAATGGGAGCTGATATTCGTTATGGATTAGCCACTAAAGTAGATTTATCTCAACGTCCGTATAAAGTTCAAATTGATGAAGAAAATTGGATAGAATCGAATGCCATTATTATTTGTACAGGAGCATCAGCAAAATGGTTAGGCTTGCCTAGCGAACAACGTTTAAATGGTTTTGGTGTGAGTGCTTGTGCTGTTTGTGATGGTTTCTTTTTTAAAGGAAAAGAGGTAGCTATTGTTGGAGCAGGAGATACTGCTGCTGAAGAAGCTTTATACCTAAGTAAACTTTGTACAACTGTACACATGATTGTAAGAAGAGATCAAATGAGAGCTAGTAAAATCATGCAAGACCGTGTGAAGAATACGGCCAACATTAAAATTTATTGGAATAGTGTAACCGATGAAATTTTGGGTGAAAAGAAAACTGAAGCTGTAAGAATTCATAATACTGTAACCAACGAAAAAATTGAAGTGCCTATTAGTGGTTTCTTTGTGGCAATTGGTCACGAACCTAATAGTGGTATTTTCAAAGATTATTTAACCATGGACGAAACGGGTTATATTTTAACTGTTCCAGGAACTAGCAAAACCAATGTAGAAGGTGTTTTTGCTGCTGGCGATGTACAAGATAAAACATATCGTCAAGCTGTTACTGCTGCTGGAAGTGGTTGTATGGCAGCTTTAGATGCTGAACGTTATTTAGCAACTTTAGGGCATTAAGAAAGTTTGTGAGTTTAAGAGTTCAAATAGTTTAAGGTTGGCTCTATACTTTATAAACTTTTATACTTTATAAACTTTTATACTTTTTAGCGTGCTTACAATTCATTTAAATAATCTAAAATTTCATGCCTACCATGGTTTGTTTGAAGAAGAACAGATTTTGGGGAATGATTTTGAAGTGAATATTTCTATTCAGCAAAAAAAAGCTGAAGCTAGAATACATGCTATTCATCAAACAATAGATTATTCAAAAGTTTATGCTTTGGTGAAGGAGAGAATGCAACAGCCTACTCCATTATTAGAAACATTGGCTCAAGAAATTTGTAGTAAAATTTTGGCTGAATTTGATTTGGCCCACAAAGTACAATTTTCAATTAAGAAGTTAAATCCACCAATTACTCAGTTTCAAGGAAGTGTTGGTATAAGTTTTGAATTGAGTCGAGAGTTGTAAATTATAAGTTTTAAGTTATAGGTTATGAGTTTTCAATTGTCAATTATTAATTGTTAATTATCAAAAAGGTGAATCAAATTTTGAATAAAATTATCACATGCTTAGCATTTGTTTTAATTGCAGCAACATCATTTGCTCAAGATGTAAATACAATGCTGAAAGAAGCAGAAAACTTGGAGTATAAGTTTAAAGAAACAGAAGCTTTAGATAAATACAAACAAGTTTTAGTTGCAGATGGCAATAACTTAAAAGCATTGATAAAATCTGCTGAATTAAGTGCTGCTGTTGGAGCAAGATTGCCCAATAAAAAAGATAAACAATTGTATTTTCAATCGTCTTTAGCATTTGCCCAAAGAGCATTAGCGGTTAATGCAAATAGCGATGATGCTAATTATGTAATGGCCGTAGCAAGTGGAAAATTAACCGATGTAGAAAGTGAAAATAAAAAAATTGTTGCTTATGTTAAAGATGTAAAAAACTTTAGCGATAAAGCTTTAGCCATAAATCCTAAACATGCAAAAGCCAATTATACTTTGGGCAAATGGCATGTTGAAATGGTGAATTTATCTGGTATCAAAAAAGCAGCAGTGAAATTATTTTATGGAGGATTACCCGATGGCAAAATTGAGTTGGCTATTCAGTATTTTGAAAAATGTAAACAATACGATCAATATTTTATGCTGAATTATTTAGATTTGGCTAAAGCTTATATTGACGACAATAAACCACCAAAAGCAATTGAAATTTTAAAGCAATTGGTGAAACTTCCTTTAAGAACTGCAGATGATGCTGCATTAAAAGAAGAAGGGAAAAAATTATTATCAGAATTACAATAAAAAATTATGGAATTACAAGAAATTTTTCAACAAGCAGTAGCAAATAGTAAATTATTATCTGCCAAACCAGATAACGAAACCCTTTTAAAATTATATAGTTTATACAAGCAAGCAACTGAAGGAGATAATACTGAAAGTGACCCAACCAATCCTTTTGATTTTGTTGCAAAATTTAAACATGAAGCTTGGGCAAAACTAAAAGGCTTAACTCAAAATGATGCAATGCAACAATATGTTGATTTAGTGAATCAGTTGAGAGGGTAGATGATACTGCTGTACCTTAAAAGGCAAACATTATTTATTGTTCATTAAAAGAATTTAGTGAAATTTAAATCCTTTTTTGCTTCCATCTATTAGAGTTCATGTAAATAAAAGATGGAATAAGCATACTCGTCCAATACAACCATTCACTTGCCCAACCCCACATTATAGAGAGTTGTAGTTTTTCTAATACTATATATACATACGCACAGTACAGAATTATTGCCATCATTTCTATGTATAAATTAATTTTTGTATTTCCTGTTCCTGTTACAGCATTTAACCAAACTACCGATATGCTCATTACTATTAAAGCAAATGATACAACTCTTAATACAGGAATTGCAGCAGCAATAAATTCTGGTCCTTGGCCATAAATAGACAAAAATAAGTTTGGGAATAAGTTAATCACTAAACAAACCGATACAGCAAATGCAACACTTAACTTACTTATTTTATATACCAATTCAATCACTCTATGCTGCAAGCCTTGCCCAATAATATTACTCACCATAGCATTACTAGTGCTTGCAAAAGCCCAAGTAAAACAACCAAAAAATCCAAAAATATTACGCATGGCATTGCTAACTGCTAAATTGGTGCTTCCATGATGTTCTATTAAAATATAAAAGAATTCCCAGCTAATAATGCTTATAGCAAATTGAACAATTAACGGAGCAGATGTTTTTAAAATGAGTTTTGCATTGGTAGCATCATATTTCCAATTTTTAAACAACTGCAATTGTTGGCTAATGCCTTTCCATTTAATAACTAAAAAAATAACTACCAGTCCAATAAACTCAGCAATTACCGATGCAACAGCAGCACCATTAAAGCCCAAATTTGGCATACCTAATTTGCCATATATTAATCCATAGTCTAACACTACATTACTAATTGTTTCGGCAGCAGTTCCATAAATCAAAAACTTGCTTTGGTTGGTTCCAACAAGTAATGCATTACGCATTTGATAGAGGTATAAAAATGGTAAACCCAATATTCGAATGTTTAAAAAACTAATCGACATTTGAATATGTTGTTCATTGTGTAAACTATACCTTAAAATACTTGGAGCAATAAACCAAGTAATCAGCATCCCCAAAATGGCTAAAACCATAGCTACTAAAACACCCTGAAAAAAAAGAGAACCAATAGCATCAATTTTATTTTCACCTGCCCGTCGGGCAATTAAACTTTGTAAACCACTATTTAAACCATTGCCAATTACAGCAAAAATTAGGTAAAATACACCTGTAATGCCAGCCACAGCCAATGCTTCTTTTCCATAACCATCTATATGGCCTAAAAAAATGTTGTTGGTGATAAAATTAATTTGTGGAACAAGTATAGATAATGCAATAGGGAAAGTAATCTTTAGAATTTGTTGATTACTAATTTGTACTTGTAAATTGTTATGTACGGAATTGGTGGCCATAAATTAGGCGGCAAAGCTAAGGTTTAGAATCTGCACCAAAGCATAGTTATTACAGCAATAATTTTATATCATTGCACAGCAATCTGCATATTCATGATACAAAAAACAATTGGTTTATACAGCGAATCAACTGGCTATTCGCCTTTTAATAAAGATACTTTGGTGGTAGAAGTATGCCATCAACACATTGTTTGTTTGGTGAAGAGTGAAACCAATCAAAACATTACGGCATTTGAATTTTTTAAAATTGAATTAGATCAAAACGATTGGGAAGATATTTTTTATGAAGTAAGAATTAACTCTGGATTAATGGATAAGAGTTATAACAATACCCAAATTTTTTATCATTTTAATGAAGCTGTTTTAGTACCTGCTTATAAATACAACGATAGTAGTAACGAAGCTTTTTTAAATTTAATTTTTGGCGAAAGTGAAAAAGCCATACTTAAAACAGAAAGTTTGCAAGTAAATGGCGAAAAAATATTTACTGTTTATAGAATTCATCCAGCATTAGAAGAAACTATTCATAGAAATTTTTTATCTATTTCCGAGCATCATGTGTACAATGGCATTTTAAATGGAGTTTTAAATAATGCAACCCATAAAATAGCAGATTGTATTTATGTGAACTTTTATTATAAACATTTTGTAGTAGTGGCTGTAAAAAATAAACAGTTACAAATTATTCAATCTTTCGATTTTACAACGGCAGAAGATGCGTTATACTATATTTTAAATATTGCCAACAAGTTTAATGTGTCTACAAACGATACTTTACTTTTAAGTGGTATTATTGAAACAAATGATCCACTCTTTAAGTACCTACAACAACAATTTAAAAATGTATTGTTAACTGTAGTAAATGATGAACAATGTAGTTTAGAAAAATTAGCTGCTTATCCTTCACATTATTTCTCACCTTTTTTCAATTTGCAGGCATGAGAATTATTTCAGGAAAGTTTGGTGGACGAAAAATAAATCCACCAGCAAAAATGCCTTACACAAGGCCTACTACCGATATTGCTAAAGAAGGCTTATTCAATATTTTGCAAAGTAGAATGAGCTTTGATGAAATTAAAACCTTAGATCTTTTTGGTGGTACTGGAAGCATTAGTTATGAACTAGCATCAAGAGGTGCTGCTGATTTAACTATTGTTGAAAAGGATAACACGATGCATGCGTTCATCAAAAAAAATATGGATATGCTTGGCGTAGAAAATTGCAAAATATTAAAAATGGATATTTTTAATTTTCTTAAAACTTGTACCGAACAATACAATTTTATTTTTGCTGGACCTCCTTATGCACTTGGACCTATTGATGAAATTCCTAAAATCATTGTTCAACAAAAAATAATTGCACCTGATGGTTTTTTTGTGCTAGAACATACGCCACGTAACAATTATGAAAAATTTGACGGCTTTAGTTTTGTAAGAAATTATGGAACAACGTTGTTTAGTTTTTTTGTTTGTAGTTAGAAGAAAGAAGATGGAAGATAGAAGATAGAAGACAGAAAAAAGAAGATAGAAGAAAGAAGGTAGAAGACAGAAGACAGAAGGTAGAAGAAAGAAGGTGGAAGGTTTGAGGATGATGATTTTTTTTTAATTTACTTGTTATAACCTATCACTTATAACTCATAATCCATAACTCTAAAATGACTCCCATTTTCATCACAGGTATAGGAACCGATGTTGGTAAAACCATTGTGAGTGCTGTTGTAACTGAAGCTTTGCAAGCCGATTATTGGAAACCCATTCAAGCTGGTTTTGAAAACGGTACAGATGCTTTGCAGGTAAGTAATTTAATTAGTAATCCCACAACTGTAATTCATTCAGAAGTATATAAACTGCAAATGCCTGCATCGCCACATATAGCAGCAAGAACTGAGCAAGTACAAATCAATCTCAATAATATCATCAATCAACAACCCCAAACTTCAAACTCCAAATTAGTTATAGAAGGAGCAGGTGGCATATTAGTACCATTAAATGAAACTGAGTTTGTAATTGATTTAATTGAACAACTGCAAGCCAAAGTAATTGTAGTAAGTAGAAATTATTTAGGCAGTATCAATCATTCTTTATTAACTGCCAATATCTGTAAACAAAGAAATATTGATGTTTTAGGTTGGATTTTTAATGATTCTTATTTAAACTATGAAGATGAAATTGTACAATGGTCGGGCTATCCAAAAATTGGCAGCATTCCATTTGCAACGTGTATAAATAAAGATTTTGTAGTACAACAAGCTCAAGAGATACAATTATCTTTACGCAAGTTGTTATGATTAAAAAAGAACTCAGAAAAATTTATAAAGAACAAAGATTGGGCATTGCTTCAAAAGAAAAATTGAAGTGGGATGATTTAATGCTCATTCAATTTCAACAGTTCGATTTTGGTAATGCACAAACATTACTTACTTATTGGCCAATGGCTCATTCCAACGAACCCAACACACATTTATATTCCTCTTACTTAAGGCACACCATTCCCAATTTACAAATGGCTTATCCTGTGGTTGATTTAGTAACAGGAATTATGCATGCTATTTTAATTAATGAAGAAACAGTATATCATACAAGTGCTTATGGAATTACTGAACCAAAAGAAGGAGCAATCGTTAGTCCTATTGATATCGACATCATTTTTGTACCTCAACTAATTTATGATAAGCAAGGTTTTAGAGTTGGTTTTGGTAAAGGTTATTACGATAAATTCTTAGCCCAATGCCGTGACGATGCTGTTACAATTGGCTTCAATTATTTTGAGCCAATCAATAAAATTGAAGATGTGAACGAATTTGATATACCTTTAAATTATTGTATTACTCCGCAAACTATTTATGAATTTTAATACTTTATTTTTAAAATCGTTTAGGGTTTTATTATTGCCATTTGCAATACTTTATGGTATTGTTGTTATTATTCGAAACTGGCTATTCGATAAAAAATATTTGAAAAGTGCAGCTTTCAACTTTCCTTTAATTTGTGTTGGCAACTTAGCAGTTGGTGGAACTGGAAAATCTCCCATGGTTGAATACTTGATTGAACTCTTGGCACCACATTTTGAAATTGGTACTTTAAGTCGTGGTTACAAACGAAAAACAAAAGGTTATGCATTGGCAAATGACAAAACCACTGCATTAGAAATAGGAGATGAGCCTATGCAGTTTCATACCAAATTCCCGAATATTGCTATTGCTGTTGGAGAAGAACGTTTGGTGGCAATTCCTCAATTATTACAAGATAAACCCAATTTACAAGCCATTATTTTAGATGATGCTTTTCAGCATCGAGAAGTAAAAGCCGGTTTTAATATTGTGTTAACCGAGTTTAGTAATATTTACACACAAGATTTCTTTTTGCCTACTGGTGATTTAAGAGATGAATGGAAAAGTGCCCATAGAGCCCAAGTGATTATTGTAACTAAATGTCCTGCTGATCTTAATCAAGACAAAAAATATAAAATACTCAGAAGCTTAAAACCCAAACCCCATCAAAGAGTTTATTTTACCACCATTGAATATGGTACACCTTATCATATTTATAATGCCAATGATGAGTGGATTTTAACACCCAATGATGAAGTGTTGCTGGTTTGTGGTATTGCCAATCCAAAACCTTTGAAAGAATATTTACATAATTCGGTACACACGTATTATCAAAAAGATTATGGCGATCATCATATTTTTTCGATAGACGATTTGAAAGATATTAAAGAACGATTCAATGAAGTTGCTACTAAAAGAAAAATAATTCTAACTACCGAAAAAGATGCAGTACGTTTAACTAAATTCTCTACCGAACTTGAACAGTTGCCTTTATATGTTTTGCCAGTAAAGCATCGATTTTTATTTGATGATACTGAACAGTTTAATCAAACAATTATAGAGTTTGTAAGCAATTTTACTTTTAATCCCAATGAATCATGAGTAAGCAAAAATCAAAAAAACAAAAACATACTACCACCAAAAACACACATGTAACCAATGAAATTAAAGGTGTATTAGATGTAACAAGGAGTGGAATTGGTTATGTAGTAATTCCAGATGGAACTGGTGATGTATTGGTACGCCAAGGCGATTTTAATACTGCTTTACATGGCGATACTGTAAGGGTGAAAGTGGTAAAAGAAAACTTGAACTCTGGACGAAAAGAAGGTAAAATAACAGAAGTGATTAGTCGTAAACAAACTGAGTTTATTGGTCATTTACAACTGAGTACCAACTTTGCTTTTTTTGTTCCAGATACAGATAAACCCATGCCCGATTTATTTATTCCTTTAGATAAAATAAATGGTGCAAAACATAAAGAAAAAGTAATTGCACGTTTGGTAAAATGGGAGAAAGGCGATAAAAAGCCCATTGGTGAAATCATGAGTGTATTAACTGCTGCTGACGAAAATGATGCAGCTATGAAAGAA
>CALRVE020000011.1:0-94789 GCA_943371535.1 Asaia bogorensis | reverse complement strand
ATCGGCATTCACTGCATGTTTTGCACTATCAGCTCTTAATGACCATGCTCCTGTTTTGCTGAATGCACTTGTATCAGCATTAATGGCATGTAATGATGAATCACTCTTTGCACTCCATTTTCCTACCAAACTATATTGGGCTGTATCGGTATTGATTGAATGTTTGGCACTATCTGCTCTCAACGCCCATGTTCCTGTTTTACTGAATGCACTTGTATCAGCATTGATTGCATGTAAAGCTGAATCACTCTTTGCACTCCATTTTCCTACCAAACTATATTGGGCTGTATCGGCATTGATGGAATACTTTGCACTATCTGCTCTTAACGACCATGCTCCAGTTTTACTAAACTCACTTGTATCTGAATTGATTGCATGTTTTGCACTATCGCTTCTCAACGACCATGCTCCTGTTTTGCTGAATGCACTTGTATCAGCATTGATTGCATGTAAAGCTGAATCACTCTTTGCACTCCATTTTCCTACCAAACTATATTGGGCTGTATCGGTATTGATGGAATACTTTGCACTATCTGCTCTTAACGCCCATGCTCCTGTTTTACTGAATGCACTTGTATCAGCATTGATTGCTTTATAAGAAAGATCTGTAATCAAAGCACTTTCGGCTTTCAAAGCATAAATTGCTTTAGGCGAAAAGTTTAATCTATGCTTTATTGGTATGTCAATTCTCTCTAAATTATCTATTGTTGTAATTTGCAATTCTATAAATACATCTTTACTCCATTCTACACTATTAGACAATCTTCCCGATCCTGTTTTACCAATTTCAAAAGTTAAGTATCCATAATTTCCAGACCTAACTTGAATGATTTCTTGATAAAAATTATTATCTAAAAATAAAGAATCATTACCCACTTTGACACTTACTCTGAATTGCCTATTAGCTGCTGGCAATCCTTCTTTAGTAAGTATATTCGCCTGATAGTTAAAGGTTTCTTGTGCTGTAACTGTATAAGAAAAAAAGAGAAATAATATAAATACGAAAAATCGCATAGAATTAGAATATTATTGTTTTAAAAACTTAGCACTTGTAATCACGTTATCCATAAACTGAATTCTAAGCACATAAAATCCTTTAGCTAAATGACTAACATTTATGCTTTTTTGTGTTCCGGCTTTTATAACTAATTTACCCGAAGTCGAATAAATTTGAGCTTCTTTTACTTCGTAAGTATTAGCAACAAAATAATTGATAATGTTCGTTGCAGGATTGGGAAAAACAATCATTGGAATAGTTGGCGAAGTGCCATTATTCTGCCCATTTACAATTAAGGATAAAAGCCTATTGTTTAAGAATCCTACTTTAATCACTAACCTACTCTCTATATTTAATTTTGATGTTTGAACGATATCACTTGAGAAGAATTGGCCTTGGTCATTACTATAATAGCTACCCCCATAGTCGAAACTTTCTACAGATTGACTAAATCCATAGAATGAAATAAAGAAGGAAAGCATGAAAAGTAGCTTTTTCATAAAGATGTTAAACAGACTATTTAAGTGTGTTTAAGTTTAACTTAATTAATAGTTTGTGGCAACCCTGTTCTAATAGCATCTAAAATTTTAAATGTAGTTAGTGTTGTTGCATGGATAGATTCAAAAGAGATTGGAGATGCTGTTCCTTGTTCAATAGATTTTATAAATGCAGCAACTTCTTGACTATGTCCTTTTCCAGAAGATTTTAAAGAAGTTACTTTATTGTTTTTATAAATGGCACCATCTTTAAAGTCATTGATTACACCACAAATATTTCCTCCAAATACTTCAATTCTTTCTTTGGGTAATGATTTATCTCCATTAGCAACATAAGTAAGATTACCAATAGAACCATTGGCAAAACGAATTACAATAGCAATATTATCATCATTTTTTGCTTGTATACTATTGCTAGATATACAATCGGCATATACTTTTATTGGAGTTGAATTGGTAAAGAATTGCATTAAATCAATAAAATGACAAATTTCACCTACAATTCTACCTCCACCAATTTCTGCTTGTTGTGTCCAATGATCTAAAGGAATAAAGCCTGCATTTACTCTAATATTTACAACTTTAGGTTCTGTAATCTTTGAAAAAAGATTATTTAATTCAACCGCAACGGGAGCAAACCTTCTATTAAAACCAACCATCACTAGTGATTGGGTATTGTTTTGCATTAAAGTTTGAATAGAAGCTAATTCAGTTTCGTTAAGACATAATGGTTTTTCTACAAATACATGTTTACCTGATTGAATGGCTTTTTCTACATACATGGCATGACTATCATGTCTTGATGCCACAAAAACTACTTGTGCATTCTTGTCTTGATACACTTGATTTGCATCGGTTGATGCTGCTGCAAATCCAAACTTCCCTGCAACATTTTTTGCATTAATACCATTATTTGTAATAACAGTATCTAATGTAACGTTTAGCCCTTTTAAATTAGGAATTAGATAGCTTTGAGCAAAACTACCTGCACCAATAAATGAAGTTTTTATTTTTCCATTGGTGGGTTTAGCTATTGTATTGATTTGTTTTGAATGCTTATTGTCATTAGGTGGGTAACGTAATAAAATGCCTACAAAAGGTTCTTGAACTTTACCTAGAACTAAATCGTAAGCTTTAACTGCATCATCAATATCGAAAGTATGGGTGATGAGTTCTTTTAAATTCAATCTTCCTAAAGCAACCAAATCTAGAAATGCTTCCATATTGCGTTGCTCTGTCCAACGTACATAAGCAAACGGATAATCATTGCCCAACTCTTCATATACTTTATCGTAACGACCAGGACCGTAAGAACATGACATTTTTAATTCAAGCTCTTTCTTAAAAAAATAAGGTTCTCTTGGCAAATCCATTTTTACAGCACCGACAATAATTATTTCTCCTTTTTTTCTAGCAATTTCAGCTGATAATTCAATTGGATCATTGGTAGGAGCAGCAGCAGTAATAATAATTTTATCGAAACCATAACCTCTTGTAAAAGTTTCAACAGCAGTTTTTAAACCTGCATCATTTCTAGAGATAGATTCAGTTTTGCTTACTTTTTTTGCAAGCTCTACCATTGAGTTAGAAACATCAATACCAAAAACCCTACAACCATTTGCAGCCAATAGCTGACAAGTAATTTGTCCTAATAAACCTAAACCAATTACACAAACAGTTTCGCCTAATTTAGGATTAGCTTGTCGTACTCCTTGCAATGCAATTGCACCAAGTGTGGTAAAACTTGCTTCTTCAAAAGAAACATTATCAGGAATTTTTACAACCAAGTTTTGAGGCACTGCAACTACTTCTGCATGAGAAGCATAATCTTGCCCTGCACATGCAACTCTTTCACCTACTTTAAACTTTCCATTGGTATCCATAGAGGCCTTTACAACACCAGCGGTGCTATAACCCAATGCTTTTAAAGAATCTAGCTTGGTACGTACTTTTTCTAAAGTAGCCATTAAGCCTTCTTTCTTAATGTTTTGTAGTACTTGAGCTACTAAATCGGGGCGTTGCTTTGCTTTTCCTATTAATGAAGATTGAGCAACTTTTACAGTTCCTTTCTCAGTACCTGCACTGATTAGAGAAAATTCATTTTCAACCAAAACCATTGCATTAGAAAGCGATGGAGCAGGTAATTCATCTACATATAATTCGCCTGTCTTAAAATTTTGTATTAACTGTTTCATTGTGCTAAAGAGCTTCTTTTATTGCGGTAATTATTTCTATATTTTCAACTGCCGATCTAGATGCAAGTCTAATAAACTCGCCATCTAAACCAATTTTATCTGAGCAAGTACGAGTGTAAACTCCAGATTTTACCAATAATCCAAATGCAAAATCATCGGCTGAAACACCTGATTTTAACTCTATTAATGCAAAATTAGCTTGACTTGGATATTGCTTTATACCATCTATTTCGCTCAATACTTTAAAGTAATCTTGTGTATCTCTGATATATTTTTTTCGTACAACTTCATATTCTAATTGAAATTGGTCTCTAGTATATAGTTTAAAAAAGTATTCAGCTAAGCCATTAGAATTCCATAAAAAACCATTGGATAAAAGTTGCTTAATTCGGCTTGGGTGCATAATAGCATAACCAGCTCTAATACCTGCAATCCCAAAATCTTTCGACATGCTTTTAATAGTTACTACATTGGGATATTTTAAAACCATATCAACATAACTTAATGGATCCATTTGATCATTTTCGAATGCAAAATGAATAAAACTTTCATCTAATAATACTGTGCCTACACTTTTTAAACCTTCCAATAACTCAGCAATTTCACTTTTGGTAATATAACCACCATTTGGATTGTTGGGGTTAATCAATACTACTGTATCAGGCTTCTCTGTATGAACTAATTTTAATAAATCGCTTACATTCAATTTATATTCTTCTTCCTTTTTTAATTTATTAAATACAATACTGACACCCGGTTTAATAAACTCGTAGTAAGAAGAAAAAGTAGGAATATTTACAATAATTTTTTGATGGGTAAAATTGTGAATTACGGCTTGAATAATTTCGATTGCACCATTACCAACAAATAACATTTCGGCAGGCACTTTTAGAAAATTAGCCAATGAAGATGCGATTACATTATTCTGTGATGGATAGAATTCTAGCATGTCTCTAATGGCTAAATCTTCTCCCAATAATTCTTTTTTGAAGTAATCTAAAAACAAATCAGTAGCATAAGGATTCGAAAGGAAACAGGCATCAATTCCCATTTTTAAGGTTGGTAGCTGCTCTTTTATAGTAAATAAACTTGGCGAATGTGAACCTGCTTGTTGTTTTAACAATTTAATATGTTGCACCATTGCAATCTGTTCATTGGTTAATCCCTTTATCATACATTAAAATTTAATTCTTGATTCAATAGATTTTATTTTGCCGGTTAATCTGTTTCGTTCAATTTCTTGAACAATGCTTGTGGTTAGCGGCACATTACCTAAACGTTGATAGAGCTCTTGCTCAATTTGGTGGATGTAAGCTTTATCTAATGGTTTATTTTCTGACAAATACAATTGTACAGATTTATCAACCTCCTGAATTATTTTAAACTGCTTTACATCTTGAAACTTTTCCATGGCATTGTAAATATTTACAGTTGCCATAACAGTTCCGTCATCTTTCATTAATAAATCATCTGCTCGGCCATCAATACCTGCAAAAGGAATACTTAATCCTCTGCCGCAAGCACAACTAGTTACTTGTGTTGGAATTGCAATATCATTAGTAGCATATCGAATAAGGGGCATTACATCGTTATTCAAAGAAGTTGCAATAATTTGATTGTTTGTATCTAATTCTACAATTCCGTATTCGTCGTTATTATGATAATTACCGTAAGCACATTTTTGTACAGTTACTGTTCTTTCATTTTGACCATACCAGTCAATTAATGGTAATTGCCAATAATCTTCAATAACTTTTTTATACTGAGGTAATAAATTTTCAGACGAAGTAAAAAGAGTTTTTACTTGAGGTATACGAATATTATTTTCTTTAAGTAATAACGTTAAAATATAAATAGAACTAGGATAACCTCTTAATAATTTTGCTTTCGATTTTTTAAAAACGTCTAAGTATAATGACAAATTTTTCTGGTTTATATCATAAGGCGATAAGAACCAATAATTTAAAATTTTGTCATGCTTGTATAAAGGTTCACCTGGCTTTGGTGAATAGCTTCTCAATACTACACAAGGATCTCTAAAAGTATAATCATAACTATCAGCCATACTCCAAGCTCTAAGCATAATACAATATTCTATGGCATCACTATAGTAAGACTTTGCAATTTTAAATGGCATACCTGAAGATCCTGAGGTAGACTTAAATTGTAGCTTGTTATAATCATAATTATCAGATATAAATTTTTTATATTCATGTTGCATGATTTGCTTAGACATTACAGGAAACTTTTGCAACTCATTTAAAGAGAAATTTTCAAAGTCTACTTTAATATTCAAGCTTTTATAATAAGGAACATGGTTAACTGCATGCCACAAAATATTTTTTAGCTTTTCGGTTTGTATAAACAATACCTGTTCTCTAGAATAAAATTGAAATTGTTTAAACTTCTTTAGGTTTTTTAAGATATAAAAACCGTTTGCAATATTGCGTATATTAATACCTGCTAATTCCATAAATGGAAGTAATTTCGTTTTAAGCTAAAATGATGATATGTTAAAAGAGTTATTGTTATTACCACTTACTGTATATGTTCGACTTAAAGCAATTAAAACAATAAATACTTGTTCAAAAAAAAGAATCTTTTTATTTGATATTGATAATACAATTGCCGATACTATTCCATCTTTTGAACATTATTCAAATGTATCGGAAGCTAAAAGAGTAAGCACATTGGCATTTTTTATTAAGATGCACCGTTTAATTAGAATATTGAAGAGGTCTCCAAATAATAAAATAATTTTTTTAACCGCTAGAGGTTTTAAATCTAAACAAGCAACTATAAAATGGCTTACTCAATTTGGTTTTCCACCAGGAACTGATGAATTATTTATTGTAAGAAATGCTAGTGAAAAAATTAAAATATTAAAAGAAGTAAGTACTAATAGTACAATTTATTTTATTGATGATTTAGCTTATATAGAGAAAAATGGGAATGTGCAGGTTTACTACGATTTGATAAAAAAAGTTGAAAAACTAAAATTAAAATATTTTGGACTTAATCAAATTAAAGATGCTATTAAAAGCTAAAGATTATCTTCAAATGCTGCTACAATTTTATCATCAAAAATTTTATCGGTATAGTATTGGCTAAATCTATTCCTAGCATTATGAGCAATTGTTTCTCGTAAATCTTTATTAACTATTAAACGCTCAACTAGTTTTGAAAACTCATCTGCACTTTCAAAATTTTCATTTAATAATCCAGCATTACCAAAATCTAAAATTTCAGGAATGCTACCAATAGCAGATGCTACTATTGGTATTCCAAATTGCATATTTTCTAATAAGACAATACCAAAAAGCTCCAACTTGGTAGGAAATAAAAAAATGTCTGTATTACTTATGTAAGTATACTTTTCATTCCCGAAAACTGCTCCAACAGCATTAATATGTTTTGTAAGCCCTCGATTTTTTGCAATCTCGGTAATGCCCTCAACATCAATATCATAGCTTGCTCCAATCATGGTAGCTTTAATGTTATATCCTTTATTAACTAGAATTTCAACAACATCTATAAATGTAAATACACCTTTATTAGCTACAAAGTTGGAGAGGAATAGGATATTAATTTCCGAACTAAAATTAGTTGCAGAAATTCTATGCTTGTAACTTGATGCTTGATCTTTAATACCATTTGCTATTGTGTAGATTTTTTTAACTTTAACTTTATTTAAGTCTGTTTCTACTAACCTTGAAACAATAATAGCTGGAGAGTTATTAAAGACAAAATTATATACTAAATGATTAAGCTTGTTTTTAGATGCTCCTTTATCTACACCTAATCCATGCATATGATACAATATCTTTATCCTAAAAAATTTAATTAAGAACACTAAACTAGCATCTCTAAAAAAGGGGATACCAATAGGTGCAATTGAAAAGTAAACTAATTTAATCTTCCTTGTTATTAATAGTTTTAATAATTTAAAAATTATTAAAACTAATTTAAATGTTTTTTTAAAATTTCCACTACCTATTTCTTTAATTGACTTTGAATACTTGGCATCGAGTACAACAATATCATACTTTGAATTTAATACCTCATTATTTACAACCTTTTCATTTATTAGTGATTGACCATGTATTGGAGGTGGTAACTGAGTAATACATAATATGGTTGGTTTATTGTTCAAAAAGTTTATTTCTATTTGAAGGGTTTAAAACAAATAATACACATTATAACTGTTTGAACTTGAATGATTGCGTTAAATAAACAAGTTATTTATAATACTTTTTTGAAAAAACTAAATTGGTTTTTTCAAAATCTGAGAATTAATTTTTGAAAACTCAGGATATAGATAAATGAAAGCTAAAAATAATAACCAATAAAGTAAAGATGAGTGAGGCAATTCTAAAATAACATTAGTTGCCGACCACACACTAAAAGCTACAAGTGTTAAAGACAAAAAAAGAAAATTTAAATTCGATTTAAATCTTCCACTTATTATGCTAACAAGAATTTTTAAAAGTGGATAGATTATAAAAAATGAAAACGCAAATCCAATATGAAAAGCGATTGTAATAAAAGAATTATGCATCGGAGATAAGTACTTTTCTAAATCATCGCTTTGCTGTGCTGTAAATCCATTTACTACTTGTAAAATATAGGCTACTTCATCATCTGAATATGGCACACCAAAGCCCATTCCAAAAATTCCAACTCTATCAACAAAAATTCCCTTAAGGGTTAAACCCCAATAAACCAAACGCCATTGAGCATTTGCATCTGTAAAAAATGATGTTTTTAATACAATTAAGGCTGCTATAACAAAAAAAACAATAAAAATTATTAATTTGTTCAACTTGTTCATTTTGCCAAGAAAGTATAAAACGAATACTATGAAATAAGCTAAAAATGCACTACTATGTCCAGTAGTAGACAAAAGAAAAAAAGCTAAACAAGAATATAACAAAAAAAACTTTGAATATATAAGCTTATCTACTGCAAAAATCAGTAATCCAAGAACTGTAATACTAGAGTAATAATAATATGCCCCTTCTTCAAAAATATTCCTAGTTACAAATAACAATACATAAAATAAATATAAACATTGAATAATTGCTGAAACATTTCCAAAATACTTTAAAAATTGAATAATTCTAGAAGAGAAATTTTCTATTCTCCTAATGTAATTTACATAAACAAAAGCTGCTAATAAATATCCAAAAAGCATAAATTGTCTTAACAATATATCAGCTCCTACACTTAAGTTTAGCAATGAATAAAACAAATAGCTTATTGAAATAATAATAACTAAAACAATCCCAAAATCATTGTTTTTATTAATCTTAATATTCCATAGAATAAATAGAATTGGAATTAGCAACATTAAGTCATATAGGTAAACTGGTCCAACTAAATTAAATTTCGAGAAATATGTACCAAAAAATAGTAATGAAAAAATCAAAAATTTCACATAACTAAAAGCTAATTCATTTATATTTAATTTCTTAGTCACTTTTTTATTACTAGTCTTTTAACTAAAAAGAATGTATTTGGGTTTTAAAATAAAATAACAGATTAAAAATGAAAGTTCGCCTAAACACATTGCAAGTGCTGCTCCAGCCGAATTAAAAAATGGCACTAATAGAATAAAACCACTAATTGTAGTTAATGCATTTATTAAAAATAAGTTTCTGTATAACTTATCTTGTTTAGATGCCAATAAGAACTGTATTCCTAAAAAATTATTTATTAATAGAAACCCAATCCATAAGCATATAAAAACGAATGCCAATGAATAATCCGCAAAGCCAACTACAAAATTTACACTCAAGAAAAATTTGAAGAAATGAGTTGAAGAAAAAATAATTAGTGTGATTAAAAGTACTACTAAAATGTAATAGCCAAACTCAATTTTCCGCAAAAAAGATTGTCCTGCTTTTTGAGATTCTGCAAATTTTACCGATACAAATGGAAAAACAGCATGATTGATTGGCTGAAAAATTGCATATAAATAATAACCTAATCTAGTAAATGTTGCAAAATACCCAAGCTCGATTTTAGAACAGAAATATTCTACAATTATTACCGATCCTGAAATAACCACCCAAGATAGTAAAGATGTAATGAAGATGTCTTTACCTTCAATAAGTTGTTTCTTAACATCAACTAAATCTATTTTTTTTAACGAACAACCAAACTTTACTCTAATTACAACGATAGCTAAAAGAAAAGTTATTAAATAAGAAATGGCTTCTAAATATGGAATAAAATAAATCTGTTTTTTACTTAGATCAGTTAAATAAATGGGTATAAAAAAAATTAGTTTTGATAAAAGATTAATAATTAAAATAAAAATATTACTTTTTACTCCTTGAAAAAACCAATATGGAATAAGACTTTGTAATGCTAGAGATAAATAGGTAAAAGTAAAAATTAATGTTAATGGATTTTTTGAAACTGCTAAAAAAACAGACAGCCCAATTCCAAATAAGAGAGCAACAAATAGTTTAAAAAATAGTATAGAAGAGTATACAGATTCAACTCTTGTTTTTTCATGTTGAACTAAACTGATTTCTCTTGGTGCACTTAAATTAAAACCATAATCAAATATTACAATGAATATGAAAAGTGCCGACTGAACATAAACCCATTGGCCATAAGTTTCTATTCCAAAAAATTTATGACATAAAGGAATAATTATTATTGGTACAATTACATTTATTCCTTTATTTAAAAAAAGAAAAAAAGTGTTTTGAAGTAAACTACTTTTTAATGCTTTTGAGATGATATTCATTTAAACTTGCCTAGAACAATTTTACTATACCTAGGAATTAACTCCACAAAAGTCTATAACAATTTTATCTGTAAAAGAATGTTCTAAAAAGAGACTGTGTTTTACTAAATAACAAATGATATCGGCATTTGCTGTTGCATATTCAAGTGTAACTAGTGGCAAAGTTGTATGACCTTCAATGTTTGGTTCTACACAAACTACTTCTACCTCTTCTGTTAATAAATGATGTGCAATTTCTACAGCTGGGCTTTCTCTTAAATCATCAATGTCTGGTTTAAATGCCAAGCCCATACAAGCTACTATAGGTTTTCTTTGATGCTCTATTTGAAATTGTAATGCAGTATTTTTTATTTTTTCTACAGCCCATTTTGCCTTAAAATCATTTACTTCTCTTCCCGATTTAATTACTTTAGCATATTTAGGAAAATCAGCTACTATAAACCATGGATCAACAGCAATACAATGACCTCCAACACCTGCTCCTGGCTGTAAAATTTTAACTCTTGGATGATGATTGGCTAAACTAATAAGTTCCCAAACATTAATGCCAGCTTCATCACAAATCATACTGAGCTCATTGGCAAAAGCTATGTTTACGTCTCTATAAGAGTTTTCAGTAAGCTTACACATTTCGGCAGTTTTAGCATTGGTTGCTAACACTTCTCCCTTTACAAAAGTTTTATAAAATGCAACAACTTCATTTGTACTTTCTTGATTTACACCACCCACTATTCTATCATTTTCTACCAATTCTTTCATTATTTTACCTGGTAAAACTCTTTCTGGACAGTAAGCAGCAAAAACTGAACTAACGTCTACTCCAGCATTTGCTAATGTTGCTACTACTTTCTCTGTAGTACCAACTGGTGATGTAGATTCTAAAATTACAATATTGCCAGGCTTTACAAACGGTGCAATACTTTGTGTTGCCTTCAACACATAATCTATATTAGGTTTATACCCTTCATGAAAAGGTGTAGGCACAGCAATTACAAACACATCTGCTTCTTCGGGTATTAATGCTGCTTTTAAATTGCCTTGAGATACAGCATTTTTTACAAAACCATCTAAATCAGGCTCAATAATATGTATCTCACCTTTATTGATTGTATTTACAACATGTTCACTAATATCTACTCCATGAATTTTATAGCCATTAGTTGCTAATAGTGCTGCTGTAGGTAATCCTATATATCCTAAGCCAACGATACAAACATTTTTTCTTTTTTGATTATACATATTCAATTACTTTCTCTTCTTTTAATGTAGCTATTATTCTCTTTGAGGCAAGTCCGTCACCATAAGGATTGTGCTTTCCACTCATTTGCAAATAATAAGTACTATCTAATAGTAGTTTACTTGCTTCTTCAAAAATTCTTTCTTTACTTGTTCCTACCAAAATAACAGTTCCTGCTGCTACAGCTTCCGGTCTTTCAGTAATATCTCTCATTACTAAAACTGGCTTTCCTAATGAAGGAGCTTCTTCTTGCACCCCACCACTATCAGTAATAATTAAATAGCTTTTATTCATCATCCAAATAAATGCTTCATAATTTAATGGCTGAATCAATTTTATATTAGATTCATTAGCCAATAATTTATTTACTGGACCCTGAACATTTGGATTTAAATGAACCGGATAAACAATCTCTACTTCATTAGAATATTGCTGAGCAATTGCTTGTAAGCCAGCACAAATATTTTCAAAACCATCACCAAAATTTTCTCTTCTATGTCCAGTAACTAATATTACTTTTTTGTTGAAGTTTACGATTGATTTAAGCTGTTGAATTTCTTGATTGGCTTCTTCATTCACTTTGTCTAGTCCAAGTTTTAATGCATCAATAACAGTGTTACCAGTAATTACTATTGAAGATGGATGAATACACTCACTCACTAAATTATTTTTAGAAGCAATTGTTGGTGCAAAATGTAAATCTGCAATTCTTGCTGTTATACTTCTATTCATTTCTTCTGGAAATGGGGCTAGCTTATTAAACGTTCTTAATCCAGCTTCTACATGTGCTACTTGAATGCCACAATAAAAAGCCGATAAAGCAGCTGCTGTAGAAGTTGTTGTATCGCCATGTACTAAAACCCAATTAGGATTAAAATCCTCATATACGGCTTTCAATCCTACAATTATATCTGCAGTAAGTGTATGCAGGTTTTGATTGGGCTTCATTAAATCTAAATCATAATCTCCTTTAATAGAAAAAAAATTTAATACCTGATCTAACATTTGCCTATGTTGTGCAGTAAGGCAAACCTTCGTTTCAAAAACATCTTTTTGCTCTAAACATTGAATAATAAGTGGTGCCATTTTAATGGCCTCGGGTCGAGTGCCAATTACAAATAAAATTTTTTCCATGTAAACAGCTAATGCAATAAATAATAATTACTTACTGCAATAATTTTTTTATGATAAAGAAGAATATACTTAATAATGAAAACACTATAGCTCCAACTAAACCAAAAAGTATCAGTTGTATTTTAGTTTTAGGTAAAGGTAAACTAGGGGTATCAACAATTTGAATAGTGGGTGTTTCTTGGCTGAGCTGCATTTTACTAATTTCTAAGTTCTTAATTACTTCACCATAAATTTGGGTAAGCATTAATTTATCTCTATTCTTCACTTCAGCATTTACAGTTTCTTTTCTGGATGCAGGATTTAAGTCTAAAATTTCCTCTTGTGCAATTGCAGATGTGAAGGTTCTTCCATTTAAAACACTTTCAATACTATCAGCTCTTCTTGCTAAACGATCAACATTATTTTTTTGTCTATTTGTTTTAGAAAAAACATATCTATCCGTTGCTTTTTGTACAAGTCTTTCACAAAAAAGTGTAGCCAACTTTTCGTCTCCCAATGTAGCTGTTACCACAATAAAAGTTGATTTTTTTTCAGGTCTATCAACAATCAATTCTTTCTTTAAAATGCTTGATGTAATTGTGTTGAGTAAACTATCTTGTAATCGTGAAAAAACTTTACTGTTTGTAGGGAAAAAAACATCTTGTGCAATTTTTGAAGATGCCTTCCATTTTTCTTTCAATCCAGCTACTTCTGCATATTTATCAGCTAAAGAAAATGTGTTTCCTTGAATATAAGGGGTAAGCAATGTTTCTTTAGTTAAACTACTACTTTTTAGAAACATTAAAATATTATCTCCAGAAAATAACGTTGCACCAGATGCACCACTTACATCTAAACCAAACTGACCAACAAGAGATGCTAATCCACCGCCGGATGTTCTACCTTCTTCAACTACAAAAGACATTTCTGCTGTATACTTAATGGGTCGTGTATATGCATAAATCCCAGCAATAAATGCTCCGATTAAGGCAAAAAGTACAATTTTCCACCACTTAGATATAAGATAAGTAACGAATGAACCTACCTTGTCAAAAATTTCTTTTAATGAAATTTCATCATTAGTTGACTTATTTATTGCCTCATTCATCTAGCTCTTTTTAATAAATTATTTTGATATTTGATAAACTATTGCAAGCGTAGTTATTAAACCTGATAAAGCCGAAACAATTACACCTGCTTTACCAAAATCAGTTCCCTTTTTCTCAGGCTCTTTTGGTACAAAAATTTTAGTGCCAGCTGTAATAGTAGGATATTTTTTAAAGAATAGAAATACTGTTTTGGTGGTTGCAGCTTTACCATTTGGATAAACTACAAAAACTCTTTTTCTGTTAGCCGATTTTGTAACTCCACCTGCATCAAATAAATAATCTTTTAAGTTTTTATCATCATCATAGCTAATAGACAATGGTTTAAATACTTCACCAGCTACTGATACCATATTATCATATGCAGGAATAATAATTTGATCGCCTTCTTCTAACAATATATCATCTTTACTACCCGGATTATTAATAATTTTTGTCAATGCAATAGAAACTTCTCTATATGGCTTTCTCTCTTGCTCTGCAATTACACCAGATGAATCTTTTGCCGATGACTCGGCAATTTTTTCTACCACATCTAAGTCTGTAGTGCCATAATAATTTTTTCTTACTAACTTGGCTCCTTCAATATTTGCGGTGTATAATAAATCTCCTGAACGTTTAATTAAGTCACTAATCTTTTCTGACCTACTTGTTAGCGTATATTCACCAGGGTTTAATACCTCTCCCCTAATAGATACAGTAATTTGAGATTTGTAATAAGGATCTGCTTTAATATTTACCACATCAAAGGGCTTTAAGATAACGTCGGCTGAGATTTGTGACAAATTTTTATCATCATCTATTCGTATAATTTCTACTATTGGACTTTTGGGATTATTTACTTCAACGTCTCTCTTCCTTCTTGAAATTTCTATTCCTTTTCCTGTTGCATTATCGGCAAATCCGCCAGACATTAAAATCAAAGATTTTAATGATAAATTTTCTTCGTAAGGCACAACACCTGGCTTACGTACAGCACCGTTTATACTAACTGTAAATTCGTCTTTAATGTCAAATATGGAAGAAATTTCTATTATATCATCTTTTTGCAATAAAGTATTCTTTCCAGAATCACTTAATAAATCTATACTTAAATATTCTTTGGTTAAATCATTTTTCGTTCTAACTATTATTGCTCTACCTGTAAATGCATCTTCTTTTAATCCTGCTGCTTTTTGTAATAACTTTTCTACAGTTAGACCGTTTTCTAAAGAGTAGTTGCCTGGCTTATACACTGCACCTTCAACAGATATTCTATTTTGATATTTCCCTATAATACTACCTATCTCATATTCATCGCCATTTTGAGGCACAAATACATTAAAAGAATCTTTAATTATATCAATTACCTTTCTATCAAAATCTGTATTTCTAATTCCAGTAATTCTTGCTTTATATGCTTCACTTTTAAAGCCACCAGCAAAACCAATTGCATCGTTTAAAGTTTCGCCTGATTGCAATTCAAAATATCCTTCACGATTTATTTCACCGGTTAAAGCTACTTTAGTTTGTACAAAAGGAATTTTTACAATGTCGTTATCCATTAAACGTACATTACTTTTTTGAGTACCATTTAGTAAAAATTCATATAAATCGGCAGTAATTATTTTTTTATTATTTCTAATTAATTCAATATTTCTAAATGAGCCATTTTCAGTTGGTCCACCACTTACATACAAAGCATTAAATAATGTTGCTAAAGAGCTTAAACTATAGGTGCCAGGTTTTTTTACCGCACCAATCACCATAATTTTTATAGATCGAATACTGGTAACACTTAATTGTATTGATGTTTGTTTATTGGCTATTGCAGGATAATATTTAGCCAATCTTGAATTAATTAATCGAGTAGCTTCTTCAATGGTTAATCCATTTACTTGAATAGGGCCAGCATATTTTATGTACACATTTCCCTCACTATTTACCCTTAGATCTTGTTGAGATAAGTTAACTCCATAAATATCTAGTTGTAACTTATCATCAGGACCAATTACATAATTTTTGGGCGTTGGTATTCTTAAATCGGGTTCAAATGATAGGCTTGGGTTTGAAAACAATTCGGTACCAAAAATTGTTTTTTCGTTGTAATTATATACACCAACATTATTGCCTTTTATTGATTTTTGACCTTCTTGAGTTCTTGATGGGCCTTGAGTTTGATTACCAGAAGTAGCTGAAGATGAAATAGGTGTAAAACTGCTTATTCTAGCTCTAATATTATTAATTTCAGCAATTGGCATTCCTCTTCTTGTAAATTCTTGAATAATTTGAGTTTCAGTTTGTCCTGCTGCTTGTGCCTTTTGCACAAAATCTAGCAATTGAGCATCTGAAATATCAGCAGATTTTACTCTACTCATATTTGCAGGTAGCTGGGCATTTACCAAAAAAGTAAATGCTAAAAAGAAAATTGTAAAGAGAAATTTTAGCTTATTTAGTAATTTCATACTCATTATTTGTTAATTGAAAATAGCTTCGCCACCTCACTCACAGTTTTGAACGAGTTGCTGTGTGTTTATAAAATGTTATGGGGGGGATTAAAGTGTAAGATACCAATCCCATAAGCTACAAATATAGGTTGCTAAACGATACAATAATTGAACAACAGAAAAGAAAACATAAGGTATTCTTCACGAAAAAAATGTATGTTGAGAGCTTTACAAAAAGCTTTTATTGATTCAATTATTACAATAAATTGAATGAACAATTATAGTCTTCCGTCTACAATTGCTCTATCTAAAAATGCTTTTGTATCAAATAATACTGCATCACCGCCATTGAGTAACCCTTTGATATCTAAAGATTTAAATTCGTTGTGTGAAACAGATAAAATAATGGCATTATAAGTACTACTAATTTTATCTAATAGATGAATGCCAAATTCTTCATGCACTTCATCGGCATTGGCATGTGGATCGTATACATCTACTTCCATTCCATATTGCTTCAACTCATTGTAAATGTCAATTACTTTGGAATTTCTAATATCTGGACAGTTTTCTTTAAAGGTAATTCCCAAAATCAGTGCTTTAGCAGCATTAATTTTTTGCCCTTTTTGAATCATTAGTTTCACCACTTTACTGGCAACAAATAGGCCCATATTATCGTTTACCCTTCTTCCACTTAAAATAACTTGAGGATGATAACCTAAGCTTTCGGCTTTATGAGCTAAATAATAGGGATCTACACCAATACAATGTCCACCCACTAATCCTGGACGATATTTTAAAAAATTCCATTTTGTGCCAGCTGCTTCAATAACATCTGTTGTATCTATGCCCATTCTATCAAAAATGAGTGCCAACTCATTTACAAAAGAAATATTTACATCTCGTTGAGCATTTTCAATGGCTTTAGAGGCTTCAGCAACTTTTAAACTTGGAGCTTTATGTGTGCCTGCTGTAATAATACTTTTATACAAATCATCTACAACTGTTGCAATGGCTGGAGTTGAACCAGAAGTTACTTTTTTTATAGTAGTTAAAGTGTTGATTTTATCGCCTGGATTAATTCTTTCGGGTGAATAACCACAATAAAAATCTTCATTGAACTTTAAGCTGGAGTGTTTTTCTAATACTGGTACACAATCTTCTTCGGTACAGCCAGGGTAAACCGTAGATTCATAAATTACCAAATCGCCTTTTTTTAATACTTTACCAATCATGGTAGAAGCAGCAATTAATGGCGTTAAATCTGGTGCTTTAAAATTATTGATAGGTGTAGGAACTGTTACAATAAATACAGTACAAGCAGCTAAATCGGCAGTGTTGGATGAAAATGACAATCCTATTTTTCCTGTTTGAGCATGTAAATCAGTTGCTTGTTTTAACCCAACTAAATCAGCTTCATTGGTTCTGTCTTTTCCTTCAGCTAATTCATTAATACGGCTTTGGTTTATGTCGAAACCCAATACTGCATACTTTTTCCCAAACTCAATTGCAAGCGGTAAGCCTACATAACCTAAACCAATTATGGCAATTTTACTTTCAGAAATATTCATGTTGATTATATATAAATTAAGAGAATAATAATGTAGATGCATAAGCAAATAAGCCTTCTTCTCTGCCTGCAAAACCCATTTTTTCGGTAGTAGTGGCTTTAATAGAAACGTCTTTTTCGGTAATATTCAATATTGCAGCAATAACTGCTTGCATTTGCTGAATATGTGGTTTTATCTTGGGCAATTCTAAACATAAAGTACAATCTATATTACCTACACGGTAGCCTTCTGCTTGTATTAATTCGTAAGTTTTTTGCAATAGAATTTTACTGTCAATATTTTTGAACTCACTCGATGTATCTGGAAAATGAACACCAATATCGCCTAAACAAGCAGCACCTAATAATGCATCGCAAATGGCATGTAACAAAACATCGGCATCGCTATGCCCTAACGCTCCTTTATAATGAGGTATTTTAACACCACCAATCCACAAATCTCTTCCTTCAACCAATTGATGAAAATCTATTCCAAAACCAATTCTTATACTCATTCAAATTCAATCTTTTATTAGCAATAAATTTTTATAAATAAAAACGAAGGTTATATCAAACCTTCGTTTTTGAATTAAATATGTTAGATATGCAACAATGAATTAATTATTTGCAATGTCGAACGTCACACCAAAACGAAGTGTATTAGATAAAGGATTTCTTGTAATACCACTTCCAGATGGTACTAAATAAGAAAAATTCAAACCAATTACATTGTATTTTAAACCTGCACCAACAGTAAAATACTTACGATTGCCTTTGTTTTTATCTTCATAAAAATAACCTGCACGTATAGCAAATTGATCATTATACATATACTCGGCTCCTACCGAAATTTGAAACTCTTTTAATTCATTTCCAAAACTTCCAGCATCGCCAAAAGATTTAAACCAACTACTCAATACACCTTGGTTTCTATATTCGGCCAATAATGCTTCGTTTCTTATATCGGCATCTGGCTCTGTTAAAGGAATTGGAATAGGTGGTGTTGGAACCATTAATTTATTAATATCTAAACCAAAAGTAATTTTACTAGTTTCATCAAATACCTTGGTATAAGCTACACCAATACCCAAATTTGCAGGTATATAATCTCTATTGGCAGCATCGTTGGTATAACTAATTTTAGAACCAAGGTTTGATAGTACAAGCCCCCAGCTCCAGCCATTGCCTTCTTCGCTTAATCCATTATGAAATAAAGAAAGATCACCTGCAATTGCATTACCTGCTTTATAAGCTGTTCCTCCGGGAGCACCATTTGCTAAGCTTGAGTTAATATAACGTAAAGCAACTCCTAAAGATAATTTAGTATTTAATTTTCTGGTATAGCCAAAGTCTATTGAAAATTCTCTTGGACGACCTTCGTTTAATGGATTTCCAGCAAAATCGGTAAACTGAATATTGCCTAAGCTGAAATAACGAATGGAAGCTGCAATTGCTTGTTCTTCATCTAGCTGACGATAAGCAGATAAGCTTGCCAAATACACATCAGTTAATCCTAAATCTTTTAACCAAGGCGTATAAGTTACACCAACAGCTGTTTTTTGTTTAGCAAAAGGAATTTTAGCCAAGTTCCAAAAAGCTGAATTGGCATCAGGTGCTGTTGCAATGCCCACATCTCCCATTCCACCTGCTCTTGCATCGGGTGAAATTCGTAAAAAAGGAACAGCAGATGTTACTACATTTATCGTTTCGGTTGATTGTGCTTGCGAGTTTGTTGAAAGCAATGAACCACTAATAATTAATGCCGCTGCAACTTTCAATGTTGAATGTCTCATCGAGGTCAATGATTTTAAATTAAGAATTGTAAAAATAAAAGAATATTTCAATCAGCCAAATGTTGTGTAATTGACCATTGAAATAATTGAGTAAAAAATCAGACCATTCGATAGTTTTTGTTAGAGCAAATATAGTTTTTGTGTTGCTTCTGCTTTTAAACCAGCAGAATTGGTAACAATAATACGATAAATATAGACACCTCTACCCAATTTTTCGCTGTTTCTATCTTTTCCATCCCATTCTATATCATTTACACTATTACCAATTGTGCTAATATTTTTTTGAATTTGATGAACCAATTTGCCAGTAATACTAAAAATATTTATCAGCACTTTTAGGTTTGAATTTGGCTGATTATGCTCGAACCAAAAGTTTGTTTTACTAGTAAATGGGTTGGGATAGTTCAGAACACGACTAATTTGTAAAGCTTCTCTTTGCTGTACAACAAACTCAACGATTATTTCACTAGAATTATTGGCTACATCCCAAACTTTTATTTTTAAAAAATGAACTCCATTATCTAGCTTGGGTAATTGATACCTAATAATGCCACTTTGATAACTATCGGTATCAGCTTCATAAAAATTATTTAATACAATAATATTTTTTTCATTTCCATCTAAAATAGCTGTTATATCGTGCCCAATGCCTGAACCAACTGTATTTATTCCTGTAGAATCGAATAGCTTTAATATAAGCAATGGATTTTCATTTACTAAACCTCCATTTATAAATTTCTCATCATTCAAATATGCTTTTATGTTTGGTCCAACCCTATCTGTATTAAAAGTACTACTCGTTCCCCCAATTAAAAAATTACTTGCAACTCCATTGGCATCGGTAATTCCATTATCGGCATATAAACTTAATCGTCCATTACCAAATTGATAATTAATATCTTTTGGTACAATAAAAGAAAAACTAAACAACCCATTATTTACAGAGGCTTTGCCTTTATAGAGAATATTTTTTTGTTGATTGAAATTGGTAATTGGGCTTGCTGCATTGTTACCTAATGTTTGTAGGGTTTGAACTTTATCGAAAATAGTTGGATAAACAGTTCCATTAAAACTATTTGCTGTAACCCCATTTGCGTCTACCACTCTTCCTATAAAAGTATATTTTTCTAATGCTTTTAATGTATCGGTTCCATTTAATGGCATGTTATTAATAGACATTAACTGCATATTCATTTTTGGAAAAGCTAATTGAATGCCTGGATCTCCAAGTAAGGTAAATTTTCTGTTATTATTTACATCACTAAAAGTTTGATAGGTAAAATTCTTTGCTCTTTTAATTGCTTCTCCTAAAGTTAAATAACCATTGTTGCTATTTTTTGATAATAAAATGGCCAGAAAATTATCATTCATAATTCTGTTGCTAAACGCAAAAACAATTCTAGTAGTAGTAACCAATGCAATTGCTCCTGTTTTTCCACCCACTAACAATGTTGAGCCAAGTGCATTTTTTGTAGGATCGTCATAAGGTGCAAAATCGCATGTGGCGGTAACAAAAAGAGGCAACTTAGCAGCATTATTTAATTGATTGGCTTCTTCTTGTCCAAAAATTGCTTCATCTGCCAATCGTTGATAACCTCCATGTCCACTGTAATTAAATAACAATGCTCCTTTAAAAATACTATTCACAATGGCACTATTTACTTCAGGATATCTGCCACTTCCACTTCCACTTACTAATGGGAAAGCATCTAAATAAATTTTATCTTGATTCAATAATGGATTGGTGGTAAAAGCTTTGCTACTAATTAATTCTGCATCATTCAAATGCACGTTTCCATCTTTATCATCTGCAGTAAAAATGGTATTATTTCTCCAAGAACCAAAAGTATTTGCTGCATGATAGTTAATAATTTTATCTACTGTGTTTTTCGCTTCATTAATATTAGTTACAGGCAACCTTCCTATGGCAATATCTAGTAACGATGGGGGTGATGTAAGGTTTACGTCATCTGCATCATCTAACAAACCAAAAAAATCGTCTGAAGTGTAGGTAATTAAAGGATCTAAAGAGTTTATACTTTGATAAGCAGGAACAAAATTGGTATTATTAGAAATTCTATTTTTATAATCAAAAGACGCAGCCCCAAATAACAATACATATTGAGGTCTTTTTGTTGTATCGGCTCCTGCTTTATCGTAATACATTTTAATAAAATCTCTAATAGCTACAGGTGTTGCAATGCCCCCAGAAAACTCGTTGTAAATTTCATTTACAGAAGCAACAAATGTTGTATAACCATATTGTTGTTGATGGAATAAAGCCAATCGTTTTGCCTCATTTAAATAATTTGGATGTGTAATAATAATGTAGTTTCGAGGGCTACTATTGTGCAAATTTTGATTGTTTATTTTACCACTAATTTGAGGTGTTAAAAAATTAGTATTGTTAAAAGCAATATACTCTCTCAACCTATTGGCATTGTTTACAAAACTGCTTTGCCCCTGACTAAAATTTACAGTCATTTTTTGGGGTTGTGTTGGGTGAGTAATATCCCAAATAGTTGTATTGGCATTGGTACCACTTACAATAAAATTTGCTACTGAATTTGCCGAAACCGATTGCCAGTCTCTAAACAACAATTGTTGTTGATTATTCATGTTTAAACTTCGCCTACTGTGCAGTTCAAACCAATTTAACCAACCTTGTGCAGCTGCATTTGCTGGTTGAAAAGAAAAATTAATGTTAATAGAATTATTAGCAATAGCTACATCATAACTTCTTGCAACCAACGTTGCAAAAGCATCTAGATAATTACCTGAAATACTTCCACCATTTATAGAGGGCAATAATAAATTGTTGACTGAAATAGTAAAACTACTTGCAGTTCCAATGCTTCTTACAGCAAAACTAGTTGCCAAATGCACAGGTGTAGATGTTTCTAAGCCAGATAATGAAAAATTAAAATTTTTATTGGTGCTATTGCCGGGTAAATTGCTAAACTCCTCTCCCAACCATTCTTTTCCACTATTCAAGAAATTTATTTTATCTACCTCATAAAAATATCTATCGTTAAAACTGCTTACAGTGCTGTTTGAAGGGGAAATATTATTTTGAATGCTTATTCTTTTACCAATTCCTCCAATAGTTAAAAAATAGTATAAAGAATCGGAGAATAAATTGTTTTGATGTATAAATCTTCTATTCAAACTATCATTTTGCCAACTATTTACTGCCGAAGCATAAAAAAGTACGTAATCGTTTGCGTTAAAAATGCCATCACCGCCATCTATTACTTCTAAAGCCAATTCTTGCAAATCATCCAGCCTTTCAAGAATATTTCTTTCATCGGGCAAAAAATGAGCATTTCCAAATATTTTAATTGAATTTGAAGCTAAGTTGCTGGTATTCACACCCAAACTCTGTAAAAAAGGAACATCAATTTTGTAAATACCCTCTTGGGTTGTTGCCATTTTGTACCAACTTCCAGTAGCTAAAACACTATTATTTGCATAATTTCTTTGAGCCAAAATGGTGGTTACATTTACGACCAACAACACAATTATTATTAAGCAATATCTAATTTTAGCCCAAATCATACCTAAAAAGTAAAGCAATTTGTGATTCAAGCAATAAAATTATGGTTTTAGTAACAATCAAAATTTGTGTTGTTTTATCATTGTTTCAATAAAACATATATATTCGCAACGTCTGTTAAGGCAATAATTTTATAAAACCAACGTTCATATCACTCAAACCTTTCAACAATGCGAATGTTAGCAGGAATTAGAAATTGTACATTGCTGATTGCAACCATCGGTTCATTAGCATCCTGTAAATCTTTTAAAAAGAAGCAAGAAAAATCGGCTGTAACCGGTTGGGCTTACAACGATAAAAAAACAGGCGGCTTCACAGTTGCAAAACCAAAAGATATTAAAACCGGTCCTGGATTGGTTTTTGTACAAGGTGGTACATTTACAATGGGTGCTTCTCAAGAAGATGTAATGGGCGATTGGAATAATATTCCAAAACGTGTTACAGTTAACTCATTTTTTATTGATAAAACTGAAGTTGCCAATGTGCACTACCGTGAATATATTTATTGGGTAGAAAGCACTTTTGGTGATGATGAAAAATACAAGCAAGCCATTGAAGATGTTAAACCAGACACTTTGGTTTGGAGAAGTGAATTATCGTATAACGAACCATACGTAGAGTATTATTTCCGTCATCCGTCATACAACTATTATCCTGTTGTAGGTGTAACTTGGAAACAAGCTTTTGATTTTTGTATTTGGAGAACTGATCGTGTAAACGAAAGAGCTTTAATAGAAAAAGGTGTAATCAACGAAAAAGATTATGCTAAAGGTGGTATGAATAATGTACAAGAAGAAAACTTTAATACAAAGTCTTATTTAATGGGTTTATACCGACCTAAAACTCCACCAAGTAAGAAAAGTCCATTAAGAGATTCTAAGGGCCAACCTCGTCAAGCCAAGTTTGATGATGGTATTTTATATGGTGATTATCGTTTACCAACAGAAGCTGAGTGGGAATATGCAGCCTATGGTTATGTAATGGAAAACCCTCAAAAACGCAGTAGCGAAAAGAATAGAGGTGAAGAAGTAATTGCCAACAAACAAATTTATGCTTGGAGAAACGATGGTTACGATAATTTAAGATCTACTCGTCGTGGTGCTTTTCAAGGTGCATTCTTAGCCAACTTTAAAAGAGGTTCTGGAGATAATATGGGTGTTGCAGGTGGTTTAAATGATAGAAGTGCAATACCAGCTGAGATTGGAGCTTTCTTCCCTAATGGATTTGGTTTATACAACATGAGTGGCAACGTAAGTGAGTGGGTTGCCGACGTTTACAGACCATTAACCACATTAGAAGGAGACGACTTTAACTACTTTAGAGGTAACGTTTTCAAAAGAGTGAAAAAAGATTCGGCTGGTGAAGCAAGCAAAGATTCTTTAGGTAGAGTAGTTATGGAAAATGAGCCAGATTCATTATTAAAGAAGCGTAGAAACTACCAAAAATCTTATGCAATTGACTACCTAGATGGTGATGCTACTTTAGAAGGAAAATCATCTACCTATAATTATGGTACTACTACTTTAATTTCAGATAAATCAAGAGTAATTAAAGGTGGTAGTTGGAACGATAGACCATTTTGGTTAAGTCCGGGTGCAAGAAGATTTTTAGAAGAAGATCAAAGCAGCAGTACCATTGGTTTCCGTTGTGCTATGACACATTATGGTGCACCAGAAGGCACCAGAGCAAATATTAAAACAGGTAACTTCTTCCCAGCAAGAAGACAAAAGAAATAAGGAAAGGTAAATACAGCGTTCTTGAACTTGAAAAAGTGAAAGACAAAAAGTTAAAGCCATCAATTTAAAATTGATGGCTTTTTCTTTTCCAGTAATAAATGAATAATTTGTGAACACAGAAATAAAGCATTTATTTTTGATAAAAAGTATCAAGTGGAAATAACACAACTGTATCAACTGTATTTACAATACCCATCTATTCAAACAGATACCAGAAAAATTAAGCAAGGTGATTTATTTTTTGCACTAAAAGGTCCCAATTTTAATGGCAATCAATTTGTAAAAGAAGCCTTAACAAAAGGTGCTGCCTATGCAATTGTAGATGAGCCAATAGATGGATCCAACGATCGTATTATAGTAACCACCAATGCATTAAGCACCCTACAAAACCTAGCCAAACATCACAGACAACAATTCAATATTCCGTTTATTACTATTACAGGTAGCAATGGTAAAACAACTACCAAAGAATTGGTAAGTACAGTTTTGGCAAGCCATTTTACAACTTATACTACTCAAGGAAATCTAAACAATCATATTGGTGTACCCTTAACTATTTTAAGCATTCCATTAAATGCACAAATGGCTGTAATAGAAATGGGAGCCAATCATCAAAAAGAAATAGAAAGTTATTGCACTTATACCTTACCAACACATGGCATTATTACTAATTGTGGCAAAGCTCATTTAGAAGGTTTTGGTGGAGAAGAAGGTATAAAAAAAGGAAAAAGTGAATTATATGATTATTTAAAAAAAAATAATGGAACTGCGTTTGTGTATTGGGATTATGATTATTTACAAACAATGAGTATAGGAATACCCAATATTATAAAATATGGCACTATAGACGGAATTGTAACAGGTAAAGTACATAGCAATAACCCGTTTTTAGCAGTTTCGATAAATAAGGAAACTCCTTTAAGCACTATTTATACCCAACTTGTAGGAGATTATAATTTACCCAATATTCTGTGTGCTGTTACCATTGGAAAATATTTTAAAGTACCAGATGAAAAAATAAAAACAGCAATAGAAAATTATATTCCAAGTAATAGCAGAAGTCAATTATTAGAAAAAGGCAACAACAAAATAATTTTAGATGCTTACAATGCCAACCCCACTAGTATGAAAGCTGCAATAGAAAATTTTGCCGCTATTGTAACCGATAAAAAGAAAATAATATTCATTGGTGCAATGATGGAAATGGGAGAACAAAGTATACAAGAACATGAGCAAATTATTGCATTACTACAACAATTTAAATGGGAACAAGTAATACTAGTTGGTGGAGATTTCAAACGTGTACAACATCCATTTTTATACATGAATAATTCAATTGAAGCAAAAGCCTATTATAGTGAACAAAAGTTTGAAAATAGCTTTTGTTTAATCAAAGGTTCAAGAAGCATACAAATGGAAAAGATTTTAGACTAAGCGTACAGTATTAAAGTACCTTTACCAATTATGAATAAAGAAAAAACGCCCATCTATATAACTAGTGTTTTAACTAATAAATGCCCAAGATGTAGAAAAGGTAATTTATTTATTACCAACAAAGCATACGATTTAAAAAACAATTTAACCATGCATGAACATTGCCCAACTTGTGGGCAGCCTACCGAAATTGAAGTAGGTTTTTACTATGGAACAGGTTATGTTAGCTATGCACTATCAGTAGCATTTTTAGTAGCCACATTTATAGCTTGGAAAGTTTTGTTAGGCATTTCTTTTAGCGATAACAGCATATTTTGGTGGTTAGGCACTGCATGTACTTTACTAATACTTATTCAACCACCTATGATGCGTTTATCGAGAAGTTTATGGTTGAGTTGGTTTGTACAATATGACCCCAACTGGAAAGAAAATAAACTAAAAGAACCTGAAAGAATTGTAAAAGAACACATGAATAATTGGTAAGAAATTGATAAAAAAACTCCCAAAGAATGGGAATTTTTTTTGCAGAGAGGAAGGGATTCGAACCCTCGAAACAGTTTCCCGTTTACACACTTTCCAGGCGTGCTCCTTCAACCACTCGGACACCTCTCTATTTTAAAGGATTGCAAAAATAAGGGAATATCAATAGCCTTAAGATTGTTGTATTCATTGAAAACTTTTATACCGTTTTTTGCCCAAATAATTGCTGTGCATTTTGTGTAGTTATTGCAGCAATTTCTTCTACTGAAATATTTTTTTCATCGGCAATTTTTTGAATAACATATTGCAAATAACTGCTTTCATTTCTTTTACCTCTAAAAGGAACTGGCGTTAAATAAGGAGCATCCGTTTCTAATACTAAATGTTGAATACCAATATTTTTTACCACTTCGGCAAGGCCAGCATTTTTATACGTAATTACACCGCCAATACCTAGCAAAAAGTTCATATTAATTATTTCTTTTGCACTTTCGTAACTACCTGTATAACAATGAAAAATTCCTTTGAGTCCATTTTTTGCAAATGGCTTTACACAATTGATTGTAGCTTGCATAGCTTCTCTTGAATGTATTACAATTGGCAATTGATAATCTAAAGCCCATTGCATCTGTTGCTCAAATACTTGCTGCTGCTGCGTTGCAAAAGATTTATCCCAATAAAAATCTAATCCAATTTCTCCAATAGCCACAAATGTTCTTTTCTTTAGCCAAGTTTCTACAACACTTAATTCCGATTTGTAATTTTCTTTTACCGAACAAGGATGCAATCCCATCATGGGAAAACAGATGTTGGGGTATTGTTCTTCCATAAGTAACATACTATCAATCACTTCACTATCAATACCTGGCAAATAAAATTGTTGAACACCATTTTTTTGTGCACGTTGAATTACGTCATCTCTATCAAGGTCAAATTCAGATAAATATAAATGGCAGTGTGTATCAATTAAATGCATACAGCAAATATTCAATTTTACGATGAATAATTTAGTAGAAATACTACCGAATTAATATTTTGAAAAAAAGTACTTATCAAATAAAATAAAATGAATCAAACGCCGTTTTTATAACTACAAGAACATTTGTACAACTATCTATTAAACTGTACAGTTCTTAGTAAATTAAAATCCAATATTGCAGAAAGCTTCTGTTACTACTCATTAGCAGTATAACTTCTTCAATGTAGATTTTCGTTTACTTCAATTCAACAAAAAAATATAACATACCTAAGTATGTATCAAAATATTATGAACTCGTTTTCATAGGGTACGGATTAAAAAACGAGCTGAGGTTTCTACCTCGGCTCTCTTTTTTTTAGCTAACTTTTCAATGAAAAGGTTTGCTTACCTGCTTTTCTAGCTGGTAAATATGCAGCAAGCAATGCTACTACAAAAATGGTTGCTATTACCAATAAAAAATCGTTGAGTTGTGGTTTTACAGGATAATAATCTACCACAAAACTTCCAGTACCTAATTTCAATAAATGAAACTGTATTTGAAGCCAACAAATTAAACTTGCAATCATTAACCCAATGAATGTACCTACGCCTGCTAAAATAAATCCACTACTCAAAAAAATTTGTTGAATTTTATTATTACTAGCACCCATTGCTTGCAAAATAGAAATGTCTTTTTGTTTCTCTAACACCAACATGGTTAAAGCTCCAATCATGTTGAATGCAGCTACCACAAGTATTAAAGAAAGTATGCCATAAATAATCCATTTTTCCATTTTCATAATATTGTACAAACTTTGGTTTTGCTCGTACCGAGTTAATACAACATATTGATTACCCAACATTTTTTGCAATTGTTCAGCAATATTTTTTGCTGCTTTATCTGTATGGGTTTGTAGTTTAAGTTCTATGTAAGAATATTGGTTTTCGCCCATATCTAACATAAACTTCATAAAGGGGAGATTGGTAAAAATGTACTTATTATCAAACTCTTGCTGAATTAAAAATGTACCACTTGCCGTTACATTGTATGAGTTGAATGCATCGTTTAAATTATTTAAACTAGTGGCTTTTTTATTGGGCAAATAAATGGTAGCTGCTTCAACAGCTTGTTCAACGTAAATGGCTGTAGCATTCTCAATACCTGCACCCATAATGATTTGAGGTCTATTGACTGTACCTGTATTAAAACTGCCTCTTATAAGGTGTTTAGTAACATTATTTACTCTGTTAAATCGTTCATCTACGCCTTTAGCAATAACAGTAGTTTGATTATCGCCATTTTTAAGCAAGGCTTTTTCTTCGGCAACTAAACTGTATTGCAAAACCCCATTGATAGTTTTTATTTGGGCTAATTGAGTACTATCTACATTTAGCACTTTTCCTTTAGCTGGAGCAATTTTTACGTCGGCATAAAAATCACTATATAAGCCTTTTACCAAATCTTCAAATCCATTAAACACACTTAAAACCACTATTAATGCAGCCGTACCTACTGTAATGGCAACAACACTAATCCATGCAATAATATTTATAGCATTGGTGCTTTTCTTAGATTTAAAGTACCGCCATGCAAAAAGAAAGTTCAAAATTTCAGCAGTTTATGAGTTAAGAAGTTCAAGAGTCTAGATTACTTGGGTTTTCTTTCTTTTCTTCTTCTATTTTTTTAAATACTTCTTCCATTTTAAAAACATAATCTAACGTATCGTCTAAATAAAAATGAAGTACAGGAATACGGCGAACATGATGCTTTATTTTATCAGCAAGTTCTTTTTTAATCTCCCAACTTTTAGCATCAATTTTTTTCATGGCAGCTTCAATTTGAGGCACTTGAAAAAAGCTGATATATATTCTAGCTTCTAATAAATCGGGAGTTACTTTAACCGAGGCTATAGATACCATTCCACCGTCTATCATTGTAAGGTTAAGTCTTCTGAATATTTCATTTAATTCATCTTGCAAAACAGCAGCAACTTGCTTTTGTCTTTTTCCTTCTACCATAATTCTGAGTTTACAACAAAAGTAATGAAATATGTGGTGGTGATGTGTTGTTGTTTACTAGACTAATTAACAACCAAATGATGTGCTATAAAATATTAAAGATTGGAAATAAATTATTATCCAATTTCTTCCATGTCAAAACGATCTACTTTTTGTATACCGTTTAATGATTTTAATCTATTCACCAATTCTTCTAATTCTTCTTTATCGTGTACAAAAACTTTAATGGTTCCTTCAAATAATCCTTCTCCACTTTCAATGGTTAAGCCAGCAATATTTATTTTTAAATCGCCACTAATAATATTGGTTATTTTATGAATCACACCTACATCATCTAAACCAATAATTTTCAATCCGGTTAAAAAAGAAATTTCTTTATTTTTTGCCCACTTGGTTTTTACAACTCTGTGACCATAATTGGCCAACAGTTGTGTTGCATTGGGGCAAGTAGTTCTATGAATCATTAATCCCTTTCCGGTACTTACAAAACCAAACACATCATCTCCTGGTATTGGGTTGCAACATTTAGCCAAAGCATACTGAATTTTATCGCTGCTTTCACCAAAAATAATCAGCTCACTCTCTTTTTTTGAATAGGTTTTTGTATGTGTATGATGTTCATGTGTAGCATCAGGAATTATAACTTTTGGTTTAGGATGTTCAAGCCTATCTCCCAATACCTGAAACTCTTTCAGTTCTTTTAAATCTATGGCCTTAGTAGCTATTTGATAAAATAAATCGAGGTGAGAATTGAGTTTATAAAACTGTGCTACTTCATCAATATTTCCATTGCTATAAGCAGCACCCATGCCTTCTAATTTCTTTTGCAACACATATTTCCCATCATCGGCAATCTTTCTTTTCTCTTCTCGCAAAGCATCTTTTATTTTGCTTTTTGCTTTAGCAGTAACAACAATATTTAACCAATCTTCATTAGGTTTTTGTTTGTTACTAGTAATAATTTCAATTTGATCGCCACTACGTAATTTATGTGAAATAGGCACTAATTTATGATGCACTTTTGCACCAATACATTTACTACCAATTGCACTATGAATAGAGAAGGCAAAGTCTAAAGCAGTACTTCCGGTTGGCAACATTTTTACTTCGCCTTTTGGTGTGTACACATAAATTTCTTCTGCTAAAAAACTAGTTTTAAAATCTTGTAAAAAGTTTACACTATCGGTATCATCTTGCGATAAAACTTCTCTTATTTGTCCAAACCATTTATCAAATCTATCTTCTTCGGCATTGCCTTCTTTGTATTTAAAATGAGCTGCTAATCCTTTTTCAGCAATTTCATTCATACGTTTGGTACGTATTTGAATTTCTACCCATTTACCTTGTGGCCCCATTACTGTTGTATGCAAAGCTTCGTATCCATTGCTTTTAGGATTACTTAACCAATCTCTTAATCGTTCAGGGCTTGGGTTATATGCATCGGTAATAATACTGTACACTTTCCAACATTCTTCTTTTTCTTTTTCTGGAATTGAATTTAAAATAATTCTAATGGCAAACAAATCATATACTTCACTAAAACTTACACCTTTCTTTTTTATTTTATTCCAAATAGAATGTATGCTTTTGGGGCGTCCATGAATTTCAAAATCAAATTCGCTAGTTGCCAATTTTTCTTTAATGGGCCTAATAAATTCGTTAATGTATCGGCTACGTTCTCTTTTGGTTTCAGCTAATTTTTTGGCAATGTCTTTATACGCTTCAGGCTCCATGTATTTCATGGATAAATCTTCTAACTCGGTTTTTATATTGTATAAACCCATTCTATGAGCCAATGGTGCATAAACCCAAACAGTTTCGCTAGCAATTTTTAATTGCTTTTCCCTTTTCATAAAATCAAGGGTTCGCATATTATGCAAACGATCTGCTAGTTTAATTAATATTACTCTTGGGTCATCGGTTAAGGTGAGTAATATTTTTTTAAAATTTTCTGCTTGCTGAGAAGTATTGGTATCTATTACACTCGAAATTTTAGTAAGTCCATCAACAATTTTTGCTATTTCATTTCCAAATTCTCTTTCTACATCTTCTAAACTAATATCAGTGTCTTCAACGGTATCGTGCAATAAAGCACAAATGGTACTACGTACCCCTAAGCCAATTTCTTCTACACAAATCATGGCCACAGCAATAGGATGTAAGATATAAGGTTCACCACTTTTTCTACGCATGGTTTTGTGCGAATCGGCACTCATTTCAAATGCTGCTCGAACCATTTCTTTATCGCCTTTTTTCAATTTAGGGCGTAAAGCTTTTAACAGACTTCTATAGTTTCTGAGTATTCCCTTTTTCTCCTGTTCGGCGTCCAAATTGTACTTTGGAATGGGTAAATCGTTAATAGGATTCAGTTCTTGCGACATAGATGACGAATGTATGAAAATTTGCGTTTTATTGCTTGCGAAAATTTGATGGTTGATGAATAAAAATGCACTCCAATATTTATGATGGAATATTGGAGAATCTTACGAACTTTTGCAACATAAAAAATTTGCTTTGAAAAAGTTATCAATTATTGCATATAGTTTATTAGCAGGAATTTTATTGGCTGCTGCATGGCCTACCTCTAACTTAACATGGCTAATATTTTTTGCTTTTATTCCCTTGTTATTGGTGGGTGAAAAATTACAAAAAAACAATAGCTTTTATTGGTATAGTTTTTTAAGTATTGTTACCTGGAATGCATTAACTACTTGGTGGCTTTGGAATAGTACTGATGCAGGTAGTATTTTAGCCATTATTGCCAATAGTTTAATAATGAGTTTGCCATGGTTGGGCTATTTTTCGTTCAAGAAAAAATATGGCACTAGAACAGGCAGTATAGCGTTGATTGCATTTTGTATGTTGTTTGAATATATTCATTTAAACTGGCAATTAAGTTGGCCTTGGTTAAGCTTAGGCAATGTGTTTGCAGGAAAAGTGCAATGGATTCAATGGTATGAATATACTGGCATTGGTGGTGGAACTTTATGGATTTTAGTAGTGAATATTTTATTATTTCACTTGTTGAAATCTTTTAAACAATTCAACTTAAAACTAAAAATTGCAGGAATAGTAGTGGTACTTATTTTAATAATTGTACCTATAATTATTTCAGGTTTGCTTTCGTTTCATTTTAGAAAAGGCGGCTTAAAAACCAATGTTGTAATTGTTCAGCCTAATATAGATCCTTATCAAAAATTTGAAAGTATTTCTATTCCTAGTCAAATTGAATTACTCATTGGATTGAGTGAAAAAGAAATAGATAGCACTACACAAATGGTTGTTTGGCCAGAAACAGCCATGAGTGCAACTGTACCTATAGAAGAAATTGATAAAGCTCCTATTTACCAAACTATATTCAACTTTTTACAGAAATATCCAAGCGTTACTTTAGTTACTGGAATAGAAACTTATAAAATTATAGGTAATGAAAAAACTACTCAATATGCAAGAAAATCGAGCCAAGGTTTTTATTACGAAAGTTACAATGCAGCTATTGCCTTAAAAGCCAATACGCCCATGCAATTTTATATAAAAAGCAAGCTAGTACCCGGTGTGGAAACTTTGCCTTCATTTTTAAATGTATTGGCACCTGTATTTGAGCAATTTGGTGGTACAACAGGTGGTTATGCAAAAGATACTGCTGCAAAAAATTTCAATATTCAACCCAACACTTTAGTTGCTCCAGTAATTTGTTATGAAAGTGTGTATGGCGAATATGTGAGTAGTTATGTTGCTAAAGGTGCAAACTTAATTGCTATTATTACCAATGATGGTTGGTGGGGCAATACACCAGGACATAAACAGCATTTGGCTTATGCCAAGTTAAGAGCTATTGAAACAAGACGTTGGATTGCACGAAGTGCAAACACCGGTATTAGTGCTGTGATTGATGATTATGGCAATCTACAAAACAGTAAACCTTGGGATACGCCTGCTGTTTTTAAATACACTATTCCTAATATCTATGAACTTACTTTTTACGTACGTTATGGCGATTACTTGTATAAAATATTTTCGTTGATAGGGGTATTATTAATTGTCTGGAATTGGGTATTGAAATTGAAGAAAAGGAAAAGGTAACTGGCTAGTGGCTAGTAAGACAATAAGAGCAATAATTATTTAGTGGTTGGTGTCTCACCAACCACTTTCAATAACAAACTCAAAATGAATAGAAGAATATTATTTATATTAGTTATTTATATTTCTTACTCTTTCGTTAGCTCTGAAACTAAAGAAAAAGAATTACCTATTTTATTAGATATAACTTTAGTAAATAAAAATATTGATAGCCTGAGTTATGATGTGGTAAAAAAAATGTGCAAAAAAAGAAAATTAGATATAATAACCTTGGATGACTACAATGCAATGTTACAAAGGCAAATGGGCTTTGTATTAGAACCATATATAAGAGACAAAAAAGGAATACCTAATAACTTATACGAGTTAATGAGTAAAGAGCCATCAATTGCAAAAAAAATGGATATTTCCTTTTTTGCTGAATCGAACTCTTTAATAGACTCTATACTAGTCAGTTTTAAAAATTGGTCAGGTCCTCCATCTAAAACTTATTCGAAAACATTTGTTAATTACAAAAAACAAAGAAATATAAGTTTTACAGAATCCTGCATTGATAGTTGTATTTCAAGAAAGTACTTTTTTGAATCGTATAAAGAATAATTTGTTTTCTATAGGTTGGTGAGGACACCAACCTATAGAAAACAAAAAACTGCTATTACAACTAAGCAATAGCAGTAGTTCAAATATACAACCAATCAAAACTAGGGTAAACTAGAGTAACCATTTCTAAGTTTCCATAAGAAATACTTCTCTAATAAAACCTTTGTAAAATCATAAAAAATATTGGGCAGCATAATAGCAAATGTTCTCGGCTTAAACAAATGATTAGAAAATATCAATACTTCTTTTTTACCTGCATAAACTAAATACAAACTAACATAATATCGAATAATAAGTAAGTGGTGATTGATTCATCACTAATTTGATACAATACGTGTTTTAGGATTAGAAGGATTATTTAATAAAAAAGTTGAACCATAAGCAAAGCCATATTCATTTAATTCTTATTTTGCCGTCATATAACTGCTTATAAAATTAAATATGTTTAAAAAACCATTGCATGTGATTGGTTTTATTGCTGGGCTATTGTTCCTTGGTAATTCAACTGCTCAAAAAACAAACCCTTACATCTTTCCGCAATTATCGCATGTAGCTTATGCTAAACAAAAAGACTCTTTAAAAAAAACATGGGAGTGTCCCAATCTTTTTTCGTCTAAAGTAACTCAAAAAAAATACAAAGAAATTTGGGAAACTAGGGTTGAATTTGTAACAAATGCTCTAGAAGGTAAAAACTTTGTAAAAGAACCTGAAATCTATAATTATATTCTTTCAATAGTAAATGAAATTGCCGTTGGCAATCCTTCATTAATGGTAGGCAATCATTTATTACTGATAGATAGATCTAGTTCTATTAACGCCTATGCAATGGGTGGCAATATACTAGCTGTGAATGCAGGCTTAATTGCTTTTGCAAATACAAGAGAAGAACTTGCATTTGTAATTGCTCATGAGCTTGCACATAATATATTACACCATGCAGACAACTCGATGAAAGAAAAAGCAGCATGGCTTACATCTGATGAATATAAAAAATCTTTAGAAGATGTACTCACCTCTAAGTATGAACGCTACAGCAAGTTAAAAAAAGTTTTTGAAGGTTATAGCTTTAATAGAAGTAAGCACAGCAGATATTTTGAGAGCGATGCTGATTCACTTGCGATTGTTCTATTAAAAAATAGTCGTATTGCTTTCTCTGCTGATTTTTTTCTTAGGTTAGATAGCTCTGACATGCATTATAAATTGCCTTTAAAAAATGCGGTAAAAGAATACTTTACCAACTACAATTTAAGTTTTGAAGATTCGTGGACTCAAAAAAAATCAAAGGGTTTATCTTCTAGAAACTATAGTTTTAAAGACACCTCTAGCTTACAAGATTCTTTGAAAACACATCCTGAATGTTTAGAACGGTTTGCCAAAACGAAGGCTTTATCAGATGTTGGAATGCAAAGTCATCCAATACCTGCAAGTATTAAAAACAAAGCCAATAAAATTATTATTTGGAATCTTTTTGACAATCTTCAATTAACAGGCTGCCTTTACAATATCATGTTAGAAAAAGACAAAGGCAATAAAGACGAATGGTACGATTTTATGTTTCACAACGTAATTGCTGGCTTATATTATGCAGATAGAAAATTGATGCGTTTTAATTCAATTGGTGTTATACCAAAAGAATATATATCTAAAGATTATTATCAGTTGCAAACCATGCTTGAGCAAATACCTAAAGATCAGCTACAAAAATATTATGAAGACATGCAAAAAACTGCTTTTTGGTCTAATGCAACTGAAGATGCAAAAGCCTTAAAAAGCTTAATAGCAATTTTAAATAGTGATACAGAAAAGGCCGAAAAAGAATACAACAATGCTGCTCAAAATTATATTACCAACCATGCAGAAAGTATGTATTGTGAGTTTGCAGAACACTTTAAGAAAAAGTAATACCTCCTTAAACAATCAACCAAACAATTTATTATGAGAAAAATGTTTTTTGTGCTGTCGTTTATTTTAACAGCATTAGTATCGAATGCACAATCCAAAGTTTTTAAAGAAGTAGGGGATGAAATTGCCTCTACGGTTAGGCCTTTAATGCAAGACAAAACTTTAGTAGGTTATTTAACATTTACAAGATTGGAAGAAATTTCAGAAGATTCTTTCAGTTATAAGATTACTATTATGGATGAAAACCTGAATGATATTGGTACTGTAAGTTTTAAAGAATTTAGTCTTCAATTGTATGATGTATCATTTGAAAATGATGTAATTTGTCTTTCTTACCTAAAGAGTAATTTTTTAGGCAAACAAATGAAAAACAGAAAAGAGCTTAATAAATTAACCAAAGAAGCCAAATTTTATACTCTACTTCAGTTTATGGATTTAACGGGAAAAATTTTTAAAACCAATGAAACAATTGTAAACACTAAGCCAGATCAAGATACATATGCTCCCCCTGATCTTTTTTCTAAATCATTAGTTGGATATGCAAGTTTGGCACAACCTATGCAAATTGCCAATGTTCAAGAAACAGGATTCTCGGTTTTTTATGGCGACGATGAGAGCAATTATCTATCATTGTACAATTTTAAGGGAGATGAAATTTGGAAAAAAAAAATTACAAAAGATAAACAGATTTACTTTAGATTATTTACTTCGAAAACCGATATTTACCTATTAAAAGTAGGTCTTCTATTAACCGATAAAAGAGATGATGAAATAAATGGATATAGTGTTAAGGATAATTCTGAAACACTTAAATATATTTTAAAAGATAGTAAAACTGGTAATCGTTTGAAAGTAATCAACTTTAACTACGACCCTGTTACAAAAATGCCATACATCACTGGAATGATTGTATCTTCAAGCAATACAGTTAATTACTCACCTACTGCCAAGCAATTGAACAAAGGTTTTTATAAAGGTGTTTTTACTATTAATCTTACAGGTTCTACCAAAAAAAGCTTAGTAGAAAAATTTTCTTATTGGTCAGACGAATCTAAAGAACCTATGATTAATGCAAAGGGTAAATTTGCTGATACAAAATGTTATTTTGACGGTACACAAGCATTTAAAGACTTTAGTGGTAATACTTACTTTATTGGAACAGGTGTTAGAAAGAAGCCAAAAATTGGTTCTATGATTTCAACATTAGTTACATTACCATTTATACTTCCTCCAATAATAATTGCAGGTGGTGGCTACAACAAATACTCTGCTCAAGATGCCATGATTATAAAACAAAACGCAAAAGGTGCTTTGAGTTTAGAAAATACAATTGAAGGAGAAAAAATAAAAATTATAATGAAAGGTTCAAGCTCAGTATCGGCAGTAGATAGAAAAAGCTACTCTCATGTTACAAATGAAGATGCCAAAACTAATTTTATTATTATGAAAGACAATAGTAAGATTACTATTTATAATGTGAACAAGAAAAAAATAGTTAGAACTGTTCCATATAAAGATGGCAATGTAATTACCAATATTTTCCCAGCAAAAGAGGGTCATATTCTGGTTTCAGAATACAATAAAAAAGAAAAATATACAAGAGTTTCTATAGAGTCTTTGTAATTAAATTTTGAAAAGAAATGAATAAAAGAGATGAATGGCGTTGCTATTCATCTCTTTTATTTTATATTCATCTTACTACCAATGATAAAATAAAAAACTGCCATTCTTATCGGTTGGTGAGACACCAACCGATAAAAAAAACTGCCATTGCAACTAAGCAACAGCAGTTGATCAAATATACAACCAATCAAAACTAGGGTAAACTAGAGTAACCATTTCTAAGTTTCCATAAGAAATATTTCTCTAACAATACTTTGGTAAAATCATAAAAAACATTGGGCAACATAATAGCAAATGTTCTAGGCTTAAACAAATGATTAGAAAATATCAACACTTCTTTTTTGCCTGCATCCATTACGCATAAACCTGGTATATCGCCCCATTTTTTGCATTTCAGTTCATTATTGCCATTGGCAATTCTAATTATATTTTCTGCTACAATTTTTCCTGTTTCGTCACTAGGATAACCTGTTTTAGGTACAGCATAAGGTATTTTTTTTGAAGTGAAAGGAGCAGTAACATTTACCGTTAAACCAGCACCCCAAACATTCTTGTATTTTTTATGCTGATAAGTTCCATCTACATCTAAAAAGCCATTGGCCATTGCTTCTAACTTAGGAGAGTTTTTAATAAAATCTACGCCTAAAAATGGTGGCATTAACATGATAAAATTCGATTCAATAGTTTCTCCATTGCTCAATTTTATGTTGTGGTTGGTTACTTCTTCTACACCTACTTGTGTACGGTAATGAATGTTAAACATTTTCATAAATCCTTTCAGCATGGCTTCTCCTCCAGGCATTCCATCTATACCAAAATGACCTAAATAATCTTCGGGTGTAACCCAATATAAATCTACTTTTTCACGAATATTTTGCTCTCTCAACCACTTTTCTATGTTGAATAAAAATTCATATGCTGCACCCATGCATCCTGCATTTTGGGTTGCACCAATTACAATAGGACCAGGATTTTTTTTGAAGGCTTCTAATTTTTCTCTTGTTTTCATTGCACCAACAGGTGTACCAATATAACAAGCATGTTCTCTTACACCGGGGGCAATATCAAAGTTTACTTTAGGACCTGTGGCAATCACTAATTCATCGTATGCAAAATCGCCATTCTCGGTATGAACAATTTGTGTGCCTGGGTCAACTGTTAAGGCTGTAGTACAAACAAAATCTACCCCTTTCTTTTCTAATACTTTTCTTCTAGGAACACTAATTTCACTTAATTCTCTTCTTTTTAATGGCACCCATATTAATGAAGGAATGTATAAAAAATCTTCGCTTCTATCTATCACGGTTACTTCGGCTCTATCTTTTAATTTTCTTTTTAATTCGAGGGCTGCAGTAAAGCCTGCAAAGTTTCCTCCTATAACTACTATTTTCATGACTGTAAGTTTTGTGTGGTTAATTTGATAGTGTAAAACTACTTTCCACAAAAAAGAGCTATTGTTACTTTAGTTACACTAAACTGAAAACTGATAACTATCATATTTTTTAGCTGCAATTTTTTTGCTTGAAGAAAACATGCTTATTGCCTGTAGTTTTACAAAAGAAAAATGTAATAGAAATTATACTTGGCTTACTATTTAATTTAGGAGTTATTTTATTTATTGGCGGGTGTCTCACCAATCAATAATGTTAATTGCTAGTAAATGAAAGCAATCAATTGTTATCGGTTGGTGAGGTCACCAACGATAGAAATTTAAACAATTATTACAATTGGCTTACTATTTGTCATATTTCAAATTATGGAAAAAAATTTTCAATATCAATCATCAAATATTTCTTACAGAATTGAAGGTTCAGGAAAATCGGTTGTTTTAATACATGGTTTTGGAGAAGACAGTTCTGTTTTCAATCATCAAATTGGTTTTTTAAAATCACATTGCCAATTAATTGTACCTAATTTACCCGGTACAGGAAAAAGTGAGTTACTTCAATTGCAAGAAACTGTTACTATTCAAGATTATGCTAATTGTATTGCTGCATTACTACAACAAGAAAATATTCATCAATGCATTATGCTTGGGCATAGTATGGGAGGTTACATCACTTTAGCTTTTGCCAAAACATTTCCGCAGTATTTAACCCGTTTTGGATTAATACATTCAACCGCATTTGCCGATACAGAAGAAAAAAAGCAAAATCGTTTACGCAGTATTGATATAATTGAACAATACGATGGTCATGCATTTTTAAAAACTACCATTCCCAATTTGTTTGGTAAAAAATTTAAACAACAATTTCCCGAAAAAGTAGAAGCACTCATTGAATCGTCTAAACAATTTAGCAAAGCAGCATTAACACAATACACTTTAGCCATGATGAATAGAAGCGATGGTTTAAATGTGTTAAGAAATAATCTTTTACCTGTTTTGTTTATTATTGGAACAGAAGATATTGCTGCACCCTTAAACGATGTAATTCAACAAACTTATTTGCCTCAATGTTCGTATATTCATGTGCTCAAAGAAATTGGGCATATGGGTATGTTAGAAGCAACTGATGAAGTGAACAAATACCTGCTTCAATTTATTATACCATAAATGATGTTGTTTTTATGAAGAAAATGCTCTTCATAATTTTTTTTCTCTCTTGTGCTAGTCAATTGCTTGCAAGGCATGTGGCAGGTGGTGAGTTATTTTACGAATACTTAGGTCAAGGAAATAGTGCTGGTACTGCTAGATATAAGTTAACGCTTCGTTTATTTAGAGATTGTTATTCAACTGGACCATCTCTACAATCTGAAATTGTAAATGTGGGTATATATGAAAATAATTTTCTTATTAATTCTATTAATTTACCGTTAAGTGAAGAAGTAAAGACAATTACTTTAAATACAGCTGCTTTCCCATGTTTGGTAGGCAATATTGATGTGTGTTATCAAATTGCCATATTTTCTGCAACTATTGAACTACCCATTAATAATAATGGATATACATTATCTAGAATGGGTTGTTGCAGAGTAAACAATATTGAAAATACTACAGGCAGCAACAATAATATTGGTGCAACATACATTACAAAAATTCCAGGTAATGCAACTTTACCGGGAGGTTTTAACTCTAGTCCACAATTTTTTATAAAAGATACTGCTCTTGTTTGTGCAGGCAAAAACTTTAGTTTAGACTTTGGAGCTGAAGATAAAGATGGAGATTTATTACAATATTCTTTTTGTGATGCCTATACTGCAACAACTGGAAGTAATAATAATGCTCCACCCAATATTTTAAATTTAATTGCCATACCTTATGTTTTACCATTTAGTGGCACAGACCCTTTAGCTGGTCCTACTATTAACCCTAGCACAGGCGTAATAAGTGGTATTGCACCTGGTGTTGGACAATATGTTGTAAGTGTTTGTGTTACGGAATACAGAAATGATAGAGCATTTACCGAACATAGAAAAGACTTTATTTTAAAAGTGCAAGATTGCGATTATATAGATGCACAACTACCTACTAAAATTGTACAATGCGATAGCTTTTCGGTATATTTTGAAAACCAATCTTTTTCTTCGGCAATTCAAAGTTATGCTTGGAATTTTGGCGAAACTGGTTCAACTAATAACACTTCTAATTTTCCAAATCCAAAACATGTATACAGCGATACAGGTACATACAAAGCAACTCTTACTGTTACAGGACCAAATGGTTGCACAGGTATTGATAGTACAACAGTAATTGTGTATCCAGGATTTTTTCCAGGCTTTAGAACAAATGGAAGTTGTTATCAAAACCCATTTCAATTTATAGATACCACAAAAACCTTGTATGGCACTGTAAATAAATGGCGGTGGAATTTTGGTGAAACAAGTAGTGTTGCCGATACATCAATTTTGAAAAACCCTTCTTATACTTATCCAACTGAAGGAACAAGAACTGTTCGATTAATTGTGAGTAGCAGCAAAGGCTGTGAAAAAATAATTGAAAAAAATATTGTGGTAAACGATAAACCCGTTTTACAACTTCCATTTAAAGACACATTGATTTGCAGTATTGATACATTGCCTTTAAGAGCTTTGGGTACTGGATTGTTTAGTTGGACACCCAACAATAATATCATCAATGCAAACACATCAAATCCATTGGTTCATCCACAAAGTAGCACTACATATTATGTTACCTTAAATGAAAATAATTGTATTACTAGAGATTCTATTAAAGTGAATGTGTTAAGTTTTATAAAGGTTGACGCAGGTGTGGATACATCTATTTGTAAAACTGATATTGTTAGATTAAATCCTACTAGTTTTGCTTTAGGTTATTTATGGACAGAAGCAGATGGTGGTGTAGTTGACAATATTAAAAATCCATTTGTACAGCCTTTAGTAAGTACAAAATATTATGTAAAAGCCAATTTGGGTAAGTGTGAAGACAAAGATTCGGTATTTATAAAAGTTGCTCCTTACCCAATAAGTAATGCAGGTTTAGACAGTACTATTTGCTATGGAGATAAAGCCTATTTACGTGGCAGCGTTGTTGCGTCATCCTTTAATTGGAGCCCCACAAATGCATTGGCATTTGCCAATACTTTAAACCCAGTTGGAGCACCTGCAAGAACAACTTATTATGTGCTTACTGCTACAGATACCTTAGGTTGTACTAAAGCAGTAAAAGACAGTGTATTGGTGCAAGTAATTAATCCTGTTACTGTATTTGCGGGTAACGATACTTCAGTTGTAAAAAATCAACCATTGCAATTATTGGCAACCACCAATTACGATAATGGTGTTGTATTTAGTTGGAGTCCATCAACAGGATTAAGCAACACCAATACTCCCAACCCAACAAGCACTTTAAATATTGCAGCCAATAGCATTAAATATAAAGTAAAAGCCACTTTACCCGAAGGTTGTTTTGCCGAAGATGAAATACTGGTAAAAATATATAGTACCGAACCCAATATTTTTATACCCACTGCCTTTACACCAAATAAAGATGGCAAAAATGATGCTTTAAAAGCTATTGGTGTAGGTATGAAACAACTAGATTATTTTAGAATTTACAATCGTTGGGGGCAATTAATATTTGAAACGAAAGAATTTGCAAAAGGTTGGAATGGAACAGTAAATGGAATGGAACAGGCTAGTGGTACATATGTATTTATGGCACAAGGAGTTGATTATACTGGAAAAGTTATTTATAAAAAAGGAACTGTTGTATTAATACGTTAGTAAACAAATTATTTTCAAGTTATAAATTTAAGCTCATTTAGCTATATTGCCATTCGTCAATAAGCAGCAGAATTATTAAGAAAATACTCTTTACAATTGTTTGGTAATAGTTAAAGAAAATTCAACTATTTATATTCATTAAGTTGCTTTTGTACATTCACTTTTTGGGAATTTTAGAAATATGAAGAAAATTATTCTTGCCTTTATAGTATTATTTTCATTTGTTCAATCATTTGCAACACATATTGCAGGTGGAGAATTGTTTTATGAATATCAAGGTCCTGGTGCAGGTAATACTGATAGATATTTAGTTACCATGCGATTATTTAGAGTTTGTGGCCCATCCTCTAACAACAATGCTCCATTAAATGGTGAGCAAGTTAGAATTGGCATTTACGACAATAATACTTTAACGCTCATTGATAACTTATTGTTAACACAACAATTTACTGGCAATCCACCACAAATTAAAAATACCAATGGAGCTAATCCTTGTTTGTTGCCCTTTGTAGAAGTATGTTATGAAGTTGGTGTTTTTTCAAGCACCATAGATTTACCCAGAACAGCAAACGGATATTTGTTATCTTGGATTAGATATACTAGAACTGTATTAGATAATGTAACAGGTGCTGATATTGGTGCTACATTTACTACCAGAATCCCAGGTACAACAGCATTACCTTCAGGAACCAATACTTGTCCTAAATTTGGCACCAACGACACTGTAACAATTTGTAGAAATACACCTTTCACACTCAATTTTGGAGCAATAGATGTAAATGGCGATTCTTTAGCTTATAAATTAAGCGATGCATACAATGGTTTTGGAGGAGGTGCTACAAATCCAAATCCAGCACCACCTACTCAACTTCAATTAAACTCATTAACCTATATTCCTCCTTTTAGTGGCATCAATCCATTTGGTACCAATACAAGTATCAATGTAAATACAGGACTAATTACTTCAATAGCACCTGACAATACTGGTAGATATGTGGTTTGTGTAACAGTTGAAGAATGGAGAAATGGTGTATTAATTAATCAGCATAGAAAAGATGTAATTTTATCAGTTGCTAACTGCTCTACTGTTCAACCAGATGCAGGGCCAGATGATAAAACTTGTGATGGATTTAATTTCAGCTTTGTAAATGAATCGCCCAATCCTGCTATTATAGGCTATAATTGGAGTTTTGGCGATGGTAATACTTCTACACTACCTACACCATCACATACCTATATAGATACTGGTAGATATGAAGTGAAATTAAGGGTTACTGCTCAGGGTGGTTGTCAAGACTCTTCTTCAAAATTTGTATATGTATTTCCAGGCTTCACTGCCAACATCAATACCAATGGCATTTGTTATCAGCAACCTATTCAATTTACCGATGCTACACAAACTGCTTATGGTTTTGTAAATAGCTGGAAATGGAATTTTGGCGATTTAACCACTACTGCCGATACTGCTAGAAGCAGAGACACTGCTTGGAAATATGCCACTGCTGGCACTTACAACATTCAACTCATTTCTACCAATAGCAAAGGTTGTATTGATACTATTAGTAGAAGCATTACAGTACGTTCTGAACCCATTATTAACTTACCTTTTAAAGATACTTTAATTTGCAGTATTGATACATTACCACTAATTGCCAATAGCACTGGTACTGCAATATGGACTCCTAATTATAACATCATCAACAGCAATACACTTAATCCTCGAGTCTATCCTACAGATACTACCACTTATGTGATTACTGTCAATGATGCAGGTTGTATAAGCAGAGATTCTATTAAAGTAAATGTGCTAGATTTTATACGGGTTGACGCAGGTGCAGATTCAGCTATTTGTAGAACAGATAGTTTTAGATTAAATCCAATTAGTCATGCATTGAGTTATTTATGGACTAGCTCAACTGGTGAAGTAGTAGAGGATATTAAGTTTCCTTTAGTTAGACCATTGGTTCCAACAACCTATTATGTAAATGCCAATTTAGGAAGATGTCAAGATAGAGACTCTATTAAAATAAATCCTGTACCATACCCTCAAGTTACAGCTACATCAGTTAATGCAATTTGTTTTGGAAGTCGGGTTCAACTGAATGCCAATATTGTTGGTAGTAGTTTTAGTTGGAGCCCAACCAATACTTTATTAAATGCAAATACATTATCGCCCATTGCAGGACCAAGCAGAACCACTACCTATTTTATTACCTCTACAGATACGATTGGTTGTCCTAAACCTGTTGTAGATTCAATTGTAGTAAATGTAGTACCCATTATTACTATTGATGCAGGAAGAGATACCAGTATTGTACGAAATCAGCCTTTACAATTGTTTGCAGCAACAAGTGCTATTCCTGCGAATAGTAAATTTCTATGGTCGCCCAAACTAGGTTTATCCAACGATACCATTCAAAACCCAATTGCAACATTATCAGGCACGCCAAATAACATTCGATATAAAGTAAGAGTAACAAGACCTGAAGGTTGTTTTGCTGAAGATGAAATTAATGTAAGAATCTTTAGCTCAGAACCAGATATTTTTATTCCTACTGCATTTACACCCAACAACGATGGAAAGAACGACATATTGAAACCCATTACAGTAGGTATTACACGTTTAGATTATTTTAGAATTTATAATCGTTGGGGACAATTGGTTTATGAAACTAGTGAAATTGGCAAAGGTTGGGATGGTTCTATTAAAGGAAATCCACAAGGTAGCGGAACATTTGTTTTTGTTGCTCAAGGTGTTGATTATACAGGAAAAGTAGTGTTTAAAAAAGGAACTTGTGTGTTGATTAGATAATAAATTTCAAATTAGAAATTAAATGCCAAAAACAATTCTCATCACCGGTGCAACATCGGGTTTTGGAAAAGCAATTGCCGAAAAATTTGCTGCTGCTAAGTGGAATCTGATTATTACTGGCCGAAGAGCTGAAAAACTATTAGCAGTTGCAGAAGATTTAACAACCAATCATGACGTAAGTGTACATACACTTGTATTTGATGTGCAAGATAAGGTTGCGGTTTTCTCTGCTATTGATAGCTTACCAAACGAATGGAAAAATATTGATGTATTGGTAAACAACGCAGGCTTGGCTCTTGGAAGAGATAGTTTTGAAAATGCCAACATCAACGATTGGGAAACCATGATGCAAACCAACGTGAATGGCCTATTGTATGTTACCAAAGCCGTTCTTCCACTGATGATTGAACATAAACAGGGTCACATTATTAACATGGGTTCAATAGCTGCAAAAACTGTTTATCAATTTGGCAATGCTTATTGTGGTAGTAAAGCTGCTGTTGATGTATTAAGCCAAAGTATGAGAATTGATTTATTACAATACAATATAAAAGTTACTGCTATACATCCGGGTGCTGCTGAAACTGAATTTGCTTTAGTACGTTTTAAAGGCGATGCTGAAAAAGCCAAACAAACTTATAAAGGCTTTACTCCATTAACTGCAAACGATGTTGCCGATACCATTTTTTACTGTGCCAATTTGCCTGCACATGTTTGCATTAACGATTTAACCATTACTTGTACAGCTCAAGCAGATGGTATTTATTTTCATAAAGTATAATAGTGTAAGTAAACTTATTTTTTAGATGCTGTAGATACAATTCGTTTTACTACTTCATCTAACTCGGCAGATGATTGATGTAATAAATCTATCAAGTCTTTAATATCATCCGTTAACTCATTTTCATAATGACCAAGCATTTCTATTAAGCCTAAAATATTGGCTAATGGGCGACGAATTTCATGAGAATTAATTCGAGCAATTTCTTTGAGTTGTTTATTCTGTTGTTCTAATGCTATACTTGAATGTACGGTTTTAGTAACATCTCTCATATTTACATTAACACCTGTAATGGTATTTTGCAATTCATCATACACCGGAAAAAACTTTGCCCTAAACCAAATATTTTTTCCATCAACCGATTTGTATTCTTTAGTTGAATCTACAATTTCTCCTTGTAACGCAACCTGCATAGCCATTACAGCATCTACCTTCATTTCGGGAGGCATTGCAATTGTTAAATTATCGCCAGGCAATAATTTAACCCCTGCATATTTTTCAGTATATAAAATGGCAGCTTGATTAAGTGTAATGATGTTTAAATCTTTATCTACAAAAAAATTAAAGTCGCTAGTACTATTGAAAATGGCTTTAAACTTATCTTCTGTTGCTTGTAGTTTTTTTTGATTATTGATTTGCTCGGTTATTTCATGTATGCAACCAATTACTTGTTGTACAGTTCCATTTGCGTTTCTTTTAAATACTTTTCTAGTATTTCTAAACCAACCATACACACCCGATGCTTTCTTGTATCGTTCTTCTACTAATAATTCTTCTTCGTCTTTTAATGCACTCAGCTTTTCTATTCTCTTAGGGAAATTAGCTAAATCTTCAGGATGCAAAACTTTCTCTAAAATTTGTTCACCAAATTGTATTAAATCATCACTTGTATAACCAAGACCACGTACAATTGAACGATTGGTGTATAAAATTTTATTCTCCTCAATATCATACACATAAATCTGTAAGCTAGTAATATCAACTAGTTTAGTTAATAGCAATTCGTTATTTATGTCTGATAAATTCAAACAAGTGTATTTACATAGAACAAGATAGAAATTGTTTTGTAGAAAACAAAACCTATTTATGGTGCCAATGAAATTCTTAACTGTAAACCACTTCTTGTATTAATAGTTGGTGCCGATGTTGAAATGTATGGAGTTACTCTTCTTTGATCGAAAAATAATTTAATGTTTATTCTATTATTCAACACATAATCTATACTTGGTTGTATAGTAATTACTTTTTGTCCACCTGTTCCATAAGCATTTGCTTGATCTAATCTGCTATTATTGGTGGCATCATCTCTCATAGCCAAGTCGAGCTTAAAATTAATATCATTCTCTAATTTCTTGCCTTTACTACCTGGTAATTTAAAAGGCAACGTAAAGCCACGTTTACGCCAACTTGCACCAATTACCCATTCTGTACTTTGCGTTTCACTCAATTGATAATCTACTAAACTTAAACTCAATTGGCGGCTTTTCTTAAATTCAAATTTAAAATTCAACTGACTTAAAGTAGTTACATCTATACCAATTAATGGAGCAAATTGCTCTTGAATAGAAATATTGGGTACTAAGAAAAATGGAATAAAGTTGCCACTCACCGTATCAATAAACTGTGGTGCCCCAAACCTAAATGGATCTCTAAACAACAATGCACTATTATAACTATTCATGCCAAGAGTACCACTATATGCATGTGTTAAACTAATGGTACTAAATGTTTTGGCTAATGCAGGAATACGTGTTAATCCTGTATAAGTAGCTCTCCAATTTGGTTTTGGAATAATACCACTAAATGGATTTGAACGAATATTATTATTGTTTTGCTTCACTAACGCAACACTGTTAGGATCTTTACCAGTATAAGCTGCTATAAAGGATGGAATTAATACATCTTGTGCATACCTACTATAGCCTTGTGCATAGCCATCGGTATTATTTTGTCCATTCCAATAAGGATTGGCAGCAGCAACACGCTGGCTCATAATTAAACGATAATCTTGAAACTTCTTAAACGTTTCAGATACTTCGTTGGGATTTATTTTTTTGAACAATGTATTAAATGCAATGTAAGAAACACTAAAACCACCTGCTGCATAAGGACTTAAATGTTCAAACTTTCCACCACCGCCAGACAAAGTATCTTTAAATAATTCGGTATACTCTTTACTGAATGTTTTATCGAAATTAATATCAATAATAAATTCTTTTAATGGTTCTATTTGTGCAGTAATGCTTAAACGTTGTTCAAAATTTTGGCGGAACATATTATTGAATAATGTATCTCTAGACAATAAACCCTGTGCTGCTTTTTGGTTTAGCCAACTTGTATCGGGTTGTTTGCCAAATACATAATCTAAACCCGGTTGCATACTTCTAAAATTATTACCAAAAAATTTGGTGCTGTCCATATAGCCCGGTAAACGGCTTCTAAAGTTTTCGCTATAGTTAACCGATGCTCTTTTTACCATGGTTAACAATTTGCCTGTAGTTCTAAACACATCGTTCATTTCTACTGGTTGATTTTGCTTTTGCATATATGCAGCCAATCTTGCATCACGTTTTTGTTGACGCCATTTTTTCAATGCAGCTGTTCTTGCTTTACCTTTTAAATCTTTTAAAACTTCAGCTTTTGGTTTTATTTGTATAGAAGATAAATTAGGATTTTTTGTTCCTTTTTTATCGTTACCTGTAGTACCTTTTGTTTTGGGTGCTGGAGCATTTTCAAAAGAACGCAAGATTCTTGATTTACTATATAACCTTGTAAAATCAAATTCGCCATTAATGGTATTTTCTTGACTATTTTCAATGGTATTACCTAACGATAAAGCTAAACGGCTTGCACCAATCCAATTGTAAGTAGTGGTGTAGCTATATCTAGCAGTAATCCAATCGGTTAAAGGAAATTTGCTTAATGGAAAAGTGTAACTAGCAATAGCTTTTTGGGTGTACAACGTATTACGTCCACCATTCCAAAAATTATCTCTAATAGTATCTCTTTTCTGCTGTGTATTAATTAAACCATCTGGTTCATCTACCCTACCATTATTAGTGGCAGAAAAATCGATGTTAAGAGATCTTGATAAATCCCAACGCATATTATAAAAACGATCGAAGGTGAAATACTTATCGTAAGTAGTATCTACACGTTCAATTTTTCCTGTTCCATCGGTACTTACAATTCTTGGAATAAACTGACCAAATTGTCTATTCACATCGGCTCTAAAACTGAGTAAAGTTGGAGTAAGATTAAAATTGAAATCTCTTACCAAATTGTACCAATTACTTTTTCGTTTTACCAATAATTTCTTAAATGGTTCAATGTATTTTGATTGTTGATTGAAGGTATAACCCAAGCCTCCACGTTGCTTAGTAACATCATTTTTTAATGTTAGTGGATTCGATTGCTCTGTTTTGGTGTAAGAATAACTCACATCAAAATTGCTTAAACTCCAAAGCCTCGTTTTCCCATTACCTTGAACTCGTACATTGGTAAAGTTGATGGTTTTAACAGTTGTTTGGTCTAAGGCTGTGTTTTTAATAGAATCTCTAATTGCATCGGTTGCTGCATTAGATAATTTTTCTTTGTAGCGTACATCTTTATCGTATGGATCGTATTCTGGTGTACGAATAGTTTTATTAATGCTTGCAAAAATGGGAATACTAATTTTAGCTTGCTTGGGCACTAACTTACCTGCATCAATTGTTGCTGCTGCATCAAATTGAAACAGATTATCTCTAGCTCTTTCGTTTACACGTTGTTCAATAGTTCCAAAACCTTGTGTATAAGCATTTGCCGATACACTTAAGGTTCCTAAATCGGCTAATTGAATATCTACCCTTGCTAAACCTGCATAAGCACCACGTTCATCTAATTGAGATAATCGTAACTCATTAATCCAAACTTCGGTAAACAAATCAAACGGGTTGCCATCTTTGGAATTTTCCACCCCAACTAAAATACCTCTCACCTCACCCAAATTTGGGTTACCATATACCGAGAATGTTTTATTGCCAATTACTTGCCTATAAATTTGTCCTAAAGATGCACCTGCTGCATTACGTTGTAGTTTCAAATTTACCAAGTCTCGTAAACTAAAATCTAACCGATTGCTATCTGGCCAAACCCTTGCTGCACTTGAATCTGAAGAAGTATATCTACCGGGCGGAGTAATTTTTAAAGGAATTTTAATTTCGTAATAATTGTTCAAAAAATCTTGACCAATTCTGATTACCGCATTCAATTCTTTGTCTTTTACCTCAGGATATTTTGGAATACTTTCAGCATGAACAAACATAGAAAGTTTACCATACTGACGCATGTCTAAGTTCAAGTTTTTAATTACACCTCTTGCATCGCCATCTTTTAAACCCAACAATCTTAAACTCATGGCTTGCTCATTCTGTAATAGATTTACGCCATTGTTACTTAATAGTTGAACTCGCTCAATACCTGGAGGCATTACATAGTTTACTGGAGTTCTGTTACTGTTTTCTTCTAAATTAACAGCCAATACATTAAAAGTGGTTGTACTATTATTTACAGGTGTATAAGAACCTGTTGTATCAATATTGTAGGTAAAATTTCTCCATTGATTACGTACTAAATCTAAACGAGCAAAACGTAATACTGCCGAATCTTCAAAATCGGTTAAGTACATACGTACAAAACGTATAGATTTAAAATCGGTGATGTTGTTTACATTTCTGGTATAATCTTTTATAGGCACTCTAAATAAATACCAATTCTCTTGCCCTGTTGTTCCATTGGCATATCGAACATTTAACGAACGTTTATCTGTTACATATTTTGTAACTCCAACATCCATGTTTTTAGATAAATCAATTTCGTATTCGTAATAAGCTTCTGTTTCATTGAGTGTATTATCTCTATTCAAATCTTCATTATCAGGGTACAAAGTTGCCGCTGCCGATAATTCAGCATTGGTTCCTGCAATGGGGCTATTACCTTGTGGATTATTAAAATCTTTGTAGCGTTGCAAAATACCTGCATTTGTTGCATCATAAGCTGCATCTCTATACCATCTATAATTATCGTTACTTGGATCGCTAGCTGCTCTTTGATAAATGGGAGAATTGGGTCCAAACGTATTAAATAATCTATCTAAATAATATTGCTTCACCACTTTTTCACTATCATCTGTTAATCCATCAAACCCTACGTCTTGAAAAGGTCTATCATCTGGATCGTTGCTAAATGCTTGTGTTACTTGAATTGGATTAATAGGTTGTTTACCCCAAGTGCTATTATCTACTGCTGCAGGAATTTTAGGCGACGGAAGTCCGTTTTCATAAAAACGCTTTCCATCTTTTAAAATATCTTCACTAATATTTCCAAAATTTAAAAACAATTTTCCATTGGCACTTGGATTATTGTTTTTGATAAACGGATCTTGTACCCAAAATTCTACATACTCTACGTTACCTGTTTCAAAATCGGTTTGGTCTATATTACGCATAATACCACCCCAACGACTTCTAGGATTTAATAACTTACCATTGGCTGCAACTTGTGTTGGCGATGAAACAAAATTGTAAGGACCTCTATCGGTTGGATAATAAGCCAAATCGAACGTAAACGCTTGTACGTTGGTAATATTGGTGGTTAAATTAGGAAATAATTCATTGGTGTAAACCTGCCTTACCCTTGGATCACTTAACTCATCTAAATTTCTTCTTAACGGATTATTTTGTGCATTTCTATCTTGTAAATTGGGCTCAATATTGTACCAAGCAACTTTTGCTCTGTTGAAGTTATAATTAATTGAATCCATTAATGTAGCTTCCGCAAATTTACCAACTGGGGTTGACGCAAGTGTCCAAGCAATAGATGGAAAACGTAAATCTAAACTGTTTCTAGTTCCTTCAAAATCATCTATATAAATTAAGCCCTCATCTCCTTTACCAATTTGTTTTGGATGACCAGGTTTTAAATAAGCTCCTTCACCATAAGCAGTAATAGTACTTTTTGCTTTGGTTGAATAAAAAGGTAATTTATTTAATAAACGAGTAAGTCCGGGAGCTTCTGAACGATAGCTAAAATCTACCCCATACATGGTATTACGAATAGGGTCTTCACCATAATTCATTTTGGTAAAAAATGGTCGTTCACCCAAACGCACCATAGATGCACCTAAGCTTAATTTTTTGCTAGCTAAATAATCGGCTCGTAACCCTAAAAAACCTCTTTGCTGCATGCCAAAACCTGCATTGTTCTCGTAAGAAACACTTACAGGCACACCAGAATTCATGATGGCCTGATTAATAATTTTTACACTTCCTAAATTATAATCTACTGTATAATCTTGTCCTTCTACCAAAGCTTGTCCACCAGCTGAAACCCTTACAGAACCTGGTGGAATATTGAATGCTCCTAAATAAATATCACTGCCCCCTGTTCCTTTGGCTTGCCCTTGAATGGCATATCTATTAAAGTTTGCATAGGTTTGTGCAATAGCTTTAATACTATCGTACAATTGTTTATATAGGTATTTATCTTTTATTGCTGGTGCAACTCCATTAAACGCTAGCGTTTCTAAATCTCTACCGAAAGGTTCTAACACAGGAAAAATTATTTTGCCTTGTTGAGGTAAAATGGTGAACCCTTCTACATAATCAAATACACCATCGGGTTGTGGGTCATTTCTATTATTAAGTCGGTCTAAATTTAAAATTCTTAATAAAGGCACTCCTTCTGTAGCTGTTGAACTTTCGGGTAAATATCTTTTTAAACCACCACTTGGCTCTTCGTATAAAACATTCAATTTAAAATCTTCTCTACTAATACCTGGCAAGTCTAATGAATACACATTCTTCATCATTAAACCCCAAATAGGCAAAGTGGTACGTGCCGATGTTGCTTTTAATAATTTTAAATACAATACTTTTTGTACCCCTTGGGTAGAATCTAAAGCAACGTCTTGGCTAAACTCACCTACTTGATATACTCTTCCATTATAGGTATATTGATAAGCAACAGCCAACACTTCATCTGGTTGTAATTGTGTATTGATAGAAACAAAACCAATTTGTGGATTGAAATAATACTCGTTGGTACTTAACTTTCTAGCATAGGTTTTCTCAAAATCGTCTACTGGTCTTAACCCTAAACCTTGTAACTGACTAGTAACTTGAGATGGAGCTCTAAAATTTTTAACATTGGCAAATAAGTTATTGGTTCCATTATCGGGTCTTGCATCGCCTGTTAGGGGAAAAACACTTGGGTTTGCTGGTGAAATTTCTCCTAAATCGGCCAAGCCTACTACATCTCTTGCATCAATAGTAGCACCTGTACGGTTGGTTATCCAAACTTCTATACGTTGTATTTGCACTTGGCTATTTACAATGGGCAATTGACGCATAGCAGCATTATAGTTATTTCTAAAATACTGACCCATTAAAAAGTGTCTATTCTCTTCGTAATCGTCTAACTTTTTTTGAAAAGTAGTGGTTGCTGCACCACCTTGTAAATTTTGACTTTGGCGTTGGCTTCGTTGGTTGGCAACAGCTGCTGTAAAATAAAATTTACCAAATTGCAATTGCGTTTTTAAACCAAATAAATTTTGTGTACTAGGTATTAAAGTTCCTTTTGATTGCCATGCAATATTACCAGCTTCTAAGCTTTTTAATATTTCATCGTCCATCCCCTTGTAATCTAACTTCAACTGATTTTCAAAATCAAAGTTGGCAAGGGTATTATAGTTAATGGGTAATTTTAATTTATCGCCAATATTTGCGTTCACATTTAAGTTAGCGTTCATGTCAAAATCAAAACCACCATTACGTCTTGCAGCTTCTGGCAAAGTGGGGTTTTTGGTAATTTGTCCTTGATAGCCAGCTAAAATATCTACCGAACCTTGCGGTTTAATATCTACTTTAAATCCATCTTTTCCCACACCAAAAATTCGATCAAATAATTTATCGAACACTTTCATTTTTGGTCGGGCAATTTTTCTATTGAGCGAAGCCAAAGCTTGAGAACGTTTTTTGAAATAATCGCTTTCCGATTTTTTTGCCTGAATGCGTTGAAATTCTTCAAATGTTAAATACGTTGGCTTTCTATATGTTTTACCATTAATGGTTTCTACAATATAGTATTGCTTGGTTTTTGGATCGTACTGAATATCTTGTTTTAATAAAGAGGTATCTCTAATATCAAAAGGATTTTTGTTTTGCCAAGTGTATTTATCGCCCCAACGATCTTTTATGGGATAACGTAAAGAATCGGTTTTTTGGGCAATAGCATTTTTGGCCATGCCTGTAAGAGCAAAAGCTATAATATAAGCAGATAGATAATAAATGTTCCGTGTCCTGTTCAAAACGTCGAGGCCTTAGTTAAGTAGAAATCAATGTCAATAAATCACAAGTTTTTTAAAGCGTTTTTAATTAAATCTTCTAATGCAACAGGTTCGGGGTTTGCGGAAATTGCTTTTTTTACAGCTTGTTCTGCCATAGGTTTTGCAATTCCTAAAGAAACTAAAGCCACAATAGCATCATAGTGTGGTAAAGCATTGGCAAAACCTCCAATAGTAGTTTCAGATTGTTGTTTACCCAACTTATCTCTTAATTCTACAATTAAACGTTCGGCACTTTTTTTACCTATTCCTTTGATACTTTCTAATTGCTTTGTGTTGCCTTGAACAATAGCCCTTGTAATTTCTTCAGGCTTCATACCAGACAGCATCATTCTTGCAGTTGCTGCACCAACACCAGAAACACTAATGAGCTGCAAAAAAATTTCTTTTTCATCTTGCTCGGCAAACCCAAATAAAGTTTGTGCATTTTCGGTAATATGTAAATAAGTGAATAACTGACCGCTATCTTTATTTACAATGGCACTGTAGGTATGCAAACTAATTTGCAAATCGTACCCAACGCCATTTACATCTACCACTACACGAGCTGGCTGTTTTTGAACAAACTGTCCTCTTACAAATGCTATCATAATTACAAGGATTTCAAAAATAAGGGTTTATATTATATGCTTACTTTAAATTTGATTGTAATTTGGATGAAAATTAATCAAATAACATTCTGTGATAGAATTACTGATATTTGCACCCCAATCATTTAACTTTTTGAAACTATTTACATGAGCAAAATTACTGCTGCAATTACCGCTGTTGGAGGCTATGCCCCAGAAACCAAACTAACCAATACCGATTTAGAAAAAATGGTGGATACCAACGACGAATGGATTAAAACTAGAACCGGCATTAGTGAAAGAAGAATTTTGAAAGAACCGGGTAAAGCTACTAGCGATATGGCTGTGCCTGCTATTCAAGAAATTTTAACCAAAAAAAATCTTGCTCCAACCGATATTGATTGCATTATTTGTGCAACAGTAACACCAGATATGGTTTTTCCTGCAACTGCCAATATTATTTCAGATAAAATTGGAGCCACCAATGCTTGGGGTTTTGATTTAAGTGCAGCTTGTAGCGGTTTTTTATATGCTTTAACCACAGGTGCTAGTTTAATTGAAAGTGGCCGATACAAAAATGTAATTGTTGTGGGAGCCGATAAAATGAGTGCTATTGTTGATTATACAGATAGAAATACTTGTATTTTATTTGGCGATGCCGCTGCTGCTGTTTTATTACAACCCAATACAGATGGGTTTGGTATTCAAGATAGTATTTTAAGAAGTGATGGTAGTGGACGAGATTATTTACACATGAAAGCTGGTGGTTCTTTAAAACCTGCAAGCGTTGAAACCGTTTTGGCAAAAGAACATTTTGCTTTTCAAGAAGGGAAAACCGTTTTTAAATTTGCTGTAAAAGGCATGGCCGATGTAAGTGCAGAATTATTAGAAAAAAATAATTTAACGGGTGATGATATTGCTTGGTTGGTACCTCACCAAGCCAATTTAAGAATCATTGATGCCACTGCCGATAGAATGGGTATTAGTAAAGATAAAGTGATGATTAATATTGAACGTTATGGCAATACTACGGCTGCAACCATTCCTCTTTGTTTATATGAATGGCAAGACCAATTAAAAAAAGGCGACAACTTAGTACTTGCAGCTTTTGGTGGTGGTTTTACTTGGGGTGCAACTTTAGTGAAATGGGGATTTTAAACTAACTGAATGTTAAATAAAAAAGCTGCGTAAATGATTTACGCAGCTTTTTTGTTTGAGGCAAAACTTCCCCTCTCACCACTCACCAACTCACAAGCTCAGTTCTAAATAAATAGGGCAATGATCGCTGTGTTTTACATCGGGGAAAATAGTGGCCAATTGAATGCTATCTTGTAAGTTATCCGTAACACATATATAATCAATTCTCCAACCTTTATTTTGTAATCGAACACTCGGAAAACGTTGACTCCACCAACTGTAAGCACCTCTTGCATCTGGATTTTTAAACCTAAAACTATCAACCCATCCATTGTTTAAAAACTCAGTCATCCATGCACGTTCTTCAGGTAAAAATCCTGATGAATTTTTATTCCCCTTCGGATCATGAATATCCACTTCGGTATGAGCTATATTATAATCACCCGTTAAAATAATTTTCTTACGTTTCTTTCTTAATGCTTGTACATAATCAAACATTTCGTTCAACCATTGGTATTTATAGGTTTGTCTTTCATCGCCACTTGTTCCACTTGGAAAATAAGCATTGATTAAAGTAATGTCTTTAAAATCTAAACGAATCACTCTTCCTTCAAAATCGCTTTGTTCAATTTGTGTTCCATATTCAACTAATTCTGGCTTTATTTTTGTAAAAACAGCAACGCCACTATAGCCTTTTTTTTGAGCACTAAACCAATAGGTTTCAAAACCTAGAGCTTCAATAGCAGCTATATCAACATCGGTTTTATTAGCTTTGGTTTCTTGTATGCAAATAATATCGGCAGGATTGGTTTGTAACCATTCTATCAATCCTTTTTTCATAGCTGCTCTAATACCATTGGTATTGTAAGAGATAATTCGCATAAGTTTTATTTTAGAGTTGCAATTTAATTAGGTTTATTATCAATAGATTTGAAAATATAATTGTTATGGAAAATAAAGAAAGAATTATTCCTGCAAAAAAATTAGTGTATTTAGATGGCCCCAAACCTAGAATCAATGAACTAGGTTTTGCTTGGGAAATTTTTCTAGAATTTATTTATGCTTTTAGAAAACTACACTTTGCTGGCCCATGTATAACCGTATTTGGAAGTGCCCGTTTTACAGAAGAACATGAATATTATATTGCTGCAAGAGAATTTGGAAAACGCATTGCAGAACTAGGTTTTACCACTATGACAGGTGGTGGCCCAGGCATTATGGAAGCAGCCAATAGAGGTGCTTTTGAAACCGGTGGACAAAGCATTGGTTGCAATATTAAACTCCCATTTGAACAACATGAAAATGCTTACATACATAAGAGTTTAACCTTTAATTATTTTTTTACCAGAAAAGTAGTGCTGGTTAAATATTCTTATGCTTTTGTGATTTTGCCTGGTGGCTTTGGCACAATGGATGAACTATTTGAAACCCTTACACTCATTCAAACAAAAACCATCAATAATTTTCCGGTAGTACTATTTGGTAAAAAATATTTTGAACCTTTGGTTGAATACATTGAAATGATGAAAGAAGCCAAGACAATTTCTCTTGAAGATATGGACTTGGTTTTATTAACCGACGATTACGATGAAGCCATGAATCATATTAAAACCTACGTAAAAACAAACTATAAAGTAAAGCCTCGCAAAAAATTGTGGTGGTTATTGGAGAAAAGATAAATGCAACCTTTTAAAAATTTTATTCCAGGTTTTGTTAATATACTCAACACTGTTCGTGTTAAAGATGTTACCAACGATGCTTACGCACAAGCTTACTTACAAACTTTACTTCAACATAAATTACATTATTTACACATTTATGCAGTAGTGCTAGAAAAAGCTTTTGCTGCAAGAAATACTACCAACGTTGCATTGTTAGATTTTGGCACAGGCAATGGTTTACTTGCCTTATTTGCAAAATTTTGTGGAGTTAAAAAAGTATATGCTAGCGATGTAAGTAACTCATTTTTACAGGCAGCCCAACAATTGAGTACACAATTAAATTTACCCATTGAAGGCTGGATTTTAGGCAATGAAGAGCAATTATTTACTTACTTTTCTAACAAAGAATTAAATATGGTAATTGGTACCGATGTTATTGAACATGTGTACAATTTAGATATGCTTTTTAACACATTCAATAGTATCAATAGAAACATAATTACCGTTTTTACAACAGCATCGGTAGCAGAAAATCCTATAAAATCTAAACAACTTAAACAATTACAATTAAAAGACGAATTAGAAGATAGCAATGCTTTTCAAATGGCAGTAGAAAATGAATTTGCAGGTGTTTGTTTTTTAGAAGTTCGCAAAAAAATTATTCAACAATACAATAACAATTTATCTAATGATATTGTAATGTTACTAGCAAAAAAAACCAGGGGTTTAAAGAAAGACGATATTGAAAAAACAGTTGATGATTACATACAAAAAAATATTTTACCTGTTGAAATCAATCATCCAACAAATACTTGCGATCCTATTACTGGTAGTTGGACAGAACGTTTACTTACTATTCAAGAATACAAGAAACTACACTTACGTCATGATAAAATTCTTTTAGTACATAACGGCTTTTATAATAGTTCTGAAAAAGGATTAAAGAATATGATTGCTGGTATATTGAACTTAATTATTTCAATTGCTGGAAGTTTGGCAATTATTATAACTCCATTTATAATTTTAGAGGGTATTCCAAAGAAGTCAACTTTTTAAAGCATATACTGAGTTCTACATTTCAAATTCATCCTATTATCTTAGGTAATATTGCCTTGGGTGATCCCTTTTCAACCTAATTAAGTCCTGAAATTGTACCAAAAGCATCATTTAAAACCAAAATACAAATAACCCTTGTATTTTATTACTTTTGCACACCTAAAGCAGAGAAAGACATGTCGGAGCTATTAGAACAAATTGATACAACTCGTTTACCAAAACACATTGCTATTATAATGGATGGCAACGGTCGTTGGGCTGAAGAAAAAGGTGAAGACCGTTTATTTGGACATTTTCATGGCGTAGAAAGTGTAAGAAATATTGTTGAAGGCAGTGCAGAATTGGGTATTGAATACCTTACTTTATATGCTTTTAGTACCGAAAATTGGGACCGACCACAAAACGAAGTTGATGGCTTAATGGCTTTATTAGTTGATACAATACGTAAAGAAGTAGCTATTTTAAACAAAAACAATATTAAACTCCATGTTATTGGCGATATGCAAATGTTGCCCGATTTTGCTAAAGCCGAGTTACAAGAAGCATTAAGCATGACAAGTGCTAATACAGGTTTAAACTTAGTAATGGCATTAAGTTACAGTTCTAGATGGGAATTGCTAAATGCAGTGAAAAATATTGGTATTGATGTAAAAAATGGGAAAATTAACCCCGAAGAAATTAATCAATCTACATTACAACAATACCTTACCACTAGCAATTTTCCAGATCCAGAATTAATGATAAGAACCAGTGGTGAATATAGAATTAGCAACTTTTTATTATACCAATTGGCCTACGCCGAACTTTATTTTACCAATACAAGATGGCCCGATTTTAGAAAAGAAAATTTATACGAAGCCATTGTAGATTTTCAAAATCGTGAAAGAAGGTTTGGTAAAACAGGCAAACAAATAAAACAAGCCACTACTATAAATAGTTAAACAATTGATTTAATAGCTTATTTAACAAACAGTTTTGAGAAATCCCTTTAATTTGCCCACCCAAACCATATAACAACTGCTGCTGAAACTGCAAACAAGCTTCTTCGGCCACCAATAATATTAATATGTTGAATTGTAAAATGAATAAACTTTTACTGCTGCTTTTCTTTGCATCTTTCACTTCTATCGTTGCTTTTTCGCAAGAAACTGAAAACAACGATACTACCATTACGTCAATTGATGTTGACTTATTAAATATTTACAACCAAAAAAAATCGGCTAAATATAAAATTGCTGGTATTAAAGTAACTGGTAATAATTACTTCGATGAAAGTTTATTATTATCTATTGCCAATATTAACATAGGAGATGAAGTTACTATACCCGGTGGCGATAATTTTTCGAAAGCTATAAACAAACTTTGGGGACAAAACTACTTTAGCGATGTAGCCATTTTTTTAACCAAATTAGAAGGTAAAAATATTTGGATTGAAATTAACGTAACCGAACGACCAAGGCTTGCACGATATGATTTTTTTGGAGTAAAGAAAAGTGAAAAAGAAGATTTAATGGGCAAAACAGGCTTAGTGCCCAATAGAATTGTTACCGAAAACATGAAGCGTAGTGCCCAAGAAGCTATAGAAAAATTTTATGCCGATAAAGCTTACAAAAATGTTACTGTTAAAATTGTAGAAAAAACTGATTCAACTTTTGGCGATGCTGTTGTTTTGTTATTCTATATTAACAAAGGCAATAAAGTAAAAGTAAATAATATAGATTTTGTAAACAATACACTTGATCCACTTAAACTAAAAAAGCAACTTAAAGAAACGAAGGAAATGAGCCGTTTTACTTTGAAAAAAACGGATGATAGAAGTGCTTTTGGCGAAGGAAAAAAATACACTTTTAACGATTATATTAAAGAAAAAGGATACTTAACCTACAGTAAAACCAAAAAAGTTTTAGATCCTTATGTACGTTTTAAATTCTTTTCATCGGCAAAATACAATGAGGTAAAACATGAAGAAGATTTAGAAAAGTTATTAGAATATTATAATGGTCAAGGGTATAGAGATGCTGTGATTGAGGAGTCGAGAAAAATTTCTAATGCTAAAGGCAACTTGAATATTAGTATTAAAGTAAACGAAGGCAAAAGATATTATTTTGGCAATATTTCTTGGAGAGGAAATACCAAATATTCGGATTCTATTTTAGCCACTATTTTAGGTATTAGAAAAGGTGATGTTTATAATATTGATATTTTAAATAAAGGCTTAGGCAAGCAATTATCGCCTGAAGGTGGTGATATCAGTGGCTTATATATGGATGATGGTTATTTATTTTTTAGAACCGATGCTATTGAAACTGCAGTTTATAATGATACCATTGATTATGAAATTAGGGTAATTGAAGGCCCGCAGGCTACTATACGTAATGTACATATAACTGGGAACGATAAAACCAAAGAACACGTAATTCGTAGAGAAATTAGAACCATTCCTGGTGAAAAATTTAGAAGAAGCGATTTAATACGTTCTCAAAGAGAAATTTCACAACTGAATTATTTCAACCAAGAAAAAATTGGTATTAACCCTCGTCCAAATCAAGAAGATGGAACGGTAGATATTGATTATTCTTTGGAAGAAAAAAGTAGCGATCAGTTAGAACTAAGTGCAGGCTGGGGAGGTGGAATTGGTTTAACAGGTACAGTAGGTATTACCTTCAATAATTTTTCTATCAAAAATATTTGGAAAAAACAAGCTTGGGATCCATTACCAATGGGCGATGGACAAAAACTAAGTTTGCGTATTCAAAGTAATGGTAGAGCTTTTCGTTCGTATAACTTCTCATTTACAGAACCTTGGTTAGGTGGTAAAAAAAGAAATGCATTTACCTTTTCTATTTTCGATACCAAATTTGCCAATGCTTTCGATCCTGTAACAGGTCAGTTTACTACCGATGCTGCCAACAATTCTTATATTAAAACAACAGGAGCATCTGTAAACTTTGCCAAACAATTAAAATGGCCCGATGATTATTTTTCTCTAAGTATGGGTTTAAGTTTTTCTCGCTATAAATTGAAAAACTATTTTATAGATCAGGTAAATTTGCCTGGCTTTAACAATGGATTTTCTAATAACTTAAACTTTAAAATAGCTTTACAACGTTCATCGGTAGATCAGCCATTGTTTCCACGTAGTGGTTCAAACTTTATGGCAAGTTTAGCAATAACGCCACCATACTCATTAATAGATAAAGGTGTGGTAACTTCTGCCAATCCTTATCAGTGGATTGAATACCACAAATGGCGTTTAAATACAGAGTGGTATGTGCCATTGGGTAAACCTGCTGGGCCAGAAAAAAACAAGCAATTTGTGTTAAAAGTGGCTGCTAAATTTGGTTTCTTAGGTAAGTACAATGATAGGTTAAGAATATCTCCATTTGAACGTTTTCAAGTGGGCGATGCTGGTTTAACCAATCAGTTTGCTTTGTTGGGTTACGATATTATTGCACACAGAGGTTTTCCGGTGTACCAAACCTCCAATCCAAAAGTAAACCCCGATCAACAAGGTGCTTCAGAATATTTTACCATGTTTAACAAATATGTTTTAGAACTGCGTTATCCATTAAGTTTAAACCCAAGTAGCACCATTTATGCATTGAGCTTTTTTGAGGCAGCCAATGGCTGGTATAGCTTTAAAGACTATAATCCTTTTCAATTACGTCGTTCAGTGGGTGTGGGTATGCGTTTCTTTTTACCCATGTTTGGATTGCTTGGTTTTGATTATGGCATAGGATTGGATAGAATAACACCAAATGGTAAATTAAAAGATGCATCTAGATTTACCTTTATGTTAGGTTTCGAACCAGAATAAACAATAAACATCAACTTATTTAAAAAGTACTTTGTATGAAAAAAATAATTTTTGTTGCAGCTTGTATCATTGCTTTTGCTGTTACTTCTACAGCACAACGATATGCCATTATTGATACTAAATATATTTTAGATAAAATACCTGAGTATAAAGATGCCGATAGAAAATTACAAGCAGTTGCCGAACAATGGCAAAAAGAAATAGATAATAAACAAGCAGAACTTGATAAAATGTATAAAAGCTTTGAAGCCGAACAATACATGTTAAGTGACGAATTGAAAAAGAAACGTGAAGACGAATTGTTTAATAAAGAAAAAGAAATAAGAGATTTGCAAAAAAAGCGTTTTGGCTACGAAGGCGATTTGTTTAAAGAAAGACAAAAATTGGTGAAGCCAATACAAGATAGAGTTTATACAGCCATACAAAAAATTTCGGTTAGTAGGGGGTACGATTTTGTATTAGATAAAAGTGAAGGAATTACTGTTATATTTGCCGACCCTAAAATTGATAAAAGCGAAGACGTTTTAAAAGAATTAGGCATTAAATAAATATTTTAACTCAACCATTTTAATTAAATAAACAAAACAATGAAGAAAGTTTTATTGGTAGTTGTGGCCGGCGTTTTCGGTCTTTTTACTGCATCAACAGCAAATGCTCAAATTAAAATAGGCACTTTTGATGAAGAAGCCATTTTATCTTTTATGCCAGGTATTCAAAATGTAGATAGCTTGCTACAAGACTATGTTAAGGATTCTTTGCAACCAGAATACGATTACGAATTGTATCAGTTTCAAACAAAAGATAGTACTTACAAGAGAGATTCAAGTAACATGAATAATTCTGTTAAGCAAATTATCAAAAAAGAAATTGCTCAACATTTTTACAAAATTCAAAATTGGCAGCAATACCAACAACAAAAATTACAAGCTAAACAACAAGAGTTATTACGCCCTTATTTAGAAAAAATTTATGGCGTTTTACAAACTGTAATTTCTGAACAAAAATATACGCATGTATTTAAGAAAGATGTGTTTATTTATGCCGACAAATCAGAAGAACTAATGTTAAGAGTATTGGTTAAATTAAAAGTACCATTACCAAAAGAAATAGAAGATCAAGTTAAAGCTTTAGGTATAACTGGTGGTAGCGGACCTGCACCAAAACCAACTACTCCTCCTAAGAAAAATTAATTTTCATAAACTAGTATTTCAAAAGGGTTCAGTCGCTTGGCTGAGCCCTTTTGTATTTAAGTAAAAGCTAATTGGTATATAGTGTATACTAACATTATATTTGCCCATTAAAAAAATATTATGGAGCATTTATTTACATCGGAGAGTATTGTAAGCTTTTTTATATTGGTTATTTTAGAAATTGTATTAGGTATAGATAATGTAATTTTTGTAAGCATTATCATGAATCGTTTACCCAAAGAAAAACAGCCAAGAGCAAGAGTTGTATGGATGTTTACAGGTATTTTGGTGCGTTGTATTTTATTGTATGGATTAACTTGGTTATTGGCACAAAAGGGCAAAGAAGTAGTAGGTGCATTTGGAAAATCGTTAGATTTAGCAAGTTTAGTAATGCTTGCAGGAGGCTTGTTTTTAATTTATAAAACAGTGAAAGAAATTCATCATAAACTAGAAGGTGAAGAAGCAGCAGCCAATGGAAAAAAATCAAAACCGCTTACCCTTGCAAATGCTATAGTACAAATTATGCTTATTGATTTGGTGTTTAGCTTCGATAGCATCATCACCGCAGGTGGAACAGCTAAGCATGTAGAAATTATGGTTGCAGCTGTAGTAATTGCAATGATTATGATGTTTTTATTCAGCTCAAATATTGCTAAGTTTATACAAAATCATCCAACCATAAAAATGTTGGCGTTGTCTTTTTTAGTAATGATTGGTATTACTTTATTGGTAGAAGGTTGGAACCATCATGCAGCAGAAGAATTAAAGCTAAAAAACTATGTTTATTTTGCTATGGCATTCTCTTTTCTCGTAGAATTATTGAACTTGCAAATGCGTAAAAAATCAAATAAACCTGTTGAATTAAGAGAACCCAAATTACCAATTGAAACAGATAAAAGTGAACAAGGTTATAAAGACATGGCAGAGTAGAATCAATCTAAATGATAGTAATATCTATTTGTTGTTACTTCTAAAAAATTGATTCAGGTAATTATACTTTGTTAATGTGTGCATTACTTAAAAAATTGTGGTATTTTAGGCTTTGTTAATCCATTTATTTCTTTCACCTTTGCTCACTATTTATAAAAATAACTTAATAGCCATATAATGGGACTTTTCAGCTTTTTTACACAAGAAATTGCCATGGACTTGGGTACAGCCAATACCCTTATTATTCACAACGATGATATTGTGGTGAATGAACCAAGTATTGTGGCATTAAATAGGAACAATCCTAAAGAAGTTTTAGCGGTGGGTAAAAAAGCACTTTTAATGCATGAAAAAACCCATGAAAGCATAAGAACTGTTCGTCCGTTAAAAGATGGTGTAATTGCCGATTTTAATGCAGCCGAATTAATGATACGTGAATTAATTAAATTGGTATATCCTAAAAAACCATTGTTTCCGCCAAGTTGGAGAATGGTTATTTGTATTCCATCGTCTATTACAGAAGTAGAAAAACGTGCTGTTAGAGATAGTGCTGAGCAAGCAGGTGCTAAAGAAGTGTACATGATTCACGAGCCTATGGCTGCTGCATTGGGTATTGGTATTGATGTAGAAGAACCTGTTGGAAATATGATTATTGATATTGGTGGTGGAACAACAGGTATTACAGTGATTGCTTTAGCAGGTATTGTTTGTGATCAAAGTATTCGTATTGCTGGTGATGAATTTACAGCAGACATTATGGAAGCTTTACGTAGATACCACAGTTTATTAATTGGTGAACGTACTGCCGAACAAATTAAAATTCATGTTGGTGCAGCTATGAAAGATTTAGAATCACCACCAGAAGATATGCCAGTAAATGGTAGAGATTTGGTTACAGGTATTCCTAAACAAATTATGGTAAGCTATCAAGAAATTGCCGAAGCATTAGATAAAAGCATTTTTAAAATTGAAGAAGCCATTTTAAAAGCTTTAGAAACTACACCGCCAGAATTAGCTGCCGATATTTATAGAAGGGGCCTATACTTAACAGGTGGTGGTGCACTTTTAAGAGGATTAGATAAAAGATTAAGTGCAAAAATTAAATTACCCGTTCACATTGCCGATGATCCATTAAAAAGTGTAGTTCGTGGTACAGGTTTAGCTCTTAAAAACTATCAACGCTTTCCGTTTATTATGAAATAAGCAAAGGCTGTGAGGTGTAAGGCAAAAGGTAAAAGGTAAAAAAGAACCTTAAACCTACCACCTTAAACTTTAAACCTTAAACCCTTTTTGTGAAAAATATTTTTCTATTCATTCAGCGTTACTTTGTGTTCATCTGCTTTATTCTATTGCAGATTTGCAGTATTGTTATGTTGAGTAATAGTAGTAAAACACACGAAGCTTTTTTTGCAACGGCAGCAAATGAAGTTACTGGGAGTATCAATAAAAAATATTATGGGTTTAAAGAGTATTTCAGCTTAAAACAAATCAACAAACAATTAGCCGATGAAAATGCTCGTTTAAAAAATCAATTGTTGATTAACTACGATTTTTCAGACACCTCCACCATTTTTCAAGTAGATTCTTTACAAAGAGATACATTAAACCGTCCAAGAAAATACACATACTTACCTGCCAAAGTTGTAGGTAACTCAGTAATTTCAAAAGCCAATTATATGATGCTTGAACGTGGCAGCAAGCAAGGTGTACAAAGAGATATGAGTGTAGTATCTCCACAAGGTATTGTAGGCATAGTATCAGATGTTAGCGAAAACTATAGTAAAGTAATGAGTGTATTACACAGCTTTACACAAGTAAGTGCCATGCTACAAAAAAGTAAAAGCAGTGGTGTTGTATATTGGGATGGTATAGATCCCCACTATATAAGCATGAAAAGTGTAAGTAAGAGTGCAAATGTAAAAATTGGCGATACAGTTATAACAAGTACGTATTCTTCTACCTATCCATCTGGAATTATGATAGGAACTGTTGTAGAAGTAAAGCCCGATCCTGCTGCAAGTTTTAATACATTAAAATTAAAAACTGCTACTAATTTTTTCAATATTCAGCATGTGTATTTAATTAAAAACTATTACTATACCGAACAAAATGATTTAAGCAATAAGAAGGATACAAAAATACCATGAGTAGTTTTATAAGAAATATCATTCGATTTATTGTGTTTATACTTGTTCAAGTTTATATACTGAATGAAGTACCTCCATTGCATCATTTTTTTGTTCCATATATTTATTTTTTATTTATTCTTTGGTTGCCTTTTAATATCAATAGATTGTTTTTGTTAGTAGTTGCCTTTGTATATGGTTTTGTATTAGATAGTTTTACCGGATATTATGGTTTATTTACAGCACCTTGCTTACTAATTGCTTATTTACGTCCTTTTTTATTAAACCTTTTAATTCCACAAGAAACTACCGAACAAAGCTATATTGAGCCAAGTATAAAAAGTATGGGATGGGCTCCTTACAGTTTGTATATTGTTTTACTCACTTTTTTACACCATTTATATTTGGTATTAATTGAGTGGTTACACTTTGGTAATTTTTCTCTTTTTATTGGTAAAACATTAGGCAGTACAGCATTAAGTGTTTTGCTAATTTTTATTGCAGAAATGCTGTTTTTTAGAAAAGGTAAATACCGTACCAACGCTGCATAATTATTTTTACCTCACTGTAGCTTTATATCACCGAAAAAATACTTCACAAGCCAACTATAAGCTTAGTTTGCCGTTATTATCTAAATTAACTTTAATTCAACACTTTAAAGTATAGCTTCGTAAGCCCCCTTTTAAAACTACAACAAAATGAATCGAATTTTTACATTGCTCATAGTAATGTTAATTACTACAGTAAGTTTTGCTCAAAACAACCCAGTTTTAAAGGGTAAATTAATTGATACTACTGCTAAGCAAAGCTTAAAAGATGCTTCAATTAGTATTTTAGATAGTAAAGATTCTACAGTTGAAGCGTATAGTTTAGCAAAAGCAGATGGAATTTTTGAAGTGAAGGGTTTTAATTTTGGAACATACGTTATTCAAATTAGTTTTAATGGGTATGAAACACAGTTTAAAACTGTTAGTTTTTCAAAAGCTAATCCAACAGTAGATTTAGGAGATATTTATTTAAAATTTGGAGGAAACGAATTAGCAGGAGTTACCGTAAAGTCATCACCTGTTCAAATAAAAGGCGACACTACTGAGTTTAATGCGGGTAGTTTTAAAACAAAACCCAATGCAACTGCCGAAGATTTATTAAAAAAATTACCCGGTGTTGAGGTTGATAAAGATGGTACTGTAAAAGCTCAGGGACAAAATGTTACTAGAGTGTTGGTAGATGGAAAACGTTTTTTTGGCGATGATCCTAAAACAGCTACAAGAAATTTACCTACCGATGTAATTGATAAAGTACAAGTATATGATGCTCAAAGTGATCAAAGTGCATTTAGTGGTTTTGATGATGGTAACCGAGAAAAAACTATTAATATCATAACCAAAAAAGATAGAAGGAAAGGATACTTTGGAAAATTAAGTGTTGGTGCAGGTGAAAATAAAACTTATGGAAGTTCACTAAGCTTTAACCGATTTAATGGCAATCAACAAATTTCATTTATTGGTCAGGGTAATAATATCAATCAACAAAACTTTTCTGTACAAGATTTATTGGGCACCATGAACTCTGGAGGTGGTGGAGGAAGAGGTGGTGGAATGTTTAGTGGTGGTGGAAATATTGGAAACTTTTTAACCGCTACTCAACAAGGTATTGCAACTACTTGGGCTGGTGGATTAAACTACAATGATGTTTGGAGCCCAAAAACAAGTGTTAGTGGAAGTTATTTCTACAATAACATAAATAGAAATAACGATAACAATAACTTTAGAGAAACTTTTATTACCAACGATTCATCTCAATTTAATAGTAGCAATACTATTTCTAACAATAAAAATGGTAATCATCGTTTCAACTTCGAAATCAATCATAAAATAGATTCGTTAAACTCTATTTTAATACGACCAAATTTTAGCGTTCAAAATAGTGATCGATTTACCGAAACCACTTCTTTTTTAACGAGGGGTAAATTAACCAACTTAAGTAGTGTACAGCAAATTAACACTAGCCAAAGCGATGGATTTAATTTTAGTACAAGCATTTTATTTAGACATAGATTTAAAAAACGTGGCAGAACTTTATCGTTAAATATTACTCCAACTATTAGTGAAAGTGATGCGTCAGGAACTAATATTTCTTACAACGATATTTATACAGTGAATGGCTTGATAAAAGATACCATCAACCAAATTAACTCAACTACTAGAGATGGTAGTGGCGTAAGTAGTAATTTATCGTACACAGAACCCATTGGGAAAAAAGGACAAATTGAATTAACCTATAACTATAATTACAATAAAAATAACTCCGATCAACAAACGCTTCGTTTTAATAAAAACACAGGTGCATTTGATGAAGTGGTACCCAACCTAACTAATAAATTTGAAAACACCAATACCTCCAACAGATTTGGAGCAAGCTACAGAAATCAAGTTACCAAAGAGTTAAGCTATACTTTGGGTTTAGGTGTACAATATGCCGAGTTAACCAGCATTAATAATACAAAAGGCACTAACTTAAGTAATAAGTTTACCAATTATTTTCCCAATGTGCAGGTTCAATTTAGCAAAAGCAGAAGTAATAATATTCGATTCAATTATCGTGGAAGAACCAATGCTCCATCTATTACACAATTGCAAGATGTAGTAGATAATACCAATCAATTAAGCATTAGAAATGGTAATGCAGCTTTGGCTCAAGAGTTTGCACATAGCTTTAGTTTATCGTACACAAAATTCGATATCATAACATTTAAAAACTTTATTGTTAACATCAACGGAAGCTTTACACAAGATAAAATTGGCAACAGCATTACACAAAATACCACAACAGCTCCAATAATGGTAGATGGTGTTGTACTTATACCGGGTGCTCAATATTCAAAACCAATAAATATTGATGGTGCTATGAACGTAACAGGTTTTATTAATTATGGTTTTCCTACAAAAAAGCCTAAAGCCAATATTAATTTAACCACTACAATTGGTTATACAAGAGATGTAAACTTATTTAACAATGTAAAAAACTTCACCAATAATTATGTAATTGGCGAACGCATTAATTACAATATGAACTTGAAAGAACAGTTCGACCTAAACTTTTCTTCTCTTTCTACATTTACTTTTGCTCGATATACATTGAACAGTAATCAAAACGGCGATTTTTTTACACAAGTGTTTTCAATAGAACCTACTTATTCTCCAAAATCGGGCTGGATTTTTGGTGCCGATTTTGACCTAACTTTTAATCGTGGGCAAAGCAATGGTTTTAACCAAACCATTCCTTTATTAAATGCAAGTATTGCAAAAACTATTTTCAAGAAAAAAGATGGTGAACTAAAGTTGAGTGTGTTTGATTTATTAAACGAAAATAAAAGCATTACAAGAACTGTTGAACAAAACTATGTGTTAGATACTCGTACGCAAGTGTTAACAAGATATGTAATGTTAACTTTTACGTATAACTTAAGAAAGTTTGGAGCGAAAGGTCAACAAATGCCGCCATTTATGAGAGGTATGATTAGAAGTAATGGGCAACCAAGAATGGGCAGAATGGGCGGAATGTAATGATTTGTAGAAGTAAGTAAACATGAAAAAGCTTATACCAATTACATTGCTCAATTGTACAGTTGCATTATTAATGTTTGCTTGTTCAAGTAATTCAACAACAAACACTAAATCTATTTTTGGTAGGTGGAAGATAGTTGATGTACAAAACAGTGATACTGTATTAAAAATTCCTGAGAAGATACTATATGTTATAGAACTGAATACAGATAGTAGCTTTTCTGTGTACATTGAAGACAATATACTTAAAGGAATTTTTTCAGTTAAAGCTAACCAGCAAATTGAATTTAAAGATATTACTGTTACAGATGTTTGTTGTAATAGCCAACTTGGTGAAACAATAGAATTGTTATTTTCTAAATCTCCATTTCAATTTCAATTACGAAACGACACTTTATTGTTAAGTAACAAAAATGAACAACTGAGCATTAAATTCATTCAACAGTAATAGTTAAGCTATCATACGCTAAAGCAATATTTGCAGGCAATTCTTCACTGATTTGATTATGCAATCCTAATTGATGACTAATATGTGTGAAATAAGTTTGTTTTGCACAAACCGTTTTGCTTAAATCAATCGCCTCGGCTAAAGTAAAATGAGAAATATGTTGCTCTTTACGTAATGCATTTAATACCAAAACATCGGAATGCATCATTTTCTGCAATTCTTCAATATCAATTCTATTTGCATCGGTTATGTAAGTAAAATTATTATTGAACCGAAAACCCAAAACAGGCATTTTTAAATGCCATACATTAATTGGTGTAATTAAAATATCTCCAACCATAAAATCAGTTTCTCCAATAGTATTCATTTCCATATTGGGTACACCTGGATATTTATTTTCGGCAAAAGCATAATAAAAATCTCTACGAATAGCTTCTTCAGTTAAATGATTGGTGTACAACTGCATAGGCTGTTTGCTAAAAAAATTGTATGCCCTCACATCGTCTAGCCCAGCAATATGATCTTTATGTGGATGTGTAAACAGAATTGCATCTACTTGTTGCGTATTAGAACGTAACATTTGGTATCTAAAATCGGGAGTGGTATCTACTACAATTGTAGTGGTTTCAGATTGAACTAAAATACTGCTACGTAGCCTATTGTCTTTTTTATTGGTAGATGAGCAAACAGCACAATTACAACCAATCATTGGTACACCACTACTTGTACCAGTGCCTAAAAAAGTAATTGAGAGTGAAGAGTTTTGCACAAATCAAATCTACATTAAAAAACAAAGTAAAAATTACTTACTAAAATTTTAACCTAGCGATTATGTAAAGTTTAATTAAACAAAACACTTGCTTTATTAACTACTTGCTCGTATAATTTTTGGCTTTCGTAGGTTAATTTATCAAAGGAAATATCTAATTGAGGAATTAGTTCTAATAATGTGTTTATTCTTCCTTCGGTATGTAAAAACTTGTTGAGGACCACAATTTTTTTAGCTTCTAGTAAACACCAACCGCTTTGAAAAGTACCACGTTCGTAACGAATGGTAAAATCACTTTCGCCTAAAATAGCTTCTAATTTATGTAAGGTAGTTGTATTGTATTTCATGCAAATCTCAAACTAGTATTAGTTGTTGAGTTCTTCAAAAATAGTTGATATACAAGCCATAAGGTTTTTGTTTTATCCACAACATGTATAAAAAAAAGCCCTGCAAATTGCAGGGCTTTCAAACTATTCTATTAATAGAAATTTAAAACACTACTATTCTTTCTATCCACTGTTTATTACTTGTAGAAATTTGAATAATGTAAGTACCTCTTGCAACGTTTGCAGGTACTTTAACTTGCATTGCACCTCTAGTTGCACCTTCTACTGTACAAGGGTAAGTTCTTCCATCAGTTCCTCTAATAATTGCTTTTGCACCACTAGCATCACCACTTAAAGTAACAAAAATTGTTTGTCCTTTTGAAACAGGATTAGGATACAACTTCAAATTACCTTTTGTACTTAAGTTAGAACCAAAAGAATTATCATTGGTGTTAATACCTTGGTTTCTACCAACACATGCATTTACAATTACAGCAGCAACATTACTAATTGCTTCTGCATTACAAACAGATGATCTAACCACTAGTCTGTAATAAGAACTTGTATTAGACGCTGTTGGCATATATACAGGTTGTGTAGCATTGGTAATATTTGTCCATGGACCAGCGGCAGAAGAAGAACGCTGCCATTGATAGCTTACATTACCATTGGTGTAATGACAGTTTTGAGTTAATCCTAAATAACCAGGAACTTGATTGGTACAAACTGTTTGGTTATTTGGTGTAATAGTTCCAGCTTCAATTGCAGGGTAAACAAATACTTCAACTTCATTACTGTATACTGCATTTCCACAACCATCACCTACTTTTCTTCTGTATTTTGTGGTAGCTGAAATGTTAGTTGCATTGTGTGTTGGTTGATTAGCTCCACCAATTACATTCCAACCACTACCAGTATTTGCCTCCCAAGTGTAAGTGAATGCACCACCACCACCACATGCATCAATAATATTATTAATAATGCCAGGAGCTGTATTAGTACAAGTTACAATTGGACCATCAATTAATCCACCCTTTAAAGGTGTTCCAGTTTGTATACCAATTAAAATCTCATTACTAATTAATTGTGTACCATTCGCATCTCTTACAACTCTTCTAAACTTAGCATCTTGGTATAAAACACCAGGTGTATAACTTAAACCAGTTGCACCATTAATGGTGTTCCAATTAATACCATCAAATGTTTCCCATTTGTATGTGTATGGAGTTAAACCACCAGTTGGGGCTGTACCATTTATAGTTCCAGGTGCTGAACCAACAGTAACACAACCATTGCTATTAGCGTTAAAAGTTACTGTACCATCTGTTAAAGGCAATGCAGGATCTACACAAATGGTATTGGTGTAAGTATCTTTAAAAGAACTTTCACAATTTTCTCTAATTGCTCTTCTAAAGCATGTAGTAACAGAAATTGCTACTTCAGGGAAATAAGAAGAGTATCCATTATTTGATGGAACATCAGACCAATTACTTCCACCATCTGTACTTTGTTGCCAATGATAAAAACCATTGTTAAAGTTAGATGCAGACATAATATTGATAGCAGCTGCTAAAGGTGCATTTGGTGCAATTTGTGTACCATTGGTAGAAATTGAACCAGGATTAGCAGTATTATTGGCATACAAGATAATATCGTCATTGGTATAACCAATTGTTCCAGCAGCATCAACAACTTTACGTCTGTATTGAGTGGATGCAGTTATTGCAGTTGGTTGATGATTAACGCCAACTTCACCAGATATTGCTGTCCAAGAAGTTTCCGTAACCAATTTCTTTTCCCACTGATATTGATATGGAGGAGTTCCACCTCTTGCAGTACGAGCTTGTAATCTACTAGGAGTACTTCCAGGAAAAACGCATGGCAAACGGTAAGTATAAGAACCTGGATCTAATGGCATATTATCTAAGAAAGTTAAAGCCAATACCTTAGAATATGCTTGCATAGAACAACCTTGATCAATTGCTTTTTTTCTATAATACCAAGTTCCAGCAACTGCTGAAGTTAGAGGTTGATATGTTAACCCAGACTCTCCTGCAATTACCGTCCAAGGACCTGTAGGTGATGTACTAACCTCCCAAGAATAGATGTAATCACCAGTACCTGGACCAGCTACTGCAGAACCAATTAATGGCGGCACTTCATTTACTAGAATAGGAACTATACTGTTGAAATAAATGTTTCCAGCAGAAAATTCATCTGAAAAATAATAAGTGATGATGTTTGAATAACTTACTGCACCATTGGCATCAGTTGTTTTTCTCCTGTAAGATGTTGGCCCAAATGACAAAATACCTGGCTCAAGGGTTAAACCATTGCCCACTACTACTACATTTGTCCAACTTGAATATTCAATTTTGGCCTCCCACTGATAAGTGTAAGGTTCAACACCGCCACTTGGACTTGTTACATTTTGAATAGTTGAGGCAGGAACTCCTCTTGGTGAACAGGTAGATGCAGTATAAACAACACCCCCACTCAAAGATTGAGCATAAATGCTAGCAAAGAAAAAAAGAAAAAAAGCCGATAAGGCTGCTCTTAATGTTGAATTTGAATTCATAAAACGCTTGTTTTTATAAGGTAAAAGCGTTTTTCACGGATAAATTGGAGATTTTTCTGGAATAGTTGATTTCGGGTATAAATGTAGACTAATTATTTATAGTTAAGGTTGCGTTAAGTTGGGATTTATTTTAGAAATAATTCTTTTACCTCTTTGGAGGGTATCATACAATGCTCTTTCTTGCCAAACCATTTGTATCTGTTAGTTGCAACCCACTTATAAATTGGGTCTCTAACAAATTGAGGTACAATGTTTAACACATATAAAACCTTCACGGGAAAATCCAAATGTGTAGCAATTTTTAGAGCTCCGCTTGAATAAATATATGCTCGATTATTTTCAATAAAAACCAAAGAATCTACCACTTCGGGTATATGATATTTTGCTAATAATGCTTTACCTGTAATACTTTGCAAGGGTGCAAAGCGTAAATTTCTTTTTGAATTCCATTTTATGGCAAAATTTACCATGCTATTGCAATAGTTACAAACCCCATCGAACAAAATAATTGGGTGATTATGAACATTGAATATTTCTTCTTCCATTTTATTTACTTACCATTTTTACAATTGGTACAATCATTTCTTCTAAACTAACACCTCCATGCTGAAAAGTGTTTTTATAGTAATTCACATAATGATTGTAATTATTTGGATAACATAAAAAACCATCTTCTTTAGCAAAGATGAACGCAGAATTTACGTTTGGCACTGGCAAACCTGCTTCTCTCGGATCTTTAAAAGCTAAAACTTCTTTTTGCTCAAAATGCAAGTTTCTACCATGCTTATAGCGTAAATTGGTAGTAGTTTGCTTATCGCCAATTACTTTATAGGGTGTTTTAACACGAACCGTTCCATGATCGGTAGCTACAATTAAATTAATTTTTTTATCGGCAATTCTTTTTAATGCCTGATGCAAAGCACTATGCTCAAACCAACTTTTGGTAACACTTCTATAACTGCTTTCATCTCCAGCTAATTCTTTTAAAACTTCCATTTCGGTTCTTGCATGGCTAAGCATATCTACAAAATTGTACACAATAATATTTAAATCGTTGTTCAATAAGTTATGAATATTATTTAATAAATGTTGTCCATCATTGTGGTGAGTAATTTTTGTATAACTACATCTTAAATCATCTTTTTTCAAGCGTTTCAATTGAGCTCTAAAAAATTGTTCTTCAAATAAATTTTTCCCACCTTCTTCATCATCGTTTTTCCACTCTATTGGAAATTGTTTTTCTATGTCTATAGGTAATAATCCACTAAAAATGGCATTTCTACTGTATTGTGTAGCTGTTGGTAAAATAGAATAAAAGGTTTCTTCTTCTAAAATTCTGAAACTTTCTGCAAAAATGGGTTGTATGGTTTTCCATTGATCGTAACGTAAATTATCAATTAAAATGAAAAAAGTTGGCGTACCTTTTTCTACATGCGGCAATACTTTAAATTGAAATAAATTATGGCTCATTATTGGAGCTTCTGCCGTTTTTGGATTCATCCATTTTGCATAATTCTTGCTTACAAATTTGAAGAACTCAGTATTGGCTTCGGCTTTTTGCGATGCAAAAACTTCTCTCATTTCGGGACTATCACTTTTTTCCATTTCTAATTCCCAGTAAACCAATTTTTTATAAATATCCATCCATTGATTATAATCAGGATTATCATTCAAAGCCATGAATAAATCTCTAAAATGTTGCTGATAAGAAGTAGTTGTTTTTTCGGCCACCAATCTTTTATTATCAATAATTTTTTTTAAGCTCAACCAAACCTGATTAGGGTTTACAGGCTTCAATAAATAATCGGCAATTTGGCTACCAATTGCTTCATCCATTAAACTTTCAGTTTCATTTTTGGTAATCATTACAATAGGTAATTGCTGATTAATTTCTTTCATTTTTGCCAAAGTTTCTAAACCACTAATGCCAGGCATACTTTCATCTAATAAAACAACATCAATAATATTTTCTTTGGCATATTCTAATGCATCAAAACCATTACTAAAAGTAGTAACCTCGTACCCTTTATTTTCTAAGAACATTTTTTGGCTTTGTAAACTTTCCATTTCATCATCTACCCAAATAATTTTTGCTAAAGACATATTACTAGTTTAATTGGTATATAAATTAAGAATGTTAAATGTAACAACTAATATAACAGTACCACTGAATCTTTTCATAAAAACTTCACAATAAATACTGCAACAAAAAAGCGTTTTGCTTTTTATAACAAAACGCTTTAAGCAATTTAGAAATTAAAAGAATTATTTAAAAGGATTACTCCACTTTGTATCTGTATACATACTTACACCACTTAATGTTCTTAAAAATGATGTTAGTGCAGCCATTTCGGTAGCGTTTAAATTAAGTTGTTGCCCATTGCCGCCTGGGCGTAAACGGGGATCTAAATTGTTATTAGCAGGATTTGCATTAATGGTATTGTAATGGCCAACTGCTGCTTGTAAAGATGTAATTACACCTGTATGCATTAATGGGCCATTCAACTCTCCGTTGTTATTTACTAGATCTCTCAATGTTGGAGAACGTGTAATGCCTAAATCAAATCCAGTAGCATTTAATCTTCCTATAATACCATTATTACGAGTATTTGGATCTATATCAAACTCTGGTGCATTGTGGCAACCATTACAACCTGCACCGCCAGTAGTTCTTACTCCATTCGCATCAAAAACAGGTGCTGCTAAAAATAAGGTTTTACCTGTATTTTCTTGTGCAGTGAAATTGGGAAAATTCGCAGCGTTATTGGGCACTTGTGCACGACCAACATCAAACTTACTATCAAAAGATTGTATACTTCTTATAAAGTGAGACAAGCTTTCTTGCAATCTCACTTCTGTAACATTAATATCGCCATATACCAATTTAAACAATTCATTGTAATAGTTAATGCCTTGCAACTTGGTAAGTAAAGTATTTAAATTGCCTCTACCATTTTGTCCACTAAAACCCATTTCAGCATGGTCTTGTATAGGCATAGTGGTTTGTTGTTCTAATGTTGCAGCACGTTCGTCCCAAAAAAACTTTGCTTCTCTTCCAAAACGAACATTTACTAATCGCATAGAATGGCGTGCAGTTAAACCTCCTTGCACTCCTTTACTTGCTAATGCTGTATCGCTAAATGCAAATGTTTGTTTGTGACAACTTCCACAAGAAATGGTATTATCAATACTTAGGCTTTTATCATAAAACAATACTCTGCCTAAAGTAGCTTTTGCGTTGTTTAATACAAATCCAACAGCATTATCTTTTGTAATGTACGCAGGCTTAGCTTGACCAGCATAATTGGCAAAACTTGCAGGATTAATGTTTGATCCAAATGTAGCTTCAATAGCAGGATAAGTATCAGCTACATCTGAAGTACTTTTGGTACATTGTACAAGTGAAATTGCCATTACAAAAAGTAGCATGCATAAGCCAATCGTTTTTTTCATATAAAGTGTTAGGGTAAAGGGAACAATAAATATCGATTCTATTTTTTAGTTAATAAAAATATGTATTGAAAGTAGTTATATCGTTAATTAAAGAATTTTTCTTTAATTAACCCCGTAGACTTATGTATGATTGAAAGGTTTAATGATTTGGAAAATATTTTATTCCATTTCCATTTTTAAAAACTTGGCTGTATGACTATTTTTAATTTTAATCATTTCTTCTGGTGTTCCTTCAAATAAAATTTGTCCGCCACCATCACCCCCTTCAGGACCTAAATCAATGATGTGATCGGCCATTTTAATTACATCTAAGTTATGTTCAATAATTAAAACACTATTGCCTCTATCTACCAATTTATTTACCACATCTACTAATAATTTGATGTCTTGAAAGTGCAAGCCTGTGGTAGGTTCATCTAAAATATAAAATGTTTTACCCGTATCTTTTTTGCCTAATTCGGTACTTAGTTTTACACGTTGAGCTTCGCCACCACTAAGGGTTACAGCAGATTGACCTAATGTGATATAGCCCAATCCAACATCTTGTAACACTTTAATTTTTCTGTACATCCAAGGCACAGCATTAAAAAATTCGCAGGCTTCATCAACTGTCATGTCCAACACATCGCTGATGGATTTTCCCTTGTAACGAATTTCTAAAGTTTCTCTATTATAACGTTTGCCATTGCATTTTTCACAATGCACATATACATCGGGTAAGAAGTTCATTTCAATTACTTTCATGCCACCACCTTCACACACTTCACATCTGCCAGTTTTTACATTGAAAGAAAACCGACCAGCATTATACCCACGAATTTTTGCTTCGGGAACGCTAGCAAATAAAGTTCTAATGTCTGTAAAAAATCCACAATAAGTTGCAGGATTGCTTCTTGGGGTTCTGCCAATGGGGCTTTGATCTATCTCAATTACTTTATCAATATGTTCTAATCCTTTAATGCTCTTGTATTCTTGTACAGGCATTTTACTGTTGTAACAATGCTTGCTTAACAAAGGATATAAAGTTTCATTAATTAAAGTGCTTTTTCCACTACCACTTACACCACTTACCACTATTAATTTACCCAATGGCAGCTTTACTGAAACATCTTTTAAGTTATTGCCATGTACCCCTTTTAGTTCAATAAACCTGCCATTGCCTTTACGTCGTTCTGTAGGGACTGCAATACTTTTTTTACCCGATAAATATTGTGCAGTATCGCTGTTGCTAGCCAACACTTGTTGTGGTGTACCTTGTGCAACAATTTGCCCACCATGCTTTCCAGCTTTGGGGCCAATATCAACCAAATAATCACTTGCCAACATAATGTCTTTATCATGCTCCACCACCAACACACTATTACCAATATCACGTAAATTTTTGAGTGCTTCAATTAACCGATGATTATCCCTTTGGTGCAAGCCAATACTTGGTTCATCTAAAATATAAGTAATGCCTTGTAACTGACTACCAATTTGAGTTGCTAAACGAATACGCTGACTTTCGCCGCCACTCAAGGTTTTACTTGGGCGGTTGAGTGATAAATACGTTAAACCAACATCTAACAAAAACTGTACACGTTCTCTAATTTCTTTCAAAACATCTTTTGCAATGGCATTTTGTTTATTACTCAATCTTTTTTCAAGATTGGCAAACCATAGCATTAGTTTATCTAAATTCAATTCACCTAATTCACTAATATTTTTTTCATCTACTTTAAACCATAAACTTTCTTTCTTCAATCTTGCTCCATTGCAACTTGTGCAAGTAGATAATTCCATAAATTTTTCAACCCAAGTTTTTAACCCTTCGTTGCTTTGGGTTGATGTAAACCAACGTTTCAGCATTGGAATAATGCCCTCATAACTTCCTGTATATTCATTGGGAATATTTTCATCATCCATATCCAATGCCAAGCTGCTGGAAATATTTTGATCACCATATAACAATAAATCCAATTGTTCTTTGGGTAATTGGTTTAAGGGTTTATCTAAATTTATTTTATTCTTTTTACTAAATGCTTTCACTTGTTGAAAAACACTAGCATCTCTTTCTTCTCCCAATGGAACAATGCCACCTTCATTTACTGATTTAGCAGTATCAGGAAGTACCGTACTCATATCAATTGCATACACATTGCCTAAGCCTTTACAAACAGAACAAGCACCATAAGGCGAATTGAATGAAAATGCATTGGGGCTTGGTTCTTCGTAGCTAATGCCAGTTTCAATACACATGAGTTGTTTGCTGTATTGAACAAGGGTATTGTTATCATTAATGAGTAAGAACATTAAATCTTTACCCATTTTCAAAGTTTGTTGTACACTTTGGCTGATACGAACTTTCATATCATCGGTTACTGCTAACCTGTCTATCACCACTTCAATATCATGAATTTTATATCTATCAACTTGTAACTTGGGCGTTAAGTCCATTACTTCACCATCTACCCTCACTTTCAAAAAACCTTTCTTTCTAATTTCTTCAAATAATTCTCTGTAATGTCCTTTTCGTCCTCTCACCAACGGAGCTAATAATGAAATTTTCTTTCCTTTAAATTTTTGATAAATATTTTCTACAATTTCTTCTTCACTAAACTTCACCATTTTTTTGCCAGTATTGTAGCTGTAGGCTTCACCAATACGAGCATACAGTAAACGCAAAAAATCGTACACTTCTGTAACCGTTCCAACAGTACTTCTTGGGTTTTTGTTGGTGGTTTTTTGCTCAATAGAAATTACAGGAGAAAGTCCTGTTATTTTATCTACATCTGGACGTTCCATATCGCCTAAAAATTGACGAGCATAAGCACTGAAACTTTCCATGTACCTGCGTTGCCCTTCATTGTAAATGGTATCAAAAGCCAATGAACTTTTTCCACTACCACTAACACCAGTAAAAACAACCAATTTATTTTTAGGAATAGAAATGTCGAGATTTTTTAAGTTGTGTTCTCTTGCACCAAACACTTCAATAGTACCAAATTCATTCATAGAATTGATGCTGGTTTCAGCTATATTAACTTCGCTATTTTTTCTCTTTGCCATAATTGTAGAAGAAGCCAAATGTATTACAAAAGCCATTTGTTTGGCGATAATAAAAGATACAACTTTACAATAACTAAAACCAACAAAAAATGTTTGGACTATTTAAAAAGAAAGAACCAATTATTAAAGTGATTAATAAGTTTGGATAACAGAAAATGCCAAATGGAATGCTTGTTTACAATTTTTGGCTAAAAACCCAAATGTGCAATTTGTTGCTTGGTTTGAAGATACCCGAAAAAAGCTGAACGAATTATTAGAACAACACAATCATCAGCATAAAGTAATTCTTTACAGACAGACAATTAGTAGCCAAAAACTGAATTACATTTTTGTAGAACATTATCCTCTATACAGTAAAGAAATTGATTTATTTAAACAGCTGGAACTAAATGAGGTAACTATTTTAAACAGTTTAGATGAACCCTTATTTTTAGAATTTGGTGGTGAAAGAATTGCTCCATTATTGCAAAAAATGGGCTTACAACCCGATGAAGTGATTGAACATGATATGATTACCAGTTCAATTAAAAGAGCTCAGGAAAAAATTGCAGAAAAAGTACTCATTGATAATACTGCCAATAATCAAGCTGACTGGTTGCTAAAGAACATAAAATAACAGCATCTTTGCAAACGTTCTGAACTTAAAACATTAACTATGATTGTTGCTATTGGATATATTGCATCGGCATTTTTAGCTTATTCTTTAATTGTTACAAATGCGATAAAGTTTAGATGGCTCAATATTTTTGGTTGTATATTTTTTATTATTTATGGAGTGATTATTTCAGCATTCCCAGTTTTATTGGCCAACTCAATTTTATTGTGTATTAATATTTATCAGTTAGTAAAACTGTACAAATCGGAAGAAGTTTTTCAATTGTTACCTATTGAACCTAATAATAAAATTGTTGAACATTTTTTACTTTTTTATAAAGATGATATTCATAGATATTTTCCTCAAGCAAACACAACAATCACTGAAAAAACATTTGCATTTGTGGTATTACGAGATTTAGTTATAGCAAATATTTTTATTGCTCAAATAGATCATGAAGGAAATGCAACAGTTGAAATGAATTACACCATTCAAAACTTTAGAGATTACAAAATTGGCAAATTCATTTTTGAGAGAGAAAAGAGTTATTTACTTAATCAAGGCATTCAAAAAATAATCTACAATAAACCCATAATTATGGGGCATGAAGAATACATTTTAAGAATGGGATTTGAAAAAATAATTAAAGAAAAGGAAACCCTTTTTGTAAAAACATTATTGTAAAACGTTTGCACAATCGGATTGTAAAATGGCAAACATCATTAAATCAATCAACTTACCATTGTTCATTTCATATTGTCTAAATGTACCTTCATGCTGTAAGCCTAATTTTTTAATAGTAGCTATAGAAGCAGGATTTTCTGTTTCAACGGTTGCTTCTATTCTATTCAAACGAAGATGATGGAAACAAAATTCGACGATGGCTTTTCCAGCGTCTGTTGTAAATCCTTTGCCCCAAAATTCAGGTAAAATCCAGAAACCAATTTCTGCTTTTTTATGTACTACAGAAAGGTTGTTAATACCAATTACGCCAATTTCAACACCCGTTTCCAAGCACTCCATTAGCCAATAATATCCAGTGTTGTTTTTATAATGATTGGCATAATAATCCATTTGTTCTTGCAATTGTTCAATGGTGTAATAACGAATCAACATGTATTCGGTAACTACATCATTACTTAAACCCTTTAATATAAAAGGTGCATCTGCTTGTTCTACTTTTCTAAGCAGCAATCGATTGGTTATAATAGAACGAAATTCCATAGTTTAGGTAAAGCTATAGTTTAACTTTTGTCTAATGCTTGTAAAATGTCATTGGCAATATCATCTATGTATTCCAACCCAACAGAAATACGAATTAAGCCCGGCGTAATACCCACCAAACTTCTTTCCTCTTCAGTTAACTTAGAATGGGTGGTACTTGCAGGATGCGATGCAATACTTCTGCTATCGCCCAAATTATTGGTCATGCTTAACATTTGTAAAGCATTCAAAAATTTACGGCCACTCTCCAATCCACCTTTCAATTCAAACGTCAAAATACCGCCACCGCTACTCATTTGTTTTTTTGCAATGGCATATTGTGGATGTGTTTCTAAAAATGGATATTTCACTTTGCCAATTTTTTCATGCCCTTGTAAACGCTTGGCTAATTCTAATGCATTGTTGGCATGTTTATCCATTCTCAAATGCAATGTTTCTAAGCTTTTAGTAAGTACCCAAGCATTAAAAGGACTTAACGATGGTCCTGTATTTCTAATAAACAAATAACATTCTTTGATTAATTCTTTTTTACCCACTACAACACCACCCAATACTCTCCCTTGACCATCTATAAATTTTGTTGCAGAGTGTAAAACTAAATCGGCTCCTAAATTAATAGGCTGCTGGATTGCAGGTGTAGCAAAACAATTATCTACTACTAACAGAATATTTCTTGGTTTACAAAGGCTTGCTAAATATTCAATGTCAATAATATCAAGCCCAGGATTAGAGGGTGTTTCAACATACAACATTTTAGTATTGGGCTTAATTAATGCTTCAATACTTTCAGGTTTATTCATATCGAAATAAGAAAACTCAATTCCCCATTTAGGCATGTACTTGGTTAAAATAGTATGTGTAGAACCAAACACTGCACTTGCCGAAATTATATGATCGCCTTGTTTTAAAAATGTCATAAATACACCAAACACAGCTGCCATACCTGTTGCAGTAGCAATGCCATCTTCAGCATTTTCTAATGCAGCAATTTTAGCAATAAATTCATCTACGGTTGGGTTGCTAAAACGTGAGTAAATGTTTACGTCAAGACTATCATCACTGAATGCAGCACCCATATCTTCAGCACTATCATACACAAAACTGCTGGTTAAAAACAAAGGTGTACTATGTTCTTTTTCAGCTGTTCTTTCGGTTTGTAAACGAATTGCCATTGTAATTGGATGTTGCTCTTGCATTATTTCACCTCCGCCCCTAAAGATGAACTGTATATTCAATTTTTAGAAGCTTTTTAATTATTAATTTTTTTATTTTTAATTACCCAACCTTTCAACTTTTATTTTATACCTTTTCTCTTTTCATTACACCTTTTGCCTTCTTCCCTAAACCTTCTACCTTACTTACAACTCATAACTTAAAACTTATAACTCTTCATTCACTCCCACCCCATTTATCATTTTATTCACCTAATGTTTTTTTCGCCCCTCCCAAGAGGGAAAGAATCATTTTACTACTACTTAATTTTTATCTTCCTTTAAACTATCTACCCTACTCAATCTACCTTACCCCATCTACCCTACACCTTCTACCTTTAGCCTTCAACCTTACTTATAACTCCCTACTCTCTACTCCCCATTCACTTCTTCTCCATTCACCAACACTTTAAAATTAATTTGTGCTCCTGCCCTTCTTACAGTTTCAGCAACGCTACAATATTTATCAACCGATAATTTTACTGCTCTAAAGCCTTTATTGGGTTCAACATTTCCGGTGAGTTCAAAAACTAAATCCACTGTTTCCCAAACCGATGGTTCTTTACCATGTTCACGTTCGCCATCTACTAAGATTTTAAAACCAGTGAGTTCTTGTTTTTGTTTTTTAAGAATACTAACCACATCTACCGCACTGCAACCACATAAAGCTGCTAACACAGTTTGCATAGGTCGCATGCCTTTGCCATTGCCTCCTTGATCTACAGGAATATCAATTTGCATGGTATTATTGGTTGAGTCGGTAATCGTCATTCCAAAATCACCTAATGTTCTTTCTGCTGTAAGTATGGACATAAAATTTTATTTATTTTTTCTTAAATCAAGATTGTGAAAATAATACACTCTAGCAACATGCAAACTTCTGTAAATATTTCCAACAGGCTGTTGTGTAAATAAATTCATATATCCAAATTGTAAATTGCTTGTTTTATTGGTTTGATAAGCCAAGCCAAGAAAAAAACGATTTTGGTCAAACGTATTGTACACAATTTCTTTTCCAAAGTTTACATGAATTTCATTATTGAAAATAAACGACAATCCATTGGGCTCAAACATTTTTTTACTCAAAGGCACTTGCATTAAAAAATTATAACGAACTCGGTAGTTAAATGCAAAACTATTGTCTAATTCGTTGGGCGATTGTAGTTTTTGTCTAAACCTTTCCTCTACCCTTAGCCATTGCATGAATCTAATTTTTGGGTATTTAGTATGCCATTGAATTTGTTGCCACAATCTATGTTCGGGTGTTGCAATGTTGGCTCCATTAGCAGGCGAAAAACTATTAATAAACGCATAACCTGCAGTAATTTTTGTATCATCATTGATGTAGTAGGTTGCTCCAATTCTATTTAAATTGACCGATACATTTTCTACAAAATTTTCATATGTTCTTAATTGACTCTCTGCCCAAAAACCCCAATGTTTACTCAACCTTGTTTGGTTCAAATAACCTCCCCAAATTTGATTAAAATGATTTACTTGCTTTGTTTGTGCAGCAACATTTCTTACAACAAAAAATATAAACAATACTAAAAAAAATTGCTTCATTGGTAAATTCGTTCATCTAAATGCTAAGTAAATAATGTACCCGTTGATGTAAAGGGTTTCTTACCTAAATGTTCATATGCTTTAGGTGTAACTTCTCTGCCTCGTGGGGTGCGTTGCATAAACCCTTCTTGAATTAAAAACGGTTCGTACACTTCTTCAATCGTACCACTTTCTTCACCAACTGCTGTTGCAATAGTGGTTAATCCAACTGGACCACCTTTAAACTTTTCAATAATGGCCAACAAAATTCTGTTATCCATTTCATCTAAACCATGTTCATCAACATTCAATGCTTTTAATGCATGTTGGGTTATGCCCAAATCTATTTTACCATCGTTGAGTACTTGTGCAAAGTCTCTAACTCTTCGTAATAAACCATTGGCAATACGTGGTGTACCTCTACTTCTTCTTGAAATTTCTCCTGCTGCATCGCTGCTGATTGCAGTATTCAAGATGCCTGCACTACGTTCAATAATTTTCTTTAAGGTTTCGGCATTATAATATTCTAATCTGCTTTTTATGCCAAATCGGCTCAACAATGGTGCAGTTAATAAACCACTTCTAGTAGTTGCACCTACCAATGTAAATGGATTTAAATTGAGTTGAATGCTTCTTGCATTAGGACCACTATCAATCATAATATCAATTCTATAATCTTCCATTGCAGCATACAAATATTCTTCCACCACAGTACTTAAACGATGTATTTCATCTATAAACAATACATCATTGGGTTGTAAGTTGGTTAGCAAGCCAGCTAAGTCTCCTGGTTTTTCAATCACAGGTCCACTAGTTTCTTTAATATTTACACCCAATTCGTTGGCAACAATTCGGCTTAAAGTTGTTTTACCCAACCCTGGGGGACCATGAAACAACACATGATCCAATGCTTCACCACGAATTTTTGCAGCTTTAATAAATATGAGTAAGTTTTCAATTAATTGAGGCTGCCCACTAAAATCGTCTATTGCCGAAGGCCGAATACTATTTTCAAATTCTTTCTCAGCCCCAGAAAGCTGATCACTATCATTATTTAAATTGGGATTTAACATACGCTTCAAAACTACAACATTGTACCTTTAACTCTGTTTACCAATAAAGAAAAGTTTATTGAACCAACTGAAGAATAAGCATGTGGCTGTTGTTGCGTCGCACAGCCGATAGCTATCGGCTTGTACTGTTTTTTCTTTATTCAGCTATTTTAAAATACCATTATTATGAAAACAGCATTAATTATAGGTGCAAGCGGATTAACAGGTAATCTATTGTTGAAATTATTATTAGAAAGTAACACGTATCATAAAGTGATTGCTTATGTAAGAACTCCTTTAAAAATTGAGCATCAAAAACTCATACAACAAATCGTGAATTTCGATACCTTACATAATGGCATTACTGCCGATGATGTTTTTTGTTGTTTAGGCACTACTATTAAAAAAGCTCAAACCAAAATGGCTTTTGAAAAAGTAGATTATGAATATCCATTAAAAATTGCTGAGTTGCAATACAAAGCTGGCAGCAAACATTTTTTTTTAATTAGTGCAATGGGAGCATCGTTACAATCTTCTTTTTATTATAGTAAAGTAAAAGGCAAATTGGAGAGAGATTTACTGCATATAGGTTTTGAAGCTCTATACATTTTTAGACCATCATTAATTGTTGGCAATAGAACCGAGCATAGAACAGGAGAAAAATTGGCAATTGGTTTAATGCAGTTTTTAAATCCGTTGCTGTTTGGTCCATTTAAAAAATTTCGAAGTGTTCAAGCTAGTGCTATTGCAAAAGCAATGCTGCATTTTGCCGAACATTCAACTTTAGGTAATCACACCATTTTATCAGATGAGATAAAAAAGTTTGAATAATATTTGTATATACAAATAAAACTACCCTATATTTGCATTCTAAATGAAATGCTCAGAAAGTAAATATGCAAAATGCCTTTATTTTACTACCAATGCTTTGGCAAGAAAAGTAGAAAAATTGGCAATAGAAAGTTGGAAGCCAGTAGGGCTTAGTCCAAGCCATGCATATTTATTGATGATGGTTATTGAAGAACCAGGACTGCCAGCTGGTACAATTGCCAACCATTTACAGCTTACACCTAGCACAGTTACACGTTTAATTGAAAAGTTAGAAACACAAAAATTGTTGGTTCGTGTATCTGAAGGAAAATTATCCAATATTTATCCAACAACAAAAGCAAAAGCAATGTTACCTGATTTAAAAAATTGCATTCAGAATTTTTATAAGAAATATAGCGAAGCAATTGGTAAAACCGAAAGTCAGAATATTGTATCTTCTTTAAACACAATAGCCGATAAGCTTTAAAATTTTTTCACCATTCATTTGTATATACAAATAATAATTTAATAACACAAAAATCAAAAAAAATGAATTATGTAATTACAGGTTCTTTAGGACACATTAGTAAACCATTGGTACAAGAGTTGGTAAATGCAAATCATCAGGTAACAGTAATCACTAGTCGTGCCGAAAACGCATCAGCTATAGAAGCCTTAGGTGCTAAAGCTGCAGTTGGTTCAATAGAAGATGGTGATTTTGTAACCACCACTTTTGCAAATGCCCATGCTGTGTATTTAATGATTCCACCAAAATGGACAGTTGATAATTGGTATGCCTACCAACAACAAGTGGCTGATAATTATGTAGCTGCTATAAAGCAACATACTATTCAGCATGTAGTATTGCTAAGTAGTATTGGAGCTCATTTACGTAAAGGTGCTGGTCCAATTGATGGACTTGGTTATTTAGAAGAACAATTGAATTTATTGACTAATGTAAACAGTTTGTTTTTAAGACCATCGTACTTTTTTTACAATTTATTTAATCAGGTTAACTTGGTAAAAAATGCAGGCATTTTTGGAGCCAATTTTGGAGGAGATGAAAAATTGGTTTTGGTAGATACCAATGATATTGCAGCAGCAGCTGCCAAAGCATTATTAGCATTGAACTTTAAAGGACAAACGGTTCAATACATTTCTAGTGATGAAAGAACTGTAAACGAAATAGCTGCTATACTTGCAAAAGCTATTGGCAAAGAAGGTACACCTTGGGTTGAATTTACCAATGAACAAAGCTTACAAGGCATGTTAGGTGCTGGTTTGCCACAAACAATTGCCGAGGGATACACTCAATTAGGAAGCAGTTTAAAAACTGGTTTGTTACAAGAAGATTACTGGAAAAATAATGTACAGCCAACAGGTAACTTAACAGTAGAGCAATTTGCACAACAATTTGCAGCAGCTTACAATCAATAAAATATTTATTTAACAGAATGTAATACCAAAAAAATACCCACCAAGTTGGTGGGTATTTTTTTAATGGTGTGCTCCATTTGTATGGGTAGTATCTTTATGTTCTGTTGAATGTGTTGTTGAATCGCCGTGATGCGTTGCAGTAGAATCATGTGTTGCACCTGCTGAATGTGCATCGCCACTGCCATGAGTAGTTCCATGAGCTTCTGATTTATGCTCTGTAGCTGCACCATGAGCACCACCACCTGGCTTATAATCGCCATGGCAACGCATAAATAACATTACTACGCAAAATACAGTTGCAAAAGATAAGAAAGCCGTTAACGTAAATTTTTTAGTATCTCCTTCAAAATGTTGTGCCATATTAGTTGGTTTTGAGGCGGCAAGATAAATGAATTTCAGAAATGTTGAACAAATGTGTGATACATTGAAGCATAAAATTTTTTCTTGAATGAACTATACAACCTTCTGTTCTTTAAACATATTGCATCATTTGCAATATCAAATTGGCATCAGGACAGTTCTTTAAATATTTTTCTCTTTCGCTTAATGCACAAACGCCGGGATAATCGCCTTCTTTCAATTCCATATCTTCAATAATTTGAAAATGTAAATGTGGTGGCCAATGTCCGTTTTCATTGGGTTCACCAAAATGAGCCAATAATTCGCCTTGCGAAACATATTTACCTTCTTGCAAATGTTCAATACTGGCCAAGCTTAAATGACCATATAATGTATGAAATTGAACTCCTTCTAACTGATGCTGTAAAATAATGGTAGCACCATAATCGCCAAACTGATTATTGAATGCAAAGCTGTGAATCATACCACCAATAGGTGCAAAAACAGGTGTACCTGCTTTTCCCCAAACATCAATGCCTAAGTGTATTCTACGAGGTTCTTTGGTGCCATCAAACACTTCACTTCTTGCATAAATGGTTCTATGCTCATTGTAACCACCAATGCCATATAATGCATTTGCTTGTTGCATTTGCTCATTTACATATTGAGAAAACAAGGTTGTATCGGCTAAGATTTTATTGGTTAAGGTAGTGTTGTTGGCTGTAAAATCCATCAACAATAACTTATTGGTTGTTGTATTAAAAGGAACAACTTTGGTAAAAACGCTGCTATGCTTGGCTAGAAGTTGAGATAAAATCATAAAAACTGCTTTAGCTTATTGGTCGAATGTACTAACTAGATATTACATAAATGATTCTTACTTGTTTGAAAACAAAAACTAATAGTGGAGCGTTATTTTATTGCTGAATATTGATAAACAGTTGAGCCTAGCCGGGATTGAAGTGAATACCCCACTACAAAGTAGTGGAGTAGCAACGAAAAGCCCGAGCCCACAGCTACATATTGTTTTACAGTTGATGCTTCAAAAACCAAATACCGACTTGTTAAAAAAAGCAGCTCAAATTACTCAATCCTTATCTTCGCACCGTATGACAAAGTTTGCACATGATAACATAGTGCCTAAAAGTGAAAGCAACTTGAGCAAAAAGCAACAAGTTGCCGAAATGTTCAATGATATTGCTTTTAGATACGATTTTTTAAATCGTTTTTTAAGTGTAGGTATTGATGTGCAATGGAGAAAAAAAGCCATTCAACAATTAGCCGATTTAAAACCTCAATATGTTTTGGATGTAGCTACAGGTACTGCTGATGTTGCTTTACTTACTCACAAAATATTGAAACCTAAAAAAATTATTGGCATTGATATTAGTGAAGGCATGTTAGATTTTGGTAGAAAAAAAATTGCTGAACAAGGTTTACAACAAACCATTGAATTACAAACCGGCGATAGTGAAAATATTGGTTTTGAAAACAATACTTTCGACGCTATTACAGTAGCTTTTGGTGTAAGAAATTTTCAAGACTTGGAAAAAGGCTTAAAAGAAATGTTACGTGTGTTGAAGCCAGGTGGTAAATTGGTAATTTTAGAATTCTCAAAACCCAAGCAAACTGCTTTTAAAGGGGTATATAAATTATACATGAATACCATAGCACCAGGTTTTGGCAAAATGTTTGCAAAAAATAAAGAAGCTTATCAATACCTTAACGGCTCCATTCAGGCTTTTCCTGAAGGTCAATCACTATTAAATATTATGCATGAAGCAGGATTTACTCAAACTTATTTAAAAACGCTTACTTTAGGAATATGTACCATTTACTGCGGAAGCAAATAATTTTAGTATTGGGTTGTATGTTTTTTATTAGCATGTTTACACATGCTCAGTACAAAGAATGGAATAGACCCGACCATGATGAAATGCCTTATTATTTTGGCATGACGTTGGCTTACAACAACAGCTATTTACGTGGATCGAAAAGCGATAAATTTATTGCCGATGATAGCATTATGGGCATTCAGCCTGGTGCTAGTGGTGGTATTGCTTTAGGATTGTTAGCTACCTTAAAATTGAACTATTGCTGGGAGTTTAGATTTAACCCACAACTCATTATTGGTGGAGCAAAATATTTTACTTACGAAGTAAATTATCCGAGAAGAGAAGAGAAAAAAATATTGCCCTCTACCATTGTAAGTTTTCCATTTCAGTTTAAATTGAATTCGGATAGACTTAATAATTTTAGAACCTATGTTTTATTTGGAGCTAAGTTTGATATGGATTTAGCTAGCACATCATCTGCCAGAAACGCAGAAGATTTGGTAAAGTTGAAAAAAAATGATTTTGCTTTAGAAGCAGGCATTGGCTTCAACTTTTTTATGCCATTTGTTACCTTTAGCCCAGAGTTGAAGTTTAGCTATGGACTTAGTAATATACACAGCAGAGACCCTGCATTAAAGTATTCAAGTGCATTTGATAGAATTAACTCTAGAATGATTACACTATCTATACATTTAGAAGATTAAACCACTAAAACATACACACATTTTACCATGAACGAATTAATTGAAAAACTAGGAACCGAAGCTGGCTTAACACCAGAACAAGCAGCAAAAGCTATTGAAACCATTGCCAATTTTGTGAAAGAAAAATTCCCTATGTTAGGCGGTGCAGTTGATAATATTTTTGGTGCTGGAGGAGAATAAATAAGTTATTGGAATGATTCATCATAAAAAAGTGGCTAAGGAAGATTCTTTAGCCACTTTTTTTATTAAAGTTGTGTACTGATATGAAATAATGCTGGTTGAAAAAAAATTGTCAGGTTGAGCCGATAGCTATCGGCTTGTCGAAACCGTTAAATAATGAGCATCCTCTTAAAATTACTTTCGCCAAGTTGCCAATTACATGTTAGTTAAATCACTGAAAACCATTTGTAAACAAATGATTTTTAATTTGACCACAAAGGCACAAAGAACGCAAAGGGAAAACTTCGTTTTTTCTTCTTAGTGACCTTAGATCCTTCGTGGTTAACATGTCATTCCTGCCTGCCGTCAGGCAGGTTCAAAGTGCTTTTCTTCGAAGCAAAAATTCTTTACTAAGGCTAACAGCCTCGATAAAAATATTATTGTAAAACTTACAAGAACTGGATTAAAAATTTCATCACAAAAAACATACACTATTCTTCTTCCTCAACTACAATTGGTTCAGTTTTTTCAATCTCAAATTTATCTTTCAATTCAACAATTTTACCCCAGCCGCCAACAATATTTCTAAGATTGTGAATGCCTTGCTTTTTCATTAATGATACTGCAATTACACTTCTATATCCACCAGCACAATGCACATAAATATTTTGATTATCTTCTAAATTAGCCATACTTGCAGGATCTACTAAACTATCTAATGGAATGTTGATGGATTGTTTTAAGTGTCCATCATCGTATTCATTTTCTTTTCTAACATCTACTACCACCAAATTTTCATCAAATGGAATATCCATTGCCAATTCATCATTTTCAACATCAATTACTAAATCAATTTTCTCACCTGCATTTCTCCATACTTCAAAACCACCTGCTAAATAGCCACCAAATTTGCTAAATCCAACTCGGGTTAAACGTGTAATACTTTCTTTTTCTTTGCCTTCATTGGTAACCAGCACAATGGTTTTATCAAATGGCAATAAGCTACCTGCCCATTCGGCAAACTTGCCTTCTAAACCAATAAAAATACTTTCAGGAATAAACCCTTCTGTAAAGGTTGACGCAGGTCTTGTATCTAAAATAATTACCTCTTCGTGTGTTACTTTATTTTTAAATGCTTCAATACTTAATGCTTGTAAGCCTTGCTCTAACAAAGTATCCAAGCTTTCGTACCCTTCTTTATTAATTTGTGCATTAATAGGAAAATATTGTGGCGGTGCAGCCAAACCATCGGTTACTGCTTTAATAAAATCGGGTTTTGTAGGTTGTTGTAAAGCATAATTGGTTTGCTTTTGCTCACCAATAGTACTAAATGTTTCTGGACCTAAATTTTTACCACAACTGCTTCCTGCCCCATGTGCAGGATAAACGATTACTTCATCGGCTAAAGGCATTATTTTATGTTGTAAACTTTCGTACAACATGCCAGCTAAATCTTCCATGGTTAAGTTGGCTCCTTTTTGTGCTAAATCTGGTCGGCCTACATCACCAACAAATAATGTATCGCCAGTGAATACTGCATGGGCTTTGCCCCGTTCGTCTTTTAATAAATAGCAGCTGCTTTCTAAAGTGTGTCCTGGTGTATGTAAAACTTCAATGGTTACATTTCCCAATGTAAAAGTTTCTCCATCATTTGCCACATGTACTTGAAATTTTGTATTTGTATTTGGTCCATAAATAATGGTTGCACCTGTTGCTGCAGCAAGGTCTAAATGTCCACTTACAAAATCGGCATGAAAATGTGTTTCAAAAATATATTTGATAGTGGCATTATGCTCTTTTGCCAATTGTACATATTGGTCTATATCTCTAATGGGGTCTATAATAGCTGCTTCTCCTTCGCTAACAATAAAATAAGCAGCTTCACTTAAGCAGCCTGTGTATAATTGTTGAATATACATATTGAAAAAAATTTCGGCAAATATACAATTCTGTACGGGGTGTATTTCGTATAAAATGTTTCTC
>CALRVE020000010.1:0-95060 GCA_943371535.1 Asaia bogorensis | reverse complement strand
TTTGCCTATTCACTAAATAACGCAATCCACCGCCCATACTGCTTTGCATATTATCTATACTAAAACTTGAAAAAGTAGAAGCTGTTTGTCCTGCACTTACAAACCCTGCAAGTACAAAACTTTTACTTAGTGGATACCGATATTCCATTTGTGCAGCAGCAAATTGATTGTCTCTAAAACGTCCGGCAAAATAGCCTCTCATAATTTTATCATTACCTAGTTTTACTTTTTCTAAAAAAGGTACATCACCATCGTTTAAAGTAGCTACTGCATTTAAAGCTAAGATTGCCTTATTTTTATTTACAACATATCTTCTAACATCTACATTATATTGGGTGAAATTAAAATTGCTGCCTAGTGTTTTGTGATGCACTCTAAAACTAGCTTCGGCAAACCAACCTTTTTGTGGACTAAATTGGTTGTCTCTTTTATCAACCACTAAAATAGGACCAATACCCGAAGATATACTTTCAGTTAATCCATTTGCAACTGGTATTGGTGGATATTCACCTTCTTGAAAAACAATTTCATTGAAACTATTAAAGGTATAATTCACCCCAACAAAAACTTCTTGCTTTAAATTTTTCATCCATTTACCACGTAAGTAAATATGTTTATAATCGAGACCTCTGAAATTATTGTTTCCTACAGTGTCTTCACTAAACGTCCAAAAACGTTCATAAAAATCTTTATAACCAACAGCACCTTGTAAAAAATATTTTTCGTTGTTGGTATAAATGCTATATACTCCTTCAAGCACCAATTGATTTAATGTGCTATATTGAAAGTTGGTGTATGCATTAGATAATCTAGTTTTTTGCTTGTCTGCTGCGGTAATACCTGTATTAAAAAAATATTCAAATATTAGCCCAACGCTTACTCCTTTTTCAGGACTAATAGAAAATGCAGGAATAGGTACGAACCTTAAATTACCTTCTTGCATTTTTTGAATGGTTGAAAAAGGCCATTTTTTCTTTCTAGTGATTGATGAATCAGCCTGTGCAAAAAGCATGCTTGGCAACAAAGTCAATAAGAAAATATTTATAATTGGGGATTGCTTCATTGAATTATTTGAAGTAACATTTAGATAACGATTATGTTTGCAAATAAACACCATAAAGGTATAAGAACAGTAATGCAGTCGCACAAACACATATTAAGTTTAGTTAAAAAAGATGTTTTGCTTGAAATTAGGCAGCAATACACCTTTTATGGAATTCTACTGTATGTTGCTTGTACCATTTTTGTTATTTATTTATCGATGGGGCAACCAGAAGATCAAGTATGGAATGGCTTATTTTGGGTAGTACAATTATTTGTGTGTGTGAATGCGGTGGCCAAAAGTTTTTTAGCCGAAAACAAAGGAAGAATGTTGTACTTCTACACCATTGCTGGTGCAAAAGATTTTATTATTAGCAAACTTATTTTTAATGTTCTGCTTATGTTGTGTATGAGCCTTATAAGTTTATTGTTATTCATACTTTTATTAGGCGACAATTTACAGAATGCTTTCATGTTTGTGGGCATTAGCTGTTTAGGTGGTATTAGTTTAAGTTTAGTATTTACTTTTTTAGCAGCAATAGCAGCAAAGGCACAACAACAAGCTGCATTAATGGCCATTATGGGTTTTCCCATCATTATTCCTCAGTTATTATTGTTAATGAAAATTTCTACTCCTGCATTTGCAACAGTTATTCAAGAAGGTTGGTGGCAAATGGTTTTACTACTAGTTGCATTAGATGCAATGGTGGTAATGCTTTCCATTATTTTATTTCCATTTTTATGGAAGGATTAGTGTGGATTAAATAAAAATAGGATTGAATATTTTTTAAATAATCAATCCTACTCTAATCATCTTATAATTTTCAACCTAACTAAACGCTTCTTTTACTCTATCAAAAAAACCTTTATCAGTTTTGGTTGGTTGAGGTTTGAAGTTGGCACTATTGCTTAGCTTTTCTAGCATAGTTTTTTCTTCACTGCTTAGGTTTTGTGGAGTCCAAACATTTACATACACCAATTGATCTCCTCTGCTATAACCTTGCACTTCGGGGAAACCTTTTCCTCTCAATCTAAATATTTTGCCACTTTGTGTACCTGCTGGAATTTTAATTTTAGCTCTACCATCAATAGTTGGTACTTCTATACTTGTTCCAAATGCTGCTTCAGGAAAAGAAATGTGTAAATCGTATGCAACATTTAAACCATCTCTTTGTAACTCGGCATGTTGTTCTTCTTCAATTTGAATAATTAAATCGCCCGGCATTCCACCACGTTCTCCTGCATTCCCTTTTCCATTCATGCTTAATTGCATGCCTTCTTGTACACCAGCAGGAATATCGATGCTAATGGTTTCTTCTCCATACACTCTTCCTTCACCTTTACAATTGCCACATTTTGCTGTAACCGATGTGCCTTCTCCATTACAAGTAGGACAAGTTGTTACAGTTTGCATTTGACCCAAGAAAGTATTTTGAACTCTTTTTACTTGACCACTTCCATGACAGGTATTACAAGTTTGAATACTGCTTTTATCTTTTGCACCACTGCCATCGCAAGTATTACAAATAACATGCTTTTTAACTTTTACCTGCTTGTTTACACCATTGGCAATTTCGGCAAAATTGAGTTTTAGCTTTATGCGTAAGTTGCTACCACGTTGTCCTCTTGCTCGGCTTCCTCCACCTCCACTTCGTCTTCCTCCACCAAAAAAACTACCAAACATATCATCTCCAAAAACATCTCCAAATTGGCTGAAAATATCTTCCATGTTGGTAGCATGACCAGCACCAAAACCTCCACTACCTGGTGCAAATGCTTGATGACCAAAACGATCGTACTTAGCTTTCTTTTGATCATCGCTCAACACTTCATAAGCTTCGGCGGCTTCTTTAAATTTATCTTCTGCTGCTTTATCGCCAGGATTTCTGTCTGGATGATATTGCATGGCCACTTTACGGTATGCTTTTTTAATTTCATCGGCCGTTGCCGACTTTGATACACCTAGTATTTCGTAATAATCTCTTTTCATGCCCCTATCCCCTAAAGGGGAATATTTGTTTTAATAAATAATTATTTTTTAGCCTTTTTACTCCCCTTAAGGGGTTGGGGGCTAATTTCCTACTACCACTTTTGCAAAACGAATTAATTTATCGTTCAAGTAATAGCCTTTTTGCACTTCATCCAATACTTTTCCTTTCAATTCTTCGGTTGGTGCAGGAATTTCTGTTATTGCTTCATGCTTTTCTACATCAAATTCAGTGTTGATGCTTTCTAAAGCTTTTAAACCTTTTGCCTGAAGTGTGCTTTTTACTTTATTAAACACTAAATGAATACCTTCTTTTTGAACAGCAATGTCATCATTATTGCTCAATTGTTTTTCGGCTCTTTCAATATCATCTAACACATCTAGTAAAGAGACAATTACATCTTTTCCTGCGGTTTGAATTAATTCTAAACGCTCTTTAGAGGTTCTTCTTCTAAAATTGTCAAATTCGGCAGCCAATCTTAAATATTTATCTTTTTGTTCGTCTAATTCGGCTTGAAGTTTATCGGTTTCACTTTCCTCCAAATTGTCATTCAAATGTGTAGTACCTGCTGCATTTTCGTCAGCATTGATATTCATACCATTGTCTGTAACAGCTTCAGCTGTATGTATTTCTTTCTCTTCCATAAATTTTTTATATAGTCTCTTTAACAAGTCAAATATTTTGCCGTACAAAGAAAAGGGAAAAATTGGCAGGTGACCGAAATGATTATCATTCAAGAAAAGAAGCGTTTTAACTTTAAAATTGTTGATCAAATAGATATTGATACCAAACAAAATAAAAGTTCAATTGTGAAAAAAATTTAAAGAAATCACTTGTATTTGTGCAAACAATTTCAACTAAACAAAATACATTTAGCAACAAAACCAACTGAATGAAAGCTAAAAGAGCATTTCCGCAACCCATTACTATTTTATTTATTGTAGTTATTCTGGCTGCATTGGCTACATGGTTAATACCTGCTGGAGAATACCACAAGTTAAGTGTGGTTGATAAACAGTTTATGCTGAAACAAAAAGATGGAATGGTACCATTACCGTTCACACAACATACTTTAGATAGTTTGAAAGTATTAATTCCATTAGAAAAATTTGCCAATGGCGATATTTTAAAACCAGTTTCAGTACCTAATACTTACTATAAAAAAGAAAGTAATAGTGCTGGTTTATTAACCATTATTCAAGCCCCAATTAAAGGCATTTATGAAAGCATAGATATTATTTTACTCACGTTGGTTTTAGGTGGATTTATTGGCATTTTTAATGATAGTGCTGCTTTGTTTAAAGGCGTTTCATATTTAGCTTATAAGCTAAAAGGCAAAGAGTATTTATTGATTATTGTTTTAACCACACTTTTTGCCTTAGGAGGAACCACATTTGGTATGGCGGAGGAAACCTTGATTTTTTATCCAGTTTTAGTGCCTTTATTTCTTGCTGCTGGATACGATTTATTGGTACCTGCTGCAATTATTTTTGGAGGTTCTCAAATGGGAACATTATCTTCTTTTAGTAATCCATTCTCTACCATAATTGCTTCTAATGCTGCTGGCATTAATTGGTCAGATGGCATAAATGAGAGAATCATCTTATTCATTGTAACAACCTCATTGCTCATTTGGTATATTCTGCGTTATGCAAAAAAAATTAAAGCCAATCCAACAGAATCTTTGGTGTTTAAAATAGATGGTTCTGTAAAATCTTTATATGAACCAACTACAACAAACGATGCAATAATTGAAAAACTCAGCTTACAAACCAAACTATTATTACTCATTTTCTCAGCTAGTTTTTTAACCATGATTATTGGTGTAATCTTTTATAAATGGTGGTTATTAGAAATGACGAGTTTGTTTGTAGCATCTTCACTTTTAATAGTGGTTGTTACCAAAATGAAAGAACAAGTTTTTATTCAGCAATTTATTAAAGGAGCTGAAAGTTTGTTATCTGTTGCTTTTATTGTGGGTATTGCTAGAGGTGTAACCATTGTATTGAATGAAGGAAATATTAGTGACTCCATTTTGTTTTATACTACCAAAACAATTGGATCTATGCCGCCAGCTATTTTTATTTTATTGTTGTTGGCTTTGTATATGTTGTTCACGTTGTTTATTGCTTCTTCAAGTGGGATGGCAGTTTTAACAATGCCTATCTTAGGTGCATTGGCCATTATTGTACATGTGCCTGGTAAAGAAATTGTAAACAGTTATTTAATGGGTATGGGCATTATGGGATTTATAACACCTACTGGATTAATACTACCTAGTTTAGCTATGGTGAATGTGAGTTTAAAAGTTTGGATGAAATTTATCACCCCTTTTTTAATACTGCTATTTTTTGCTTGTGCTATTATCTTATTAATTGGGTTATACGTATAAATAAATGTTGAATTTTTCAGATGCTCTTTTGAATAGATCAAATGAAAATAATTTTCAAATAAGATGATCACTATTTAAACTTTTCGTTTTTTAAAAATTGATAGGATTATCTAATTAAAGATGAGACAAACTTTAGCTAAAGCACACCAAAAAAATTCTCAAACATCTAAAAACAATAAGCAACTCTTAGCCCTATTACAGATGGATTGCCATTTGCCCCTAAAAATCCCACATTTCCTACCCAAGTTTCATGACGAACACTTACATCTAAAAAACTGCTTTTATTTATTGCAATTTTATCGCCAAGCCCAATAGTGAAAGTAAATCTCGTATCATCAATTTCGCCTTTTAAAAAAGCAACTCCAGCCTCACCAGTTGTATAAAAGTTTCCTAAATAGTATCGGAAGCCCGGCTTTAAAGCAAATATTTGAAGGTTAGATAATTCAGTAGCAGACGGTGAACCTACTACATTTTTTTTTGCTGTTAAGTTACCAAAAGTAGCATTTATGGTTACACCAGTATGTTCAGTAAAATCGTATTCGGCTTCTGCACTAAAACCAAAACCAGTATTGAGTGAATTTCTAATACTTGTTTCTGGGAATAACACTTCGGCACCAGCACTAAATTGCCATTTTTTCACTTTACCTTTTTGGGCATTTGCAAAAAAACCAACTAGTATTAAACAAATAATTACTATTGAACGTATAAAAATTTTCATTGTAAATAGTTTTAGAAAATTATAAATAGAAGCATTATGAATGTAATGATTAATGCACTAAAAATAAACAAAAACTAGCAACAAGAAAGCCATTCATGTTTGCAGATCATGAATGGCTTTTTATTATTTTAAATTTTCTACTTCACTTTTACATCTACCAATTCTACTTCAAAAATTAAAGCAGCACCACCAGGAATATCTCCACCGGCACCTCTATCGCCATAACCTAATTCACTTGGAATATATAATTTCCATTTACTGCCTTTAGGCATTAATTGTACGGCTTCTGTCCAACCCTTAATTACGCCAGTTACAGGAAAGCTAATTGGTTCGCCACGTTTGTAACTATTGTCAAATTCTTTTCCATTGATTAATGTACCTGCATAATGACAAACTACTGTATCTTCTGCTGTTGGTTTTATACCAGTACCCATTGTAATTACTTCATATTGCAAACCACTAGCAGTAGTTATAACCCCTGCTTTCTTTTTATTGGCTGCTAAAAATTTTGCACTAGCATCTTTTTCTTTTTGTGATCCTTTGCTAGCTAACTTTTGCAATTGAACATTGATGATTTCGTTACAAGTATTATCATCAAATTTTAAAGTAGATTTTTTCAACACATCTTTAATACCCTCTACAAATGCATTGTAGTTTAAAGTATCAATATTATTGGCATTTAAGTTTAAAGCTATTCTTGTTCCCAATGCATAACTTAAAGAATCTAAGCCTGATTTATACACTTTCTTTACAGGTGCTTTAGCTACAACTGCTTTTTTTGCAGGTGCAGTTGGTTTTATTGTTTTTTGTGCAATTGCTACAACTGGCAATGCTGTAAGTAATAATAAAATCTTCTTCATAAAATGTTTAAATAATTGAAAATATAATTAACGTAAATAACCTAAAATTTTCAGCATACTAGCTGCTGTTTGTTCTTTGGCGTACACCCAATCTTCTAGCACTCCATTTTTATCGTACTCAATAATTACGTGTTTGGGCGATGGAATTAAACAATGTTTTATACCACCATAACCACTAATTTGATCTTGATATGCACCTGTATGAAAAAAGCCCACATACAATGGTTCTTGATTTTCTACATCGGCATCTTTATTACTTTTTATTTTGGGCAAGAATACTTCATTAATATGTTCTTCACTATCGTAATAATCGTGGCTATCGCAGGTAATTCCTCCTAACACAACTCGATGATACTCATTATCCCATTTATTAATAGGCAGCATTAAAAACTTTTCTCCAATACCCCAAGTATCGGGCAAAGTAGTAATGAAAGACGAATCAATCATATACCAAGTTTCTCTATCATTTTGTTGTTTCTCAGCAATAACACTATAAATATGTGCCATACTTTCGCCCACAGTGTAACTACCAAATTCGGTAAAAATATGTGGCATTGGAACCTTGGCCTTCTTGCAAGCTTTTTTAATATTACTTACAATTTCATTGATCATGAATTGATAATCGTAATCAAAACCCAATGAATGTTTAATAGGGAAACCACCACCAATATTGATAGAATCTAATTCAGGACAAATCTTTTTCAGCTGACAATATAAGTTGATGATTTTATTCAATTCACTCCAATAATAAATATCGTCTTTAATGCCTTTGTTTAAAAAAATATGTAACATTTTAAGCTGAAACTTATCTTCATTGCCTTCAATTTCATCTACATAAAATTCTAAAATATCTTTTTGTCTAATACCCAAACGACTGGTATAAAACGGAAAATTAGGTTCTTCTTCCGCAGCAACTCTAATGCCTAATTTAAAAGGTTGTTTTACACTTCTTTTATAGGCTTTTAGTTCTTCTACATTATCTAAAACAGGAATTACATTTTTGAACCCACTGTTAATTAATTTAGCTATTCGGCTAGTGTAACTTTTTTGCTTAAACCCATTACAAACAATGAAAATGTCTTTAGTAATTTTTCTACGTTTGTATAGTTGATTGATAATTTCTATATCGTATGCAAAAGAAGTTTCTAAGTTAATGTTATGCTTTAACGCTTCCTCTACCACAAAAGAAAAGTGAGAGCTTTTAGTACAATAACAGTAGTTATAAGACCCCTCGTACTTATGTTTTTTAAAAGCGGTTTCAAACATTTTTTTTGCCTTATTAATCTGCATTCCAATTTTAGGCAAATAAGTTAATTTAAGAGGCGTACCATATTTTTCAATGATAGGCTTTAAATCAATTCCATTAAATGTAAGGTAGTCGTTGTCGTTTAAATTAAACCCTTCTTGCGGGAAGTGAAAGGTTTGATTCACCAGCGAGGTGTAACTGTTTGTCATTCTTTTAAAAACTGGTTAATACGTGGAGTATAATTTTTTAGGTAACAAAAGTAATCGTTTGGAAGATGTAAAAAACAAAAAAGTCGGAGATGAAAAAATCTCCGACTTTTTATATCGTTGTTTGAGCTCAATTACTTAACAGAAGCAACTAAAGCTTTAAAGCTTTCTGGGTTGTTCATAGCTAAATCGGCCAATACTTTTCTGTCTAATTCAATACCTTTTACAGCTAATTTATTAATAAATACGCTGTAGGTTAATCCTTCTTCTCTTACAGCTGCATTAATACGTGCAATCCATAATTGACGGTATTCTCTTTTCTTTAACTTACGACCAACGTAAGCGTAGGTTTGACCTTTTTCTACAATATTTTTGGCAACGGTATATACATTTTTACGTTTACCATAAAAGCCTTTGGCTTGTTTTAAAATCCTTTTTCTGCGAGCTCTAGAAGCTACTGCATTTTTTGAACGTGGCATGTTTAACTAATTTGAAATTTTAGGGTTGAACCAATAAATGTTCAATACTAAAATGGTGAATAATGTTTCAATTTTCCTTCGAGGGTAATAAAGGAGCTTATTTTAAACCCAATAATCTTTGAACAAAATCTTTGTTTGTAGATCCAACGATACCTGCTTTACGCATGTTACGCTTACGTTTCTTAGATTTTTTGGTTAAGATGTGGCGTTTAAAAGGCTTTTGAAAGGTAATTTCACCTGTTCCAGTTACTTTGAAGCGTTTTTTAGCACTGGAATTTGTTTTTACTTTTGGCATAAAATAATCTTGTTAAAGATTACACCCTACTGGCGTTACTCACAGGAGTACACTTGTTGAGCCATGTGGGAAATGTCCGAAATTTTTATTTCGGGCTGCAAAAGTAGGGAAAATGAATTGATTGACCAATATTTTATTGAATGTTGAGTGGAAGATTCGTGAATAGGGATTGGTTATTAGTGAGTTGAGTGTGTGTGAAAATTATAATAACATTTAACCCTAAGCAGATTATTTATAATAAAAGTGCTGCTAAAACATAATCGGCTAAAAGAATTAAAATACAACTTACAACCACAGCTTTTGTACTTGCTTGCCCAATTTCTAGTGCTCCTCCTTTCACATGATATCCAAAATAAGCAGGTATACTACTTAAAATAAAGGCAAAAGAATAGGCCTTAGTTAAAGCAAAAAACACATTGTAAGGTTTAAAGTTTTGACGTAAGCCAATATCAAAAATATCGGTAGCAATAATTCCACTCATTGCACCAGCTGTTCTTCCACCCCAAATACCTAAAACGGCAGACAAAGCAACTAAACAAGGCACTACCACTAACGCTGCAAATATTTTAGGAAGTATTAAATAGTTTTTGGTATTAATACCCATAATTTCTTGTGCATCGATTTGCTCTGTGGTTTGCATATTCCCTAGTTCACTAGCAATTTTACTACCCACAACTCCTGCTAATACAATACTTAAAACTGTAGGTGCCAATTCTAAAATAATACTATCTCTTACAATTACTGCAATAGTAGTTTGGGGAACTAAGGGAGTTACTAACTGATAGGCAGTTTGCACAGTAGTTACTGCACCCAAAAACAAAGAAATAATTATTACTATAGGCAATGCTCCTACCCCAATTTCAACACATTGGTGCATAAATTCTTTCCAATACATTCTATTGTTTTCAGGCTTGCTAAACATGCCTTTGAGCATTAAAATGTATCTACCAAAATGTGTAAAAAAATTCATTGTGCTTTTTAAAATTAGGACTTATGAGTAAATAAAAAATCAACCTACATGTATTCAAACAAAAACATGTAGGTTGAAAATATTTTACTTCATAATTACGATTTGTTCTTTAGAAACTATTTGATTGTTTTTGTTAGAACGAATAATTAAAAAATAGTTTCCGGCAGGTAAAGCAGCTACTTGAATAGTTTCTTGTTTACCTGCTATTAAATTGGCAGATTTAGAAAATACTCTTACACCAATTTCATTCACCAATTCTACTTGAGCTAAACCAATACTTTCTTGGGTTAATACATTTAATACCTTGGTAGCTGGATTTGGATAAACCAATAAATTATTTTTTATAGAATTCCATTCTAAACTTTGAACATTACTATAAATGGTTTTATCAAACTCTACAATTTTTAATCGATAGTAATATACTCCATTACTTGTAATTTTTTGATCAGTTATTGTGTAACTACTTCCTCTACTAGTATTCTTTGCTGGCAAAGAACCAACTTCAATAATATCTTCAAATGAAGATGTTGATGATCTTTCTATGATAAACTTGAATAAGTTTTGCTCTTGTGCTGTTTGCCAAGACAAAATACCATTTCTGCCATTTTTTGTAGCACTAAAACTAATTAGTTGTAACGGTAAAGAACAAGCAGCTGTAGAAGAATTGGTATGGCTAATAGCGTTGCCTCGTCTTCCATTTCTTCTTGGTCCCATTGATGCTCTTACAGCAATCCAATTGGGGTCGGTACCTAAATTATTTAAGTTAATACTAGTATTGGTAGTGCTAGCCACAAGCTCCATAAACTTTGTGCCAAGTTTAAACACATCGTAACTTGTAGCACCTTGAGCTGATGTCCATGTAACAGTACTTGTACCTGCACAAGCTTCTACAATACTAGTAATATTGGGCACACTAATTGAAATAAAATTGGTATCACTTATATCACTTGCTGCACCTCTACTAACCCTAACTCTACCAAGAGAAGTAACCCCTGACGGAAGTGTCCAATCAAAATAACGTTCACTTCCACCAATACCAGCAGCAACAAAATTCCATGTATTTCCTCCATCGTAAGAATAATCTATGTTGAAACTTCCTAACATTTCAGATGCATCCCAACGAATTCTTTGCACTTCTCTTGAAGCAAAAGACTCTCCACCGCTAGGATAAGTGACTACTATATTATTGGTGTATAAATATTCTATAACCACATAATATGTTTGTGAGCCAGTTGGTACTTTTGTTCCACTAACATTTAGGGTATAAGCACCACTTGTAGGATTATCAATTTCAATTTGTTCAACATTATTCAATGTATCTGTGCCTTTAACAGCAGGTGTATTACAACTTTCATTGGTTGGTACTGCACCAGCATATAGTTGCCAAGGTTGAAAAACAGCAGATGAAGGGGAAGTTAATGTAGCATTTAAATCATTCACTAAACTAGGACTTGCACCAGCCGATGCTTCCATGTCAACCCAATAAACCATCACTTTAGCTTTAAACACGTTTGCAGGCATTTGTATTATATGGCTATTCGTTGCATTTTGTGCAATTGTACCATTAAAGAATCTGTTGCCTTCAATACATTCAACTGCTCTTCTTGCATTTACTCTACCAAAACCATAGGTAAAATCTGGGCCTTCATTACCTAAATCATCGGCAGTGTTCATTAATATTGCTTTAATTAAACCACTGTTTGGTTCACTTAAGTATTGCTTTTTATACGCTTGATTGAGGAGTGCCAATGTACCTGCTACTGCAGGGCAAGCCATTGAAGTTCCAGACATTGATGCAAAAGTATTATTTGGTTGTGTTGAGTTTACACTTGTTCCAACAGCTGTAATATCTGGCTTTAATCTACCATCTGGTAAAGGACCTTTACTACTTGAAGAATTAATGAAATCAGTTTTGTTTACATTGCCTACAGAAATCGTATTTTTTCCAGCCTTGTATCCTCCAGTAATGGTTAACCATCCACCACTTAAGCCTCCACAATTTGTATTACCTGAATTTCCAGTTGAATGAACATGCATTAAAGAAGGATAAACTCTTATTTGTTGATCGCTTGTTCTTGCATTGCTATTATAACCGTTGTTACAAGTTTGTCCTAATGAATGCGAAGTAATTCTAACATTATCTACTGTGTAAATAGAAGGGAAGCCATTAAAATCGGCATATCCATCATAAGCTCTTAAGGTTGCAGCAGGAGCTTGTCCACGAACATTTGTATTTAAATTACCTGCACCTAATACAATTCCTGCACAATGATCTCCATGTGTATTTGCAGCAGCAGCATTATTGGCATTTAGAGCAATTCGACCAGCAAAATCAATATGTGGACCAATAAAACCATCGTCACCTACTGCAATAACTTCTCCTTCCCCATCTAGCTTTCTGCCTCCAAACCAATTATCACTTGTAAGCATCATGCCAGTTCTATGATTAGTAATACCTTGTAAATCTTCTTTTACAGGAGGAGCACCTATTGGTTCGATATAGGTAACTAATGGATGAGCAGCTATTTTTTGTAAGGTGCTCATAGTAGCTTTTATAACTAATTCAGTTCCGCCTTCATTAGGCAAGCGTATAAATGAATTGGATTGCTCTGCTAATAAATTTGCTAAAGCATCTCTAGAAACAATAGGAATAAAGCTTATGTACACACTTCTTATACTATCTTGTTCAACTGCCCAAGCAATAGAAGAAGGATCATTGAGCAATGGTTCTATTTTATACTGTGGTAATGGAGCAATTACACCATGTATAATTGCTTGGTTATTGAATTGATTGAAGTTATATTGAACAGGAAAAGATGCAAGAAATGTTTTTTCTGGCAAATAATTATACAACTCTACTTGTTGAGCTTTAAGGTTTTGTTTTACAGCTTCTGTAGGAAAAGCATTGAACTGCAACCAAACATAATACCGTTGATTATAAACAGTATGATTGAACGCACTACTATTATTAGGATTTATTTCAGGTGTTCTATTTACAATATTTCCTGTACGTAATTTAATAATTGGCTGACCATAATTTGAGCCATAAAAACCAATCATTAATATAATCAACGCTAAAGTTCTTACCATAAAAAAATTTAAATAATTAATAAATATAGTGCCACTAAATTAATAGAAATAGGTTTTACCATTATTTTTTCTTTTTCCTCATACGTTTCCACCAAGTAGATTTCTGTATTTCGGTTTCGGTATCTAATCTACTTTTTTGCTGTGCATCTACTACAGCAATTAAAGCCATATCTATAATATTTCGTACACTACTGCCTAATTGCAATACATGAACAGGCTTTTTTAACCCTAATAAAATTGGACCAATAGCATCGGCTCCACCAATTTCCTTTAATAAATTGTAAGCAACATTACCAGCTGTTAAGTTTGGAAATATAAGCACATTTACATCTTCATCTACTAAATTGCTGAAGGGATAATTGTCTTTCAACACTTCTTTGTTAAACGCTAATGAAGCTTGCATTTCTCCATCTACAATTAAGCTAGGGCTTTTGGCTTTTACAATTTTGGTTGCTTCTGCTACCAATTTTGCTTCTACACCACTACTGCTTCCAAAATTGCTATAACTTAACATAGCTACTTTTGGTACAACATTTAAGTTACGAACCTCTTTGGCCACCAATAAAGTTATTTCAGCTAATTCTTCGGCAGTTGGATTAAAATTAATGGTAGTATCTGCTAAAAATATGGGCCCGCGTTTAGTCATTAGCATGTACATGCCTGCAATTTTTTTCACCCCTTCTTCTATACCAATAATTTGAATGGCAGGTAGTATAGCTTCTGAATAATTTCTTGTTAACCCACTAATCAATGCATCCGCATCGCCTGTTTCTACCATCATACATCCAAAATGATTTCTTTCTTTCATCATTTTAGAACTCTCGTAATGATTGACTCCTTTACGTTGACGTTTAGCAAAAAACAATTCTCCATAAAATTCTCTTTTGGCATCATTGACTTCGTCTCTTGGGTTGATAATAGGGATATCACTTAAATCAATATTATTTGCTTCAGCTATTGCTCTTATTTTATTTTCAATACCTAATAGAATTGGGTATGCAATTCCTTCGTCATAAATTATACTTGCAGCTTTTAATATTTTTTCATTATCAGCTTCGGCAAATACCAAACGCTTAGGAGCTTTTCTTGCTTTGTTACCAATAGCTCGTAATAATTGATTATCTAAACCCAAACGTTTATTTAATTGAACTGTGTAAGCACTCCAATTGGTGATTGGATTTTTTGCTACACCACTTTCCATAGCAGCTTTTGCAACAGCAGGTGCAACAGTTGACAACAGCCTTGGGTCAACCGGTTTTGGTATAATATAATCTACACCAAAACTCATGGTTTTTTGATTGTACGCAAGTGTAACAATATCGGGCACTGGTTCTTTTGCCATTGCAGCTAAAGCCTTTACGGCAGCTAGTTTCATGGCTTCATTAATGGTTGTTGCTCTAACATCTAAAGCACCTCTAAAAATATACGGAAAACCTAATACATTATTTACTTGATTAGGATAATCGCTACGACCAGTAGCCATGATAATATCTTTTCTTGCTTCAAGAGCATCTTCGTAAGTAATTTCAGGATCGGGATTTGCCATAGCAAAAACAATAGGATTTTTTGCCATACTTTTTACCATTTCTTTACTTACAGTATTTCCCTTACTTAAGCCAATAAATACATCGGAATCTTTCATGCCTTCTGCCAAATTCATATCTTTTCCAGCAACAGCAAATTGTTGTTTTTGCTCATCTAAATCTTTTCTTCCTGTATGAATTAATCCTTTACTATCAAATACTTTTACATTTTCTTTTTTTACGCCTAAGGCAATATATAATTTTAAACAAGAAATAGCAGCCGCTCCTGCTCCATTAATAATAACTTTTACTTTTTCAATTTTTTTCTTTTGTAATTCTAATGCATTTAACAATGCAGCTGCACTAATAATTGCAGTGCCATGCTGATCATCATGCATTACAGGAATCTTCAATAATTTCTTGAGTTCGGTTTCTATATAAAAACATTCAGGAGCTTTTATATCTTCTAAATTAATACCTCCAAATGTGGGTTCTAATGCTTTTACAATTTCAACAAATTTTACTGGATCTTTTTCGTTAATCTCAATATCAAAAACATCTATATCGGCAAAAATTTTGAACAATACTCCTTTACCCTCCATAACTGGTTTACCCGCTTCAGGACCAATATCTCCCAAACCTAAAACTGCTGTTCCATTACTTATTACAGCTACTAGATTTCCTTTAGCAGTGTACTTATAAACATCATCAATATTTTTTGCAATTTCTAAACAAGGTTCAGCAACACCAGGACTATATGCTAATGATAAATCTCTTTGTGTTTTAGCTTCTTTAGTAGGAATCACTTCTATTTTACCTGGTCTTCCTTGAGCATGATATTCTAATGCTTGTTCTCTTCTTAGTTCTTTACTATCCATAAAATTGTTTTTTCTACTGCGTAGTTTAGCAAGTAATATTTGAATGAAAGAAATACAATAATTGTATTTTAAAAGTGCTGCAAAGTACGTTAAATGGGCTAAATTGAATGAATAATTAAATTGAAGATGTTGAAAAAGCAAAGCTTCATTTTGTTAAAATGAAGCTTTGAATAGAATAGTTATTGATTGAAAGAAAATTTATACAATGCTAGTTGTTACTTGTTCTTCTTTGGCAAAACAGCTTTAGGTTTTGCATCTGTAGGTGTAACAGCTGGCGGTGATTTTTCAGTTGGTTTGGGTTGTGGATTGGTTGGTTTTTTAGTTTCTTTATTTGGGGTTTCAGTTGGAGCATAATCAGTAGATGCTGGCTGTTCCATTTGTTCATCTCCATATTCACTACTAGTACCTGCTCCATTATCTTCAGTTTCTCCACCAGGCACTGGTACAAAACCATTGATACCATCAATGATAATATCATTAGTTAATGCATCGGGTTTTGCAAATACACTTTTCATATCAATTCCACATGCAGGGTCGCTAGATGCTTTGCTGTAGAAATAAGCCCAAATGGGCAATGCAGCTGATGCACCTTGACCTATTCCAGTTGAGTTAAATCTTATAAAACGATCATCACAACCTACCCAAGCTCCAGCTAATAATTGTGGTGTATAGCCCATAAACCATGCATCACTATTATCGTTCGTGGTTCCTGTTTTTCCTGCAATTTCTCCTTTCACTCCATAATTCCAAATTCTTCTTCCTGTACCAAATTGCATTACGCCTTGCATCATTTTTATTACAGAATAAGCAGTAACATCGCTAATTACTTCTTTACGTTTTGGTGTAAAAGCTTCAATAGTATTTCCATTTCTATCTTCAATTCTTGTGATAAACATGGGTTGTACATTAAACCCTCTTCCTGGCAACATGGTATAACCTTGCATCATTTCGTACAAAGAAATTTCGCAAGATCCTAAAGCCATACTTGGGTAAGCATCTAACTTAGTTTTAAAATCGCAACGCTTTAAGAAGTCAACAAAACGTTTAGCCCCATTATTGCCCGAATTATCTAATTGCTTCATAATGTAAGCAGATGCACAATTTCTAGAACCTGCCAATGCTTGAGACATAGGCATTGTAGCACCTGTGCAAGATGCACTTGTGGCAGGCACTAAGCCAAACTCACCAAAACTTTGTTGCACATCGTTTACCATTGAACTTGGTGTCATACCTGCTTCTTCAATAGCTAAACTATATAACAAAGGTTTTATAGTAGAACCTACTTGACGTTTGGTATTAAAATTTACGTGATCGTACTTAAAAGTTTTAAAATCAATACCACCAACCCAAGCTTTTACTTCGCCACTTAAAGGATCCATTACCATAAAACCTGCTTGCAACATTTGCCTACAGTGTTTAATAGAATCTAATGGAGTCATTACGGTATCTGTTTCTCTTTTAGTGTTCCAAGAAAATACTTTCATGTTCGTTTTAACATCAAATGTTTTTCTTATTTCATCCTCTTTTAAACCATCTTTTTGTAAATTTTTCCAACGATCGGTTTGTTTAATTGCCGATTCTAAAATGCTTTCACGTCCTTTCCAAACAGAACCATTTTTCAAATTAGATTGGGCGTTCAAATATGTTTGCATTTCAGGAATATGCTTTGCAACAGCTTCTTCGGCATACAACTGCATTCGTGGATTGATGGTGGTATAAATGCGTAATCCATCTCTATATAAATCGTATTTTTTGCCATCGGCTTTTTCATGTTCTTTACACCATTTCTTCAGTTCTTCTCCCAACACCATTCTAAAATAAGGCCCTAAGCCAGCATTTTCATCTAACTTTTTATAGTTTAATGCAATGGGTAATATTTTCAATGTATCGAAAACTGCTTTATCTAATTTTCCGTTTTTAACCATTTGTCCCATGACAACATTTCTTCTATCTAAAGCTAATTTAGGGTTGCGTTTTGGGTTATATAAAGTTGCACCTTTTAACATTCCAATTAAAACAGCTGCTTCTTCTACATTTACACGATCGGGTTCTTTTTGAAAAAAGGTTTTAGATGCATTTCTAATACCAAACACATTATCGCCAAATGCAACGGTGTTTAGGTAAATGGTTACAATTTCTTCTTTGGTAAAATTTCTTTCTAGCTTAACGGCAATAATGGCTTCCTTAAATTTTTGAATAGCTCTAATCAGAAAATTTTTGGTTGCCCAATTTTCGGTAAATAAATTTTTTGCAGTTTGCATAGAAATGGTACTTGCACCACCATCTCTTCCTAAGCCAACAACTGCACGACCAATTGAACGTAAATCTATTCCACTATGATCGTAAAAACGTTCATCTTCTGTAGCAATTAAGGCATCTACAACGGGTTTGGCAATGTCTTTATATTCTACATTTACACGATCTTGTAAATAGTATTTGCCCAATAAAGTTCCATCTTGTGCATACACTTGACTACTTTGAGAAGCCGATGGATTTTGAATATCTTCTATAGTAGGCATTTTACCAAATACGCCCCAATTACACAATGCTAAGAAAAGAATGAAAGCTCCTAAACCAATAAAAGTGGTTTTCCAAATTATACTTACAGCTTTTTTCATGAATGTATTTGTTATAAATAATTTGCAAATTAAAGGGTTGATGGCTTTTTACTAAAACTTACCAATTAATGTTTGCTTAATTAAATTAATGTATGTTTCAAATTCTCTATTGGTAGTAAGCAATGCTAAATTGGCACTACTAATAATGGTGAAACTATATTTGTTTGCAGGAACCCAAGATAAAATTGCAGTTGGAGTTTGTGGTCGTACTTTTTCAACATATTCAACTGCCTTACCTGCATCGGCAAACGGACCAAATAATAATAAAGATGTATCGGCACTAAATTTATTTATATCGATAAAAATTTTTTGATTATATATTTTAGATTTATTGTATTGATCAAAAGCATTTCTAGATTCTTTTACAAATACAGCATCTACTTTATCCATTACCAATACTGCATAATGAGCATCGGCTGCAACAAAAGTAAAAGCCGATTTTGGTGTTACCGATGTAGGCTTTACATCAATTTTTTTATCAATTGTTTTAATTGCATCGTTCGATTTCACAACAGTATTTTTCTTTGTTTCAACTTTTTCATCTTGGGTAGTTGGTGCTGTTAAATCTACATTTTTGGTAACAGGTTCTTCTGCTCGTTCAATTTGCAAATCGGTTAAGTATTGTTCAATTTCTTTTCTCTTTTTCAAAACCTCAATCATATTAGCAGCTTTCTCGGCAAATGGAGTTCCTGGAACTAGTTTGATTAACTCATTCAATTTAATAATTGCTACAGAATCTTCTCTTTGTTTTATGTAATAAACAGATTCTATGAATAACAATTGAGGAGTCCAATACGTTTTGCCAAAACTTGCATCTGCTTTGGCTTTCATAGCAATCGCTTCTTGAAACTTACCTTCTACAAATAGGGTATAAATGGTTTCGTAAGTTTTAGTTGCAGTTGTATTTTTTTCTTTATCTGGAGTTTTGTTGCCTTGCTCTACTTTAATGGTTAAATCACCATCGGGGAAGGCAGCTTTTAAAACCTTTAAAACACTATCGGCTTGATAAGTTAAGCCCAATTTTGTATAACAGTAATATAGATTAAATAAAGCAGGCTCTTTTTGCTGAAAAGTATCGAAACGATGTAATAATTTTTCATACGTATTGGCTGCCGGTCCATATTCGTCTAAGTTATTTTGAAACGTTTCACCATTTACAAATAATGCTTTTTGTATTTTCTTATTCGATTCGTTTAATCGTTCTGTGGTTAATGGAAGTTTACTCATTAAACCTTCGAACGATAAATCTTCTTCGGTAATCTCATCTGTTTTTTCAGTTTCTCCAGCATCTAAAGGTACTTTTTTAGTATCTCCAACATCATCAATATCCATGTTCATGGATGGCGATTTTTTGCCTGTTCCACCAGCCAATTTATCAACAGCCGATTGCCTTCTCCAATTATCTACATTGTTTCTTTTACCCCAACGACTTTTAAATTCACTAAAGCCTTTACTTTTTAAACTTGTATTTAAAAAATACCATTCACCTTTTGTGTCGCCAAACAAATCGGTTTTCTTAGTATCTACTACGCTTGTATTGTAAGAGCCTTCTTCTTCTCCACCACCTTTTAACCCTTTGGCTTTTCTCAATGCTTTCAATACTTTTTTTACATACACCGTTCTTTCAGCCTCTGGCATTACAGCTACTTTTTGTAAACTATCTTCTTTAAGTATAAAAATTAAATTATCGGCAATTATCTTTAATGAAGGTTTTCTTGCCAATATTCTTTGTCTATGGTTTTCTGGTAATTTTTTTACCGTTTCAAGCTGAACACTATCGTAATAATTTCTTGCTTCAATGTAATTACCTAAATCGTAATTCAAATCGGCCAATGCAATAAAGCTGGTTGATTTTTGTTGAGGATTATCTACACTAAACTGTACACTTTTCAATAAGTTATTTTGAGCGGCAACATAACTATTACGCTTCATTTCTAATTGTGCAGCAGCATAATAAATAATGTCTCTATAATCAATATACTTATCTCGTTTTGCAAGCCTTAAAAGCTCATTTAAATTTTCTTGTAAAGCATTTTTCTTTTTACCTGATGCTAACGAAACAATATTTAACCTAGCATATACTTCCATTAAAGGATCTATGGCATGTTTAATAGAACGTTCGTACATTACCATTGCCAAACTATCATTTTTGGCAATTTGATACAACTGACCACTCAAATATTCCCATCTTGCTTTTTCTGCTTTATCCTCGGCATTATCTAAAGATTTGCGTAAATGAAATGAAGCACTATCATAATTTTCTTGTTTATAAAACCAATAAGCAATCATTTCATGCAAATCGGTTTTCAATCTTTTCGGAAATAGAGGATCACTTCTTAAAATACCAATTAAACCAGCTGCTTCACCCAATTGATCTTGCTCTAAATAATTTCTAATTTGCCAAATAAAGCTTTCATTTCGGCTAGGTGGTTTAGAAGTAATTTTTTTCCATACACTTCTTTTTTCGTTGGTTGAAATAGTAAATACTCCTTTGGTTTTACTAGCATTACTACCAACAGGAATATCATAACCATCGTCTTTAGGTGCATATACATAATTGATGTATTGAAAACATCCAGCTGCACTATCATAATCTTTTCTGTATAAATATGCCTTACCTAAAAGAATGTATAAATTATCAATCCAATCGTTTCTTAAATCATGTAATAAAATGCCTGCGGTGCATTTATAAATTACCGAATCTAAATCGTCTTTACTTTGAGAAGTACCTTCTAAATTGTAGTTATAAAAAGATAGTAATTCGGTATAATCGTCTTTATTAGCAGTTTTTGCTTTTTCAACTACTTCATTCAATTTATTACTAGCGTTGAAATAATAATTATAATGAGTGTAAGTATTTTGGGTAATGCGGCGAAGTATTGTGAATTTTTTATCGCCAGTAGTTTCTGAACCTAATTTTCTATTCTCATATTGTTTAGGTTTGTCTTTACTAATAGCTACTTCGGTATTGGGTTGTGCAAATGCAAAAAATGCACTACAAATTACCAATAAGCAGATAAATATTTTCTTAAAATGCACCATAAAACAAATCATAAATCTTTCAACAACAAACATAAGTGTTTAAAAGTACAAGTATTTCACAAATTTGCCTTGCAGTTTTAACCCTTACTATTACCTTTAATGCTGATTTAACAAGATGAGTAATACAAATACTGAAAATACGTTAAAAAGATTAAGAAATAGGTATCGTTTAGTGGTGATGAACGATGATACTTATGAAGAATTGGTAACCTTTAAGTTAAGCCGATTAAGTGTATATATTGGTGTAAGCACTATGATGGTGGTTTTAATTGGTTTTACTATTGCCCTTATTGCGTTTACTCCTTTAAAATATTATATCCCTGGCTATGGAACTAGGCAAAGTAGAACTGATTTGCAAATGTTAAAAATTAGAACCGACTCGTTAGAACAATCGATTCGTATGAAAGACCAATATTTAGAAAGTGTTAAAAAAGTATTGAACGGCACTACACCTACTCAAAGAGATACAGTGCCTATTAAAATTGAGAAAAAAGAAATATCTACTTTTTAAAATGAATACTAAAAAGAACAATCACATTTTACTACAATATGCAGGAATGGCTGCACAATTAATCACAGGCTTGGGCTTAACAACTTGGCTAGGTATTTGGATTGATAAAAAAAGAGGGCATCAAAATCCTTTATTTACTTGGATTTTACCTGTAACCTTACTAATTGGCGTATTAATAAAAGCTGTTAAAGACACGAATAAAAAATGAAACTAACTCAATCGAAGTTTGGAAAAAACTTAATGCCCTTATTTGCTTTTTTCAACGTAATCAACATTGCTTTTTTTCTTTGGGGCGATTATTGGGATTCAATAAAAATAAATCATACTGTAGTAATTTTTGGCAATGCATTATTGTTTTTGTTAGCCATGATTGCCTTATGGTTACACATGAATGCCAGCAAAAAAGAAAACCCTAATGTATTGGTAAGAAGTATAATGACAAGTACATTTTTAAAAATGATGGTAGTTGCTGTATCAGTATTAATTTATGTTAAAACCATGAAAGAACAAAAAAGCAAATTGGCCATTTTTGTTACTATGGCTATTTACTTAATTTATATGCTAATTGAACTAAAAATTGCTTTACAACTAAACAAAAAACAAGCAGCCAATGCCCGTAACTGAGCATCCAATGCAAGCTTTGTCTAACTTTTTACCTGAAGGGAGTTTTGAACCTATTGTAGCGTATATTCATCATTATAAAGTACACTTAACTGTTACTCAAAAAAGAAAAACAGTATTAGGCAATTATTTGCATGCTGGCATTAATAGAAATCATAAAATAACGGTAAATGGAAATTTAAATAAATATGAATTTCTAATTACCCTATTACACGAATTAGCCCATTTACTTACGTTTGAACAATTCAAAAAGAAAGTAGAGCCACATGGCAAAGAATGGAAATTGATATACAGTAAACTACTAATTGATTTTGTACAACGCAAAATTTTTCCTGAAGATGTAGAGCAGGCTTTGCAAAAAAGCATTATCAATCCTGCTGCAACAGCAAATGGCGAAACTGATTTATTATTAGTACTTCGAAAATACAATACCCAACAAAAAAAAGGAATTAGTACTATAGAAGCATTGCCTTTACATGCAATTTTTCAAACCGAAAATGGCAAGGTTTTTCAGAAAGGCCATCAAAGAAGAAAACGATATGAATGTGTAGAAATAAAATCAGGACTAAAATATTTATTCAGTCCAATTGCAGAAGTCAAACTAGTTGAATAGAATTTTTCAAGCCATTATAGCAATCATTAAACACAAACCAATAGTTATTGCAACAGCAATTACAACAGCATATTTGTCCCAAAAAAGGTGTTTCTTTTTATTAATAAGTAAATCTGCAAACTGTTGTTCTTTTTGAGGAAAGCATTGCAAGAATTGTGTTTGTAATTTCACCAATAACTCAAAAGGTAAAACATTTAAAGCATTGAAAATATGGTTGGCTAGTTGTTGTTTTTTTTTCACTTCTTCACTTTGTACAATTACAAAAGAATGTTTCAATAATAAGTCTTCAATGTGTAATTGAATCAATGTATAATCAATGGTATAAATATTGGTTTCTTGGGTATATCGTTCAATTTTTATTGCAAGTGGTATTACGTAGTGTATTGAATGAACAGGTTGTGCCAAAGTGGTAAAAAAATAAGCTTCATGAAACTTTTTTCGCTTTTCAGGATTGCTTAATATTTCATAAGCTTCTTTTACTTCAGCAAACTTTTGGGTATAAAAACTATTGTTTTGAGCAACATCCGGGTGATATTGTAAAGCCAATTTTCGGTAAGCTTTTTTAATAGCATCTGCATTGCAATACGGATCTACCTGTAATATTTGATAATAGTTTTTTTGTTGCATTAACCCTACTGTATCTATTAGGCTTCAAACATAAGTATTCTTACAATGTTCGGTGCGGTAAAAAAAATTTACTTCTGCATCGTCATACTATTAAAAATCTGTACTTTCATTGCCCTAAACAAACGATATGCGATTAGTTCCATTCTTCATTTCTGCAATTATAACCACTGGTTTAATTACTGTTTTAAATGTACAATTGCCATCGAAAGATGCTAAAACACCAAGACTGGGTTATTTTCTTTCGCCACAATATGGCTTTTGGCAAAATGCTGAACCCACCAATATTTCATTTAACCACGACATTAAAATTACTGGCATAAAAAAGCAAGTAGATGTGTATTTTGATGAACGTTTAGTACCGCATATTTATGCCGAAAACAATGCCGATGCTTATTTTATTCAAGGTTATATACATGCTAAGTTTAGGTTATGGCAAATGGAATTTCAAACTTATGTTGCAGGGGGAAGATTAAGTGAAATTGTTGGAGAAAGTCGTATTGCAACAGATCAATATTTCAGAAGATTAGGCATGGTGTATGGTGCAGAAAAATCATTAAAAGAAATTGAAGCCAATCCAGAAACTAAAGAAGCATGCGATGCCTATACTGCTGGAGTAAATGCATACATTAAAACTTTAGCTACTCATAGTTTACCATTTGAATACAAATTATTAGACTATCAGCCCGAGCCTTGGACCAACATGAAAACTGCTTTATTCTTAAAGTTTATGAGTTGGGATTTATCGGGTCAAGGTGATGATTTAGTGTACACCAATGCAAAAGCTCATTTTGGGTATGAAGATTTCATGAAACTTTTTCCTGCTGTTCAAGATACTTTAGATCCTATCATTCCTAAAGGAACTTTGTTTGAAAAAGCTGGTATTGACGTAAAGCCACCATCAACCATAGACAGTCTTTATTTTGAAAGAAAAGACAGCATTGGGAATACGCCTATTTTGAACCCCAATAAAAATAATGGCAGCAACAATTGGGCAGTTGCAGGTAGTAAAACCAAAAGTGGAAGACCTATTTTATGCAACGATCCTCACCTAGGTTTAAACTTACCTTCATTGTGGTTTGAGATGCAAATTAGCACCCCCGAATACAGTAGTTATGGTGCAACTTTTCCGGGTTCGCCAGCTGTAATTATTGGATTTAACGATAGTTGTGCATGGGGTGTAACCAACTCGGGTAGAGATGTAAAAGACTACTATGAAATAGAATTTAAAGATAGTACCATGCAAGAATATTGGTTTGATGGTAGTTGGACATCTGCTGAAATACGTAAAGAAATTATTAAAGTAAAAGGGCAACCCGATGTGGAAGAAAAAATTGCTTTAACTGTATTTGGACCAGTAATGTTTGATAAAAAATATTTGAGCAACAGCAAAGATGGAAAATATATTGCTGTGCGTTGGAAAGCACATGATGCTAGCAACGAATTGAGTACTTTTTACAAGCTTAATAGAATGAAAAACTATGTTGATTATGCAGAAGCTATTTCAACATTTCAATGCCCAGGACAAAATTTTGTTTTCTCCTCTATGTCTGGCGATATTGCTATTCGTCAGCAAGGTGCATTTGTTGCTAAATGGAAACAACAAGGCGATTTTGTGATGCCTGGGAAAGATAGCAGTTATATGTGGCAAGGTATTATTCCTGTAAAGGAAAATCCTCAAATGAGTAATCCTGCAAGGGGTTTTGTAAGTAGTGCAAACCAACAATCGGTTGATGCAACCTATCCTTATTACTTAGGCAGGCCAAGTAATTTTCCAGCTTATAGAGGTTACATCATCAACAGAAAATTAGCAGCCATGAATAATATTTCTGCTGCCGATATGCAAATGTTACAAACCGATAATTACAATGTTTTTGCAGAAATATGTAAACCTGTTTTATTGAAACATTTAGATGAAAATTCATTGAATGAATCGGAAAAAAAATACCTACAAATATTTAAAAACTGGACTTTAAGAAATGATGTAGCTGAAAAAGGAATAACCATTTTTAAAGTTTGGTGGGATAGCTTAGAAGTACAAACTTGGGGCGATGAATTTGCACAAGCCAAACAACAGTTGCCTTGGCCCGATGAAAGCACATTGATAGAAAGTTTTATGAAAGATAGTGCTTACAAATTTGCAGATAATATTACTACTACCAATATAACAGAAACCATTGCAGATGTAGTATTGGCTTCATTTAAAAAAGCCTGTAAGCAATTAGCGATTGAAGAAAAAACAAACAAATTAGAATGGGCTAAGTTTAAAGATACCAAAGTGCAACACTTGCTAAAAATTCCTGCCTTAAGCAGTTTACACTTACCTATTGGAGGTGGTCAACATATTATCAACGCTACAACTTCAACACATGGGCCTAGTTGGAGAATGATTGTACATTTAACCGATAATATTGAAGCGTATGGTATTTATCCTGGTGGACAAAGTGGAAATCCGGGAAGTAAATACTACGATAATTTTGTGCAACAATGGGCTGTTGGTAGATATTATCCTTTACTGTTCATTAAAAAGCAAGCTGCAAGAAAAGATGAACGCATGAAATGGCATATGAGTTTTTTAAATGGATAATATTTACCAAAAGTTGGATAGATAGTGATTGAACTTAAATTATTAATGATTACACTTTAAACTTTTTATATGAAATTTTTAGTTGCAACTGCACTTACGTCGTTACTTAGTTTTGCAATTGGTTTGTTTACATTTTTACCTTGGTACAGTTTTGTAATTTGTGCATTTATAGTTGCGGTTGCCATTCATCAAAAACCTTTTAAAGCTTTTACAGCAGGATTTGTTGCCGTATTTATTTTGTGGGTTATTTTGGTTGTATTAATCGATAATGCTAACGAACATATTTTATCTACCAAAGTGGCCAATATTTTACCATTAGGTGGCAACTACATGATGCTAATTATTGTTACTGGATTTGTTGGTGGATTATTAGCAGGAATGGGAGCTTTAACGGGTAGTTTTTTAAGAAAGATTAAGTAAGCAAATTATACTTCTAAAATATATTTTCCTTCGCCCCAAATCCATTCTAATTGTTGAGCAGCATTGTTATCGTTATTGAAAATAGATTTCAATGTATCTCTTCTCATACCAATTTCACTATTGCTAAATGGTGTAAAAAATAATTGTTCAATAGTATGTTGCATGGTTGCAGCATCGTTGGCAATATGGCAAAGTTTATCTAAACTTGTTCCTTCTACAGTTGCATTATTTACAATGCAATGCCTTCCATTAAACAATGCATTTAATAATTTTAGTTTAATACCTGTATTGCTGAATGATGGAATAATATTTACTTGAGCTTTGCTAATCATATCCTGCATTTCCTTTTCTCTAGGATTACCAACAATACAAGTGTGCTGATGTACATGGGCTAATTGTTCTAATCTTTTAGATGGATTTTTTCCAGCAATTACAAAAGGAATTTCTAATGTACTAAATACATTTTGCAATAGCCAAATTGCTGCCTGTTCATTTGCGTCAACACTTAAATCGGCTTGATACAAACAATAACCACCTGTTCCTTCTTTAATTTGAACATCCCAATTATTAGGTAAATACAATGGCAAAAAATCGATGGTAGTACAACCCATTTCATTTCTATAAACCTCCACATCTTTCTTAGTTACACCCCAAAATGCAGTAGCTTTTGACACCATTGAATATTCATATTTCTTCAACAATTTGCTTTCTCGTTGATAATATAATTTTTTAAAAAAGGAAGTTGCGTTTTGAGATAAGTGTTCGTAATAATGATATTCAACATTATGAATTCTTACAAACTTTCTTCTTTTATTAAAACGCTCGTCATTTAATAAATAGGTACAATGAACACCCTCCATAAAAATAGGATACTCATCTTTTAAGAGATTACTAAACAACTCCTCATTTTTTCGAGAAGATACAATATAAGGTAAGCTTGTGCTCAAGCCTTTATGCCCCGTTGAGCGTTTGTAATAATGTACACTTGCACAAAATTTATTTAACTCTGTCTGCTCACCTCTGCCATAATCAAAGCAATGTAAATGAATATTCACTCCTGCTTTTTGTAACGCAGGCAATTTCCAAAATAAGTCTATTACTCCTCCATAATCAGCAGGATAAGGTACGGTAAAATCTATAATATGTAAATGCTTTTCCAAATTAATAGGGTTAACAATGCTAGTATAATACAGCTAAATACAATAAATGTTTAAAATAGGTTTCAACGAGCTTGCATAATTTCTTTCCAAAACTGTTTCAATTTTATAGCTTCATTATTCCAGTTTAAAACTGTTCTTGCCTGAATACAATTTTGTTGAAGTTGTTTATGCAATGTGGTATCATCAATTAATCTATTTATGCTATTTGCAATAGTTTGTTCATCGGTTTCATCAATTAATAAAGCAATTTCATGCTCATCATTTATTGCTTTGTATTCAGGATAACCTACGCAAACCTGTGGAATTCCAGCCATGATATAATCAAAAAATCTATTTGATAAAGAATAGTATTGATTCAATCCAGTTTTCTCAAATAAGGTTAATCCAAACAATGCTTGAGGAGTTATTTTTTTTAATTGAGCAGGACTTACATACCCTCGTAAAATAACTTTCTTTTCAAGCTGATGTTGTTGAATGAGTTGCTGAGTTTGTTCAAAAAAGTTACCTTCTCCACATATTAATAAAGTGCAATTCACTTGTTTCATAGCCGGAATAAGGGTTTCAAAACTTCTACCTTCATTCACAGCACCTTGGTAAATCAGGAATTGGTTATTAGGGGTTAGGGAAATCATATTTGTACTTTCTAATTCACCATCTGTCATCTGTAATCTGTCATCTTCCAAATGTTCACTTCTCCTTCCTTCCTTCTCCCTTCTACCTTCTACCTTACTCCCTACACCTTCCACCTTCAAAGGCATATTCCTTACAATTCCATATTCAACTCCATATCTTCTTTTCAATTCATCTTTAATAAATACATTTACGGTATAACCATGTTTAAATTTTGGAACACAAAACTGTTCAATACTCATCCAAATTTTATGCACTTTAGGGCGGGTTACAATTTCTTTTTGTTCTGTAAATAATTCATGGGCATCGTATACTCTTTTTGATTTTTTCAACCACGAAACAAAATAAACTGGTACAATCGTATCTAAGTCAATAGCACATAAACAATGGGCTTTTGAAAAAAGCAAGAAAAAAAACAATCGAATATTATATTCGGCATAAAACGCAAAACCTTTATTGAAAAAGCAAGACAATCTTTTGGTACGAAAGTTAAAAGATGGCAAAGGTGTTGAGGTAGATAATTTTCGGCCAATTAACCAAACTTCAAACCCAGTTTCGGCAACCGAGGTACAAATTCTTTGCATTCGCTGATCGTAAGTAATATCATTGGTAACTGTAAAAACTATCTTTTGCACACTCAAAAAGGGTTAATTTGAACAAATATACAGGCAGTAATAGCTGAAAATGGGCTAAAATAAAGGGTTTCAAAAAATTATTATCATTTAAAAATTGTTTTTTAAGTAAAAGACTTACTTTTGCCGACATTATAAAAAAGAAATTAATCAACAAAGGACGCTCAAAAAAGAAAAAAGATGTCAATTACTAAAGAAAAAAAAGCTACCATTTTTGCTGATTTTGGTGGCAAAGCAGCTAACACAGGTTCTATTGAAGGTCAAATTGCCTTATTAACAGAACGTATTTTAGATATCAGCAACCATTTGAAAGTAAATAAAAAAGATTTCTCTTCTCAACGTGGTTTAATGAAAATGGTAGGTCAACGTAAGCGTTTATTGGCTTACTTACAAAAGCATAATCTTACTGGTTATAGAGCTTTAATCGAAAGATTAGGTTTAAGAAAATAATCTACTCATCCCCACAAGGGGAGAACGGATTACTTTGCCTACTGTTGATTAAACGTTTTAAACAACTTATATAGCTGTATTCCCAACTTCCCAAGGATGTTGGGAATATTTTATTTATGCTATACAATTATTTTACATGCAAAAAGGTGAAATAAATACCTTGCTGCAAATCAATTTTTACAAATTATGTTAAAAGCTATACAAACCAGCTTTCAGTTACCCAATGGTGCTGAAGTGGTAATAGAAACAGGAAAATTGGCTCGTCAGGCCGATGGTGCTGTTACAGTTCGTCAAGGCAACTGTGTAATATTAGCAACTGTGGTTGCCAATAAAGAACCTAAAGATGGTCAATCATTTTTTCCATTGTCAGTAGATTATCAAGAAAAATTTGCATCTGCTGGCCGTATTCCAGGTTCATTTTTTAAACGTGAAGCACGTTTAAACGATTATGAAATCTTAACCAGTCGTTTAGTAGATAGAGCTTTACGTCCACTCTTCCCTGAAGATTATTTATGTGATGTTCAAGTATTAATTACATTAATTTCTTCTGATAAAGAAGTAATGCCCGATGCATTGGCTTGCTTAGCTGCAAGTGCTGCATTAGCAGTTTCAGATATTCCCATTAAAGAAGTAATTTCTGAAGTTCGTGTTGCAAGAGTTGATGGTGAATTTGTAGTGAACCCTACACGTACTCAGTTAGAAACGGCTGATATGGATTTCATTATTGCAGCTACCGAAAAGAACTTGATGATGGTAGAAGGTGAAGCACAAGAATGTAGTGAAGAAGATTTAGTGAAAGTATTAGAAATTGCTCATGATGCTATTCGTGTTCAAATTAAAGCTCAACAAGATTTAGCTGTTAAGGTTGGTAGCACTGTAAAAAGAGACTATACCAAGCCTTACACCAACGATGAATTAGAGCAAAAAATCACTGAGTTTGCTAAAGAAAAAGTGTATGCTATTGCTAAAAGTGCAAGTGCAAAACACGAACGTAGCGATGCTTTTTCTGCTTTAGGCAAAGAAGTAAAAGCTGCATTTGAAGATTTAGAAGAGGCCGATAAAAAATTAGTAGGTAAATATTATGGCGATCTTCAATATTATGTTGTAAGAGATATGATTTTGAACGATAGAATTCGTTTAGATGGCAGAAATTTAGATGTTGTTCGTCCGTTACAAATGGAAACAGATATTTTGCCTTCTCCACACGGTTCAGCATTATTTACAAGAGGTGAAACTCAATCGTTAACTACTGTAACATTAGGAACTCCTTTAGATGAATTGTTGGTTGAAAGTGCAGCAAGCAGTGAATACAGCAAATTTATTTTGCATTACAATTTCCCTCCTTTCTCAACCGGTGAAGTGAAAATGATTAGAGGAGTTGGGCGTAGAGAAGTAGGTCATGGTAATTTAGCTATGCGTTCTTTAAAACAAATGATGCCAACCGAAGGGTATGCTTACACAACACGTATTGTAAGTGATATTTTAGAAAGCAATGGTTCATCTTCAATGGCTACAGTTTGTGCTGGTAGCTTAGCTTTAATGGATGCTGGTGTGCCTTTACCAAAACATGTAAGTGGTGTGGCAATGGGTTTAATTACCAAAGGCGATCAATACGCTATTTTAACTGATATTTTAGGCGATGAAGATCATTTAGGTGATATGGATTTTAAAGTTACTGGTACTAGAGATGGTATTTGTGGCGTACAAATGGATATTAAAGTAGATGGATTAAGTATGGAAGTAATGAGAGCAGCATTGGCACAAGCTAAAGCTGGGCGTATGCACATTTTAGATGCCATGTACGAGTGTATTCCTGCTGCTCGTCCAGAAGTGAAGCCTCATACTCCACGTATGGAAAAACTAATTATTGAGAAAGAATTTATAGGTGCAGTAATTGGGCCAGGTGGTAAAGTAATTCAAGAAATTCAAAGAGAAACTGGTACAACTATTAATATTGAAGAAGTAGGCAATACTGGTGAAGTAAGTATTTTCTCTACTTCAAAAGAAGCATTAGAAAAAGCTATTAATTGGGTAAGAGGCATAGTAGCTGTACCACAAGTTGGCGAAGTGTATGAAGCTACTGTAAAAGGCATTAAAGAGTTTGGTGCTTTTGTAGAATTTTTACCGAAGAAAGAAGGTTTATTACACATTAGTGAAATTAGCTGGAAGCGTATTGACACAATGGACGGTATTTTTAAAGAAGGCGATAAAGTAAAAGTGAAGTTGTTAGAAATCGATCAACGTACAGGCAAATTTAAATTAAGCCGTAAAGCTTTAATGCCAAAGCCTGAGCAACAACCTCAAGCTCCAAGAGAACCAAGACCAGATAGACCACAAATTACACCTAAAGCTGCTGAGAATAACGAACAGCCACAAGGTGAATAAATAACATTAACCCTCGATAACCTCGGGGGTTTGTTTTTTTGAGTTTTGGAACACAGATTTGTTTGGAACACAGATGACACGGATTAGATAGATTTACACAGATTTCTTCTAAACTAATATTGAATCAATTCTCTTTTACTCTTTCTCTCTTTTTTCTCTTAGCCACTCATTCACACCTTAAACGCTTATCTAAAAAATGAACTACACAGAAATCAGCATAGCAACTTCTAACGAAACCACACAAGAAATACTAGTTGCATTATTAGAAAATCAAGGTTATGAAGGTTTTGAAACCAATGAAACTGGAGTAAAAGCATATATCTCATCTGAGTTATTCAATAGCGTTGAACTACAAGAAACACTCAATACTTTTGAATTAACCTTCAACCAACAAACCATTGAAAAACAAAACTGGAATGCTGTTTGGGAATCTAATTTCGATCCAGTAATGGTAGATGATTTTGTAGGTATTAGAGCTCATTTTCATTCCCCTCTAAAAAATGTAGCACACGAAATTTTGATTACCCCTAAAATGAGTTTTGGTACTGGTCATCATGCTACCACATTTTCAGTAATGCAGTTAATGAAAAATATTGATTTTGCTAATAAAACAGTTTTTGATTTTGGAACTGGAACAGGCATTTTAGCCATACTTGCCGAAAAATTAGGTGCAACAAACATATTGGCAGTAGATTATGATGATTGGTGTATTGAAAACAGCATAGAGAATGTTCAAAATAATTATTGTACAAATATTATTGTAGAAAAAGGGGACACTGCAAAAACCAATAAGCCTTTTGATATTGTATTAGCCAATATCAATAAAAATATTATTCTTGATAATTTGGCACTATTACATCAATCAATTGCAGCAAATGGCACCATTGTTTTAAGTGGATTATTAGTTGAAGATGAAAAAGATATACTTGAAGCTGTACAAAAATATCATTGGCAACACCAACAAACCATTACTAAAGGTGCATGGATTGCTATGCATTTTACCATTTAGCTGCATACTGAATATTAAGAAATTGTGAAAAAATTAAGCCCTCAAAGCCTTATATTTGTTATTCGCAAACTTCAACCAAAGAATGAACGAATTAATACTCATCATATTAGCGTACTTAATTGGGTCTATTCCTACCTCAATTTGGGTAAGCAAGAAATTTTTTAATATCGATATCCGAGATTATGGAAGTGGAAACGCAGGTGCAACCAACACTTATAGAGTACTAGGACCAAAATGGGGCACTTTTGTTATGATAGTAGATATGTTGAAAGGTGTTTTAGCTACCTCTTTGTATTTCTTCTTTTTACCAAGCTATTTAGGTAGCGATAATGAATTATATAGAACCAATTTAATGATTGGTTTAGGTTTGGCAGCGGTGTTAGGACATATTTTTCCAGTATGGGCCAATTTTAAAGGAGGAAAAGGTGTAGCAACTTTATTTGGTATGGCCGTTGCCATTCAACCTTTAGTAGCTATTTGTTGTATTGCTGTTTTTTTATTGGTATTGTATTTAACTCGATTTGTTTCATTAAGTTCAATATTAGCAGGTATTGCGTTTATGGTGTTCATATTATTCATCTTCAACGAAAAAGAAACGCTTTACAGAATTTTTGCTGTGTTAGTTGCACTAATGATTGTACTTACGCATCAAAAAAATATTGGTAGAATAATTAAAGGAACAGAAGGCAAAGTGCCTATCTTAAAGTTTAGAGATCATCGCCGAAAAAAGAAAGATTAAGTTGCATTAATAAATATCTTTTGAAACATGAAAATGCAATTGTGGAGCGTAGGAAAACCCCATGAAACTTATGTAAAAGATGGGATTACCGATTTTTCCAATCGTCTTAATAAATACTTTTCTGCCGAATGGCTGATTATATCTCCACCAAAAAATGCTGCTGTTTTAAGTGAAGAAGCTTTGAAAAAAGCTGAAGCTACTATTGTACTTGCACAATTAACAGCCGATGATTTTTTAGTATTATTAGATGAACGTGGCAAAGCCTTAACATCGCCCCAATTGGCAACTTTTATTCAACAAAGAGCCAATGAAAGCACCAAACGAATTGTATTTTTAATTGGAGGTGCATTTGGTGTAGATGCAAGTGTTACTAAAAGAGCCAATTTAGTTTGGAGTTTATCAAATCTTGTTTTTCCTCACATGTTGGTTCGACTTATTTTAGCTGAACAATTATATAGAGCTTGTACCATTTTAAGAAATGAAAAGTATCATCATGTATAATTAAACATAGCTTATCCAAGTTTATGTTTCTATGCACTAACCAATCTTTGTTGCTTTGTAATAATTTCATTTATTTTACCAAATGACACTAACACTTATTATTGTTATTCTTACAGCCATTATTTCTTATACCGCTTTTTCAAATGAAAAAATTATAGATGATTTAATTTTTTATCCTCCTGCTGTTACTCAACAAAATCAATGGTATAGGTTTATTACTTGTGGTTTTATTCATGCCGATATGACCCACCTTCTATTCAACATGTTTTCGTTGTATATGTTTGGTGAGTTTGTTGAAAAAACATTCAATGAAATTTTCACTATTAGCAATGGTAGAATTGTTTTTATACTACTTTACCTAACTGCATTAATAGTTTCTTTACTACCCACTTATTTAAAACATAAAAATGATTATCAATATAGAAGTTTAGGAGCATCTGGAGCAGTTTCGGCTATTGTTTTTGCAGGAATATTTTTATATCCAACTGCTAAAATTGGCATTTTCATTTTACCTCCATTTATTCCTGGATTTATTTTTGCCCCAATCTATTTATTTATCTCAGCATATTTAGAAAAAAAGGGAGGAGATAATGTTAACCATTCCGCACATATTTGGGGCAGTATTTATGGTGTTGTTTTTTTAATTGCAGCTAGTTATTTATTTAGCAATTTTGACCCTATTTACAACTTTACACAAAGTATTAAACTGTGGTTTTCTTAAGTGTAGAAGCTTTATATGATTAATAATCCTGACTTAATGGATGTATCATTAATTCATCAATTACCACATGTTTGGGTTGACTAGCTATATAAATAATTGCGTTGGCCATATCTTCTACTTTTAGCCAATCTTCATGACTTTTATCGCCTTGCGGTTCTACATGAAAATGAGAATCTACCAAACCGCTATAAACTACACTAACTTTAATACCAAACTCACGTAACTCCTTTCTTAACGCCATACTATATGCATCTTGAGCATATTTACTAGCACAATACAATGCACCACCTGCAAATACTCGTTTAGCAACATCGCTTGCTATATTAATAATATGACCAGATTCATTTTGCTTCATTACAGCAGTTGCAGCTTTACTTACTAAAAAAGTTCCTTTTACATTAGTAGCAAATACATTGTCCCACTCTTCAGCTGTAGTTTCGTCGACTTGTTTAAAAACTCCAAAGCCAGCATTATTTATTACAATATCAATAGTTCCAAACTTAGTAATTGTTGATTGAATTGCATGTTGTACAAATGCTTCATCGCTAACATTTCCTACAAATATTTCAGCAATTCCACCTGCTATCAAAATTTCTTGTTGCAATGCTTCTAATTCAGTTTTACTTCTTGCTAATAAAGCTAGTTTAGATGAATGCTTACACAATTGCAAAGCCAATGCTTTACCAATTCCTTTAGAAGCACCTGTTATAACAATTACTTTATTTTCTAGTGTTAGCATATATCATCTATTTAAATTATAAAACCATTTCTGGCACTTCACTATTAACGATTAATCTACCAGCAGTTTTAGCTTGTATTTCTTCAACCGAAACGCCCGGAGCTCTTTCAATTAATTCAAACCCATTTTCGGTAATATTCAATACAGCTAATTCGGTTACTACTTTTTTCACACAACCCAATCCTGTTAATGGCAATGTGCACTTTGACAATAATTTACTCTCACCTTTAGGATTTGTATGCATCATGGCTACAATAATATTTTTTGCACTTGCCACTAAATCCATTGCACCGCCCATTCCCTTTACCATTTTACCTGGAATTTTCCAATTGGCAATATCACCAGTATCGCTTACTTCCATTGCACCTAAAACAGTTAAATCTATTTTACCAGCTCTAATCATACCAAAACTTTCGGCACTATCAAATAACGCAGCTCCCTTAATTAAAGTAACTGTTTCTTTACCTGCATTAATTAAATCGGCATCTACTTCATCTTCTGTTGGATATGGTCCCATACCCAAAATTCCATTTTCACTTTGAAAAACAACTGTCATGCCATTTGGAATATAGTTAGACACCAATGTTGGAATACCAATACCTAAATTTACATACATGCCATTTTTCAATTCTTGGGCAATGCGTTTTGCTATACCATATTTATCTAATGCCATAAATTAGTAATTTAAATATTCTTTAATGTTAGGTAGTTGAGCCATTTTAATAAATTGAACATCTATACCTCTTGCTAAAGTTGGATTTAATGTTTTTAGCAAATTCAAATTTTTACTCAACAGTAATTTTATTTTTTCAATACCTTCTTTGGTTAAGCCACTTTCTAAAAAAGCATTTTCATCATTGTTTTGTTGGTCTGTTTCTACATCATCAGCATCATCTAACAACAAAAAAGAGCTAATAATGGCAAACCAAAATTCAATAATTTTTTCAGCTAGTTCGTTATCAAAATTTAATACTGTTACAGAAAATAAAAATATATCGCCCCTATGCAAAGCCTTGAATGGTGTACACAATGGCGAAATAAAATTATCGCTACCACCTTGCATATAGTTAATCAATGCTTGATAAAAATATTGATTAGTGGCTTTGTCTTTGGTGAGTTGTATACATTGTTCAACAGCTTGTTCGGTTGTAATTTTTTCGGCTTCTTGTAAAGCAGCAATATGACCAATTTGTTCAAGTACATCAATATACTCATTGCTTAATAATACCGTTTTATCAAAACCTAATCTATGTAATGTATCTACAATAATTGGTAGAAATAAATAACCCGGTGCCTGACGTAAATACAATAATTTATCTTTCCAATATAAATTGTTTTTAGGAGGTTCTCTATCAACAAAAAATTTTGCAATAGTATCGTTCACTCCAAATTGAATAGCTAAAAAATTGGCACTAACAAACATATTAGTTGCAGATTAAGATTTTAGTTGAATGGTTTTTCTTTCGATTCGTTTTTGATAATTGCTTCCTTGAAAAACTCTATGTACATAAACACCTGCTACATGAATTGCGTCAGGATCTAACATGCCAGGTTCTACCAACTCTTCAACTTCGGCAATCGTAATGTCGCCTGCTTTTGCCATTGAAGTAGAAAAATTTCGAGTGGTTTTTCTAAAAATCAAATTCCCCATAGTATCGCCTTTCCATGCTTTTACAATTGAAAAGTTTGCATGCAATGCATGTTCCATTAAATACATTTTCCCATTAAACTCACGTACTTCTTTGCCTTCAGCTATTTCAGTACCATAACCAGCTGGTGTAAAAAAAGCAGGAATGCCCATACCTGCCATTTCAATTCTTGTAGCTAAAGTACCTTGTGGTATTAAATCAACTTCCAATTCACCACTCAATAATTGACGTTCAAATTCTGCATTTTCGCCAACATAACTACTCATCATTTTTTTTATTTGACGAGTATGTAGTAGTAAGCCTAAGCCAAAATCATCTACCCCTGCATTATTAGAAATACAAGTTAAATTTTTAACCCCATTTTCTACCAAGGCTGCAATACAATTTTCGGGAATTCCATTTAAACCGAAGCCGCCTAACATAATAGTACTTCCATCTGTAATATCTGCAATAGCTGCATGTGCATTAGCAACAACTTTATTCATAACAAGCATTTATGATACAAATATACAAGCCAATAGCTAAGGAATGGGATTGGTAAGAGGCTTTACTGTAATTGGTTTAGTACTTTCTCTAGTGCCATAATTTTGAACTGAATCCATCAGTATTTTAAACAAATCTGGACGTTGCTGATAATATTGATAATTGGTATAAAATGTAGCTTGAGTAGTTTTATGTACTTGAAAAACTTGTTGATATATGGTTTTTCTAAGTGAATCTAAATTGCTTTTTTTTAGGGTAGAATCTTTGGCTTGTTTTTCTAAAACCAATTCATCGGCACATGCCATATCCCAAACCATTACTTTCATGGTATTAACAGGAATGATATTATTGCCTTTGCATGCAATAAAAAAAAGAAGTACTGCAACAATTGATATTCTCATTACTTTAATTCTTCATTGTATTTTGATGCATTTGCCACATCTAATAACCCTAAAAGTTCTCTTGCTTTTTGCTTTGTTTCTGGAGTTCCTTTTTTAAATACACCAATTAATTCTTGTGATTTGCTTTGCATAAAAAATTGCACAAACATGGTGTTGGCATTCTCTTTATTGAAAGCTTGTAATTGAGTGAGGGCTTGTAAAATATTGGTTCTAGCTTCTTCTTCTTTATCGTATAAATTATCTAAGCCTGCTCTGTAGTAGGAGTAAATTACATCATGAATAATGTTGTATCTACTATTCATTAAATTTTCAATTAAAAAATATCTATTTCTTAACCCATCAAAAACTCTCCAACCACTTATCCCTTTACCTTCAGGTGCATTGTTTACAACGTTTTGAGCTTTTTGAAAAAATACATCTCCACCCCTTGGTGCAAAAGATTCATAATCCATTCCAATAATCATGTACGAGTAAAATGCAAAAACTGCTGTTAAATTAGCTACCAATGCATCAGAACCTTGCACTCTGTTATCATTAAATTCTACTGGTTGATATTCTATGTATTTAAAAGTAACATCTGCATCCATGAAGTTTATCAATGCAGCTTGATAGCTTGAATTAAACACAGGTCTTGCCGCTTGTATAGTTAATGAGGCTTTATATACATTAGGCTCTACAACACTTTCTATATTCAATAAAAAATTACACTCAATTTTTTCTTGTTGTTTAAAAACATCACCTCCCCATTTACGATTGTTCAGTAAATTATTTAATTGTGTTTGTAATGTGGTAAATATTTTTCTATCTACTGTTGTAGGAACACGTGATGCAATTACAGTAACTTTTGCTTGTAACTCTTCAGCTTTAATTACTGATACAGAACAAATACAAAAAAGCGTATATAAAATAATTTTTTTCATTATAGCGATAATTGTTGTTCAATAAAAGTTGAAATATCTTTTGCTACTGCTTCTTTAGCTTTCAGATCGAACTTGTGTATTGTTTCATCTTTATTAATAATAGTAATTTTATTAGTATCAAATCCAAATCCTGCATTTGAATGATTAAGTGAATTTAATACAATACAGTCGGCATTTTTTGTTTTTAACTTTTGTAAAGCATTTTGCTCTTCGTTATTGGTTTCAAGTGCAAAGCCAACTAAATACTGATGTTTCTTTTTGATAGCACCTAAATGAGCAAGTATATCATTTGTTTTAGTAAGCTGTAAAGTTAAATTTGCCGTTTTCTTTTTTATTTTTTGAGTAGCAACTTCGACTGGAGTATAATCTGCAACAGCAGCACTCATGATAGCAATATCTGTTTTTTTAAACTCTTTTACACAAGCATCGAACATTTGTTGAGCTGATTGAACTGGAATTATTTTAATACCTTGATAATTGATGGATTGATTGGTTGGGCCTGACACAAGGGTTACGTCAGCTCCTTGTAAATAAAATGCTTCGGCAATTGCAAAACCCATTTTACCCGATGAATGATTACCAATAAACCGAACTGGGTCTATAGCTTCATAAGTTGGACCAGCAGTTACAAGTACTCTCTTATTTTTAAAAGCATTTGTTCTACAATAATGTTCAACAATGTAATTGAAAATAGTTTCAGGTTCAGCCATTCTTCCATCTCCAATAAGTCCACTACCTAACTCCCCTTTCTCTACATCAATAATTTCATTCTTATAACTTTTGATGGTTGCAATATTTTTTTTAGTAGCTGGATGATGCCACATATCTTCATCCATTGCAGGTGCAACAACTACAGGGCAAGTAGCCGATAAATAAGTAGCCATTAACAAATTATCGCAAATTCCATTTGCCATTTTTGCCAATGTATTACAGCTGAGTGGTGCAATTAAAAATACATTAGCCCAACGTCCTAACATAACATGATTAGCCCATTCACTCTCATCGGCTAATTCAATAAGTACTTTGTTTCTTGAAAGTGTTGAAAGTACCAATGGCGAAACAAATTGAGCAGCATTTTTGGTCATTACAATTTTCACTTCGGCATTGGCTTTTACCAATAGTCTTACCAATAAAATTATTTTATACGCTGCAATACTACCAGTAATACCAATTAATATTTTTTTGTCTTTGAGCATTGGTGAAAATGAAAATTGAAAATAAACAAAAACGACAGTAATTACACTGTCGTTTTGAATATCAATAAAAAATTAAGATTATCTAAATAAATCTTCTTCATTTTTTCTATAATATACTTTTTCTTCCATAAACTCTTGTGTTGCAAGAATAGCAGGATTAGGCATTTTTTCATATGCTCTAGAAATTTCAATTTGTTCTTTATTTTCATGCACTTCTTCTAAGCTATCGGTATGGCTTGCAAACTCTTCAAGTTTGTTATGCAATTCTTCTTTTAAAGAAATATTGATTTGATTAGCTCGTTTTGCAACAATTGAAATTGATTCGTACAAATTACCTGTTTTGGCTTTTATATCAATCAAGTTTTTTGTTTCAACTACACTGTTTGTATTGGCACTAAGCTGCCTTCTTAACTTGCTCATTTTTCTGATTTTTGATAAAATTATTTGATAATGTTTTATAACGTTCAACTTCTTGTAAAAATTTACTTCCTTTAAAACGTTCTGTAAATTCTGAGCACTCAATAATTACCTTCTCATAACGCTCTTCTTGTTTTTCAGGAATACTCATTTCGGCGTATTTGTAATACGACTTTATTACCAATAGCTTGTATTCATCGCTTTTTTTAGAATCTGGAAAATTTTCAGATACATTGGCAAAAGAAATAGCTGCTGCTTTAAAAAAACCTAAGTTGTAATATAGCTCTGCACTTTTATAATCTTTTAATTCTAACTTTTCTCTGCACAAATCCATTATTTCGGTAGCTTCTTTAACTCTTTTAGAAGTTGGATGTGTGTTAATATAAGCCTGCATTAAACCAATTGTTTTATTAGTATTGGTTTGATCTAATTCTACTTTAGGAGATTGTTTAAAAAAACTGTAAGCCCTCATATACTCACATTCTTCGGCTCTAGGACTATTGGGAAAGGTTTCGGTAAAGCTTTTAAATAAATTCTCGGCATTTAAATAATCTTTCTCGTAGTAAGAGCAATAGGCGAATTTGTAGTACACATCTTCAAACTCAGGGGTGCCTTTTAAAAACGGAAATATTTCTTCGAAAAGAATTTGTGCAAAATTGTATTTCTGTTTCACATAATACTGTTCGGCCATTTTAAGTTTGTACTTATAATCTTTGCTTTTTTGAATTTTAGCAAATTTTGAAGTACACGAACTTAATGCAACAATAATGACTAATAAAAAAATAAGTACTCGTTTCATGGAAGTTTGCAAAAGTATGGTTTTGCTGGCAATTTATGTACTGTTCTTTTACGAATGCATTTTGAATAGTTAAGATTAAGAAAAAAAGCCTTCAACAGTTAATTATTGAAGGCTTTATAGCTATTTTTTGAAAAATTATCTTCCAAAAACCCCTTTTCTTTTTACGGCAGGTTTAACCGTTTTTGGATTTCTTAACTGTGGATGTGGTGGTTGAACTGTATTAGGACCATTTTCCATTGTTCCAAATAAGTCTACAGAAAGTACGTCACCATCTTCACTTCTACCATATTCAAAAATAAATCTACTTTCCGAAATACCTTGTTGCTCTACCAAATACCTAATAATGGCATTAACTCTATCCCAACTTAATTGTTGTGCAGCCTTAGTTTTCTTACCATAACCTACAACTTTCAAATTACAATTTGGATTATTCTTCATTTTTTCTGCAACTACCGATAAAATGGCTTCTGCATCTTTGCTTAACTTATAATTATTACCGTAGAATTGTATTGAAGGCAACTCGTCAATTGTACATTCTTTTGAATCGCCACCTTTACCACCTTTATTATCACAACAAGTAGCAATTTTAGCTGCTAAAGAATCGCAACATGCAGGTTCAGGGCAATTTCCAACTCCATCAGCATCTACAGGGAAACATTTTTGCAGGGTAAGCTTTTCTTTATCTAAACAATCTGGAACTCCATCGCCATCAGTATCTGCTGTTACACCATGTGTATCTACAGGGCAACCATCAGGTGTGTTTGGTTCTAAATCTAATTCATTCATCACTCCATCATTATCATCATCTTTTACCTTAAACATTTTTGCAATGGCAGATTTATTATCTTTTAAGTCGGCATAAGCAAATTCCAAAGGATTTAACCACCACAATGGAGGTACTCTTTTTTTACCACTACCTAAATTGAAATTTGCACCCACTTGTCCAAAATGAAGATTATCAGGCTCAGATGTAAAAACAGCAAAACGTAAGTCGCCACTTTGTCTATGCCAACCATCAATATAATCATCTTCTGTTTTAATTCTTTTATACTCAAAATTAATCGACCATGCTTTACCCATTCTATATTCTAAGCCAAAACCATAACTTAATCCATATCTAACATTCCAATCACTCCCAACTGCCGATTTCCTATTATTGGAAACAGCTTGTGTTTCGTAAGAGTTATCAGTCATATTCCGCAACATAGTTCTTAAAGTAGTTGCCTTTACACCTGCAGAATAAGCCCTACTTACATCTTCAAATGCATATCTTTGACCACTTCCATCCATCATATTCAACCTTGTATTGTATGCAAAACCACTGAATCCAATTAAGGAGTAAATATTCCATCTTTTTTGTTTAGTATGGAACATGATATTACTAAAAGAAATCAACCCTTCAACCGAACCAACAAATGCCATTGTTCTATGATTGTGTATATATCCACGAGGTGCATTTCCATATAACCTTTCAATTACAGGATTGTTATTCAGATTTGAGTTAGGCTGATAATCTAAACCAACCATATTGTAATAAGCTGCAGATGTTCTAATTGAAAAAACATAACCCATAGCTTTTCTTACATGTACCCCTAATCCATGTGAAATAGACTGAATGCCTTTCCCAACTCCTAAAATTGCAGGCTCACAATCACCATCTACAAATGGCATACCTGCAAAAAATCCAATTTGCCAAGCATCTCTAGGTTTTGCTGGAAAACTTCCTTTATTGTTTAAAAAATCTGATTGCTGCGATAAATCTCTTGGAGAAATATAAGAGCTATCTGAATAGTTATGTACCCCACCCATTTGGGCAGACGCTACATTAAACAATGAAAAAAAACAAACAAGTACCAGTAAATAACTTCTTTTTTTGAACATAATTTCGATGTTGAGTGAAAACACTAAAGTTTATAGAATACTGGATTTGTGAAAATTTTGTTTATAACGTAACTATATGATTGTTAATTGCACCAAAACGTTGCATTTACAAAATTTTTCTAAATAATTAATCCACAATGGTTAATAAAAGAAAAGCTTTCCAAAAATTTGGAAAGCTTTTCACTGAATTATGTGGATAAGATATATTAATTCTTACTTTTTAAGTTTGGATGAGGGGCAGGTACTGTATTTGGACCTTCTTCTGTAGTACCTTGTAAATCTACAGTATTTACATCACCATCTTGACCATAAGTGAAGATGAATCTGCTTTCAGCAACACCTTGCTTTTCAACTAAATACTTGATAACAGCATTTACTTTTTCCCAGCTAGATTGTTGAGATTTTTTATCGGTAGACCCGTAACCTACAACCTTAATTTTACATGTAGGGTTTGCATTTATTTTTTGAGCTACAGTTGCTAAAACAGCTTGAGCATCTTTTGATAATTTTGCATTTCCTTTGAATTGAATACTTGGTAAATCACCAATTACACACTCATCTTCTTTTTTATCTCCCCAACCGCTTTCTTTCATTTTAGTGATTTCATCTCTTAATTCTTTGCAACATGCTGGTTCTGGACAAGTACCAACACCTTCATTATTAACAGGGAAACACTTTTGAGAAGTTAAAATTTCTTTGTCTTTATAATCAGGAATACCATCACCATCAGTATCTAATGCACGACCACGAGAGTCAACTTTAGCACCTGCAGGAGTATTTGGCTCAAGATCAAATTGATCAGTAACACCGTCACCATCAGCATCGTCTAACTTAACTTTAGGCATTTTCATGTGCTGTGGCTTGTTTAACTCATTATAAACAAAGTTATTAGGATTAATCCAGTATAGAGGTTGTACTCTTTTAGCTGTATTGCCAATGTTCACATTTACTCTAGCACCAGTAAAACTATAGACATCATTGCTATTACCATCACTGAAACCATCAGAATAATCGTAACCTGGAGAAATGAATGTTAATCTTTGTTCTAAACCTATATTAACTTTATTGCTCATTTTAAATGAAATTCCTGCACCAGTAGAAAAACCTTGCATCACAGACCAACCTTTACGACCATTCACTACATCACCAAAAATTGTTGTAACTAACCCTGATTGAGAATTTGGAGAACCAATTCCGTAAAAAATGTTCTCATTTGCACCTTGCATTTGAGTTACCTGAGATCCAATAATAGAATATCCACCAAAAACATAAACATTTGTTTTAGGATTACCTCTATAATTACTCAAAGTATTTAAAGACATAATTACGTCTATATTACCACTGTGGGTTTTAGTTTTATATTCTTTCTGACCAACACTCAAACCATAACTACTTGGATTACCAGAATTAACAGATCCCAAATATTGACCACGTACAGAAAAGATGTGATTAATTGCTTTTCTTAAGCTAATACCACCACCAATATTTGGTTTCGGAATAACATCCCCTATAATCATTGATGCTCCTCCTGTAAACCCTAATTCCCATTGATTACGAGGTTGTGCAGGATAAGGGTAGTTGTTATTTAAAAACTCGTTGTGCTGAGGCATTCTCTTTGCAGGAATTTTAGAACTATCTTTCCAATCCCAACCCCAATCGTTTCCTTGTGCAAAGCTTGTAGCAGATAATACTACAAATAACAATGCTAATAATGTGTACTTTTTGCTTGCCATAATTATGATTTAATAAATAATTGTTGATGAATACTTTTAAATTATTTCAACAAAAGTAATCATTGCAAATAAAATACCAAAATATATATAAATTAGTTTTTGACCTATTTTACAGTATAGTTATCCCCATTTCGCAAATTCTATATGGTGGTTATGGGTATATTGCACCATTATTATAAAGATGAAATTAGCAAAAAACATAATTGGAGAAGAATTACAGCAATTTGAAATTCATTTTAGAGAAGCTGTAAAAAGTAGGGTGGCTTTACTAGATAGAATAATGCAATACATTGTAAAACGTAAAGGCAAGCAATTAAGACCCATGTTTGTTTTACTTGCAGCTAAGTTAGGAGGGCCAATTAATGACACATCTTATAGAGCAGCTTCGTTGGTTGAATTGTTACATACCGCAACTTTAGTTCATGACGATGTAGTAGATGAAGCTATGGAAAGAAGAGGCTTCTTCTCGATTAACGCTATTTGGAAAAATAAAATTGCCGTTCTTGTTGGAGATTATTTACTTTCAAAAGGATTACTCTTGTCTTTAAACAATAAAGATCACCTAGTATTACAAATCCTATCTAATGCAGTTAAAGAAATGAGTGAGGGAGAATTGCTTCAAATTGAAAAATCCAGAAACTTAAACCTTAGTGAAGAGGTATATTACGAAATTATTAAAGGAAAAACCGCTTCTTTATTGGCATCTTCTTGTGCAGCAGGTGCATCTTCAACTTTTGAAAGTGAATACGCCGTTGAACAAATGCGATTATTTGGCGAAAAAGTAGGTATGGCTTTTCAAATAAAAGACGATCTTTTTGATTACGGTTCTGCTAATGTTGGTAAACCAACAGGCAACGATATTAGAGAAAAGAAATTAACGTTACCATTAATTTATACTTTGAACAATTGTGATGCAAGTACCAGAAAAAGAATAATTTACATTGTAAAAAATGAAAATACACAAGCCAACAAAGTAAAATATATTATTGAACAAGTTGAAGCTTTTGGTGGCATAGAATACGCTACAAAAAAAATGTTTGCCTATAGAGATGAAGCCTTAGATGTGTTACACAAATTTCCAAACAGTGAAGTGAGAGATGCTTTAGAAGAATTGGTACGTTATACCACCGATAGAGTATATTAATTTTTTCATTTGAAACAACTATACTACTATGAAAAAAAGATGGAAACTTCTTACTTCAAATGAACAACAAACAAAAGCTTTACATGAAGCCCTTAAAATTAATTACACACTTTGTAAAATATTAGTACAAAGAGGATTCGATGACTTTGATAAAGCCAAATCTTTTTTTAGACCAATGCTCAATGGCTTACATAGCCCTTGGCTAATGAAAGATATGGATAAAGCTGTAACACGACTCACGTTGGCCTTCTCCAATAAAGAAAATATTTTAGTTTTTGGTGATTATGATGTAGATGGAACAACAAGTGTAGCTAGTATGTTTCAATTTCTGTCATCAATCTATAGCCAAGTAGATTATTATATTCCTCATAGATACAAAGAAGGATATGGTGTTAGTAAAGCTGGAATAGATTATGCAAAAACAAAAAACATTACACTCATCATTTCTTTAGATTGTGGAATTAAAAGTGTAGAGCTGGTTGCTTATGCAAAAAGTTTAGGGATTGATTTTATCATTTGCGATCACCATTTACCCGATGAAATCATACCTAATGCAGCTGCAATTTTAAATGCTAAACAAAAAGATTGCAACTATCCATATAAAGAATTATGTGGTTGTGGCGTAGGTTTTAAATTGATGCAGGCACTTGCAGAAAAACTACATTTAAACAGTAATACTTATTTACAATATTTAGATCTTGTTGCTACTGCGATAGCTGCTGATATTGTACCTATGACAGGTGAAAATAGAATTTTGGCTTATTACGGATTGAAAAAAGTAAATGAAAATCCGAGTACTGGAATAAAAGCATTGATGCAGCTTGCAGGTATTCAAAAAGAAATGACCATTACCAATTTGGTATTCATTATTGCACCTAGAGTAAATGCAGCAGGCAGAATGGATGATGCAAAAAAAGCTGTTCAATTATTTATTGAAAAAGACGAAACCAAAGCAAAAGAATTTGCTGAAATTTTACATAGTGATAATACCGATAGAAAAGAAGCCGATAGTTCTATAACAGAAGAAGCATTGGCAATTATTGAAAATGACGCAAGTCTTATTGCAAGAAAAACAACTGTTGTTTATCAAGAGCATTGGCATAAAGGTGTAGTTGGAATTGTAGCAAGCAGATTAATTGAAAAATATTATCGTCCTACTATTGTCCTTACTAAAAGTGGTGATTATGTTGCAGGAAGTGCAAGAAGTGTTATAGGCTTTAATTTGTATGAAGCTATACATGCCTGTAGAGAACATTTACTAGGATATGGAGGACATTTTGCTGCTGCTGGAATGACCTTATTACCTACCCAGGTACAACAGTTTAGTGACGCATTTGAAAAGGCAGTTCAAGCAACTATTACACCCGAACTCCTAATTCCTGAGATTGTTATTGATAGTGAAATAACACTGAGTGAACTTACACATTCGTTTTATAATATTATAACTCAAATGGAGCCATTTGGTCCTGAAAATATGAAGCCTGTTTTTGTTGTTAAAAATGTATTAGATACTGGCTTTACAAAGATTGTAAAAGAACAACATATTCGTTTTTCAGTTCATCAAAACAATATTCAGCTGAATGGCATTGGTTTTAATTTAGCCAACAAATTTGATTTAATTCAAGCTAATCAACCGTTGGATATCGTGTTTAATTTAGATATAAACGAATGGCAAGGAACTACCAATTTGCAAATGAAAGTAATTGACTTTAGACCAAGTGGTATTGCTTATAGTTAATTGCCTTTTCTTGCTTTTAAGAATTTACCATTAATAATTACCTTATCTACTAAATTCTCTCCAAAAGCATAAGGCAAATACGCTAAAGATGGAATTGCTTTTGTTATAATTAAGTTGGCTTTTTTACCAACTGTTATACTTCCTACTTCATTTTCTACACCCATTGCAAATGCTCCATTAATGGTTGCAGCATTGATAGCCTCTTCAGGTAACATTTTCATTTGAATACAACTTAATGAAAGTACAAAATTCATATTGCCACTAGGTGATGAACCTGGATTAAAATCACTTGCTAACGCAACTGCACAACCTGCATCAATGATTGTTCTTGCTGGTTGAAATGGCATTCTTAAAAAAAATGCAGCAGTTGGCAACAATGTACCAATGGTATTAGATGTTGACAATGCCAATACACTTGCGTCATCCATTGTTTCTAAATGATCTACAGAAACTGCATTTAATTCAACCCCAGCTTCTACCCCACCACTTAAACTTAATTGATTGGCATGAATTTTTGATTTCAAACCATAGCTTAAACCTGCTTTACAAATTTGTGTAGTTTCTGCTTTGCTAAAAAAACCTTCTTCACAAAAAACATCAATATAATCTGCTAAGTTTTCTTTAGCTATCAAGGGCAACATTTGATTGATAATAATATCAATATACCCTTGATGATTGTCTTTGAACTCCAACGGATAAGTGTGTGCCCCTAAAAAAGTTGCTTTAATTGGAATAGGTGATTTTTGTTTTAGTTTTTTAATAACCCTCAACATTTTCAATTCACTTTCTACTGTTAAACCATAACCACTTTTAATTTCAATTGCTCCTGTTCCTATGTACAACAAATCTTCCAACCGCTGCCAAGCCAAATCAAATAAATCATCTTCACTTATTGCTGCTATAGCTTTAGCTGAATTTAAAATACCACCTCCATTGGCAGCAATTTCGGCATAAGTTTTTCCATTTATTTTATCTACAAATTCGTTTTCTCTACTTGCAGCAAAAACTAAGTGTGTATGACTATCGCACCAACAAGGTAGCACTAACTGACCAGCTAAATCTACCACTTCGGTAAATACTCTTGTATTGTGTATTAAATCATCCATTGAACCAAATGCAGCAATTGTATCATTTTCAATTGCCAAATAAGCATCTTCTATGCAAGGTAAATTAGCTAATGCAGCACCCTTTAATAATTGATTTTGCTCTCGAGTGTTTACCAATAACTTGATATTGGTTAATAATATATTCATACTAATTTTTTATTGATTCAACTTTAATCTCTAATACTTTTTTATCAAATTATACAACACTAACTTATCTGCTTCATTTATCTTTTTTGCACTATCCTGCATAAAATGACGTTTAAAACTTCTTATGGCAGCAGTAGTATCTTTTGTATCATATCCAACAATTCTTAATGCTTGTAAATGATTAAATCCAGTAGGAATTGTATCTGTTACAACATCATACCATTGTCCAAAACCTTTATCTGCTAGGGTTTTCCAAGGAAACAAAATACTAGGATCATTTTTTCGTGTTGGTGCAATATCACCATGACCAATAAAATTTGTAACAGGAATATTGTATTTTTTCTTCAATCTTCCCAACAAGCTGATTAAACTGTTGATTTGCTTTTCGCTAAATGCTTCAAAGCCATTGTTATCTAATTCTATACCAATTGAACAAGAATTCATATCGGTAACATTGCCCCATTTCCCTGCTCCTGCATGATGAGCTCTTAAATAATCATTCAACATCTGGTGTACAATTCCATCTCTACAAATAACATAATGTGCACTTACTTGTGTACGTGTTAGTGTAAAGGTTTTTAAGGTTTGATCGCAACTATTTTGTGCGGTATGATGGATAATTACAAAATTGGGTTTACGCATGGTAAAATTGGTAGTTCCTGCAAAAAAAGCTGGAGCATAAATGCTATCGTTTGCCTCAACACTTGGTAATTGCTTTAATGCTTGTGCATATTCTTTAACTTGTTTTTTATACACTTTATTCGAAGTTGAATATGGCTTTGTTACACAAGCTGCTAACAAAAAAATACCAATAAATAAACAGCATTTTTGTACTACAATCATACGTTAAATATAAGCAGTTGTTTATAAAAAAATGGCCTTTTTCTAAATCAAACCATGTTCAGTTCAGTTAAGTTACATTTTGTATAAACGCATCTAAACTTTTTATACTCAGAAGTTTTTCAGAAATAAATCCTTCGGCAAACTGAACACCAATTTGCTGCCCCCACATTTGATCTCTTGATTTTACCGTATCTAAAAATTGTTGTGACGAAATATATGTTTGTGGCTCACTAGAATTTGGATTATGAAACTGAGTTGAATAAGCTAAAATTGATTGCAACTTTATTGCATGATGTGCGGAAATATCTACCACAAAATCAGGCTTTAAATATCTGGCTTGTATGTAATGAAAAACATACGATGGTCGCCATGCATCTTGCATTTTACCATTCCAATTGGTAACAATTTTTCTTAACCCACTTAAAAATGCTGCATCACTTACCAACTTGGCACTTCTACCATGATCTGGATGTCTATCTTCTGGAGCATTGCACAAAATAATATTGGGCTGATATTTTCTAATGACTTCAATAATTTTTCGTTGATGCTGTTCATCGTTTTGAAAAAAGCCATCCGCCATTTTCAAATTCTCTCTTACATGCACACCTAAAATTTTAGCAGCATTATCGGCTTCAACTTTTCTAGTTTCAGCAGTACCTCTTGTACCTAATTCACCTTGGGTTAAATCAATAATACCCACATGTTTTCCTTCTGCAATTGCAGCTAATAAAGTACCAGCACAACCTAATTCAACATCATCGGGATGAACACCAAATGCCAAAATATCTAACTTCATTTGTAAAATTTAATTGTCAAAGTTAACCAAATAAAAAATCCCACCTCTTGAAAGAAGTGGGATATAAAATTGTACAAAGTAGCATTAAGCTTTCTTTGCGTAACGTTTTTTGAATTTGTCAATTCTACCAGCAGTATCAACCAACATATTCTTACCTGTATAAAACGGGTGAGAAGTGTTAGAAATATCCAATTTAACTAAAGGATACTCGTTGCCATCTTCCCATTGAATGGTTTCTTTGGTGTTAGATGTTGACTTGCTTAAAAATGAATCACCATTAGTCATGTCTTTAAACACAACTACTCTGTAACTTTCTGGATGGATACCTTTTTTCATAAAGAATTTTTTAAGGCCGTACGGATTTTGCCGTAACGATTATGTAATAATGGGCGGCGAAGATAAGAGAAAATTAAAAATGAGTAATTAAAAATTAGAAATTGCCTAACTTTTCATATTCTCATATTGCAAAGGCAAGCCAAAATCTGTTTTGCGGCATAATGCTATAACATCTTGTAAATCATCTAGTTTTTTACCAGTAACACGTATAATATTGTCCATTATTGCTGCCTGAACCTTCAATCCACTGTCTTTAATAGCTTTCACAATTTTCTTGGCATCTTCCTGTTTCAAACCATTTTTTACCGACACTTCTTTTTTCACCACTTTACCACTTGGGTAACTTTCTTTACTAAAATCAAATGCATTGGCATCAATGCCTTGCTTTACTCCACGACTTAAAATAACATCAATTATTTGTTCCATCTTCATATCACTATCTGCTTCCAACATTACTTTGTAATCCTTTTTGTTCAGGTCAATTACCACATGACAATTTTTAAAATCGAAACGATTGGTAATTTCTTTTTTCACCACATTAATGGCATTATCTAAAGTTTGTAAATCTACTTTGCTGGCAATATCAAATGAAGGCATACTGTTAAGTTTATAAAGTATAAAAGTTTAAAGTTTAGCGAAGATAAAAATTTGGGGCTATTAACTGCATAACATTTATCAGCTGTGGTTTTGGGCTATTCGTTGCAAGTCCACTACTTCGTCGTGGTGTTTTAAGGTCCTGAGAGAAGTCGAAGGGCAATCCAAAGTCCTTGAGCAATAGAATATCCATTCAACTATTTCTACTAAAAATTATTTACTACTGCCCAAAAACTTCTTCCTCCTAACATCTTGCACAGGAACCTTTTCAATTTTACTTTCTAACCAGGCAATAATATCTAAATACATAAATGAACGGCTTTCCAAAAGGTTGCCTTCTAATTTTTCTAGTTTTAATTTCAGTTTTATAAAAGCTGGTATCATTTTATCGGGTGCTAGTGAAAAAGATTTACGTATGAATTTAAAAATCTCTTCTTCTACCGTACTCAAATTATTCATATTGGCCATAAAACGATACACGGATTTTATCAAAGATTCCAGTATATCGTAATTGCCCAATTCGTAATGTGCAATTAAGTGTAACAACCTTGCATAGCATTGCAAATCGGTACGCAGGTTCATTTTTCGATTGATGATTTTATTCAAATAATCAATGGCTTTATCGTTATCGCCACTACCAAAATACAGGCAAGCTATTTTATAATAGAAAACCAATACTCTATGCATATCGAGTTGTAATTGGTATTCCGTCAACTTCTCTTCTATAAAAGGAACGAGATTTAATCCTTCGGTAAAAGTGCCTTCTTGAAAATGTTTATTAATCTTAGAAATGCTTAAGTATACAAAGGTTTGAATTCTTGAATTTGGATTCATTAAACCATCTGCCGAATCAGCAAATGCTTCAAACTGTTCAATTCCCTCATTCAGTTTTTCATAATTTTTCAGCATAAAATGTGCACTCAACAAATTATGCATTCCACGAATAAACTGACCAGCTTCAGTGGTTTTCATTGCTGGAAATTTCTCAAATAAATCTACCCACTTTTGGGCGTATCTATAATATACCAGCAAATCGTATAAAATAAAACCATACCAGCAATAACATTGGTAGAGATACAACTTTTCATAAAAACCCAAGTGCTGTACATCATGGTGTGGTAATTTATTCTCAAAAAAAGCCTTGATAGCTGCAATATCTTTTTCATCTCTTGCATGCCCATGTTGTATATACCAGCTATATAATTCCAATGCCAAATTCGACAACTGACTAATTAATGAAAGATGTGTAACAATGCTATCAGATTCATTGCTCAACTGCTGAGCTCTATTGGCCATACTTCGTGTAATATGTAAGGCTTCAATTTTCTTTTCAAATAAAATGGCTTGTAATTGAAAGGTGATTTGATTATGATTGGCAGCAGTTTCTTTTAGTTTATCTAGCACTTTCAAACTTTGCAAATACAAACCTTTATTGTATAAAATACGGGCAAAATCCATTTGCTCATGCAATTGAATATCTATATTATCTGCATCGTTAATTAAACGAAGGCTCGATAAAATTTGCTTGTATAAATGTGCCTTAATGTTAGATAATTGTTGCTTCTTAATGTCTTTACTTTTCTTCAACAACAACTCCTCATCGTATTGTTCTAATTTATCCAATGCATCAAATAGCTGAACCACTTTTAGGTTTTCACTCGAAGTATTTCGTTGAATATATAATTTAAAGTTCCGCTTCTCCCCTTTCTCAAGGGACTTTATCAGTTGAAAAAGCGTATCTGTATTTCTGTTAGGCATCGTATTTTATTATAGCTCAAACCCTTTATCTGCAAGCTTTTCAACCAATTTACACCTCATTATACAGTGTAAAATGCTTAACAATTTGGTAATAATTGCCAGCATACCCATGTTAAGTTCGTTCTCGCAGGTTGTTTAATTGTAAACTGGCAGGCAAACCAAAATTAAATAACCTGCAATCTTTTCAACTATTTTTTTATGTCTGATAATAAGGTACATATTTTTGATACCACTTTAAGAGATGGTGAACAAGTGCCTGGCTGTAAACTAAACACCAGTGAAAAAGTTGCTTTGGCACTTGAGCTGGAAACTTTAGGTGTAGATATAATTGAAGCTGGATTTCCCATTTCTTCTCCTGGCGATTTTGAAAGTGTTTCTGAGATTTCTAAAATTATCACTACTGCATCCGTTTGTGGTCTAACTAGAGCTGTACAAAAAGATATTGAAGTTGCAGCCGAAGCATTAAAGTTTGCAAAACGTCCACGTATTCACACGGGCATTGGCACAAGTGAATACCACATTAAAGGAAAATTCAATAGTACACAGGATGATATTTTAGAAAGAGCCATTCAATGCGTTAAATGGGCTAAAAATTTCGTAGATGACGTAGAGTTTTATGCAGAAGATGCCGGCAGAACGGAAAATAAATACTTAGCTAGAGTTATTGAAGCTGTAATAAAAGCAGGTGCAACTGTAGTAAATATTCCAGACACAACCGGCTATTGCTTGCCACACCAATACGGCGATAAAATTGCTTACTTGGTTAACAATGTTCCCAACATTGATAAAGCCATTATCTCTTGTCATTGCCACAACGATTTAGGCTTGGCAACTGCCAATTCAATTGCTGGTGTTATTGCTGGTGCTAGACAAATAGAATGTACAATTAATGGCTTAGGAGAACGTGCAGGCAATACTTCTTTAGAAGAAGTAGTCATGGTGATTAAGCAACACAAATCTTTGGGTTTATATTCAAATGTAAATAGTAAACAGCTTAATCCAATGAGTAGATTGGTGAGTGATACAATGCGTATGCCAGTTCAGCCTAATAAGGCAATTGTTGGTAGTAATGCATTTGCTCACTCTTCTGGAATTCATCAAGATGGTTTTTTAAAAAGTGCCATTACCTACGAAAGCATTAATCCAAATGAAGTTGGTGCCGATACCAGTAAAATTGTTTTAACAGCACGTAGTGGAAGAAGTGCATTGGCATTTCGTTTCCAAAAATTGGGCTACACGTTTAACAGAAACGATGTAGATGTTTTATATGAAGAATTTTTAAGAGTGGCCGATAGTAAAAAAGAAGTGAATGATGATGATTTGAATGCGATGGCAAGTGTTCATCAAAATGTGACATTAGCTTAATATTTGTTTCTAGTTCCTCGTTAAGCGTTAAGCGATTCTCGTTAGTAGCTCAATCTTAAAGATGCTAACAAAAACTTACACTTTAAAAGCTGAACAACGAGTAACCAGAAACGAGAAACGACTAAATAAAATGAGCAAAACACTATTCGATAAAATTTGGGAAAAGCACATCGTTAAAACCATCGATGGTGGTCCTTCTGTTTTGTACATTGATAAACATTTAATTCACGAAGTAACTTCTCCACAAGCTTTTGCTGGATTAGACAAACGTGGTATTAAAGTATTTCGTCCTAAACAAATTGTTGCCACAGCCGATCATAATGTGCCTACTTTAAACCAACATCTTCCTATTAAAGAAGAATTGTCTCGTTTACAAGTTGAAGCGTTAACCAAAAACTGTGCAGCCCACAATGTTGAGCTATATGGTTTAGGTCATGCTTATCAAGGCATCGTTCATGTAATTGGCCCTGAGCTTGGTTTTACACAACCAGGCATGACCATTGTTTGTGGAGATTCACATACGTCAACCCATGGAGCATTTGGCTCTATTGCATTTGGTATTGGCACCAGTGAAGTGGAAATGGTAATGGCTACACAATGTTTGTTACAAAGCAAACCCAAATTGATGCGTATTACTGTTGATGGCGAATTGAATAAAGGTGTTGTTTCAAAAGATATTATTTTATACATCATCTCTTTAATTTCCGCAAGTGGTGCAACTGGCTATGCAGTTGAATTTGCAGGTTCTGCCATTCGTAGCTTGAGCATGGAAGCTAGAATGACCATTTGCAATATGAGTATTGAAATGGGTGCAAGATGTGGCTTAATTGCTCCTGATGAAACAACATTCAACTACATTAATGGTCGTGAATTTGCTCCACCCCAATCCCCTGAAGGGGAACAAGAAGCTAGCCCTTGGGATAAAAAACTAGCATATTGGAAAACATTATTTACTGATGCTGACGCAACCTTTGATACAGAAATTCATATAGATGCAAAAGATATAGAACCTATGATTACTTATGGTACTAACCCAGGAATGGGCATTGGCGTAAGTAAACATATTCCTGCACTGAGTGAAGTAGATGCTAAAGAAAAAGTTTCCTACGAGAAAGCTTTGCATTACATGGGTTTGGAGGCAGGAGCAAATATTAAAGGACAAAAAATAGATTATGTTTTTATTGGCAGTTGTACCAACAGCCGTATAGAAGATTTAAGAATGGTTGCTTCATTTGTACAAGGCAAACAAAAAGCAAAAGATGTAGAAGTATGGGTTGTTCCAGGCAGTAAACAAGTAGAAGCACAAGCCATTGCTGAAGGAATTGATACAATTTTTGAAGCAGCAGGTTTTCAATTACGTCAACCAGGTTGTAGTGCATGTTTAGGCATGAATGAAGATAAAATTCCTGCTGGTAAATATTGTATAAGCACAAGTAATAGAAACTTTGAAGGAAGACAAGGCCCTAATGCAAGAACATTATTGGCAAGCCCTTTAACAGCAGCAGCTGCTGCAATTACTGGTGTGGTGAGTGATGTAAGAGAATTATTGAATTAGGAATTAAAAATTAGAAATTAAGAATGTCAAAAAGTTTAAACATAGTTGTTAGTTCAGTAGTTCCTCTACACAACGAAAATGTTGATACCGATCAAATTATTCCTGCACGTTTTTTAAAAGCTACAAGCAGAGATGGATTTGGCAAAAACTTATTTCGTGATTGGCGTTATGAGAATGATAACGAAGCAACCCCTAAAAAAGATTTTATTTTAAATAATCCAATCTATTCAGGAAAAATTTTAGTTGCAGGTAAAAACTTTGGCTGTGGTTCTAGTCGTGAACATGCAGCTTGGGCTATTAAAGATGCTGGATTCGATGTAGTTGTAAGCAGCTTCTTTGCAGACATTTTTAAAAACAATGCTTTAAATAATTTTCTATTACCAGTAGTGGTGAGTGATGAATTTCTACATAAAATCTTTGAAGCAGTTGAAAAAAATCCATCAACAGAATTAACAGTGAATCTTGAACAACAGTCTATCACGTTAAACGAAACTGGAGCAACAGCAACATTTGACATTAATAATTATAAAAAGACTTGCTTATTAAATGGCTTTGATGATATTGATTATTTGTTAAACATAAAGCCAGAAATTGAAGCATACGAACAACAACATATTTTATAACAAAACATAATAATTCCCCTTTAGGGGTTAGGGGTATGAACAAAAAAATTACCGTAATAGAAGGCGATGGTATTGGTCCAGAAGTAACTGCACAATCTGTAAAAGTATTGAATGCCGTTGCTAAAAGATTCAATCATGAATTTACCTATGATTATCAATTAATGGGTGCTATTGCTATTGATAAAACTGGCAATCCATTACCCGATGAAACCATTGAATCTTGCTTAAACAGTGATGCTGTTTTATTTGGTGCAATTGGTCATCCTAAATACGACAATGATCCAACTGCAAAAGTTCGTCCTGAACAAGGCTTATTAAAAATCAGGAAATCATTACAGCTGTTTGCCAACATCCGTCCTGTTACAACTTATAGTTCATTACACCATTTATCTCCACTTAAATCTAAACTATTAGAGAATGTAGATTTTGTAATTTTCAGAGAGCTTACAGGTGGAATTTATTTTGGCAAGAAAGAATTAAACGAAGCAGGTACTGTAGCATTAGATGAATGCACTTACAGCATTGAAGAAATTAATCGTGTTACACATTTGGCTTTTCAAACTGCACAATTCAGAAGAAAGAAATTAACCTTGGTTGATAAAGCCAATGTATTAGAAACATCACGTTTGTGGCGTAAAGTAGTTCAGGAAATTGCCAAACAGTATCCAGATGTTACTGTGGATTATATGTTTGTGGATAATGCTTCTATGCAAATTATCCTCAATCCAAAACAGTTCGATGTAATTCTTACAGAAAATATGTTTGGCGATATTATCAGCGATGAAGCCAGTGTATTAGCTGGTTCTCTTGGATTGTTACCAAGTGCATCTGTTGGCAAAGGTGCAGCCTTGTTCGAGCCTATTCATGGTTCTTATCCTCAAGCAGCAGGCAAAGATATTGCCAATCCAATTGGTTCTATTTTGTCATCAGCTTTGTTATTAGAACACTTAAAATTAAATGAAGAAGCAGCCTTGGTTCGTGAGGCTGTTGCTTGGACACTCGAACACAAATTTGTTTCTAAAGATATAGACCCAATCAACTTTTATTTTACCAGTACTATTGGCGATTTAATTGCAGATTATGTAAGCAATAACATTCCTGGTATAGTGCATGCACAAAATATTGAGTTGAGGAAGTCGACTATAATTTAAGCCCCCATCCCCTAAAGGGGTGTAATTAGTCCCCCTTTAGGGGATAGGGGATAAAGTTCTTTGTTATTTCAAGAGGCGGCGTTACATTCGTTCAACAAACATCTTATGCTACAAAGCAAAATACATAGTGCAACTACAATTATCAACGCAATAATTATTGTGGTGGTTGTCATTATTGTTCCTGCTTCGCATGTAGGTGTTAGTTGATGTAAATACAAACGAATTAAACATACAACCCGCCTCTATAAGAGGCGGGTTTTTTATTACCTGTCAATGATTAAACTATAAAAAATGTACTACAACCAGAACACAATTATTTATTTCAATGGTCAGTTTTTAAAAGCAACTGAAGCCAAAACTGATTTGTACAGTCAAAGCCTGCACTATGGCTATGCAGTATTTGAAGGAATTCGATCTTACCCCATTAATGGGAGTACAAAAATTTTTAAAGCAAAAGAGCATTACGACAGATTAATTCATTCTGCTAACGTAATGAAAATTCCTTTCAACTACACAACAGATCAACTCATTGAGTTGACCTATGAAGTATTGAAACGCAATGGCTTTACCGATGCCTATGTTCGTCCAATTGTACTGTGTTCACCCAATATGGCTTTATCTAAAGGCAAAGAAAGCTATTTAGCCATTGAAGCATGGGAATGGACAAATGGCTATATGAGCAATAAAATGCGTATTGCAACATCATCTTATTGTCGTCCAAATTCTAATGCTTTTCATGTAGATGCTAAAGTAAGTGGACATTATGTTAACTCTATTCTAGCTTGTCAAGAAGCAAAAGACAATGGCTTTGATGAAGCATTGGTTTTAGACAGCCAAGGCTTTGTTGCAGAAAGTTCAGGAGCCAATATTTTTTATGAAAAAGAGGGTGTTGTATATACTCCTCCAAAGGGTAATATTTTACCAGGCATTACCAGAGCTACAGTAATAGAAATATGTAAAGAACTAAATATTCCTGTTGTAGAAAAGTTATTTACACCAAATGAAATGAGAGGTGCTGATGCAGGATTCTTCTGTGGCACAGCAGCTGAAGTTGTTGCACTAGAATCGCTAGATAATGTATTGTTTAAAAAAGATTGGGAAGATAGTTTAAGTGCTATTATTCAAAAAGCATATAAAGCAAAAGTTTTAGAGCAACAGTTTGTTTTAGAGAAAGCATAATTGGCTAGTAAAGAACAAACCCTTGAAGTGTGCGACGCCACTACAGCTCAATAGAAATTCAAAAGCTAAGTACATAAAAAAATAACAATGTCAGAACTAAATAAATACTCAAAAACATTAACACAAGACGTAACTCAACCTGCAGCTCAAGCAATGTATTATGCCATTGGCTTTAAAGAAGAAGATTTTAAAAAAGCACAGGTTGGAATTGTTAGTATGGGTTGGGATGGCAATCCTTGTAACATGCACTTAAACGATTTGAACGACAGTGTAAAGACAAGCATCAATGCCACAGAAGGCTTGCTGGGATTGCGTTTTTACACTATTGGCGTAAGTGATGGAATAAGCATGGGAACTGATGGTATGCGTTATAGTTTAGTAAGCAGAGATGTAATTGCCGATAGTATAGAAACCAATGCAGGTGCTCAATATTATGATGCAATTGTAGGCATTCCAGGTTGCGATAAAAATATGCCTGGAACAGTAATGGCAATGGGCAGATTGAATCGTCCATCGATTATGTTATATGGTGGAACCATTGCACACGGACATTATAAAGGTGAAGATTTAAATATTGTTTCTGCGTTTGAAGCATTGGGACAAAAAATTGCAGGCAATTTAAGTGAAGTCGATTTTAAAGGAATTGTGCAACACAGTTGCCCTGGTGCAGGTGCATGTGGTGGCATGTACACAGCCAATACTATGGCTAGTGCAATAGAGGCATTGGGCATGAGTTTACCATACTCTAGCAGCAACCCTGCTTTAAGTGAAGACAAGCAAAAAGAATGTGCAGCTATTGGTAAAGCAATTAAGCTATTATTAGAAAAAGACATTAAGCCTAGCGATATCATGACACGTAAAGCATTTGAAAATGCCATTACAGTAATCATGGTATTAGGTGGAAGCACCAATGCAGTATTACATTTAATAGCAATGGCAAAAAGTGTTGGTGTGGAGGTGACGCAAGACGACTTCCAATCAATTAGCAATAAAGTTCCAGTATTGGCCGACTTTAAACCAAGTGGGAAATACTTAATGGAAGATTTGCATAAACACGGAGGTGTTCCAAGTGTAATGAAATACTTATACAGCAAGGGATTATTACATGGGGATTGCTTAACAGCTACAGGTAAAACTGTAGCAGAAAATCTTTCAGAAGCAAAGGACTTAAATTTTGATGAACAAAAAATAATTCTGCCATTAGAAACACCTTTAAAAGCAACAGGGCATTTACAAATATTGTATGGCAACCTTGCTACAGGAGGAAGTGTTGCAAAAATTTCTGGAAAAGAAGGAGAACGGTTTGAAGGAACAGCTAGAGTATTTGATGCAGAAAAAGACCTTATTGCTGGCATACAAAATGGCAAAGTAAATGCTGGCAATGTTGTAGTGATTAGATACATTGGTCCACGTGGTGCACCAGGCATGCCTGAAATGTTGAAACCTACCAGTGCTATTATTGGTGCAGGTTTGGGCAAATCAGTGGCATTAATTACCGATGGAAGATTTAGTGGTGGAACACATGGATTTGTTGTTGGTCATATTACGCCAGAAGCTTTTGATGGCGGTTTAATTGGTTTAGTTGAAGATGATGACATTATAGAAATCGATGCAGTGAATAATACTATCAACCTAAAGGTTAGTGAAGAAACTATTGCAGAACGTAAAAAAATCTGGCAACAACCTGCATTAAAAGCTACTAGAGGTATCCTTTATAAATATGCTAAACTAGTCAAGACTGCTGCTGAAGGATGCGTAACTGATGAATAACCCCTGTACCCGAAAGAGGGAAAGAAATACAAATATATTTTAAGACTCTAAAAATATCATTATGAGTACTTTGACTGAAACTATTGAAAAGCCTGAACAAAAAACAAATATCACCACTTCAGAGATTGAGAGCATCAGTGGCTCACAAGCTGTCCTTGAAGCTTTAGTTGCCGAAGGTGTAGATACAGTATTTGGTTATCCAGGTGGTGCAATTATGCCAATCTATGATGCATTATATGATTATCATGATCAACTCAAACACATTCTTGTTCGTCATGAACAAGGTGGCATACATGCAGCTCAAGGTTATGCAAGAAGCAGTGGTAAGGTTGGTGTAACGTTTGCTACAAGTGGACCAGGTGCAACAAACTTAGTTACAGGATTAGCAGATGCAATGATTGACAGCACACCAGTAGTTTGTATTACAGGACAAGTGTTTGCTCATTTGTTAGGTACCGATGCTTTTCAGGAAGTAGATGTAATCAACATTACAACACCTGTTACAAAATGGAATTATCAGGTTACTGACGCAAATGAGATTCCAGCTGTTTTAGCTAAAGCATTTTATATTGCTGGCACAGGCAGGCCAGGCCCTGTATTGATAGATATTACCAAAAACGCTCAGTTACAAAAATTTGATTATGCTGGCTATAAAAAGTGTGAACATATTCGTAGTTATCGCCCAAAACCAATTATTAGAAAATCCTATTTAGAAGAAGCAGCTAAACTAATTAACGAAGCCAAACAACCATTTGTAATTTTTGGGCAAGGGGTTATTTTGGGTAAGGCAGAAAAAGAGTTTAAAGCTTTCATAGAAAAAGCTGGGATCCCAGCTGCTTGGACTATTCTGGGCTTAAGTGCTTTAGAAACTGAGCATCCTTTAAACGTTGGCATGTTAGGCATGCACGGCAATTATGGCCCCAATGTCTTAACCAATGAATGTGATGTTTTAATTGCTGTTGGTATGCGTTTTGATGATCGTGTAACTGGTCGTTTAGATAAATATGCAAAGCAGGCAAAGGTTATTCATTTAGATATTGACCCTGCTGAAATTGATAAAAATGTTCAAACAACCGTTCCTGTTTGGGGCGATTGTAAAGAAACATTACCCATGCTTACAGAGTTGCTAGAAACTAAATGTTATCCTCAATGGTTGCAGCGTTTCAATGAGTATAAACAAAAAGAAGAAACAGTTTGCATCAACAAAGAATTACATCCAACAACCGATTCAATGACCATGGGCGAAGTCATCAATACATTAAACGAACTCACTGGTGGCAATGCAATTATTGTAACCGATGTTGGTCAGCATCAAATGGTGGCATGCCGTTATGCAAAATTTAATCAATCTAAAAGCAACATTACTTCTGGTGGTGCAGGCACAATGGGGTTTGCTTTACCTGCTGCTATTGGTGCCAAATATGGAGCTCCTGAACGTACAGTAGTAGCCATCATTGGCGATGGTGGCATTCAAATGACGATTCAAGAATTGGGTACCATTATGCAAACTGAAATTGATGTAAAAATTCTCATTCTCAATAATCATTTCTTAGGTATGGTTCGGCAATGGCAGCAATTATTTCATGACAAACGCTATTCGTTTGTTGACATTGCTAGTCCAGATTTTGTGCAAGTTGCCAAAGGTTACAACATTCCAGGAAACAGTATTGCTAAACGTGAAGATTTGAAAAATGCATTATCAACAATGCTCAATCATCAAGGAGCATATTTATTAGAAGTTGAAGTGGGTAAAGAAGACAATGTATTTCCAATGGTTCCACAAGGAAGAGGCGTTGCTGAAATTGTATTGAGTAAAGAAGAAATTTAAAGCCTCCCCAACCCCTCCAAAGGAAGGGCTAAAGGAAGGAGAAAATATTTTTTGTTATCAACACCAGAATAAAACCAAACTGCAGTTGCGTCGCACACTGCAACTAAAGAATATAAATTGAACATTTAAAATCAAAATATGAGCCACTCACAACAAGTTAACAAGCTTCAAAACTCCCCTTTAGGGGCTGGGGGGCATCAAGAATATACAATAACAGTTTATACAGAAAATCAGGTTGGTTTACTTAATCGTATTGCCATTATTTTTTCTCGACGAAAAATTAATATTGATAGTTTAAATACTTCACCAACCGAAGTAGACAGTGTACATCGTTTCACTATTGTGGTAAACGAAACTGAAGAGGTAATTAAAAAATTATGCCGCCAAATTGAAAAGCAAGTAGAAGTTTTAAAAGCTTATTACAACAACAATGAAGAAATCATTTGGCAGGAAATGGCATTGTACAAAGTGCCAACCGCAATTATTGCATCTGAAGTGAAAGTGGAAAGACTCTTACGTCAGCATGGAGCCAATACAGTTGTAATTAGAAATGATTATACCGTATTTCAAGTAACAGGACATAGAGAAGAAACAGAAAACTTAGTAAAAGTTTTAGAACCCTATGGCCTTATTGAATTTGTAAGAAGTGCAAGAGTAGCAATCATTAAAAACAGCAAAGGTTTTCATGAAAAGCTAAAAGAATTTGAAGCGATAACACCCGGTGAAGAAGTAATTGAAAACGAATATTTGAATGAAGGGGAAGCAGTATTTAGCATGTAACAAATTGGAACACGGATAACACAGATGAGAAAGATTAAAACGGATTTTCTTTTATGTCTAAATTATCTAAATGTATTAACCCTTATTCTGAAAAGCTAAATATTGTTATAAAGTTGAAGTGTGCGACGCAACAGGTGTTCAATAGATATTCTAAAGCTAAGTACATAAAAATAAATTACAAATCTCTCCAACTCCCCTTTAGGGGTTGGGGGCAAACAAAAAAGATATGGCAAATTATTTTAACACACTTTCACTAAGAGAAAAACTAAATCAATTAGGTGTTTGTGAATTTTTAGATGGCAGCAATTTTGTTGATGGCGTAAATGTATTAAAAGGTAAAAAAATAGTTATCGTTGGTTGTGGGGCTCAAGGCTTAAACCAAGGATTGAATTTAAGAGACTCTGGCTTAGATGTATCATATACTTTACGCAAAGAAGCAATAGATCAAAAAAGAGCATCTTGGAAAAGTGCAACAGAAAATGGTTTTACTGTTGGTACTTATGAAGAATTAATTCCAACTGCAGATTTAGTATTAAACCTAACACCTGACAAACAACATACGTCAGTAATCAAAGCTATCATGCCATTAATGAAACAGGGAGCAACACTCTCCTATTCTCATGGCTTTAATATTGTTGAAGAAGGCACACAAATACGTAAAGATTTAACTGTAATTATGGTTGCACCAAAATGTCCAGGTTCAGAAGTTCGTGCAGAATACGTTCGTGGATTTGGTGTACCAACTTTAATTGCAGTGCATCCTGAAAATGATCCTGAAGGTAAAGGCTTAGCTCAAGCAAAAGCTTATGCTGCGGGCACTGGAGGTCACAAAGCTGGTGTATTAAAATCTTCTTTTGTTGCCGAGGTAAAAAGTGATTTAATGGGTGAGCAAACTATTTTATGTGGTGTATTGCAAACTGGTTCTATTGTATCTTTTGATAAAATGGTAGAGAAAGGCATTGATCCTGCTTATGCTGCAAAGCTTATTCAGTATGGCTGGGAAGTAATTACTGAAGCATTGAAGCAAGGCGGTATTACTGCAATGATGGACAGACTTTCAAACCCTGCAAAATTGAAAGCATATGATTTGAGTGAAGAATTAAAAAACATTTGGCGTCCATTATTTCAAAAACATCAGGATGATATTATGAGTGGAGAATTTTCTAAAACCATGATGGAAGATTGGGCCAATGATGATAAAAATTTATTAACCTGGAGAGCAGCAACTGGTGAAACTGCATTCGAAAAAACTGCTCCCACCGATGCTAAAATTGCTGAGCAGGAATATTTTGACAATGGATTATTGTTGGTTGCTTTTGTAAGAGCCGGTGTTGAGTTGGCTTTTGAAACAATGGTACAATCTGGTATTAAAGCAGAGAGTGCTTACTACGAAAGTTTGCACGAAACACCACTTATTGCAAATACCATTGCACGTAAAAAATTGTTCGAAATGAACCGTGTAATTTCTGACACTGCTGAGTATGGTTGTTACTTATTTGATCATGCTGCAAAACCAATGATTGCTGATTTTATGAAAACAATCGATGTGGATGTAATTGGTAAAAATTATAATGAAGGCAAAGACAATGGTGTAGATAACAAAACTTTAATTGAAGTAAATGAAGCCATTCGTTCTCATGAAGTTGAAGCTGTTGGTAAGGTGTTGAGGCAAGCAATGACTGCTATGAAAGCGATTCATACAGTTGCTTAATCCCCTATCCCCTAAAGGGGGACAAGGAGTAGATTATGCACAAGATTGAAGTAATATTTTTTGAGGACAAACAGTAGCATTTCATGGTAGCCTTTTAGATAAGAAGTATTCAATTAATTTCTTATAAGAAAAAAATGGAAGAAGCATCAAAGCAAAGTATAGATTTAAATAATCCCCCTTTAGGGGTTAGGGCTCTCGACTACAAATCAGCAGCAACAAGGCTTTCAGGAATTGCTGTTAAAACCCCTTTGCATTTAAGTCATAGCTTGAGCAAAAAATATCAGGCCAATGTTTATTTAAAACGTGAAGATTTACAAGTGGTACGTTCTTACAAATTACGTGGTGCTTATAATATGATGAGTAGTTTACCACAAGAACAATTGCAACGTGGTGTAGTTTGTGCAAGTGCTGGTAATCATGCTCAAGGCTTTGCATACAGTTGTAAGAAACTAGGAGCTAAAGGTGTAATCTTCATGCCCATTATTACACCCCGACAAAAAGTGAATCAAACAAAAATGTTTGGTGAAGATTTTATTGAAGTAAAATTAGTGGGTGATACATTCGATGATTGTGCTATTGCTGCCAAACAGTTCACACAAGAAAACAATATGGTGTTCATTCCTCCTTTTGATGATTATAAAATCATAGAAGGACAAGCAACTGTTGGTGTAGAAATTTTAGAAGAACTGAGTAATATAGATTATGTTTTTGTTCCTGTTGGTGGTGGTGGATTAAGTGCAGGCGTTGGTAGTTATTTTAAAACATTCTCTCCTTTAACTAAAATTGTTGGCTTGGAACCTGAAGGTGCACCAAGCATGTTTGAAGCATTAAAAGCTGGGCATCCTGTAACTGTTGAAAACATTGATCGTTTTGTAGATGGAGCTGCTGTAAAACGTATTGGTGATATTACATTTTCTTTTTGTAAAGATGTATTAGATGATATGCATTTGGTTGCAGAAGGAAAAGTTTGTTCAACCATTTTAAAACTATATAATGAAGATGCCATTGTTGTAGAACCTGCAGGAGCATTGAGTATTGCTTGCTTAGATGATTATGCAGAAGGCATTAAAGGCAAAACAATTGTATGCGTTGTAAGTGGAAGCAACAACGATATTGATCGTATGCCAGAAATAAAAGAACGTTCTTTGCAATACGAAGGATTGAAGCATTATTTCTTAGTCCGATTTGCTCAACGACCTGGTGCATTGAGAGAGTTCTTAAATCATGTACTTGGACCAAATGATGACATTACACGTTTTGAGTACATGCAAAAAACAAATAAAGAAACTGGCCCAGCTTTAGTAGGCATTGAACTTGCGTCAAGAAATGATTATGATGCCTTATTACAACGAATGATGACTTATCAGATTGATTATTCGGAGATTAATAAAGACAATAATTTGTTTGGGTACTTGATTTAATTAATCATTTTAAATAAGCTTGTATTTACAAGCATAAAATAATTTTTCCTTTGTTTTTAATTTTTAAAACATATACACCAAGATATAATTTATAAAAATTGAAAAACTAACCAATGGCATCAAACAAAAAAATTATGCCTCCACTGTATATAATTTATTTTTTGTACTTAGATTATCATTTACATATTTAAAATACTCCAAACAATTATTAATATTTTTTTCCGAACTTGCGATTTTTAAACTAATTGTTTTGCTGAACGAAATTGAAGCCATACAAATGGGCAATCACACTATTTTTGAGCAGGTGTATAAAACACATCATCAAAAACTATATTTCTATATTTTAAGCAAAACCTCATCTAACTATATAGCCGAAGAAATAGTACAAACTGTATTTATAAAGCTGTGGAATTATAGAACCAATCTTTCTACTGAAATTTCAATTGAAACACAAATTTTTAGAATAGCCAAAACATCTTTAATTGATTTGCTTAGAAAAAATGCAACGCTCAAAAAAGTTGCCGATACATACAAAGATCTTATCTCAATAGAAGAAGAAAACATTATGTCTGAACTGGTAAAAAAAGAAACCGGTAAAAAAATTTCTTTGATTATCGAACAAATGCCACCTGTGCGTAAAAAAGTATTTACACTAAGCAGAGAACAGGGGCTATCTCACAAAGAAATTGCCAACCAACTTAAATTAACTCCCAAAAACGTTGAAAATCATATTGCTAAAGCTTTAAAGCAATTAAAGAAAGCAATTTTGCTTTTTCTTTTTTTGTTCCTTTTTTTCTTTTAAAAAATATTTTTTACTAAAGGAGGGGATTGGCTTTTGATAAACGTATTAAATAACGCTAATAGATCTACATGCAAATTACCAACGAACTATTAAAAAAATTTTTGCAAGATAAATGTTCTGCCGAAGAAGTAGAAGTTATATTGGCATATTTGAATGAAAACCCAAGTGTTTTATACAATTACATAAACGAAATTGAATGGCAAAACTTTGAAATAAATAGTAAGCTTCATCCAGCAATTTCAGAGAAAATATTGGCAGTTGTAAAAAATGAAATACATGTACCCAATAAAAGTAAGCGTACTTGGTTACGTTATGTGGCAGCTGCCGCAGCCGTTATTGGAATTTTCTTTAGTGTAAATTATTTTATTACTACCCAACAAACAAAAAACAATACTCTCACTACAAACAGTGTTTTGGCAGAAAAGCCAATTTTAAAAGTTATTAATAATACTAGTAAAATTATAGAAAAAATAACTTTAGAAGATGGCTCATCAATTGAGCTTTCACCCAATAGCCAATTGAGTTTTTACAAACCTTTTGAGCAAAATAAAAGGAGTATTTACTTAAAGGGTTTAGCCAAATTTACAGTAGCAAAAAATGCATCAAAGCCTTTTACAGTATATAGCAACGAAATTTCTACAACAGCATTGGGTACCCAATTTTCTGTATCAGATTTCGAAAAGCTTAATACCATTGTTGTATCGCTTTTTGAAGGTAAAGTAGTAGTAAAATCAAATAACAGTAAGCTTGCAATTAAAGATGTTTACATGAATGCAGGAGATGTTTTTGAATACAATAAAATTTCTGGCCTTGTAAAAAATAGCCAACTAAATATAGGTGTTATTAAAGTCAAAAGTAAATCTAATAACACACCAACTACTGTTGAAAATAACAATTGGTATATGTTTAATAATCAAAATTTAGCTGCTGTATTTGACCAATTGTCTGCTATTTATAACGTTACAATTCATTATACCAAAACAGATTTAAGTAAAATGAATTTTATTGGAAAAGTTGATAAAACCGATTTAATAGACAATGTTTTACAAGACATAGCCTTACTAAATAACCTTTCAGTAAAAAAAGAGGGTACCCAATATTTTATAACCAAAAAATAAATTTTAACTATAAAAGAAATGATTGTTTATCGCCACCTTATTTGGCGACTGATAAATTTTTGTCTAAAACTTAAGATTGCTATATGAAAAAAAGAACGTTTTTTTTATCAAAACAAATAATAGTATTTGTTTTTACTTCACTAGTATTTTGTATCGGTACTTCTGCTCAAGAAAAGGTTACAAAGGTTACAGGCATTGTTCGTAGCCAATCAGGTGCTACACTTGCCAATGTATCTGTAATTGCAAAAAACATTACTTCAAATTTTACTGCTGGTACCGAAACTGATAGTAGTGGTTTATTTACATTTTTAAAACTGCCCCTAAATGGCAAGTATAGCTTTTCTTTTAGTTGCATAGGTTACGAGCCACAAACTTTAAACGGATATGTACTTAAAAATGAAGAAAACACATCAATAATTATTAAATTAAAAGATAGCATTACCCTCTTAGGCGATGTAGTTGTTGTGGGTTATGGAACGCTAAAAAAACAACAAGTTTCTACTTCTATTTCAACAGTTAAAATGGCCGACGTAGATCAAGGTGCAGGTTACAACCCTGTAAAAATGTTGCAAGGGCGTGCAAGTGGTATTAATGTGTTAAGCCCTTCTGGTATACCTGGTGCAAGACCAATAGTACTTGTAAGAGGCGTTGGGTCTATAAGTGGAAATAGTTCGCCTTTATTTGTAGTAGATGGAATTCCAAACGAGGGTGGATATCCTAATATTAATCCTAACGATATAGAATCTATGGATGTGCTAAAAGATGCATCTGCAGCAGCTATATATGGAAGCAGGGCTAATAGTGGAGTAGTAATTATTACCACCAAATCTGGCAAATCTGGCAAAACAGTGATTGATGTTGATATTCGCCATGGTGTGGGTGTAATTGCAAATGATATACCAATGGCAAATTCAACAGAATACGCTAATGTAATGCAAGTGGCAGTTGATAATTTTAATAAACAGCGTGGCACATCATTGGTGTATTACAAACCTCAAGCTTCTGAAATTGAGGAAACTGATTGGACTAAAGTTGTACAACGTACTAATGCTAAAACTTCTTCTTACAACATATCTGCAAGTGGTGGAAACGACAAAACAATTTTTTTCACATCGTTTGGTGCTTTTAAACAAGAAGGTATTTTAAAAACAAGTGAATTTAACCAATACTCTTATAGAATAAAACTAAGCCATAAACTAAGCCGTATTATAACATTTAATACCAACTTATCTTTTACACTAGCAGATAGAAATTTATTAGAAGAAGAAAACTCTGGCCTAAAAGTTTTAAGAACAGCTAGAGAAGAACAGCCTTGGTACAGCCCTTATTTAGCCAATGGAGATTATAAAGTAAATGGAACATTATTAATAAGGCACAACCCTATCATGCTTATTAACGAAGAAAAATGGAACTCAAAACGTTATGAAGGAATAGGCTTAATAAGCTTAGATATAAAGCCATTTAATGGTTTTAAATATATACCTTCTATAAAAGTATTTGCTTCTTACTTCGATGAGAAAAAAACACTAACAGAAAAAATGGTTGCACGTTCTTTAAGTGCTGGTTGGGGTGCCATTGCACAAAGTAAAAACACAGATTTACGATACATTATAGAAAACTTATTTCAGTACAACAACAAAGTAGGAGATTTAGATTACACCATTTTTGCAGGTCACACTTTTGAAAAATTAAGCAGTGAAGATTTTGGCGTGTTAAGTGATAATTATGCAAATGGTGCTTTTCCATCCAGCAGTTTTGGATTAGTAAACTCTGGGCCAAACATTTTTCCAAATGGTTTTGGCTACACGGCTTTTGCCTTAGAATCTTATATAAGCCGTATAAACCTAAATTATAAAGGAAAGTACATGCTAAATGCCGGTTTGCGAAGTGATGGAGCATCAAAGTTTTCAAAAAATACAAGATTTGGTACTTTCCCATCTATATCAGCTGCATGGCTAATTCACAAAGAAAAGTTTATGGAAAAATTAAGCTTTATTAGTGAGCTAAAGTTTAGAGCAAGTTATGGCGTTACTGGTAGTATTTCTGGTGTTGGAAATTTTGCATCTAGATCATTAATTTCTGCTGGTAATAATTCATACAATGGTCAATCTGGTTTTTCAACATCTCAAATAGGCCAACCTTTAACTTGGGAAAAAGCAAGCCAAACCAATATTGGTATAGACGCAAGTTTACTAAAAAACAGATTAAATTTTTCTGTAGATGTATTTAAGCAACGCACCACAGATTTACTATATAATAGACCAGTACAAGCTACTTCTGGCTTTACCACAATAGCATCAAATATTGGTACAATTGAAAATACTGGTATAGAATTGGCTATTTCAGGTAAAGTATTTACCAATAAATTTAAGTGGGATATCGGTGGTAATATTTCTTTTGTAAAAAACAAAATTGTTTCGTTAATAGACAATACTAATTTTTTAATTGTTCCTTCTTCTGGCTCTAATTTATTTGGTGGTCAAATGCATGCATTAATTAATGGTCAGCCAGTTAGTACTTGGTATATGTTTCAACAAACAGGCATTTACCAAAACGATGCAGATGTACCATCAAAACTTTTTGCTAAAGGTGTAAGAGCAGGAGATGTAATTTATACCGATGTTAATGGAGATGGAGATATAACTGATGCAGATAGAATGAATGTTGGTAAAGCAATACCAGATTTTTTTGGAGGATTAACTTCTAATTTTTCTCACGGTGGTTTTGAATTAAACGTATTTGCTCAGTTCTCAGTAGGCAATCAAGTAATGGCAGCCTGGAGAGGTGTAAATGGTACAGAAGGTACAGACCATCTAGGTAATGCCTTCTCTAATACAAGATTATTAGATGGAACCACAGTAGAACAGTTTTTTGGTATCAGGAAAGCCATTGCTACTAATTATTGGAATGGTCCAGGCTCAAGCAATACAACACCTAGACCAGTACGTAGGGGTGTACATACAGGTTATGGAAACGCAGGTTATAATTTTTTAACTAGTACAAGATTTTTAGAAGACGCCTCAAATTTTCGATTAAGAACAGTTACGCTTGCCTACAACATTCCCGCTAAAATCATTAAAATAAAATCAATAACTGGGGTTCGTGTTTTTGTATCGATCGATAACTTATTTACCATTACCAAATATTCTGGTTACGATCCTGAACAATCATTAGAAAACAGTCCAGGGCATCCTAATTATGGGGTTGATTTTGGCTTGCAACCCACATTACGTACTTTCTTATTTGGACTTAATGTTAAATTTTAATACCTAAATTTTTTGTAAAAGAATGGTATTTGAAATGAGCCATACGTTTTTTGAATAATTCATATTCAAAGAGATAGAAATTTTTATGGATAATTCCATATAGCATGAATGTAAAAACTAAAAATATACGCATGAAAAAATATTTTTTAATAATTATTTCTACTGCATTACTAATTACTTCTTGCAGTAAACAACTTGATAGTGTTGATCCAAGAAACGCAATTCCACAAGATCAATTAACCGATTCAGATATTGGCAAACTTCGTAATGGTATGTATGCACAAGTAGAAATTGGTGTTTTTGCTTTTGCTTTTGATTTTGATAGACGTGCCGAAGATTTACGTGGCGGTCCAGGGTTTAGCCTTGTAGATCCGGCAAATATGATACCATCAGACCCTGCTGTACTAAGCATGTGGCGTAGTGCATACAATAGAATAGCCGATGTAAATTTTCTTCTAGAAACAATAGATAAATCTGCTATTGTAAATACTGAAAGAAATACGTACCGTGGAGAAGCCTTATACTTTAGAGCCTTATTGTATTATCATTTAGTTACACGTTGGGGTGGTGTACCATTACTTACAAAAAGAACTTTTGAAATAGTGCAACGTTCTACCGAGGCAGAAGTTTGGAAACAAATAACAGACGATTTAGTGGCTGCCGAAAATTTATTGCCCGATTTAACCAACCGTTTTTTTGTATCAAAACAAGCAGTTCAATCATTACTTGCAAGAGTTTATTTAGCTACAAACGATAAAGCAAATGCTATTGCTAATGCAGATAAAGTTTTAATCTATGCTACCAATAATCCTACAAGGCTTGCATTAGTCACCGATGCTAATGGATATGCTACTAACTTTATTGCCAACACAACTAGCAGAGAAGTTGTATTTGCGTTTGTTAATAACAATGTAAACAGCAGAAAACTTTATTATCAAAGTGTAAACGATGTAGATCCTACATGGGATTTTTCTCCATCCCTTAGCTTATTTACTAATTTATATTCAGATGCAACTTTACCAACAAGAAATGGAGATAAAAGAAGAACTGCCGTTTTTTCTAACGACAATACTAGAATAATAAAATTTCCCAATGGTAGAGCAGGACAGCAATTAGTTACTACTTCAAATCCTGATTTCACACCGATTATTGTTACAAGATTTTCGGAGATGCACTTAATAAAAGCTGAAGCATTAGGCGTAAGCACACAAGCAGAAACAACCTTAGTACCATATTTTGCTTCACGTTACAATACCGTACCAGCAGCAGGTACTGTAGCTGCATTGAGTACAACCAATTTTCAAAATCTATTATTAAACGAAAGACAAAGAGAGTTTTTAGGAGAAAGTTATCGATGGTATGACATTAAAAGAACCAATAGATTAGACTTATTACCATCATTAGCAGGACGTAATTATTTAATGCTTTACCCAATTCCACAAAATGAAAGAGATTTAGTAGGTTATACACAAAATCCAGGTTATTAATATTTTAAATTGTTTTACTATTAATGAACTATTATGAAATTCTTAAGTAAAAAAATACTACTTCTTTTTATTTTGAGTATTTTATTTATTCAGTGCTCAAAAAAAGATTCACCTGTAAAAACTATTGATTTTAAAACATCATTTACTGCAGATACTCTACAATCTACTGTAAACTCAAATATTTCGTTTAGAGGATCGGCAACTATAGATGATACCAATATAGCAAATTGGGAATGGGATTTTGCTGATGGCACTCCAGTAGTTACAACCAAAAATGTAGTACACAAATTTTTGTTTGCAGGTAGCTATGTAGTTACACTTACTGTTACTAATAAAACAGGACAAACAGCCAATTTTTCTACAAGAATATTAATTAAAAATACCGCAACTCCTAACTACGGAAATTTAATTGGGTTAAAAGAAAAGCTAGCATTACTACAGCCAAAAATTATGGTTGCAGCACATAGGGCTTATCAAAAAAATTATCCTGAAAACTCTGTAGAAGCCATTAATGATGCTGCATTCAATAATATAAATATTGTTGAAATAGATGCAAGACTTTCGTTAGATAGAGAGTTGGTTATTATGCATGATGCTACCACTAACAGAACTACCAATGGTAGCTTTACAGTAGCACAAAGAACTTTAGCAGAGTTAAAACAATTACGTCTTCTTTTTCAAGGTGTGCCAACATCTTACACTATACCTACATTAAAAGAAAGTCTAGAGGCGGCTAAAGGAAAAGTATACGTAAATATTGATGCTTCTTGGGATGTTTCTCCATTTTACTACAATAAAATTTATAATACAGTTGCTGCATTAAATATGTTAAATATGGTTATGATTTATACAGAATCTGCAGATGTAGCAAAAGGCTTATTAGCAATAGATCCGAATGTAATTGTATTATTGGGTGCAGGAAATGCAACAGATTATAATAATGCTAATAGCATGAACCCCAAAGCTGCTATTTGGCATTTAGCCTCAGCTACCTTATCACCCAATTTTACCAACTGGCCATCTAATAACGGTATAAAACTTTGGGCAAATGCATATGTAAATAGCACAGCTACTCCACCATCAACAGGTAATGATGCAATTGTAGACAATTTGAGAAACAATCAAATTAGTTTAATTCAAACAGACCATCCTATACAAATAATTAGTTACCTACAAAGCAGAAGTTTATGGCTACAATAATATTATTAATTCATTCTGTAATAACATAAATCATACAACTATCATTAGGTTTTTATCATTTTTTCAAACCATTATAAACAATAATCATGAAAAAAATTTACAATTGTTTAATCGCCAATTTCGCTGTCATTACAGCTATTATAGCTCAACCAAGCTTACCCATTTACGAACCCTTTAATGGTACTTTAGGTAATTTAGCAGGCCAAAACGGCTGGACAGGAAGTGCTACAGCCAATACAGCAGCACAAGTAGTAAATACCCCATTAAGTTATGATGGTTTAACTACTCTGCCAGCTACTAAGTCTGTATTTTATGGTAGCCAAACAAGCGGTGGAACACAGGCTTTAGGTTTTGCAAGCCAAACAGGCACTGTTTATGCTTCTTTTTTAATGCAAGTTTCTAGCATTCCCATTGCTTTAGGAAGCCAACGTTATAATTTTGGCTTTGGCACCACTACAACTGGTGGCACATTTGCTGGTTGTTTGATAGTAATGCCCAATAATACTACTAGTTTTGAACTAGGTTTTAACGGTACCAACTCAAACCCCACTGCAGGAGCCAATACTACTGCAGAAAACTTTGCCCTCAATACAACTATAATGGTAGTAATGGCCTATACACCAGGTACATCTGGTGCAGGTACACTTTCGGCATGGGTAAATCCTAATTCTGCTAGTTTTGGAGGCACAGCCCCTGCACCTACTTTTGCTAATATTGCTGGGGGCAATGCAGGTACTGTTGCAAGCGTATTTATAAGAAGTGGTGCACAAACCAACCCAATGTTAATAGATGAATTACGTGTTGGACTTACATGGGCAGATGTTACAAGTTACAACATTGCTTTGCCTGCCTCAGTTGAAAACTTTGAAGTAACTACAAAAAAAAATACAAGTACACTTAGCTGGCAGTCTACTACAGAAATTAACTTTAAAAAATACGAAGTATTATTTAGTAAAAACGGTACAGATTTTTATAGCATAGGAACAGTTAATGCCAAAGGAAACAATAGTAAGTACACCTTCAATTATTCACATACAATCAATGGATATTTTAAATTAAAACTGATAGATGTTGATAGTAAGTATTCATACAGCAAAACCATTTATGCACCTACAGTTACGTTAATAGGTATAAAGGTGTATCCTAATCCTGTAGCAGAAAAATTAGTAATTCATAATTTACCGAGTGGCAATCATATGCTTCAAATTTTTTCAGAAAATGGACATAATATTTTAGCTAAAAATATTTCAGCAACTAATAATACAATTCAATTATCAAATTTATCTACAGGAAAATATATTGTGAAAATAATTAACAACAATCAACCAATATATAGTAGTGTAATTGTAAAAAAATAAACTTCTAACATCCAATAAAAAAAGAAATTGTAATTAAAAAATTGAATGTTTATAGTAAGAAAAGTGAACCGTTGTATAATTTAAAATTAAAGTAATGCACAAAAAATATGTAACAACTATTTTATTATTATTTCTATTAATTACTGTATTTGCTCAGCAAACACCTCAGCAAAAACTACAGCAAATTTTTAATAGAAACTCAAAAAGTATTTTGGTAGCAGCACACCGTGGCGATTGGAGAAATACACCAGAAAATTCTGTAAAAAGTCTTACTAATTGCATAAACAAAAATATTGATATATGTGAGTTTGATTTAAAAAAAACCAAAGATGGACATATAATAATTATGCATGATAAAACTATTGACAGAAGCACCAACGGTAAAGGAAAAGCCGAAAATTATACATTAGAAGAAATAAAAAAATTTAAGCTTCTTGGTGGCACAGGGCATATTACTAAGCATAGTATACCTACTTTAGATGAAATGCTTTTGGCTGCAAAAAATAAGGTAATTATAAATTTAGATAAAGCCTATGAATATTACCCAGAAGTACTAGCAAAACTAAAACAATACAACATGATAGAACAGGCTATTTTAAATATTTATGGCTTGCCATACGATAGTTTAGTAAAACAACATGGTGCAATACCTAGCAACCTAGCCTTGCAAGTAATTGTAAACCCAAAAAATCCTTTAATTGATAGTATTATTAACTCTTACAATAAGCATAAACGAACTATTGTACAACTAATTTTTGAAACAGATACGGCAGCTATTCTTTCTACTATTCCAACACTTAAAAAACAATATGCTATTTGGTTTAATAGTATTTGGCCAGAGCAAAGTGGAGGTCATGATGACGATACTGCTGTTGAAGATGAAAAGCCAAATGAATCATGGGGTTGGTTAGTAAAAAAACAGCCCAATATTATTCAAAGCGATAGACCTATTGAGTTGCTGAAATATTTGCGTAAATTAAAAGTTCACGATTAAAGAATACTAGCAAGCAAGCTTTAGTTTTAACAAGCACTACCATTTTTTACTAAGGGTAGCTTGTTTTAAAGATTACCAAAACAATTTATGCTACAATTAATTCGTAATTATTTTAAGCCTTCTCCATATTTACCCATTTCAAGAAACAGCGTAAGGGTAAACGAAGCGTTTAAAAAAATGCGATGGTCGGTATTTTTAACTGCCACATTTAGCTATGGCTTATACTATGTATGTAGGCTAAGTTTAAATGTAATAAAAAAGCCTTTAATAAGCAATGGCTATTTAACCGAAACGCAATTAGGCATTATCGGATCGGCTTTATTTTTTGCTTATGCTATTGGTAAATTCACTAATGGCTTTTTAGCCGATCGTAGCAACATTAAACGGTTTATGGCTTTTGGTTTGTTTTTTTCGGCCATCATAAATATTGCTCTTGGGTTTACAACTTCGTTTATGTTATTTTCAATTTTATGGGCTTTTAATGGATGGTTTCAATCTATGGGAGCCCCGCCTGCAATTATTTCAATTACAAGATGGTTTAGCAATAAAGAACGTGGTACTTATTATGGCTTTTTTAGTGCAAGCCATAATATTGGCGAAGCCACCACTTTTATTGTTACCGCTTTATTTGTAACTTCTTTTGGATGGCAATGGGGTTTTTGGGGTGCTGGCTTAATTGGCTTAATTGGTGTTATGCTTATAATTTCTTTTCTTCATGAAAGCCCCCAGAGTAAAGGACTACCATCGGTAGCAGAATTTAAAGGAGAAAGTAGTAATAATTCTATAGCAGATAAAACAATAAAAACATTACAATTTGAAGTACTAAAAAATCCTTTTATTTGGATATTAGCAATTGCTAGTGCTTTTATGTACGTAAGCCGTTACGCCATAAATAGTTGGGGAATTTTATTCTTAGAATCACAAAAGGAATATTCTACCCTAAAGGCAAGTTCTATTTTATCCATTAGTTCTATAAGTGGTATTATTGGTAATATTATATCTGGGTTTATTTCAGATAAATTTTTTAATGGTAAACGCAATATACCTGCTTTAATTTTTGGCATTCTTAATGCAATTTCTTTGGCTCTATTTCTATTTTACCCCAAAGGAAATTTATGGATGGATATGCTAAGTATGGCATTATTTGGTTTAGCTACTGGCGTATTAATTTGTTTTTTAGGCGGACTAATGGCTGTTGATATTGCCTCTAAAAAAGCTGCTGGTAGTGCATTAGGCATTGTTGGAATAGCTAGTTATATTGGTGCTGCACTACAAGATATTATAAGTGGTAGTTTATTAGAAGATAGTAAAGTAACCATTAATGGTGTAACACACTACAATTTTACAGAAGTAAGTTATTTATGGGTGGGTTCAGCCATTATTTCATTTTTATTAGCATTAATTATTTGGAAAGTAAAACCCAAAGAAGATTAATTAAAGCTATTTTACAATACTCTAGTACCCTATTTTTGGTTTGTTAAGCTTGTAGTATACTTTTTGAAATTCAGATAATTTTTTAAGTAAAAAACGCTCTAATATTAATAACATGAATCCATCAAAATCATTGATGGATTCATGTTAAATTGTAAGTTATTAATAATCCATTTATAATCTAAATTTTCTTTTCTTGAATTAGGTTTTCGCTTGCCATTGGTAAGTTTTGTTGCCAAACTATTTACGTAAGGCAATAACTCTTCTGTGGTTACCTTACCATCTTTATCGCTATTTAGTTGTTTATCGGCTTCTTTTTAAAACAATCTATTTCGTATCGCATAAGTAAATACACTATTGTTCTATTCACGGCTTTCAAAAGCAAATTACATGCCACCAGCAGCCGAAACAATAACAGCACCATTACCACCATTTAAATCGCTTAATATATTTTACATTAATTCGTAACTACTATTGACACTCACTTTGGCAGTTTTATTTTTAACTTCAATGGAACTTCGGGTAGCTATTCCTTTTACATTTTTCACATAATCTTTACATGTCGCTTTATTTGTTTGTTTGTTTGTTTTGAATGGCCAATATTTCTTCTTTATCTGAAGCAGTACAACGAAGATGCCATTGTTGTGGAACCTTCTGGTGCATTGAGTATTGCTTGTTTAGATGACTATGCAGATGCTATTAAAGGCAAAACAATTGTATGCGTTGTAAGTGGCAGCAACAACGATATTGATCGTATGCCAGAGATAAAAGAACGTTCTTTACAATACGAAGGATTGAAGCATTATTTCTTGGTAAGATTTGCTCAACGTCCTGGTGCGTTGAGAGAATTTCTAAATCATGTGCTTGGTCCAACAGATGACATTACTCGTTTTGAGTATATGCAAAAAACCAATAAAGAAAGTGGTCCTGCTTTAGTTGGTATTGAACTTACATCAAGAAACGATTATGATGCCTTATTATTCAGAATGAAAAATTATCAAATAGATTATTCTGAAATTAATAAAGACAATAATTTGTTTGGGTATTTGATTTAAGTTATTTTATTTCCTGCACATCAATTAGCTTATAAGAGCTTGAATCTTTTGAAAAGGAAATAAAGAATTCTGTGCCTGTTTGTTTGCCTCTATACTCGTATAAATAAATATAATTATCTACTTCCTCCATAATTCCAGTAATGGTATGTTCAACTCCTGCAACAGAATAAGTGATTGCTTGTAAATGATCTGTAACTCCTCTACTCGTATGCTGATGTAAAGAGTTCATTGCTTTATTCTTCAAAATAAAATTATTAATTTAATAATGCTGCAAGTTAAGCTTCTAAGCTGCATTAAGTATAAAATGTTCATTTATTAACTTTATTCTGCTGAATTATATTCTATTGTTGAAGAGTGCGACGCAACAATAGCTAAATTCATATTCTACAGTTGGTTAAATAAAAAACTCCCACACTTTGCAGTATGGGAGTTGTATTTTAAAGAATGATTGTTTATTAATCGAACTTCAAGTCTAAACCTAAACCTCTTAATTCATGTACCAATACATTAAATGATTCTGGTACACCAGCTTTAGGAATATTATCGCCTTTTACAATTGCCTCATAGGTTTTTGCACGACCAATAATATCATCAGATTTTAACGTTAACAATTCTTGTAAGATGTTAGCAGCACCATAAGCTTCTAATGCCCAAACCTCCATCTCACCAAAACGCTGACCACCAAACTGAGCTTTACCACCCAACGGTTGTTGTGTAATTAAACTGTATGGTCCAATAGAACGAGCATGCATCTTATCATCAACCATGTGGTGTAATTTAATTACATAAATAACTCCTACAGTTGCTTTTTGGTGGAAACGTTCTCCTGTTTCACCATCGTATAAATAAGTATGTCCGTTTAAAGGAATATTTGCATCCTTACAGTATTGCTCAATTTCAGTTGTACTTGCACCATCGAAAATTGGTGTTGCAAAACGAACGCCTAATTTCTTAGCACTCCAACCTAAAATGGTTTCATAGATTTGTCCTAAGTTCATACGAGAAGGTACACCCAATGGATTCAACACAATATCAACCGGTGTTCCATCTTCCATAAATGGCATATCCTCGGCACGTACAATTTTAGCAACAATACCTTTGTTACCATGACGACCCGCCATTTTATCACCCACTTTCAACTTACGTTTAACAGCCAAGTAAACTTTCGCTAATTTTAATACACCTGCTGGTAATTCGTCACCAATAGAGATATTGAATTTTTCACGCTTGTATCTACCCAACTCTTCATTAAACTTAATGCTGTAGTTGTGCAATAAAGTGTTGATAGCATCATCAACTTTAGCATCACCTGTCCATCCTAAAGGATTAACAGTTGCATATTCGATAGCAGCTAAATTCTTTTGATTAAACTTAGCTCCTTTACCAATTAATATTTCTCCAAAACTGTTGGTAACACCTTGTGAAGCTTTTTCTTTTAACAACGCTTGCAATTTGTTTAGCAATTGTTCTTTAAGATCTTCTTCGTTTTCTTGGTGTGTTTTTTCAACTTTATCTAACAAAGCTTTTTCACGAACTTTTGCGTTCTTATCTTTCTTAGCACGTTGGAATAATTTCTTATCAATTACTACACCTTCAGTACCATTTGGAGCTTTTAAAGAAGCATCTTTTGCATCACCTGCTTTATCACCAAAGATGGCACGTAATAATTTCTCTTCTGGTGTAGGATCACTTTCACCTTTTGGAGTAATCTTACCAATTAAAATATCACCTTCTTTAATGGTTGCACCAATACGAATGATACCATTTTCATCTAAATCTTTCGTAGCTTCTTCTGATACGTTTGGAATATCTGGTGTTAATTCCTCTTCTCCCAATTTAGTATCACGAACTTCTAATTCATATTCATCAATATGTACAGAAGTAAACCAATCTTCACGAACTACTTTTTCATTAATTACAATCGCATCTTCAAAGTTGTACCCTTTCCAAGGCATGAATGCCACTTGTAAGTTTCTACCTAAAGCCAATTCACCATTTTTGGTTGCATAACCTTCGGTTAAGAAATCTCCTTTAGAAACTTTTTGTCCTTTTTTAACAGCAGGACTTAAGTTAATACAAGTAGCTTGGTTGGTTTTGATAAACTTAGTAAGCTTGTATATTTTTAAATCATCGTCGAAGCTAATTACTCTTTCATCTTCACTTCTTTCGTAACGAACATGAATTTCATTGGCATCAACAAATTCAATCACTCCTTCACCTTCAGCATGTAATTGAATACGTGCATCTCTAGCTGCTCTTCCTTCTAATCCAGTTCCTACAACAGGAGCTTCAGGACGTAATAAAGGCACAGCTTGACGTTGCATGTTCGATCCCATCAATGCACGGTTGGCATCATCATGCTCCAAGAAAGGAATTAATGAAGCACTCAATCCCACAATTTGGTTAGGAGCAACGTCCATGTACTGAACATCTGCCTTATCTAAAATTGGGAAATCACCTGTATCTCTACTGATAATTTTTTCTTCTAAGAAATTACCATTCGCATCTATTGGAGAGTTACTTTGGGCAATTTTCTTATCTTCTTCTTCTTCGGCACTTAAATATTTTAAATCATTTAAGTTTACTTTTCCATCTGTTACTTTACGATAAGGCGTTTCAATAAAGCCCATTTCGTTAATAGCAGCATGCACACACAATGTAGAAATCAAACCAATGTTTGGTCCTTCTGGTGTTTCAATAGTACATAAACGACCGTAGTGAGAATAGTGTACGTCACGTACCTCAAAACCTGCTCTCTCTCTACTTAAACCTCCTGGCCCTAAAGCTGAAATACGACGTTTGTGTGTAATTTCAGATAATGGATTGGTTTGATCTAAGAATTGAGATAACTGAGAGGTACCAAAGAATGAATTAATTACAGAAGATAATGTTCTAGCATTAATCAAATCTACTGGAGTGAATACCTCGTTATCACGTACGTTCATTCTTTCACGAATGGTACGAGCCATACGAGCTAAACCAACACCAAATTGTGCATACAATTGTTCGCCAACAGTACGTACACGACGATTTGATAAATGATCAATATCATCAATCTCGGCTTTTGCATTGGTTAAACGCACCAAGTATTTAATGATTTCAATGATATCTTGTTTGGTTAAAACCTTTTTGGTTAAAGGGTATTCTAACCCTAATTTTCTATTGATTTTGTAACGACCAACTTCTCCTAAATCGTAACGTTTGTCAGAGAAAAATAATTTGTCAATAATACCACGAGCAGTTTCGTTATCAGGAGCATCGGCACCACGTAATTGACGATAAATGTGCTGAACCGCTTCTAATTCACTGTTAGAAGTATCCTTATTTAAAGTATTGTAAATAATGGCGTAATCACCACCCACATCTTCTCTTTGTAAGAAAACGCTCTTAATTTCCATTTCAATAATGGTGTCAATGCCGTCTTCATCTAAAACAACATCACGTTCCATTACAATTTCGTTACGCTCAATACTTACAACTTCACCAGTATCTTCATCCACAAAATCTTCTACCCAAGTACGTAATACACGAGCAGCTAATCTTTTACCAATATGTTTTTCTAATTCTTTTTTATCGGCAACAACCTCATCGGCCATTCCAAATAAAGTAAGAATATCTTTATCTGTTTCGAACCCAATAGAACGTAATAAAGTGGTTACTGGAAATTTTTTCTTACGATCAATGTATGCATACATAACATTATTAATGTCTGTAGCAAACTCCATCCAAGCACCTTTAAAAGGAATTACTCTAGCAGAGTAAATTTTTGTACCATTAGGATGGGTAGATTGACCAAAGAATACACCAGGTGAACGGTGTAACTGAGAAACAACCACACGTTCAGCACCATTCACTACGAATGTACCACGGGGTGTCATGTAAGGAATGTTTCCTAAGAATACATCCTGTACAATGGTTTGGAAATCTACGTGTTCTTCATCATTACAACTTAAACGAAGCTTAGCTTTTAATGGAACAGCGTAGGTTAATCCACGTTCCATACACTCATCAATAGAGTAACGGGGCGGATCAATGAAATAATCCAAGAATTCCAATACGAAGATGTTACGGGTATCGGTGATAGGAAAGTTATCCTTAAACACACGGAATAAACCCTCAACATTACGCTTATCTGGCGTAGTTTCTAACTGGAAAAATTCTTTGAAAGATTCTAACTGAATGTCTAGGAGGTCAGGAGTTGCAGCAAGGTTTTTTGTTTTACCAAAGTTGATCCTGTTGTTCAATTGTGTTGTTGACATAATTATTTTGTAAAACCGGTTTATTGCAATATTGTTTCGGTAGAAAAGTTGACTTTTCTTTATAACTGATTTACAGAGTGTTACGCAATCACGGCCATGAACATAACAAACTTAGCTAGCTTACCGAAAATTAAAGGATGGCAAAAGTAAGGAATGTAGTTGAAAGCCAAAAACAAATTTTAAGCCGAAATGAAAAATGTGGAAAATAATTTTGTTGTTTAGTTATTTAGTTTGGAGTTTGGGGTTATGAGTTTTGAGTTTTTACTTTAGAATTAAAAAATCCCATTACTAATTGTAACAGGATTTTTTGAAAAACTATATGTAGAACAAACTTACTTCTTCAATAAGCTCATACACTCTGAACATATTTTGGTTACTTCTTCAAAATTGCCACTATCTAACCATTCTTTTTTAAATAACTGACTTCCCATACCTACAGCAGTTACACCAGCACCAAACCAGCTAGCAAAACTATCTTTATTGGGTTCTACCCCACCTGTAACCATTAATTTCTGCTTAGGAAAAACAGCTTTCACTCCTTTTACAAATTTGGCACCCACAACATCACCAGGGAAAATCTTAATTACTTCACAACCTGCACTTGCCGCATCGTAAATTTCCTTCACCGTCATACAACCTGGCATATAGGGTATTTTGTGCTGATAACACACATCAAACACTTCACTTGTATAACAAGGAGAAACGATAAAACTTGCACCTGCTTCAATAAATGCTTCAGCATCTCTTGCTTTTAAAACAGTACCTGCACCAATAGAATAACCTGGATATTGAGGTAATAAAGCTACCAATTCTTTAAAAGTGTCTAATGCATTTGCACCACGATTGGTGAATTCAAAAACCCTGATTCCGCCTTTATAACAAGCATCAAAAATACTTTTACATAAAGCAGGATCGGCATTATAAAAAACTGGAACAACTGGATAATCTACTAATTGTTGAATGGTTTGATCTTGAGACATAATCTAAGTTTTATTAAGGGCATAAAAGTACACTCATTCAATTGAATAATTTAAGCAATGACTATTTGTAGCGAAAAAGTTACGCAAACGTATTCGTTGATGAAAACTTACTCTTTCACTTATATAAAACACATTGTTTTTAAACTACTTGGTTTAAAACTTGTTTAGATTGCAACAATTAAATTATTTATCATGTATTTAAAACAAGTTTTTATAACTGCTTTATGTGCCACTACTATTTTAGGCAGTTGCCAAAGTGGACCGCAAACCAATACTGCTGTTGCAAGCCCAAAGGGGTTAGATGCAAAATACAATATTGAAAAAATTAAAGTTCCTGATGGTTTTAAAGTAAGTGTTTATGCAGAAGTACCTAATGCAAGAAGTATGTGTTGGGGTGCTAAAGGAACATTATTTGTAGGTAACAGAAACGAAGACAATGTATATGCAGTGGTTGATGAAAACAAAGATGGTTTTGCCGAAAAAGTGTACACCATTGCTACCAACTTAAATATGCCCAATGGTGTTGCATTTAAAGATGGTAGTTTATATGTTGCAACAGTAGATAAAATATTTAGATACGATAATATTGAAGATCAATTAACCAATCCGCCAACAGCAGTTTTAGTAACCGACCAATATCCTACCAAAACACATCATGGTTGGAAATTTATTGCTTTTGGCCCCGATGGAAAATTGTATGTACCGGTTGGTGCACCTTGTAATGTGTGTGATGAAAAAGATTCCATTTTTGCAACCATCACCAGTATTGATGCAAATGGCGGTAACAGAGAAATTTTTGCAAAAGGTATAAGGAATAGTGTTGGTTTTGCTTGGCATCCTCAAACCAAAGAAATGTGGTTTACAGACAATGGAAGAGATATGATGGGTGATGATGTGCCTTATTGTGAGTTAAATTATGCCCCTACGAAAGGTATGCATTTTGGCTTTCCTTATGTGCATCAAGGCGATGTACTAGACCCCAAATTTGGTGAAGGGAAAAACCCGAAAGATTATTCTTTACCTGCACTTAAAGTTGGCCCTCATGTTGCACCATTGGGATTACGTTTTTATACTGGTAAACAATTCCCTGCAAGCTATACTAATAAAATTTTTATTTGTGAACATGGCAGCTGGAATAGAAGTAAAAAATCGGGCTACAAAGTTGGCATTGCAACTTTAGAAGGTAATAAGATTGTGAACTACGAACCATTTGCAGAAGGGTTTTTACAAAATGGAGAAAAAGTAATTGGACGACCAGTAGATTGTATTGTTGCAGCAGATGGCAGTTTATTGGTAAGTGATGATTATGCTAGCGTGATTTACAAAATTTCTTACAACAAATAATCTAGTACATTTGACGAAAATTATTAAATATGAAAAGAATATTGATGACCTTAATGATGGCTGCAACTGTTTGTGCATTACATGCTCAACCTCCTAATGTTCCAGCAGATAAAGGTGCAAACTTTGGCGAAAAAGTAAGTGCTGAAAATGCTATCACAGTTGGCGATTTAACCAATGCTTTTGCTGCAAAAAAAGATGGTGCAAAAAAAATGGAAGTAAAATTAAAAGCTACTGTTACTGAAGTGTGCAGTAAAGAAGGTTGTTGGATAAAAATTAAAGGCACTACCGGAAATGTAATGGTTAAAATGAAAGACCATAAATTTTTAGTTCCGTTAGTTTTAAACGAAAAAGAAATTATTATTGAAGGCATTGCAGAAGAAAAAGTAACAAGCATTGAAATGTTGAAACACTATGCCGAAGATGCGAATAAAAGTAAAGCTGAAATTGATGCGATTAAAGAACCAAAAAGAGAAATTGTAATTCAAGCAAAAGGAATTTTAGTATTATAAATTTTGTTTATAAATTTTGAAGAAAGCTGTGTTTAGAAATAGGCACGGCTTCTTTTATTTCTAGAATTATTTGAATAAGAAATATAGTTTTATAAATAGTAATATAAACGTAACTTATTTAGAAATTTACATTCAATCAAATTAGTGTTATTTTGCTAATTGTCTATTTAAGTTTGAATAGTATACTAAATGAAAAGAAACTTAGTTTTAACTATAATAATTGTTGTTTTATTAATTTCAAAAAGCTATGCTCAACCTACTATTATCAATAGGGGCGATTTAGCAGTACTAGGTGTAAATGCTGCATTCAATGGCTCAAGAGATCAAATAAGTTTTGTATGTTTTAAAGACATTACACCCGGTACAGAACTACAAATTGTAGATGTTGGTTATGGCAATTGTGTCAATGGTTTTTGGAGTGGAGGTCAAGAAGGTGGTGCTAAACTTACAAGAACGAATACCACCCTTCCTGCTGGTACAGTAATTACATTTATTACGGCTCCATTTGCATTTGCTAACCCAGATAATAATTGGACAGTTACAGATTTGTTTACACACCCTACCAACCCTAATTACTCTATTTTAGCTACAGATTTTAATATAAATTCTGGAGGCGACCAATTGTATTTTGCACAAGGTGGCACTTGGATTGAACAATCTTCTTTATGTACTATTAACGGAAATAGAACTTCTCCCAATGCCATTTTCCCAGGCAATAATGGAAGAATTTTATTTGGATTTACAACCAATGGTTGGCAAAATAATGCAGGCTCACAATCATCAGGAGAGTCAATGTTATATCCTGGTATGAATTGTTTTAGTATGAGCCCCACCAACGGTACTTCATGGAATAAATACAATGGACCATTTACGCCTGCAACACAAACACAATGGATTGAACGAATTAGTAATAATAGTAATTGGCAATCCTATAATTCAAGTAACCAATACAACTCAAGTGGGCAAAATTTTTCGGCTGGACTTACTTTAACCATCAATGCTGGAGGTGGTATTCCAACTGCTACATGGGCTGCTCCTGTTACAGCTATATGTGCTAATACTGCATCTATTAATTTGAATGCATTTGTTACTGGCACAAGTGGAGGAACATGGACTGGCACTGGTGTTACAGGTAATACTTTTAATCCTGCAGGTTTAAATGGAGCTTATGATATTACCTATACAATCAACTACGTTTCTGGAGGTAACTCTTGTCCTATTGCACAAACCAGTACCATTAATGTAGTGAATAATGTTGCACCAACAGTTACGTCATTATACAATTATTGTCAGAATGAAACTGCACCTGCTTTAACTGCAACAGGAACAAATTTGCTTTGGTATATTGTACCAACTGGTGGAAGTGGACTCAATACTGCTCCTATTCCATCAACAACAAATGTTGGTATCACCAATTACTATGTAAGCCAAACAGTGAATGGTTGCGAAAGTCCAAGATCACTCATTAGAGTAAATATTAATCAAGCACCCACTATTGATGCAATTGCCAATCAATCATTGTGTGTAAACACACTTACGTCGGCCATTAATTTTTCTGGTAGTGGATTGGCTACTTATAACTGGACGAATAGTAATCCTGCAATTGGATTAGCAGCATCGGGTACTGGTAATATAGCTTCATTCAATGCATTAAATACTGGAACAACACCCATAACTGCAACAATTACTGCTACACCAGTTTCTACAGGGTATGCTTATGTTGCCAATTATGGAACTTTATTATCACCCGGCAACACAGTATCGGTTATAAATACAAGTACCAATACTGTTGTAAGAAATATTATTGTTGGAAGTAGTCCTTTTGGTGTTGCAGTAAATGCCGATGGTAGCAGAGTATATGTAGCAAATTATCGTTCCAACAGTGTATCAGTTATTAATACATTTACCAATGTTGTAACCAATACAATTTCTGTTGGCAATCTGCCAATGGCTGTTGTTGTTAGTCCAGATGGTACAAGGGTTTATGTTACCAATCAATTATCTAACACAGTATCTGTAATCAACACTTTAACCAATACTGTCATTGCTTCAATTCCTGTTTCATTACAACCACAAGGCATTACAATTAGTTCAGATGGAACAAGAGTGTATGTTGCTAATGTAAATTCCAATAATGTTTCTATCATCAATACTGCTACTAATACAGTGTTAGGAGTTATTGGTGTGGGTACACAACCTATAACAGTTGCTATAAGTCCTGACGGAAGTCGATTATTTGTTCCAAACTTTGGGAGCAACAATCTTTCAGTCATCAATACTACTAGCAATACAGTTATTGCAACTGTTGCAACTGGAACAAACCCCAATGGTGTGGCTGTTAGTCCAGATGATTCAAAGGTGTATGTAACCAATCAAAACTCAGCCAATGTAACAGTAATCAATACTACCAATAATACAGTAAGCAATACCATTGCTGTGAATAATAATCCACAAGGAATTTCATTCACATCAGATGGATTAAAAGCTTATGTGTGCAATTTTGGCTCTAATAATGTATCGGTAATCAATACAACAAATAATACAGTTACTACAACCATAACAGTTGGTTCTGTACCTCACTCATTGGGTAATTTTATTTCGCCAAGTAATGGATGTACAGGAGCACCTACTTCATTTACCATTACAGTAAATCCTTTACCAACAGCCACCATCAATTATACTGGCTCTCCTTTTTGTGGAATTGGAACTGTTGCACCAACTATTACAGGAACCACAGGTGGTACATTTACAAGTACAACAGGTTTGCAAATCAATAGCTCAACAGGTGTAATTGATTTGGCGAATAGTACACAAGGCAACTATACAATTACCTATGCTTTTTCTGCAAATAACTGTTCTAATACAACGAGTACCTCAATTGTAATTCATCCTTCATTTAACAGCACTCCTACTCTATCTATTACTCAACCAACTTGTACGATTTCTACAGGAAGCATCAGTGTAACAAATCCAACAGGTAGTGCATACACATTTAGTATAGATGGCACTAATTACACCAATACAACAGGTGTATTTAATAACTTAAGTCCTAATACCTATTCCATAACAGTAAAAAATAATCAAGGTTGTATTTCATCACCTGCTACTGCAACCATTAATGTAGTTCCAAATGTTCCCAGTATACCAACTGTTTCAATAATGCAACCCACTTGCGTTGTACCAATTGGTAATGTTACTGTAACATCGCCAGTAGGTGCTGGATTTACGTACAGCATAGATGGAACTAATTTTCAAACGAGTACAATATTTAATAATTTATCACCTAATAGCTATACCATTACAGTAAAAAATGCCGCAGGTTGCAGCAGTACCAATACTTTTACCATTGTACCAAGTAGTAGCGGAGCTACACCTACTTTTATTATTACACAGCCCAATTGTGCATCAACAACAGTTGTTATAACTTATTTGTCGCCTATTGGAGCTAATTTCAATTATAGTATTGATGGAACTACATTTCAAAGTTCTCCCACTTTCAATAATGTGAGTAGTGGTAGCTATAATTTTATTGTTAGAGATTTAAATACCAACTGCCTACTCAGTGCAGGGCCAAGAGTTATTAATGTTACACCTAATATTCCTCCTGCTCCAACAGCAACTACCACTATTCAATATTGTAGAAATACAACTGCAACACAGTTATCAGCAACTGGTAGTAATTTATTATGGTACACTTCTTTAACTGCAACTGCAAGCAGTACAACTGCACCTACACCAAATACAAGTAATGTAGGTGTTACAACTTATTATGTTTCTCAAACAGTGAATAATTGCGAAAGCAATAGAACTGCTATTACTGTTACAGTTGAACCTTCCCCAACAACACCTACTATTACCTCTAATGGAGCAATGGTAGTTTGTAATAACCAAAGCATTGTACTAAATACCACCTCTACGTTTGTTTTACAATGGTTTAAAGATGGGGTTGCATTAACTGGTCAAAATGGAAACAGTTTATCAGTAAATCAATCTGGCACATACACAGTTCAAGCAACCAATAATATAGGCTGCACAAGTACTTCAACAGGTGTAGGCATTGCTAATGTTGCTTCTCCAATTATTAATGCAGGTGCCGATAAATTAATTAAACCAACCGATAGTGTTCAATTAATTACTACGGTAAATGGAGGAAATATTTTTACTTATATATGGTCGCCAACAACATATTTATCTAACGCAAATATTGCAAGTCCTTGGGTAATAAAACCTCAAACAGATGTTACTTACACAGTTACAGTTACCAATAATAATGGTTGTTCTGCTACAAGTACAGTAACTGTTAAAGTAGTTAAAGACATAGTTATTCCAAATGCATTTTCGCCTAATGGAGATGGCTTAAACGATACATGGGAAATCTCTGGTTTAAATTTAGATCCATTTTGTGTAGTAGAAATTTTTAATAGAAACGGACAAATTGTATATCGTTCCACTGGATATACTAAACCTTGGGATGGCAGTAGAAATGGCAAACCATTACCTGTTGGTGTGTATTATTATATCATTAGTGCCAATCAAAATAAAAATAAATATACAGGATGGATTAGCTTAATAAGATAACCCAAAGGTTAAATATTGAATTGACTTTGTATTTAGTTGATATATGCCTAACAGTAATGATGCTCATTCTAAATGTGTTGCATTTGAAAAGAGAATGAATATTGAGTTTGCAAATAGTCCATAGGAATAGAACATTCAGGATTGAGATTTTATCTAATAACGTTTATTGTCTTTGGCATCCAAAAAAATTATGAAGTAATCAATTACAAATTAATATTAAAATACTATCAACTGAATTGATTAAAGATGTGTAGTTCCCACTAATCTTTGCTTCAATATATTTCAATTCGGTAAAGGAATCTTACTTAAACAATAAAGCCATCTTAAAAGATGGCCTTATAATTTGTACTATTCTATTAAACTCATTTTATTCAGCCGTTAATGTTGCCATTAAATATTCTTGATTTAAACGAGCAATATTTGCAATGGAAATTTCTTTCGGGCAAGTTGCTTCACATGCACCTGTATTGGTACATGCACCAAAACCTTCTTTATCCATTTGAGCAACCATGTTTATTACACGACTCTTGCGTTCTGGTTCTCCTTGAGGTAATAATGCTAAATGAGAAACTTTAGCACTTAAAAATAACATGGCACTACTATTTTTACAAGCAGCAACACATGCACCACAACCAATACACATTGCTGCGGCAAAACTTGCATCGGCTTTGTCTTTATTAATTGGTAGAGCATTTCCATCAACTGCATTACCAGTATTTACAGAAATATAACCACCTGCTTGAATAATTCTATCAAATGAACTTCTATCTACTACTAAATCTTTAATTACAGGAAATGCATTGGCTCTCCAAGGCTCAATTACAACTGTATCGCCATCTTTGAAGGCTCTCATATGTAACTGACAAGTGGTGTTTGCTTGCCAAGGACCATGAGGCTTACCATTGATATACAAGCTACACATACCACAAATACCTTCACGACAATCGTGATCAAAAGCAACTGGATCATCTCCAGTAACAATTAATTGTTCGTTCAAAACATCCAGCATTTCTAGAAAAGACATTTCAGATGAAATGTTTTCTACTCTGTACATTTTGAATTCGCCCTTGGTTTTGTTGTTTTTTTGTCTCCAAACTTTCAAGTTTAGATTCATGTTATAATGTTCCATAAGCCCCAATCCCCTGAAGGGGAATTTTGTTTTCGTTTACAAATTAATTTCATTTTAGCACTCCTTACCCCTTTAGGGGATGGGGATTACTTATAATTTCTCTGACTTGGTTTAATCACTTCGTAATTCAAAGATTCTTTATGCAATTGCCATTCATGTTCAGCTTTATACTCCCAAGCAGCAACATACATAAATTTATCATCATGACGTAAAGCTTCTCCCTCTTCAGTTTGGTGTTCTTCTCTGAAATGTCCACCACAACTTTCTTCTCTGTTTAATGCGTCAATACACATTAATTCACCTAATTCAATAAAATCGGCTACTCTACCTGCTTTATCTAATTCAGGATTGAATCCATCTATATCTCCTGGTATTTTTACATCGCTCCAAAATTCTTTTTTCAATGCCTGCACTTCGGCAATAGCTTGTTTTAAACCTTCTGCACTTCGACCCATCCCACATTTATCCCAAATAATTTTACCTAAGCGTTTGTGTAAACTTTCTACACTTTGTTTTCCTTTAATATTCATTAAAGTTTGTAATCTATCAGAAACAGCTTTTTCGGCTGCTACAAATGCTTCATGATCGGTAGAAATTGGTTTGGTATAAATTTCATCGGCTAAGTAATTACCAATTGTATAAGGAATTACAAAATATCCATCGGCTAAACCTTGCATCAATGCACTTGCACCTAAACGGTTTGCACCATGATCGCTGAAGTTTGCTTCTCCTAAAGCATACAATCCTTTCACATTGGTCATTAATTCATAATCTACCCATAAACCACCCATTGTATAATGAACAGCAGGATAAATTCTCATCGCCAATTCGTATGGATTTTCACCTGTAATTTTTTCGTACATATCGAATAAATTACCATACTTTTCTTTTACTACGGCTTTACCTAAAGTAAGAATTTCATCTTTCGATGCAGCATTGGCATCTCTACCTTGTTTGGTAATTTCAGTTTTACCGTAACGTATAATCGCATCGGCAAAATCTAAATAAACCGCTTGCTTAGAAGTACCTACTCCATAACCAAGATCACATCTTTCTTTAGCTGCTCTACTAGCCACATCTCTTGGAACCAAATTACCAAAAGCAGGGTATCTTCTTTCTAAGTAATAATCTCTTTCTTCTTCGGGAATATCAACAGATTTTCTGTTATCACCTACTTTTTTTGGCACCCAAATTCTACCATCATTTCGTAAAGATTCACTCATCAAAGTCAATTTGCTTTGATGATCGCCACTTACAGGAATACAAGTTGGATGAATTTGTGTAAAACAAGGATTGGCAAATGTTGCACCTTGCTTATGTGCTTTCCACGCAGCAGTTACATTGCTACCCATTGCATTGGTAGATAAGTAAAACACATTACCATAACCACCTGTACACAATAAAACAGCATGACCAAAATGACGTTCTAGCTTTCCAGTAACTAAATCTTTAGCAATAATTCCTTGAGTTTTACCATCTACTTTTACAATATCCAGCATTTCATGTCTAGCATACATGGTAACATTACCCAACGCAACCTGACGTTCTAAAGCTTGATAAGCACCTATTAATAATTGCTGACCAGTTTGGCCTGCAGCATAAAAAGTTCTTTGTACTTGTGTACCACCAAAACTACGATTGCTCAACAATCCACCATACTCTCTTGCAAAAGGCACACCCTGTGCAACGCACTGATCAATAATGTTGGCACTTACTTCGGCTAAACGATGCACATTGGCTTCTCTTGCTCTGTAATCTCCTCCTTTGATGGTATCGTAAAATAAACGGAAAACTGAATCTCCATCGTTCTGATAATTTTTTGCTGCATTAATTCCACCCTGTGCAGCAATACTGTGTGCACGGCGTGGACTGTCTTGAAAGCAAAAAGCTTTTACTTTATAACCCAATTCACCTAAACTAGCAGCAGCACTAGCACCAGCTAATCCTGTACCCACAATAATCACTTCTAATTTTCTTTTATTAGATGGGTTTACCAACTTACAATGTCCTTTGTAATCTGTCCATTTACTTTCTAGTGGACCTGAAGGAATTTTAGCATCTAGCATAGCTTAAAAAATTTCGAGTTTTAAGTCTCAGGTTATACTGAACTTATTTTTTGTATAGAACAAATAGATGTTTAAAAATCTTAAACAATTAAACCAATTCTAAATAAAAACTAATAGGCATTGCTGCAAAAGCCAATGGAACAATAATAGAAAATCCATACCCAATAGAAGTAATCATTCCATGATATCTTTTATTGCTTACCCCAATTGTTTTAAATGCACTTTGAAAGCCATGTGCCAAGTGATAAGCCAAAGAAATGCATCCTGCAACGTATAATATTACAATAGGCAAACCCCATTGTTCATTAGTGAAAACCACTCTCATTTCATTAAAAAGGTTATGGTGTAATACATTATTGTAATAAACTTCTTCTAATCCTGTAATTCTACTTGGCACCCAAAAATGTGCAATATGCATAATGAGAAATAACAACAAAAGAGTACCCAACAATGCCATACTTCTACTATACCA
>CALRVE020000009.1:0-99414 GCA_943371535.1 Asaia bogorensis | reverse complement strand
ATTGAGTCAACATTTTTATATCTATCACTTGATTATTGAAGAAAGGTTGAAAGAAATTCTGTTGAAGAATTTTAAACTGATTAATGTTCAAGTAAAGTTAGAAGCTTTAAATAATTATTATCAATTAACAAAAGATGAAACTATTTTACATGCTTTTACAGCAAGCCACGTAGAAGAACTGTGCAATAAAGCACAACAATTAAATAGTGCATATTTTGAGGGTGTAAGCTTGGCAAAACAAAAAATAATTGAGCAACTACAACTTAATGGGTATTTTAAACAAGATCTCATTACACTATTTAGCCGTTATGGTATATTGGTAGAAAATACAACTAAACAAACTACTACAAATAATGTAGGGTTTAGTAAAAAAGCATTTGAACATGTTATTCAATTAGTAAATAGTAAGAAACAAAAAATTGATGTAGATATTGTTGGTTTAGGAGTATTGTTTAAATTGAAATATGCCAATATGCAAGATTAATAAACTTACATGCTGCATGTAATTTTTGGAAGTATATAAATAATACCAAAAAAGCTTTTTTTCTTTAATATCAAAATATATCTTTACGCAAAAACCACCAATTATGATTGAAACTATTTTACTCCCATCTGATTTTTCTGAAACTGCAACCAATGCTGGTTTATATGCAGTGGATTTGGCTTTTCAAATTGGAGCAAAAAAAATTGTCGTGTATCATACATATGAAGTAGCAAGTACTTCAAATTCAATGACAGGTTATCAGCAAACTATTACTAGCGAACCTTTTCGCCAAGAAAGTGCAGTTAAATTGAAAGAATTTACCGATGTATTAAAATCTAAAGTAATTGGCAACATTGAAATTGAAGGCTATCATAGTTATGCCGAATTACCAGATGCAATTACAAGTTTAACTGAATCAACCGGAGCTCAATTAATTGTAATGGGTATTACTGGTGGTGGAGTTTTAAAAGAAACTTTTGGCACTAGCAATTCAGTGAAATTGGCTAGAAACAGTCCTGTACCTGTTTTAATTGTACCAACAGAATCTAACTTTAAACGTATTAATGAAATTGTTTTGGTAAGCGATTTTAAAGATGTTGCTACTACCACTCCAGAAAAAGATTTAAAAGACATGCTTAAAGCAACAGGAGCTAGTAGCTTTTTCATTTTACATTTTACCAATGATGTTGCAGCTGCTGAAGCTTCGCCAGAAAAATTGGCTTTGCAAGAAATGTTTAAAGAGTACCATCCAAAGTTTCGTTTTGAACACAACACAAATTTTAGTGATGCTGTAGATGCTTTTGTTGTAAATAATCAAGTAGATTTAGTTGTAGTAATACCTAAGCAACAAGAAGGTGTATTTAGCAATCTATTTGGTGTAAATCATACCAAAACATTAGCCTTTAGAAGTAGTGTGCCATTGTTAACTGTTCAAAACAATGAAGCTGAATGAATTGTAGAATAGTATTGTTTTAATGCTATTCATGTTTGTTCAAAAAAAATAGTATTAGTAAAAACCCCGAAGCTTTTAAAAAACTTCGGGGTTTGTTTTTCTTACTAGTACAATAAAATTGATTAGTTTGATAAGTTGGTTTTCCTTTTAAAATGCTCTTTAAAAAACACCAATTGATACCTCACTGCATTTGCCCAATATGGCCAATCGTGTTTACCCGGGCGTTCTATATAATCGTGAGGAATTTTTAGTTGAACTAATTTTTCATGTGCTGCTTTGCTCATTTGATAAATGAAATCTTGTAATCCACAATCTACTATAATTGCTAAAGAATCTTTTGGATATTCTTCTATTACTTTTAATACACTCCAATCTTCATAGTATTGTTTATTCAGAATGGTATCGCCGAGTCTTTTTTGAATATCATAGCCACGTTTAATATAGTTTACAGCCAAAGCCCCACTCATACTACCACATGCACTAAAAGTTTCTGCATGACGGAAAGCAATAAACATAGCTCCATGACCACCCATACTTAAGCCAGTAATTGCTCTAAAATTTCTGTTGGCAATTGTTTTATAGTTGGCATCTATAAATGCGGGTACTTCTGTACTTACATGTGTTTCGTATTTGTAACTGCTATCAACAGGGCTATCAAAATACCAACTATTTACAGAACCATCAGGACAAACAATGAGTAGTTGATGTTCATTAGCCATCTCTTGTAATTGAGGCACTTTTTTAATCCAATTAGTAGAAACACCCATTGCCCCATGTAATAAATACACTACAGGAAATTTAAGTTTATTTTTTTTGTAATTATCGGGTTTTATAACAACTGTTTTAATTTCTTTTTGCATGGATTTGCTGAAAATAAAAACGGTATCAACAGTTGCAAAAGAAAAAGTTGCCATACAAGTGGCAACTAAAAGTGTACATATTTTTTTCATGTAAACAATAGAATTGGTTTTATTTATCTATAACTAATCATTGAAGATAATGGATAGCGAAGATTTTTATACATCATCATATCTACTTTTACGCTTCCAACAACAATGGGACTTTCAATTCTTAAAGGAATATGGTTGGCATCATCGCTTACCCAAACAGTCATTTTTTCGCCACCATCAAAAATAGTTCCCTTTACCAATAAGGGTTTAAACTTAATGGCCTTAAACTTACCATATCTTGTTTTCACAGTTTCTTTACCTAAATATTTGATATATAAACTAAAGACTTCGTTATCTAAAAACATATCGAAAGGAATCTTATCTCCCTCTTTATATTTATTGAAATCAATGTTTCTAGCATAATAAATTGCACTTAAAACATCTTGTACACAATTGGGAACTTTGTAAATACCTTTTGTAGTAATAGCCGAATTGGTTTGTTGATTAAAAGTGATGTTTTCATAAATTTTATGTCCGCCTTCATTTACATTTCTAATAAACTTCAAGGGCTGAAGATTGGCAGTATCTATATAAGTTTCATATCTATCTCGTACTTTAAAAATCCAATCATAGCTTGTGTTAGAGGTTCCTGTACCTACAATATGGTATACAGGTTTGTTGCCTAAGTTTTCTTGTGTAACTGTAAAGTTTGCTGAGCCAGCATCTACATATAAACCTAAAGCATTGTAAAATACTTTGAAGGTGATATTTTCTCCATCTTCAAACGAATAATTTCTAATACCGCAAAAGCTATCTCCTGAGGTTAATGTAACCCAAGAAACCAAGCAAGTGAGTGAAATAAATATTTTTTTCATATACTGTTTTATTGTACTGTTAGTTCAATAACAGATTTTTGAAAGAAAAAATAGAAACTGTTATTTACCCTTAAATAATTTTACACCTAATAAAAAAATACTGCCAGCAATAGCAGGAATTACTCTGTTAATTAACCAAATAACAACTGCTGTAAATACTATGCCTAAAGTATTGCTACTAATTAAACCAAACAATTGTTTACTTGCTTCGCCACGTAAACCTAGCTCGGCAATTGGTATTGTTGGTATAACTGCTAATACTAAAAACAACACACATACCATCCATGCCAACTGAATGGCAGTTGCATTTACATTAAACAACTCTAATAAAAGTAAATACTGTGCCACAAATACAACGTAGCGTATAAAAGATAATAATAAAATTCTTGTTAATTCTTTCCAATGAAAATCTTCTAGCTTTTGAATGTAAAAACTGTATTTGGCTACAAAAGGAATTTTTTCAATTAATTTAGTAAGCCACGATAGCTGAAAGTACACCAATAAAAAAATAATCGTCCAGAAGCTAATAGAATACATCATAGCATCTAACCAAAATTTACTTAAACCTTGTAAATGATGTGTATCGTCTAAAATATTTATTCTCAAGTAAATGAGTCCTAATATACCCATTACCATGGTAATAATAATTTGACTTAGGCTGCCTACAATAGATAAAGCTACAGCTCTTAATCTGTTACCATCATTTAAATACACAACTCTGCCAACATATTCACCCACACCATTGAATGTATTGAGTGCAATTGCCTGACCTGTGAATATGGCCCTGAATGCTCTTAGAAAAGAAATTTTTTGAACTCCCGAAACCAATAATTGCCATTTTTTGGCTTCTAAACCCCAGTTTACAAACATGAGTGCAATTACTGCATACAATTTCCATGCATTGGGGCCACGGTAACTATTTTGAATGGCTTTCCATGCTTCAGGTAAATTGGGTTGTTCTTGTATTTGTTTATAAATAGAAAAACTTAGCCAAACAAATAATAACGGACCAACAATATAGTTGAGAAATATTTTTTTCTTCTTTTTCAGCACTTAAAATTTTTTTCGCTGCAAAGTACGGATTTAACTATTAGTGTATAAAGGATATCTATCATGAAAAAAGCATCTATACAGATGCTTTTTTAGAGAAATAAAAATAACTTCCCCCAAAGTGTATTTTATTTCATAAGATTGAATGACTAATTTTTCGCTGTAGTTGGATTAGCAAAAAATATCGACATTATTTAAATTGCTTATTATAGGAATCATAAGTAGCATATTCTGTAAAAGTATTGCCACCATCTGTTGTTATTGTAACAGTTGTAGGTGCTTTTGAATTGAAAAAAATAGCCGTTGTTTTATTAATAAGGTAAACATATTTATAATCTTCAGTTTTCTTACTCTCAATAACATTGAATGTTTCATAGAGCTTGAAACTAGTTGTGGGAAATCCGTCTTTTTCCCAATATTGATCAATGGTATTTCTTCCCGAAATAAACTTAACCTGCCATTTTAATTCTTTAAAGTCTCCACGCATTTCACCAGCTTTAAAAGTTCTATAAACATTGCAGGTTTGAGAAAAAGATTGTACAACTGTTGAAAGTGTGCTTGTTGTTTGTTTTGTAGTACCTGAATTTTGATTAAATAATCCCTTTTTTTCTTTTTTTGTAAAATCATCCTCTTCTTTTTCATAATGTTTTAAGAGTGATTTACTTATATGTGGTTCTTCATTGTCTAAAAGTATTTTATGATACTTATTGTGAATTAGTACTAACCTTCCATACCAAACTTCGACTATTTTGTTAACATTTGCATTGAGAAAATTAAAATATGTAATCCTTTCTCCTAATACAACTAAATGACGTCTTCGTTTATCTTTAGGATCAGTAAATTTTGCCATTGCACTTTTATAAAAAGGACTAAATTTTTCTTGGAGTTCCTGTTTTCTTTCTATGGCGGGTGTAATATTACCAACTTGTGCACTTAAAAATATTTCATTAAATACATTATAAAATTCTGCTCTTTCTTTCCACTCTACTTGTGCATAAGAGTGATTAGTTAAACAAAATAGAACTAAAAGAAATGCAAAGAATATCTTTTTCATTTTTTACTTTTTTATCATAACAAAAATAGCTTCACTCTCTTTGGCTTTTTTAGATAGCTTAATACCATTTAAAACAATTTCAGAATCACTTTCATACAACAAAGGATTGGTGTATAAAACAGCCCAATCATCGTTCATTAAATTTTGATGTACTGCACTTTTTGCATTCATATCGTATTTCACTACTCCAATTGCATTTACTACTTCTCTAGCTTTCTTTGAATAAAAAACACCGTTATCGTACTTATTATATTCCATAGCATCGCCTAAAATCCAATATAATGTATTGCCATCTTTACTAAAGTGTGTACTATAACTAGCACCATCGTAAAAAGGTTGTGCTATGATGGTTTCTAAATCTCCATTAACACCAATAACTATGTTTACAATTGCTTTAAATTTATTGTTAATCAACGATTGACCTTCATAAACAATTCTACCATTTTTTACATATAAATGCATGTTCATAAACTGAAAACCAACATCAACTTTTCCTTTTAATCCTTCAGGTATTTTTATTGCTGCTTCTGCTTCTTTTTCTGTAAATGCTTTTATATATTCAAGTTTACCATCTTTAATTTTAGCAATTTGAAAGCCTTCTTTTTCTTTGGGTGTAACATAAAAACCCATGTGTTCTGTTGCACTATTGCCACAAGCACCCATAATGTATAGAGCTCCATTTTCTTCAATCACTTCATCCAAAGTCCATTTAGTATACACACCTTCAAATTTAATACGTTCTTTAATTTCAAAATTTTTTCCATCTACTCTTATATATTCATATTGATTTGCTGGAGCTAAAACAGCTTTAGATTTTTTATAGTTGATGGTATTAGTAACAAAAATGTAATCGAATACACCTGGTGCTGTTTCAATTTCTTTGGTGCTCATTAAACATTGATAATCGAATGTAAATGCTTTATCTACAATTACTGTTCCTTTATCATTATACTTTCTAAATACATAATGCACTTTAGTGTCATCTGGGTTTACACCAGATGTTCCAAATAAGATATTACCACCATTGGGTTCTGGATTATTATAAGTTGGAATCCATTGTTGCCCTTTTGCTTCTTTTGCACTTTCTGTATTTACATCCATTATGTAAGGAACCTCAGAACAGGTTGCTCCAATTGGGCCACAAGTGATGTAAGATGTTTTTATTTTAACGCCACCAAATGATGCTGCAGGAACTACAATATTGTTAAATAAAAATTTATTGCTGATTTTTCTCGGAGGCATACCTGTACTTGATGTAATTAAACCACCAATACCTTTATTAGAAATGGGCATAAAACTTTTTCCAAATACATTTTCGTTTTGTAGTACAGCTTCTTCAGATGTACTATAAGTTTTCGCCTCTGTTTTTTGATATTCAAATGAAGAGTTGAATATCAGTTTATCTATATTCCAGCTTAAGCCTCTATAAGTACTACTGCCTGTCCAAGAACTTCTAGATACATCACAACCAGGCTTACCAAATTTCAAATAAATTTCGTTGCTAGATGTTCTTCCAGCTTCAATAATTCTCCAAACTTTATGCTTGTTTAATGGTTCTAATTCTACACTTTTAGTAGTTACTTCTACTTGGGCATTTGCATTAAACAGCAATGTTGAAAATAAACCCAATACAATACTTTTCTTCATTTTATAAAACGTTTAGTGGTTGATAATTTTTTTTATTGTTCTGTAATTGTTCCTGCAAAATTTGAGGTAGTTGAACTTGAGTTAATGGGTATAGAAATAATATTAATTTGAGGAACAACAATTTTTGCTTTACCACCAGTTATAGTAACTGTAGCGTCAACAGTTTCGCCAATTACAGTAGCATATTGTTTGTTGTACTGACCAGTAGATTGATTGTAACCTGTACTTGGTGCAACCATAATTTCATTGGCTAATAAATCGCTTTGATTGGGTTTTGTTACTACTTTAAAAGTGCCAGCTGCAATACCTGTAGTGTTATTAAATAATACAATTACCGTGTTCAAATTATCTGCATTTGGTATTGCATCAAATGCACCAATTGAATTTGGTTGTCCTGCATTTCTCATAGAAAAAAGTGTGGTATAATTGGTTGTTCCAATTCTCCAACCATTGGCTGGTATTGAGCTTGAACCACCTGCATCATCGGTGCTTTTTTCGCAAGAATATAAACCAATACTTGCAATTGAAATTAATAGTAAGGTTTTGAAAATGACGTTTACTTTGTTCATATTTGGGTAATTTTAATTGAATGATTTATTGGTTGATTTGATTAATCAAATTTGTATCAATTCATTAAAACCCTAATCAGTAATATTACTGAAAATGACTACGTAAATTTTGGTATTTAAACAGGAATTCTAATATAAGCAGTAGTACCATTGGTTTCAGTTGCATCAAACTCAAGTGAGCCTTTGACCATTTCAATTCGGCTATTGAGGCTGTTTAAGCCAATGCCTTTTTTTACTGTAGATGAGTTGAAGCCTACACCATCATCTTCATAAGTTAGCTGCAACATGTTGTTTTTTAATTGTAATAATAGAGAAACATTGGTTGCTTGGCTATGTTTAATGGTATTGTTAATGAGCTCTTGACAAATACGATATACAGTGGTTTCTATTTTTTCTGATAAACGTTCTTCAATACCAAAAGAATCAAATTCAAATTGAATATTTTTTTTAGGTAAACTTCTATTGAGTAACTCTTCTATAGCTTTTAATAATCCTAACTCACGTAATGTTACGGGCATCATTTGATACGATATTTCTCTCACTTCTTTTGAGGTAACATCTACATTGCTTAATATTTTATTCAATTGTGTTTGTAAATTTTCGGGAGCTTCTTGAACCATTGAATTTATATCAAGCTTTATAGCAGTTAAATCTTGTACTATACCATCGTGTAAATCTTTAGCAATTCGACTTCTTTCTTTTTCTTCTGTTTCTAAAATAGACGTTAGTAATGCTTTTTGTGCATTTGCTTTTTCCTCAACTTGTTTCTTTTTATTTCTAAGATGAATAAAAGTGAAAAGTAATGTTGCTAGTAAAATAATTCCAATAAGCAATAAGTATAATATTTGTTTTTGTTGTTTTTCGGCTAACGCATTGGTTGTTGCTAAGTTTTTTGCTTGCTCTAATTCTTTTACTTTAAAATTTGTTTCAAGTTCGTTAATTTGTGCGTCACCTTCTTGTTTAAATCTTTTGGCTTGTAATTCTATCATCTCTTTTCTTAGCTTAGATGATTCTTTATAATCGCCTGTTTCATCTCTTCTTGCAGCAAGTTGTGCCAATGTTGCATAAAAACCATGGTCGTAACTACCTTTAAAATTTCTCATTAATATGAGTGCCTTTTCAGATTTTTCTATGGCTAATTCTTTTTTACCAAATGTAGATAATAATTTAGCATGATAGATGAGTACTGATGCAATAATCAGCGTATCTGTTGATGATTTAATTTCTGCTTCAATACTTACAAATAGTTTCTCTGCTTTTTTATACTCTTCCTGTTCTTCGTAAAGTGTAGCCAATAACCTTAATGCCATTAATCTAAACTGTGAACATTTAGCTCCACATTTTTTACTGGTTACAATGGCTAAATTCAAATATTTATAAGCACTATCAATTTGTTTATTATCAATAGAAACGCCACCAATATTTTGATAGTTGGCAGCTTGCAGAACTATAATATTTTTTTCTTCTGCAATGGCTGCACTCTTTTTAAAATAAACAATTGCTTCAGATAGTTTACCTGTATAATAACTAACAGTTCCAATACTTTTATAAAATGCCGAATGGGCACTATCGTAACCATATTTTTTAGCAATCTCAATACCTTCATAACTAAGCTTTAAACTCTCAGCATACTTTTGTATTCGTGCTGCTTCTCTTGCTAAATGCACTTTTATGAGGGTAGTATTTTCGGGGTTTACATTTTTTAATTTATTCAGTGAATCTAATTGTTGGTATAAAGTTGCCTTATTATCTTCAGCAACCAATTGACCTACGTATATTTTTAATTGTTGGTTGTTTACCTGCAGTTTAGCTGTTGTAGGAAGTGTTATAAAAAACAACAAGAATGGTAATATGTAAATCAGTTGTTTCAACTACTTAATTAATTTATTTTTCAATGCTACACTAATTAATTTTCCAATACTATTTACATCTAATTTTTGCATAATGTTTTTTTTATGCGTTTCAACTGTTCTAGGACTTAAATAAATTTTATCGGCAATTTCTTTTGGGCTTAAACCTTCGCAAAATAATGCCAACACTTCTAGTTCTCTATCGGTTAATGGCTCTATTAATTGATAACCTTTTGTTGCATTACTTTTATGATAGCCACTAATTGTTTTCAGCACTTCTTTAGAAAAATAAATAGGTTCTTTAGTAAAAATTGCTTCCTGCAATTCTACTTCAGTACAATCTTTATTCAAATACCCACTAGCCCCCTTTTCTAAACAATCATCTACAATAGATTTTTCGTTGTTCATTGAAAGCATTAAACAACGAAGTGCAGGAAATTTTTCTTTCAATGAAACAAGGGCTTTACGTCCGTCCCAAACAGGCATGTCAATATCTATAAAAACAAGATTGGGTAAATGGTTTAAGCATGCATCAAAAAGTTCTTTTCCATTAGCAAAAATTTCAACCTTTTCAACAATTTGTATTTGTTGAATAATATTTGCAATGCCTTTTGCTACAATATGGTGATCATCGGCTAAAAAAATAGTTAATTTATCATTCATTCTATAAAGGCTTTAGGGAAAGTAGCACACACTTCAAATATATTATATTATAGGGTACAATTTTTTACTATTTAATTTATTTTAATAATGTTTTTATTGGCTCTTTTTTTTTAATTGTTATAATTGAGACGTTTATAAGATTATTTGTTTTGTTGGTTACTGTAAAAGCTATTAGATTGCTTTTGTAATGAAGAAACCACATATTATACTTGGTATAGATCCAGGCACTCAAATACTTGGTTATGCACTATTGAAAGTGGAAGGCAATAAGCAGCAAGTACTGTTAATGGATGTATTGAAGCTATCTCAGCATAAAGACATTTATGAACGATTAGAAAAAATACATACCAAAGTTTGTGAACTCATTAAACTATACAAACCACAAACATTTGCCATTGAAGCACCCTTTTTTGGAAAGAATGTACAAAGCATGTTAAAGCTTGGCAGAGCTCAAGGTGTTGCAATTGCTGCTGCTATGCAAGCAGGACTTGACGTAACCGAATACTCACCTAAAAAAGTGAAGCAATCTATTACTGGGAATGGAAATGCCGATAAAGATCAGGTTTGGAAAATGTTGCAACGTGTTTTAAACATTGAAGAAAAGCCACAATACTTTGATGCTACCGATGCTTTGGCAGTTGCATTGTGCCACTGTTATCAAACTTCAAACGTGTTAAATACTTCTACAAAAGGATTTAAAGGTTGGGATGATTTTCTTAAGCAAAATGCTGATAAAATCGTGAAGAAGTGATGGGAGGATAGGAACACTGATGACGCTGATTAAACGGATTTTCACTGATTGAATCAATTGTTGATGCATGCTAATTTTTTCTGCGAAAATCAGCGACTCTCTTAATCTGTGTAAATCTGCGGGGAATATAATTCCCGCTGATAATCGCTGATTGAATACACCGCTGATTTACGCTGAGTTTTTCTGTGCAAATCCGTCCAATCCGTGTCATCCGTGTTCCTATCAACTATTAAAATAAACTCACAAAACCAATATGAATTTTAGACTGACGTAAGTCGAATGGCAAGTCATTTCTCTTACCAGCAGCAATATTAATATTAAAAATTCCTTGTTTTGTTTCAAATGCCATACCTGCCCCAAAACCAACGTAGGTTAAGGTTTTATCCATGATGGAGTTGTACGAATAGCCCATATCACTAAATGCACTAAAGTAGGCATTCAAGCCAAATAAATATCGGTATTCAAGAGTGCCAATAGCAAATTGATTGGTGAAAATACTTTCTTCATCAAATCCACGTAAAGTTTTAAATCCTCCTATTTGAAACATTTCATTTCTAAAAATAGTAGGGCTTTGAATTAACCCACTTTGAATACCTGTTTTAATAACACCATACCTGCCAACTGGCCAATATTTGGCTGCTTGTAATTTAATTTTAAATTGATAACTGTTTGCATCTAAGCTATCATACAAACTAGTGTAATTAAAACTGACATCTTTAATTTGGCTAATTGCATTATTCTGTATAATTCGTCTATTACCTGCTGTTAACAGTAATTGCAACTCATTTCCTTTACCCGGGTTAAAGCGATAATTGGTATTATTAAACGTATAATCAATTCCTAAACTATTGGTTACAACATCAATAATATCGGGTAAGCGTTTGGTAATTTTTATGGTATTGGTATCTACATCTAACAAATTCGTTCTGTAAGATTGATATACAATTTTGGTTTTTTGTTGTGCATTAATTTCATACAAAATACCAATATTGGTTTGTAAATTTAAAAAGGTAGAATCTCTTTTAAATAAGTCGAACTGAAAATCAAATCCAAACTGTGAATTGAAAATATACGGTTGTTGAAATAGAATATTCAATCGTGGAGATTTTGGCTGAATTTGTTGCCAATTTAAAGCTACCGTTTCTCCTTTAGCAAATGCATTTTGCAGTTTAATCTTAGCATCAACTGTTAATAGTAAACTTCCATCTAACTGTTGGTTATTCGGTAACAAACCCACAATTGCATCTACTTGATTACTCTTTTTATTTTCTAAAAATAAATCTACTAAATAGCTTTTACCCAACATGGCCAATTGCCAAGGCTGACTTTGTTGTAAAAATGGCAACTCCAATAAACGTTGGTTGATAGTGGTTAATTTTTGTTGATTGTACACACTATTGGGCTGTATGTTTAAGTATCTATACAAAAAGGCTTTACTAATTTTAGCATTACCAAAAATGCGTACACTATCCATTTTATAAACAATGCCTTTGTCAATATTGAGTTGTGCCGATACTTTATTGTCAGCAATCATTACACTATCAAACGATACTGACGCAAAAGGATGACCAACTGTTTCAAAATAATTCAATAATTTTTCTTGTACTTGTTCAACCAATTGAGGGTTGAAAGGTGTTGTTTCAAATTGCTTTTGTTGTATGCCTGCTTGTGTCAATAAAGGCCAATCATTTTTTTGAACTTTTAATTGCTGCCAAACATATTTTTCGCCAATAAACAAATGAACCATAAACTGTTGATTGGCTTGTATAACAGAATCTATCGATGCACTAATATATCCTTTACTTTGTAGCAATTGTGGTAGCTGTTGAATGTAATCGGTACATAATTTTTCTGTTGCAAATTGAGTTTTGAGCAATAATTCTTTATCGTTAAAATTGGTTGACTTATATACATATTCAATTTTAAACTGAATAGATTGTGCATGATTATTTTTACCAACCAATAGTAGTAAAACAAAAAAAATTAGGTATCGTAGTTGCTTAAAATTCATTTCAACAAACAAGTTTAATAAAACTTTACTACAAACAATCGTTAACGTTTAAACATTTAGTAAATGGCAGGTATTTATGTTCATATTCCCTTTTGTAAACAGGCTTGCCATTACTGTAATTTTCATTTTAGCACCAATCAAACTGCTTTGCCTGCAATGATTGAAGCTATAATGCTAGAAACTACTTTAAACCAGCATTATTTACAAGAAAAAGTACAAACTATTTATTTTGGAGGAGGAACGCCCAGCTTATGTTCTATTGAACAAATTACTCAAATGCTTACCCATTTTAAACAATTATTTTTAGTTGATGAAAATGCTGAAATAACGTTAGAAACTAATCCCGATGATATAACTGAAGATAAACTGATTGCTTGGAAAGCCATTGGTATTAACCGTTTGAGTATTGGTGTACAAAGTTTTGTAGAGGAAGATTTGCAGTGGATGAACAGGGCTCATAACAGTAAACAATCCTTACAATCGTTACAACTAATTCAACAATATTTTTCCAATATTACCATTGATTTAATTTATGGAACACCAACATTAACCAATGAACAATGGATTAAAAATATTGATATAACATTGGCATTAAATATTCCTCACATTTCTTGTTATGCATTAACGGTAGAACCCAAAACCGCTTTAGAAAAATTTATTGAAAAAAAACAACTACAAAATATTGATGCTGAAAAGCAAGCTCAGCATTTTGAAATATTGGTCAACAAATTATCGCTTGCAGGTTTTGAGCATTATGAGATTAGTAATTTTGCAAAACCTGGCTTTAGAAGTAAACACAATAGCAGTTATTGGCAAGGCAAACATTATTTGGGCTTAGGTCCATCGGCACATTCATTTAATGGTATTTCAAGGCAGTGGAATATAGCCAACAATGCTTTGTATTTGAAAAGTATTGAACAAAATACCATTCCTTTTGAAATAGAAATGCTTACCAAAGTGCAGCAATTAAATGAGTATATTATGACTACATTAAGAACAATAGAAGGCATTTCATTACAATATATTCAAGCAAATTTTGGTGAAGTAGAAATGACTAATTTATTGAATAGGGCTTCAATACACATCAATAATCAATCTATACAATTGAACAATGATTGTTTGCAATTAACCAATGCAGCTAAATTTTTAGCCGATGGAATTGCTGCTGATTTATTTGTTTAATTCTTGGTTTCGGGTAAATAATAGTCCCAATACAAACGCATACTTAGTTTGTTCTTCTCATTTTCACCATTGATGTTTATTTTAGTTCCTCTGTCTAAAACAAGTATTAATTTTTTAGATTTTTTTGATTGATATACCCAAACTTTTTTGAATCCATTTTCGTTTGCTTTATCATATTTTAGGTAAAGATTTTCTTTTGTTACTAAACGTTCAATACACATTTCAAGAAGGGCTTGAATATTGGGTTGAGCTGTTTCATCAAAATAAAATATAGCTAAACCACCCATTGTTGTTAACATGGGGTTTCTGTTCAAGTGGTTTTTTGTGTTGAATAATTCAAAGGTTTTTCCTAATGTAAAAATGCTGTCTTTTGCAAACTTGCCTACTTCAGTTTTCAATACTGCTGCTTTAGCTATTGAATCTAAACGAATGTATATAGTATTCATTTCGTTACACTCATCTTGTGCATAGCTTATACTGAATATAATGCAACTACAAAATACTAAGAGTAATTTCTTCATACTTAAAATTGAAAACTTTTACTGTTGTTTGGATATTCTAGTTTATAGCTTTCTTCTTTGCCGTTGGCTTTTACATGAAAAATATTGATTTGCTTTTGTTCGTAATCGTATAATAAATTACAGTTAATGTCTACTTTTTTTACGGTAGCAATATGGTCAATTTCAAAATATAACCAAACGCTTTCTTTTTTTATTTCGTAGCCAACATATTCTAAAACAGTGGCCTTATTATCAATCGTTACTTTTAATTTCTGGCGTACATAATTTACAATTAATTCGTCGGTAGCTGTTTTATTGGTTGGATTGGTTAAATCAATTTTTGTGTTGCCAAATTTTTTTAAGGTAGCTTCAAAATCGTCGGTAAAAATTCTCATACTTATTTCAACAGATTTTTCTTTAGGGTTATGGTTTAACTCAATTACACTTACAAAAAAAGGATGTAACACAGCTACAACACTTGTCATTAACCATTGAAATATACTATTTGCCATTTATCTACATTATTTTGCAGCGGCAAACATCCTTATTAATTTTCAAACTTAACCGTTAAAAATGCATGTTTGTTTGGTTTAAACAGTAATTCATGTTTTATAAGTTCCATTCAAATAAGATGAGTAATTTTTCAATTTATTTTGATTTAGGTTTTCACCATATAGCTACTTGGGGGGCATTAGACCACATTTTATTTATGGCTGCCCTTTCATTGCGTTACCAATTTTCTGATTGGAAAAAACTGTTTTTCTTAGTAACTGCATTTACTATAGGGCATTGTATAACATTGGTACTTGCAATGTACAATAGCATTAGTTTGCCCAAAAACTGGATTGAGTTTTTTATTGCATTTACCATTGTTGTTACAGCCACTAGTAACTTATTTGTAAAGAAGGGGAACGATAAAAGTAAATTTTCGCCTATTTACTTTTTTGCATTGTTTTTTGGCTTAATACATGGAATGGGCTTTGCCAGCGAATTTGTGGCTTTAGAAGGTACAGGTTTTAGTGCTGCACTCAATTTGTTGTATGCCAATGTGGGTATAGAAGCAGCCCAACTTTTAGTGGTGTTGGTTGTTTTAGTAATTGGTTTTATTTGCTTGAATATTATGAAACTTAATAAAAGAGAATTTATATTATTTACTAGTGGTGCTATATTTGGCATTGCTACAGAAATGGTTTTAACACGTTTACCTTTTTAAAAATTAGATGATTATGAGAAAATTGATGCTACTGTTGATGCTTGTTGCAGGTATTGTAAATGCCCATGCACAAAACATTATGAACAATCCCACTTCAAATCATGGAAATAAATTTGAACAGTTGGGTACTATTTTACCAACACCAAATGAGTATAGAACAGCAAGTGGTGCACCAGGTAATAAATACTGGCAGCAACGTTGCGATTATGATATTCAATGTGAGTTGGATGAAAAAAATTTAAAACTAACTGGTGTAGAAACCTTAAAATACTACAACAACTCTCCAGATGTGTTAACTTACTTATGGTTACAGTTAGACGAGAATGAACATAGCTCAGTAAAAAATGCCAATTATCAAGATGCTACTTATTTAAGTAGAATGGTTACTACCACTCAATTAGATGCAATGGCTGACGATAAAACCGATAATGGTTATGGTATCAATATTACACAGTTAACCGATGCGTTGGGTAAAAAACTAAGCTATACTGTTAACAAAACCATGATGAGGGTTGATTTGCCAACTCCATTAAAACCAGGTCAGCAATTTGTTTTTAAAATTGGTTGGAATTATAAAATTCCGAATAGAATGACACTTGGTGGAAGAGGTGGATATGAGTTTTTCCCAGAAGATGGTAACCATTTATTTACTATGGCACAGTGGTTTCCACGTTTATGTGTGTACAGCGATTTTCAAGGATGGCAAAATCATCAGTTCACTGGTCGTGGAGAATTTGCTTTAACTTTTGGTAATTATAAAGTACAAATGACGGTACCCGCCGATCATGTTGTATTGGCAACAGGCGAATGTCAAAACTATAATCAAGTATTAACTCCAGCACAGTTGCAACGTTGGGCTGCTGCACAAAAAGCAAAAGAACCAGTAGAAGTTGTAACGCTTGAAGAAGCTAAAAAAGCAGAGACTTCAAAAAGTACACAAAAGAAAACCTGGGTTTTTAATGCCGTTAATGTTAGAGATTTTGCTTGGGGAAGTTCTCGTAAATTTATTTGGGATGCTATGCCTGCTTATGTAGAAGGTAAAAAAGTAATGTGTATGAGTGGCTATGGTAAAGAAGCTTATGGTCTATATAGAAAATATTCTACCAAAGCAGTTGCACATACCATTAAAACTTATTCTAAGTTTTCTATTCCTTATCCATATCCAGTTGCACAAAGTTTAGAAGCTAGCAATGGAATGGAGTATCCAATGATTTGTTTTAATTATGGTAGAACTGAAAAAGATGGCACTTATACCGAATCTACAAAGAATGGAATGTTGGGTGTAATTATACATGAAGTAGGTCATAACTTTTTTCCAATGATTATCAACAGTGACGAACGTCAGTGGAGTTGGATGGATGAAGGTTTGAATACTTATGTAGAATATTTAACAGAAGAATTATGGGATAATAAATTTCCATCACGCCGTGGACCAGCCTTCACCATTGCCGATTATATGCGTTTACCAAAAGATCAATTAGAGCCAATTATGACCAATAGTGAAAACATTATTCAATTTGGTCCTAACGCTTATAGCAAGCCAGCAACAGGCTTAAATATTTTGAGAGAAACTGTTGTAGGAAGAGAATTATTTGATTTTGCTTTTAGAGAATATGCTAGAAGATGGGCATTTAAACACCCAACACCAGCCGATTTATTTAGAACCATTGAAGATGCAAGTGGCGAAGATTTAGATTGGTTTTGGAGAGGATGGTTTTATGGTATTGAACCTTGCGATATTGCCATTGATACGGTAAAATATGCAGTGGTTGATTTAGAAGCTGCTGGATCAAGAGGTGGTGGTGTAACCAATTCTGGTGCACGTTCTTTAGATAAGCCATTGGTAAATAGTTTTGAAGATATTTCTAAAATTAGAAATAGAACCGATAAAAATATCATCTTTCAAACCGATGCTGATACTAGTTTAAGAGATTTTTATTGGCGTTATGCAAGAGGTATAGAACCTTATGATACTACTAAGTATTTTCCAGCTGCAAGGCCAGCTACAACACCAGAAGTGTTAACGGCCGAGGATAAAGCTAAATACGCCAACACTTATTTATATGAAGTGAGTTTTAGCAATAAAGGCGGCTTGGTTATGCCAATTATTGTTGAATTTACTTTTGAAGATGGTACTACTGAAGTAGAAAAAATACCGGCTCAAATTTGGCGTAAGAATGAAAATAAAGTGAGTAAAGTATTTATAGTAAAGAAAAAAGCAACAGCCATTAAGTTAGATCCAATGCGTGAAACAGCAGATATAGATGAGAAGAACAATGTTTGGCCTAAAGGCGAATGGAAAGAAGCTAGTAAATTTTCTTTATTTAAAGCAGGGGCCGGCAATCGCAGAAATCCTGGTGGTTCAGGAAAAAATCCAATGCAAGCTGCTAATGAAAAGAATGCAGGAACCAAATAATACATTGAAGTTTTTATTCAATAAAAAACCATCGTTAAATGCGATGGTTTTTTTGTTATAAAGGGTGGGTAAATACAACCTACACTTTTTAATACTCAATAATCTTGAAACTTATAAATGGTACAAAGAGTTATATAAGAAAAATTATTGTATTTACAGTTCTAGCAAAATACCAAAATATACGTAGTTAAATTCAGTAAAATTGCTTAGCTAAAAGGGTTTATGTAAAAGTATTTTTACATAAATATTTTTGTATGAAACTGAATATTACTTTGTACCTAATTACTTGCTTGGTTTTACAAATGGTAAATGCCCAACCAACCATTAATTCTTTTGCCCCTATAGCTTCAAAGCCTGGCGATGCAGTTGTTATTACTGGTACAAATTTCAGTACAACAACAGTAAACAATATAGTATTTTTTGGTGCAGCACAAGCAACTGTAACAGCAGCAACAGCTACCAATCTTACAGTAACTGTTCCTATTGGTGCTACTTATGCTCCAATAACAGTTTTAAATACTAGTTCTGGATTAATGGCATATAGTGTATTACAATTTAACCCTATTTATAGCCCTGCAAAAACAGGTATTACAACTGCCGATTTTGCTGCCAAACAAGATTTTGCAACAGGTGCAATTGCTAGGTCGGTGGCTGTTGGTGATATGGATGGGGATGGAAAAGTAGATATGATAGTTACCAATCAATCTTCAAATACTATTTCAATATTCAGTAATACTTCAACAAGCTCAACCATCAATTTTGCTGCTAAAACCGACTTTGTAACTGGTACAACACCTTATGGATTATGCGTTGCAGATATTAATGGCGATGGGAAATTAGATATAGTAGTTACCAATTTAAATAGTAACTCTATTTCTGCATTTAAAAATATTTCTACTAGTGGCAATATTAATTTTGCAGCTAAAGTAGATGTTACTGTTGGCACAAACCCTCGTTCTATTAGTTGTGGCGATGTAGATGGAGATGGAAAGGTAGATGTGGCTGTTGCTAATTCAAACGCTGCTAGTGTTTCTGTGTTACGAAATACATCTACTTCAAGTACTATCAGTTTTGCCACTGCTGTAAGTATGGCAACTGGTTCTTTTCCAGTATCGGTTGCTATTGGCGATATTGATGGCGATACTAAGGCAGATATTGTAACAACCAATCAATTTGGCGAAAATATTTCAGTATTACTTAATACTTCCTCTACTGGTAATATAAGTTTTGCCTCTAAAGTAGATTATGCAAGTAGCACAGGTCCATTTTCTGTTGCTATAGTAGATTTAAATGGCGATAATAAAAATGATATCGCAGTTGCCGTTTTAAACAGTAACCAAGTAGCTGTATTTAGAAATACTTCTACAATTGGTAGCATAAGTTTAGCAACAAGGGTAAATTTTGCAAGTGGAACTAGTGTTGCATCCTTATCAGTAGGCGATTTTGATGGTGATGGAAAGCCAGATATTGCAACGGCTAATAGTGGTTCAACGGCTAATTCAACTTCTATTTTAAGAAATACTTCAACAGCTACTACTATAAGTTTTGCAACTAAAGTAGATGTATCAACAGGAACTGGTCCTTCAAGTGTTGCAGTTGGAGATTTTAATAGCGATGGGAGATTAGATATTGTTACTGCCAACAGTGGCCCCAATGTAAATACAGTTTCAGTTTTACGCAATGTATTTGTACCCAGCAACAACGCCAATTTAAGTGCATTGGCTATTGGTACAGGCACTTTAGTACCTGTTTTTAATTCGGCTACAACTTCATATAATGTGAGTGTTCCAAATACTACAGCTAGTTTTTCTGTTACACCTACTGTTAGTGAAACCAACGCTACAATACAAGTAAACTTTAATAATGGCAGTTTTACAACACTTACAAGTGGTAGTACTTCTTCAAACTACTTATTAAATGTAGGCAGTAATAGCATTAATGTTAAAGTAACTGCACAAGATGGCACTACTATTAAAACCTACACTATTTTTATTACTAGGGCTACAAGTAATGATGCTAATTTAAGTGCATTAACCATGAGTGTAGGTACATTATCACCAGTATTTGATGCAAACACAACAGTTTATACAACTACTGTATTAAGTTCAAGCAGTGTAGTAACTGTTACACCTACTAGTAATGAGCCCAACGCTACCATAAGGCTAAATGTAAATGGAGGAACTTATTTTGCAACTAACAACGGGAGTCCTTCAACAGGGTTGGTATTAAATAATGGAAACAATACTATTAATGTATTGGTAACTGCACAAGATGGTACAACAACAAAAACATATAATATTACCGTAAACAAACCAACCAATGTAGCCGATTTATTTGCATTAACCATTAGTACAGGTACATTATCGCCAACGTTTGTAGGCGGTATAATCAATTATACAGTAAGTTTACCCAATGGCACAAGTGGTATAACCGTAAGACCAACTATTGCTGTAAATGGTGCAACAATAAGGGTAAACATAAATGGGGGTAGCTTTTCAGTTGTAAATAACGGAGCTAATTCTGCAACTTTGCCATTAAATATAGGAGCCAATACTATTAATATTCAAGTTACAGCAGCCGATGGAGTAACTGTTAAAACATATACTATTGTTGTTACAAGGGCATTAAGTAACAATGCTAATTTGAGTAATATAACTTTAAGTACTGGCTTTTTAAGTGGTCCAATGTTTTCACCAAATACTACTAGTTATACCAGTATACAGCAAAATGGTACTACTAGTATTACTTTTACACCCACTTCTACCGATGCTGGTGCTACTTTGCAATATCGGGTAAACGCTGGTACTTTTATAGCCATCAATAATGGTACAGCATCTGCAGCTATACCATTAAGTTTAGGTAGCAATATCATTGAAATATTGGTAACTGCTCAAGATGGCATTACTACTAAAACGTATACAGTTGATATCATAAGAGCCAATAACAATGCTAACCTAAGTAATGTAACCACCAGTGCCGGTAGCTTGTCTCCTGTTTTCTCTGCAAATACTACCGAATATGTTGTAAATACAATATTGAGTAATGGTGTAAACTCTGTAACCATTACACCTACACTTGCCGATACAAATGGAACGATAAGAGTACGAAGCTGGTCTGGTATTGTGGGTGCAGGTGAACCAACAGGTACGGCTAGTTTTACAACACCAAGTGGTGCTATTTCATTGCCACTTCTTTTGGTTGGTAATAGTACGGTAATAGAAATACGGGTAACGGCACAAGATGGCACAACTAGTAAAGTATACAATATTAGAGTTGTAAGATCGCTAAATAATAATGCTAACCTTACAGCACTTTCATTAACTGTGGGTACAATATCTCCAGTATTTTCAACCAACACAACAGCGTACACAGCCAATGTAACCAACACAACTACAAGTGTAAGGGTAAACTTTACTAGAGAAATATTTAATTCAGTAGTAAACATAAGGCAAAGTGGGGGTGGCTACACTTCTTATGCCCTAACTGGTGGTGGTGGTTCTCAACAATCTAATCAGTTTAATTTAAATATTGGTAGCAATCAAATAGAATTATTAGTTGTGGCACAAGATGGTATTACTACTAAATTGTACACTATCAACATCATAAGAGCAGGTAGCCCTAATCCAGATTTAAGTAATTTAGTATTAAGTGTTGGTACATTATCTCCATCATTCTCAACTGGTAATATTTCATATACAGCCACTGTGCCTGCTACTATATCGTTTATGGCATTTACTGCAACTGCAGTTGATGCTAGCACAACAATTAAATATGGAATGAATGGCACTATTGATCAACCAGTTGTAAGTGGCAGTCAATCGCCAAGTTTACAATTAAACATTAGTCAAGGATTAAATTTGTTACAAATAACTGTAAGCAATGGCGGAAATTTACCAGCTAAAACTTACACAGTAAGAATTACTAGATTAGGTCATGGGCCAACTATTTCATCTTTTACTCCTTTATCTGCAAAACCAGGCGATATAGTTACCATTAACGGTACTAATTTTAGAGATGCAAATATTAACGATAATATTGTGTATTTCGGTGCTACCAAAGCAACGCTTACGGCTGTAACATCCACTCAAATTACTGCCATTGTACCAAGTGGAGCCACCTATGCACCCATTACGGTTTTAAATGCAAGCCCTGCTTTATCTGGTACAAGTACACAAAAATTCAACCCTATTTATGCACCTGCAAAAACAAGTATTACTAGTGGCGATTTTGCTGCAAGAGTAAATTATGATGTTAATAGAAGAAGACTAACTAGTGTTGCTGTTGGCGATATTGATGGAGATGGGAAACCAGATATGGCTGCAACAGCATATTATGAAGTTCTACCAGTTTTAACAGTCTTTAGAAACACTTCAACTAGTGGTGGTGTTTCCTTTGCTCCTAGAATGGAAATTAGTACCGCTGAAACACCAATTTTTGTAACAATGGGTGATATAGATGGCGATGGAAAATTAGATATGGCTGTTCTATGTTTTAATAAAATATCTATTCTGTTAAATACATCAACCAATGGTACCATAAGCTTTGCACCTAAAGAAGATATTACTATTGCAAGCAATGCAAGATCTTTAGCCATTGGAGATATTGATGGCGATGGAAAGCCTGAAATAGTAATAGCTCACGATTGGAATTTTATGTTTTCAGTTATTAGAAATACATCTATTTTAGGTGTAGTAAGTTTTCAACCTGCTGTTTCATTTGCTACAAATTTTAATTACAAGTCGGTTACAATAGCCGATATTGATGGCGATAAAAAATTAGATGTTGTTACCTCAGACTTTTCCGTTCGATTAAATACCTCAACCATTGGTCAAATAACTTTTGCACCAATGACAAGAATAGTAGATGCTGTGGCAGATAAGGTTATTACAAGCGATATTGATGGCGATGGAAAATTAGATGTTATAGGTAATGGAGCGGCTGTATATAGAAATAATTCAAGAGAAGGTACTGTAACTTTTGAACGTACATTACGATACCCAACATCAATTGGTGGAACTAGTTCTATTGACGTAGGTGATATTGATGGCGATGGAAAACCAGATTTAATACTTACCAACTTTAGTGGTGGTAGTACAGTTACTAATACAGTTGAAATACGTAAAAATTTGTCTACCAATGGTGTTATTCATTTTGCAGCAGCCGTTTCTATAAATACAGGAAGAAAGCCTGTAGCACTTGCTGTAAACGATTTAGACGGAGACAACAAGCCTGATATTATCACTGTTAATGAAGACGATAACAATTTATCGGTTTTTAGAAATGCAGATATAGTATTACCTATCACTCTTAACAAATTTACTGTTGTCAAACAAAATAATACTGCATTATTACAATGGACAAGTGCCGCTGAAATAAATGCCAAACAATACGAAGTTGAAAATAGTTTTAATGGATTAAGATTTAATAAAATAGGCACACTGCAAGCAAAAGGTATGGTTAGTGAGTATAGATTTACCGATTATCATTTACCTACTAATGCAAGTACCATTTATTATAGATTAAAACTTGTTGATAAAGATGGAAAGTTTAGTTATAGTGAAATAAGAAAGGTTGATTTTTCTAGTACAAAAAATACATTACTTGTTTATCCAAATCCAGTAACAAATGGAATACTGAATATAGATTTGGGAGAAACAATTTCTAAAAACGAAGCTTATATAATTACCACTATTGATGGTAAAATTGTTCAAGAAGGTGTAATTAATGCACGCCAAACAAGCATTACTATTAAAAGTGATTTCAAAGGAACATATATACTGAAAATAGCAAATAGACAACCAATAAAAATAATGATCAATTAATTGAAAAGTAAATACAACATAGAATAAATTTGATGAAAACAGAAGCTTTCGATTGCAATTATTTACTAAATAAAATGATTACTCAGTTTAAATTTTGAGCTACCAAGCTTGCCTATTACCTAGGCAATTAAAGTTAATCTTAACTGGGAGGTTTTTTTGCTAACTAAAAATCCAAATTGTTTAATATCCCTCTAGCAAATGTTCACAAATCACTTCAGTGTAAATCAGCGGGAATTATTTCTCCCGCAGATTTTCACAGATTAAAAGAACCGCAGATTTTCGCAAATAACATCAGCGTAAATCAGCTGTGTATTCAATTTGCGTTCATCAGCAGGAAAAACTCAAAGCCCATTCACGTTTCTAAAAATACTTTTCGAAATATCACTTGAATTAAAATTCACCAATAGCCCAAGTTTTAAACCAGAAAGCTTTAAGTAGGTAATCAATTGTTTATGGTGCACATCAAAATAGTTTCAACCGATTTTAATTCTATGATTACTTTATTTTCTACAAGAATATCTAATCGGTAGCCAATATCAACTTTTACTGTATCATAAATCATAAGTAAAGCAACCTGACTTTGTACTTTTAAGTTACTTTTTCTCAATTCATGTAACAATGCAGCTTCATAGGCACTTTCTAAAAGTCCAGGACCAAGTTGATTGTATACATTAAATATTGTACCTCTTATTACATAAGAAATTTCATTTTCAGTCATAATCATAAAATGTTTTTTCTAACATAAGTATAAATTTATTCGGATGTATTTTTTGCAATTTTTAAAATTCGTTCTACCTAAGTAGTAGATTTTACCAATTAAATTTCTAACTGAGCATCATAAAATTCTCATGTTTATTTTAGTTGTGAGACCAAATTCATTGGGTTCTTAATTTTTCTTTATTTTCACCAACTATAATTTCAATATATGGTCAAAAGAAAATATTTGCTATTTGTATTACTAGCTCTTACGCAAACATTGTTTGCACAAACCCTACAAAGTCCTGAACAATTTTTAGGTTATCCAATTGGTACAAAGTACACCCGTCATCATAAAATTGTTGAGTACGTAAAATCGGTTGCTGCTGCAAAAACTGGAATGGTTGTTACTGAGCAGTATGGTACAACTAACGAAGGAAGAGAGCTTATGCTGGCATACGTTTCAACCCCTGAAAATATTCAAAAGTTAGAAGCAATTCGTGCCAACAATTTAAGATTAGCTGGTTTAGCAAAAGATAAGATGGCTGCCATTAGTAACGATGCTCCTGCCATTGTTTGGTTAAGTTATAATGTACATGGCAATGAACCAAGCAGTAGTGAAGCAGCAATGCTTACATTGTTTGCATTGGTAGATCCATCTAATACTAAAACCAAAGAGTGGTTAAAAAATACAGTAGTAATTATTGATCCTTGTTTAAATCCAGATGGAAGAGATCGTTATGTAAATTGGTACAATGAAGTTGTAGGAGCTGAGCTAAATGCCGATCCTCAAAGCCGTGAACACAGTGAACCTTGGCCTGGAGGAAGAAGTAACCATTATAATTTTGATTTAAACAGAGATTGGGCTTGGCAAACACAGGTTGAAACTCAACAACGTATTAAAAAGTACAATCAGTGGATGCCACATATACATGTTGATTTTCATGAGCAAGGTTATAATGAGCCTTATTATTTTGCACCAGCGGCAGAACCTTTTCATGAAGTAATTACCAATTGGCAAAGAGAGTTTCAAACGCAAATTGGTAAAAATCATGCAAAATATTTCGATGCCAATGGATGGTTATATTTTACCAAAGAAAGATTCGATTTATTTTATCCGTCTTATGGTGATACATATCCTATTTACAATGGTTCAATTGGCATGACGTATGAACAAGGTGGTCATAGCAGAGGAGGTTTAGGCGTTGTAACCAAAGATGGCGATACATTAACGTTAGTAGATAGAGCTGCACATCACTTTACGTCAGGATTATCTACTATCGAAATCACTTCTATAAATGCACAAAAACTAGTAACAGAGTTTAAGCAGTTTTTTACCGATGGAATCAATGCAAAAAATACAGAATATAAAACTTATATACTCAGCAGTAATGATGAACAAAAAATTGAAGCGGTTAAGAAATTATTGATGAATAATAGTATTGATTTTTCTTTGGTAAAAAGTTCAACTACATTCAAAGCATATAATTATCAAACTAGCAAAAAAGAAGATTGTAAAACAGCAAAGTTTACGTTACAGGTTTCTGCATTTCAACCCAAAAGTGCATTGGTAAAGGTTTTGCTAGAACCAAAAAGTAAATTGTCGGATAGTGCCACTTACGATATTACAGCATGGAGCATTCCTTATGCATTTGGAGTAGAGGGTTATGCATTAAAAGAAAAAAAGCAATTTGATGCAGCTGACGCTCCTGCAAAAGCAACGATTCAACTAACAAGTACTTATGGATTTTTAATTCCGTACACTTCTTTCACAAGTGTAAAAGTATTAACGCATTTATTGAAACAGAATATTAAAGTTCGTTTTAGTGAAAAGCCTTTTGTGTACAATAATCAACCTTATGAAAGAGGAACATTGATTGTGCAAAAAACTGGTAATTCAATGGAATCAATTTATGTAGCAATTAATCAAATTCAACAAAAATTTGGTGTAACAGCAATACCTGTAGAAACTGGTTTTATGGATAAAGGATTAGATTTTGGTAGTCCAGATGTAAAAGTGATACAAAAGCCAACTATTGCAATGTTAACTGGCGATGGGGTTTCAAGCACTGCAGCTGGCGAAGTTTGGAACTTATTTGATCAGCAATTGAACTATCCTATTACTTTATTAAATGCCAATGATTTAGGTAGAATGAGTTTAAAAAATTATCATGTAATTATTATGACCGATGGTTATTACAGATTTTTAAATGATAAATCGGCGAACGATAAGCTAAAAGAATTTGTACGCAATGGAGGAAAATTAGTAGCAATGGAAAATGCAGTTGACCAATTAGCCAATGCCGATTGGGGTTTTAAAAAGAAAGAAGATGGTAGCGATAAAAAAGAAGACACCTATGCTTTAGTAAAAAAATATGCCGATAGAGAAAGAGATTATTTACCCAATTATACGCCTGGTTCAATTTATAAAGTAGAGTTAGATGCCACACATCCTTTAGCATTTGGGTATAGCAATAACTACTATACATTAAAACAGAATACTGCTATTTACGAGTTTATGAAAGATGGATGGAATGTAGGTATTCTTAAAAAAGACAATTATGTAACGGGTTTCTCTGGTTATAAAGTAAAAGAAAAATTAAAAGATGGAACAGTGATTGGAGCATTAGAAATGGGTGCAGGAACAGTAAGCATTTTTGCCGATGATCCCATATTCAGATTGTTTTGGGAGAATGGCAAACTACTATTTAGCAACGCCATTTTTATGGTAGGTAATCAATAAAGTTTATAAAAAGAAAAGGTTTCAAGTAATTTGAAACCTTTTCTTTTAAATATATTCTAGTTGTTAAACAGTTACAGGTACACTATGTACAGCAGCAGCCATTTCTTTAATAAGTGAAGGATCTTTTTCAATGGCATTTCCCACTACAATCACATCTGCTCCTGCTTTACAATTTCTATAGGCTTTTTCAGGCTCAATAATACCACCACCAACAATTAATGGAGATTCAATGTAAGATGCTACTTTTTCAATCATTTGCTCGGTAATTGGGCGTTTGGCACCACTGCCAGCATCCATATAAATTAATTTCATACCCAACATTTCACCTGCCATTGCAGTACACATAGCAATTTCATTTTTATCGGCAGGTATGGGTGTAGCATTTGAAATATAAGAAACAGTTGTTGGTGCACCTCCGTCAACCACCATATAGCCGGTAGGCATAATTTCTAAGCCACTCTTTTTTACAAAAGGAGCACTTACTACATGCTGACCAATTAGTAACTCAGGATTTCTTCCAGAAATTAAAGATAAATACAACAATGCATCGGCATATTTACTTACTTGAGATGGTGAGCCAGGAAATAATACAACAGGAATATTGCATAGAGATTTTATTTGCTGAATACATTCATCTAAATGATTCGAAATAACCAATGAGCCTCCTACAAAAAAATAATCCACTTTGGCATCCATTGCCAAAGTAGTAATTTGCTCAATAGACTGAGCATTTACTTTATCGGGATCAATTAAAACCGTGAACGATTTTTTCCCTTGTTCCTTTCTAGCTATAAATTGTTTATACAAATCCTGCTTCATTCAAAATTTTGTAAGTGGTATTGCAAAAATGCAAAAAACTTTGCTCTAAATAACCGATAATTAAAATTATTCTATTTTAAGCTATTTCGGGCATTCAATACAACTAATTTATTACATGTTCGTTCAAAAACATGAAAATAGATATTTTTTATTGTTTAATGCAATTTAGTTAGAGGAATTAATTCATTCTACAGCATTAAATTTTCAAAAAATTGCTCACAATATGTGAGAAACGCAGCAAATGCATACTGCATTTGAGTCACGAATTTTTACACATTCCTTATCCACAATCTGTGGATTTAAAACATGCTGTTTTTTCAATTTGGAAAGATATTTTCGTCAACCGCTTAACAATTCGTTAACCGTGGTAAAAATCAAGCTAAATCATTAACCACCTATAAATTCTATCATTGTATGGCCAGCACCCCTAACCAAAGATTACAATTCAGCCGCCGCTTTACAAAAGATGGCGTTAGCCCTTTTGATCAGTTTGAGTACGATTATCGTACCAGTGTTATTAAAAACCCAACAGGAGAAACTGTGTTCGAAATGACGAACGTAGAAGTTCCTAATCAATGGAGTCAAATTGCAACCGATATTTTGGCTCAAAAATATTTTAGAAAAGCAGGCGTACCACAAGCCGATGGAAGTTTAGGTAGAGAAACTTCTGCCAAGCAAGTTGCTCATCGTATGGCCAATTGCTGGAAAGTTTGGGGTGAACGTTATGGTTACTTTGCAAGCGAAGAAGATGCAACTGTTTTTTACGATGAATTGGTATATAGCATTTTAAATCAAAGTTGTGTACCTAATAGTCCACAATGGTTCAATACAGGTTTACACGAAAGTTATGGTATAACAGGAAAGCCACAAGGTCACTATTATGTAGATCCAATTACCAAAGAACTCAGCAAATCTAAAAATGCATATGAGCGTCCACAACCTCATGCTTGTTTTATTTTAAGTGTAAGCGATGATTTAGTGAACGATGGTGGTATTATGGATTTATGGGTTCGTGAAGCTAGAATTTTTAAATATGGTAGCGGTGTTGGTACCAACTTTTCTCAAATACGTGGTGGTGGAGAAAAATTAAGTGGTGGTGGTTCATCTAGTGGATTAATGAGTTTCTTAAAAATTGGAGATCGTTCGGCAGGTGCAATTAAAAGTGGTGGTACAACACGCCGTGCAGCTAAAATGGTTTGTTTAGATTTAGATCATCCAGAAATTATGGAATTCATCAACTGGAAAGTTGAAGAAGAAAAGAAAGTAGCTGCTCTAGTAGCTGCAGGATATGATAATGGTTACGAAGGTGAAGCTTATGCAACCGTTGCTGGTCAAAATAGCAATAACTCCATTCGTATTCCAAACGAATTTTTCAAAGTATTGGAAGAAGATGGCGATTGGGAATTGAAAGCAAGAACTGATGGTAGAGTAATGAAAAAAATCCCTGCTCGTGAAGTATGGAATCAAGTGGCTTACGCAGCTTGGAGATGTGCTGATCCGGGAACTCAATACGATACAACAATTAACGAGTGGCATACTTGCCCTCAAGGTGGAAGAATCAACGCTTCTAATCCTTGTAGCGAATACATGTTCTTAGACAATACCGCTTGTAATTTGGCTTCTATCAATTTAAGAAAATTCTTTAACGAAGAAACCAACCAAATTGATGTTGAAGGTTTAGAATATATCAGCCGTTTATGGACAGTGGTGTTAGAAGTTTCTGTTTTAATGGCTCAGTTCCCAAGTAAAGAAGTAGCTCAATTAAGTTACGATTACAGAACATTGGGTTTAGGCTTTGCCAACTTAGGAACTATTTTAATGATTAGTGGTATTGCATACGATAGTGAAGAAGCAAGAGGAATTGCAGGAGCAATCAGTGCAATTATGACGGGTGTGGCTTACAAAACTTCAGCTGAAATGGCTAGCTTCTTAGGAGCATTTGATAAGTTTGAAGAAAACAGAGCCGATATGTTACGTGTTATGCGTAATCATAGAGCTGCAGCTTATGATGCCAACGAAGCTTATGAAGGCTTACAAATTAAACCACAAGGTATTAAAGCTCAGTACTGTCCAGATGCATTGCTTAAGTCAGCTACTAAAGCATGGGACGATGCAGTACAAATGGGTGAAAAATATGGTTATAGAAATGCACAAACCACTGTAATTGCTCCAACAGGAACCATTGGTTTAGTAATGGATTGCGATACTACAGGTGTAGAACCAGATTTTGCTTTGGTGAAATTTAAAAAATTATCTGGTGGTGGATATTTCAAAATTATCAATGGTGCTGTACCAAATGCATTGAAAACATTGGGCTATAGCCAAAAAGAAGTAGATGCTATTGAAAAATATGCAGTAGGTGCTGCAAGCTTCGAAGGTGCTCCTTTCATCAACAATCAAACATTGAGTGCAAAAGGATTTACTGCTGAAGAAATTGCCAAATTAAATGCTGCTGCTAAAGCTGCATTTGAAATTGGTTTCATCTTTAACCGTTACAGTTTAGGCGATGCAACCTTACAACGTTTAGGTTTTACAGAAGAAGAATACAGCGACTGGAGCTTTAACATGTTAGAAGGCTTAGGCTTTACTGAAGATGAAATTGCAGCAGCCAACGATTACATCTGTGGTACAATGACTGTAGAAGGTGCTCCATACTTAAAAGATGAACATTTAAGCGTTTTTGATTGTGCCAATAAATGTGGTAAAAAAGGTGAGCGTTATATTCATGCTCATGGTCATATTAGAATGATGGCTGCTTGCCAACCTTTCTTAAGTGGTGCTATTTCTAAAACCATCAACTTGCCACACGAAGCCAATGTTGAAGAAATTGCAGATTGTTACAAATTAAGTTGGGAGTTAGGTTTAAAAGCCAATGCATTGTATAGAGATGGTTCTAAATTATCTCAACCGTTAAGTACTAAAAGCGATAAGAAAAAGAAAACAGATGACGCAAGTGTAGAAGCAGCAACTGAAGAAACCGAAGTAACAGCATCTTTAACCGATAGCAATATTGTAGATTTAACCAAGCTAAGTGTAGAAGATTTATTGGATGAAGTGAATAGAAGAATGGCTGCATCGGCCGATACTAAATTAAAACGTGAATTATCTAAAATTGTAGAACGTAAATCGTTACCTGCAAAACGTAGAGGCTATACACAAAAAGCAAAAATTAACGGACAAGTTATTTTCTTAAGAACAGGCGAATACAACGATGGAACTTTAGGAGAAATTTTTGTTGATTTAGCTAAAGAAGGTTCAACTGTACGTAGCTTAATGAACTGTTTTGCAATTGCAATTTCTGTTGGCTTACAATATGGTGTGCCTTTAGAAGAGTTTGTAGAAAAATTTGTGTTCACTCGTTTTGAACCAGCCGGAATGGTAGATCATCCAAATATTAAAACCACTACTTCATTGGTAGACTTTGTATTTAGAGCGTTGGCTTATGAATACTTAGGCAGAACCGATTTAGTGCATGTGTTAGACAAACCAGAAGTGGGCAATATGGGCGATGATGAAGCCAGTTTAATTGGTTCTCCAGAGTTAAGCAGTGTGCATGTAACAGCAGCACCTTTAGCAACATCGGCCAATACAACTCCAACTCCAGCTCCTCAAAAATTGCAAAGAGTTGCAGTAAAAGCCGAAGCAAGTATGGATGCTGTAAATGAATATGCTAAAAAAATGCAAGGCGATGCACCTGCTTGTACCACTTGTGGTCATATTACAGTGCGTAGCGGTACTTGTTATAAATGCTTAAACTGTGGCACACAAGGAGGTTGCAGTTAATATATTAAGTATAGATTTTTTGAAAGCCCTTTCTGAGTAAGAAAGGGCTTTTTTATTGAAAGTTTGTCTTTTCACCGTTGTTTATCTATCGGTTGGTGTCCTCATCAACCGAAAAAAATATTTTAGAATGTGGTTGGTGAGACACCAACCACTACAAAAAATCTCATAATAAATTCAATTTCCTTTAGTTTAAGTAAAACCCATTCTTACATTGAAAAGTTTTTTCCGCCCATGTTGGTATGGCAAAGCCTACCAACATGGATCATTTAATTGACAAGTTGTTAAAGAGCACAGCCTTTGTTGGTATTCTTTTCAGCAAGTTGTAATATAAAAATTAAATATAATTTTTCTTAATAAGCTTTACCTTACAAATAATGTTGATTACCGAAATTTTTTTGCCATTGTTGGTGTTATTCAACAACAAAACTTTAAGTTTATTATTTAACCTGCACCAGTTTCACCATCAAGTCGTACAACTTCAATAATCATCACCCATTTTTCGGCAGAGTCATCAAAAAAGTAATTAACAACTGTAAAAAGATTATAAATGTCGCTACCCATTTTTATTTTATACTTCGACATTTGAACGCCTTTCATTAAATCATTCATTGCGGTAGCAGCATCTACTTCAAATCCTTTTTTATTGGTACATGTTTTAAGCATTGTAGCAAGGCTATCTGTTACTGCTGCCGCTTCTTTCTCATTTTCAAAATACATAGATTGATGTACAACATATAACTTCATAGCTGTATCAATTACAAATTTTGTTGTTCCACTACCTTTCATCTTTTTAGAAGAATTTATGATGCCGTTATCATTGGTTAAAGCTGTATTCTTAAATTTCAATTCAACTTCTTTTAACCAATATTCAATTTCTTCACAATCGGGCATTTGTACTTGAGCAAAGCCAATGAGTGTAGAGATAGAAAACAATAAAGCAATAATAATTTTCATCATCTGATTTTTAAGTGTATACAATAATAATTATTTTCTTCATAGATAGTGTTCTTCAGCAACAACTTTTCAACCAATTTATACATCGAAAAGTTTTTTTCACTTAACCTTAACTTCATCTTTTGCAATACATCAATACTTATCTTGCATGCAATAAAAACAATGGTATGCAAAAACTCTTTTTTTCATGTTGTCTATTTCTAGCAATTCATATACAAGCTCAAATAGTTTCAGGACCTATGTTGGGTCATACAGAACTAAGAACTTCTACCATTTGGTTTGAGGTAAGTGATACTGTCAATAAATATCAATTAAGTTGTTGGGATGTAAATAATTTTCGCAGGTCCATGCAAATTTTAAGAGCAGCACCTGTTACACAACATGGCTTTAGCAAATTGGTATTTAGTATTGGTAATTTAATACCAGGTACACAATATAAATATCAATTAAGTTTAGTTGGAGTTGCAAAGACACTTGCGTCAGGTAGTTTTAAAACACAAGAATTATGGCAATGGAGAAAAGATCCACCAAAATTCTCCTTCTTAGCAGGTAGTTGTGTATATATTAATCAACCTGAGTATGATCGTCCTGGAAAGCCATATGGCAACGATAGCTCAATCTTTGAAACGATGGCAAAAGAAAAAGCCGATTTTATGCTTTGGTTGGGCGATAATTGGTACACTAGAGAAGTAGACTATTATAGCGAATGGGGTTTATACAATCGTCCATCTTTTGAAAGAAAAAAACCACTGTATAAAAACTTTTTACAAGCCATGCCACATTATGCCATTTGGGATGATCATGATTATGGTTGGAACGATGCTGATAAAAGTTATCCGTTTAAAGAAACTAGCAGAAATGTGTTTCAACATTTTTGGGCAAACCCAAGTTATGGACAAAACAACCAAGCTATTTACAGCAAGTTTACTTGGAACGATGTAGATATTTTTTTATTAGATGATCGTTGGTTTAGAAGCAACGACGATATGCCAGATAGCATCAATGGTAAAGTAAATACCAACAAAGAAATGTTTGGCAAACAACAATTAGAATGGTTGAAAAATGCTTTATTGCAAAGTAAAAACAACAGGAATATTAGTTTTAGAATTATTGCTACAGGTAGTCAAATCTTAAATCCTGTTAGTCCGTACGATTGCTTTAAAAAGTTCTCAGCCGAGTATGAAGATTTCATGAATTTTATACAGGAGAATTCAATTAATGGATTGTTATTTTTTACAGGAGATAGACACCATAGTGAAGTAATTAAAGTAGAAAGAAAAGTAGCTTATGCGTTGTACGATATTACATCATCGCCATTAACATCAGGTTCTCATAAGTTTGGTGGACCAGAAAAAAATAATGCATTTAGAGTTGCTGGAGTGGATAATGTTCAAAATTATTCAAGGGTAACTGTTGAAGGAGCTTTAAACAATAGAGCATTAAAAGTAGAGTATGTAGATGGCAAAGGCAATGTATTAACTAGTTGGAGTATTGGTGCTAAAGAATTAAAATAAATAAGTTGTTGATACTTTACAAATAGTATTTTAAAAACATTATTGTTATGTTTCGACAAGCTCAACATGACAAATAATGTCAGATTGAGTAAACAATTTCTGCTTCGTATAAAAGCATTTTGAACCTGCCTGAAGGCAGACAGGAATGACATAATTGCCACGATGCACGGAAAATCACGGATTGGCTGTTATGATTATTCTAAATTCAGTGCTAATCCATGCATCCGTGGCAATTAAAAAATCATTTGTTTAAAAATGGTTTTCAATGATTGAACTAATATGTCATTGGCAGCTTGTAGGAAGCTATTTCTGAACAAAATTTTCAATTTCTATCAATAGTATAAGAAGTTCAAACAACCTTAACTTATAAAAATGAATCATGTAATTAAAAAAATACTTTGCTGTTTATGCATTTGCATAAGTGTTCAATTAATTGCACAGCCTAAAACGAATAACGATATTCTAATTAAAAAAGTAAAGAGCTTTTACAATTGGTATAAACAAAATTATACCCAGCACAATGCATTTAAATTATATAAAGGCAATGGTGTAGATGACGCTCCTCCTTACACTATACAATGGACAGAAGTTGAAAAGTATTTTACTTTTATTAGAACCAAAGTACCAGCATTGGGTGAAGCATTTATAGAATGGCATAGAAGCGATTTTAAACGCATTGCAGAGATATTTAAAAAATATCCCACCGAAGAAATTGCAATTGGTTTTGATCATGATAGAATTATTGGTGGGCAAGAAGAGATTGAAGAAATAATTGATTACTGTTTTCCTAAAAATGGTAAATGGGAAGTAACTGTAAAAGGCAACACTGCTATTGTTGCTTGTATTTATGAAGCAATAGATTACGAAACTGATCGGGTTATAGAAGCAAGATCTGAAACAGAACTAAAAAAGGAAAAGGGCATTTGGAAAATCTCTAAAACACTTGGCATGATGGAATTAGATGGCATTAGAAAAGAAAAAATTAAAGAAGTTGGTACAACAATTTAATGTTGCTGAAATAGAAACAAGCTAGAGCAGTTAACTTTGCTTGTATAATTGAGAATATGCAGTTTAGCTTTAGTTACGATAAGAAAAAAACCATTCAGGCATTACGTTATCATTTTATATCGAAACCCGATATTAGAATAATGATGATATTGGTTAATGTATTTGCCATTGTTGCAGCAGTTTTATTTTATTTTAAAAAAGTACGTCCTGAGCCATTTTTATTAGGCTCTTGTGTTTGGATATTTATGATGGTAGCTATTTGGTATATTTTACCAATGACTATCTACAAAAAAACAAGCACTTTTCAAGAAAGCTTTATAGCTGGAGTTAATGAAGTGGGCTTAACGTTTGAAAACGAAAGAGGTGAAGTTCATTGGCCTTGGAGCAAGTTTGAACGTTTTATAGAAACGCCTTATTTCTTTCATTTTTACTTCAATAGTAAATCATTCATCTTGCTACCCAAAGATGAAATTGGCGATGAAATGAGGCACGAAATAAGAGGCATATTGAATAGAAATATTAAGAAGTAATTACACTACAATTCCTTTTCCATTTTAAAATGGGGTAGGGTAACTTCAATAAATTCATCACCCACAACATTATAGCCTAATTTTTCATAGAAGCCAGTTGCGTTTTTTCGGGCATTCATGGTAATTTTTTTGTAGCCTCTATCTCTAGCAATATTTTCTGCAAAAATTAATAAAACCCTGCCAATACCTTTGCCTTGTAAACCACTGGTTACAGCCATTTGTCTAAGCTTAACAGTAGCGGCATCTAATTTAGTTAGTAGGCAGCAACCTTCTAGTTTTTCTTCTTCAAAGCAGCCAATTAAAATATCTTCTTTTTCACGAGCCAAATCTTCAGGCGAAAATTCTAAGCCTAAAGGTTTACGTAAAATATTAAAACGCATATCTACCATTTTTTGGTAGTCTTTTGAACCGTGGGTAATAATTTTTAGTGCCATAAGCTTTGATGTAGGGGCTTACAAGATAATCATCATTTCCAAAATAAAAAATCTATTTCTTTAGAAATTTCGATAACAATATTTATACTGAGCCTTTTATTTGGCTACAAAATGTAAGATGAATTGGTAATTATACAAATGTGTAGTAATAAGTGCATTAATAGTCGTAACGTTGAAAGCTGTACGAATGTGATTTAAATTTCTTTTGAAAACAAATGATAAGATTTTTACAAACGGTTTCTTGCCAACTTTTTAACAGTAGATGGTTGTCTTCTACCATCAATCACAGCAATAATTTCAATCTTTGTTCTTTTAACTCTATAAAGAACAAGACTAATATTTTTCATGCTAAATTTTCGGATATTTTTACTCTTGATATAGTAAGAAAACGCATTGGGATGAAGGACTACCAATTGATAAAAATCGAGCAATTCAGCAAGAAAATTTTCGGCTACTTTATTGCCCCATTCTTCTTGAAGGTATGATGTGATGTTTAGAATATCCTCATCTGCATATTTAGTAATTACCAATTGTTTAGGCATGTACACCTAATTTTTGTTTGATGTTTTTGATGGATTCAAAAGCATCTATCACTTCACCATTATCAGCTTGTTTAATGCTGTCGTTTATTCTCCTTTTTGTAGAGGATGGCAAGTTTTGCCAAGATTCTATATCGCTTTCTTCTCCTTTCAAAAAAGATTGAAACAACGAGTATAAAGAAGCCAATTTTTTTTCTGGCATCTTTTGTACAGCAGCCACAATTTCTTCTCTAATTTCTTTCGTACTCATAAATTCTTTTTTTAAAAATAAGAATAAAAAATGGAAAGCTTAAAGCTTTCCATTTTTTATTTCTTCTACCACACCAGGGTCAAGTAGTGTGGTTATATCTCCTAAATTTTCTGTTTCGCCTTCAGCAATTTTTCTTAGAATTCTACGCATAATTTTACCACTACGTGTTTTAGGTAATCCTTTTACAAATTGTATTTTATCGGGTTTTGCAATTGCACCAATTACACGAGTAACTGTTTGTAAAATATCTTTTCTTGTTAAGTCTTCATCGCCATGTGTTTTGTTATCAATAACAAAAGCGTAAATGCCTTGTCCTTTAACATCGTGTGGGTAACCAACCACTGCACTTTCTACCACACCAGCATGCATATTAATGGCATTTTCTACTTCGGCTGTACCAATTCTATGTCCACTTACATTTAATACATCATCAACTCTTCCAGTAATTCTGTAAAAACCATTTTCATCTTTCAATGCACCATCGCCTGTGAAATATAAGTTTTCATACGTAGCAAAATAATTGGTTCTGCAACGTTCATGATCGCCCCAGGTAGTTCTTAAAATACCTGGCCAAGGAGCTTTAATGCAAAGGTTACCTTTCAGTATGCCATGCTCATCTTTTTCAGTAGCTTCAACACCATTTTCATCTACCAATAAAGGTTGTATACCTGGCATTGGTAATGTTGCCCAGCTTGGTTTTGCAGGTGTAATACCAGCCATGTTGCTAATCAATGTTCCACCAGTTTCCGTTTGCCACCAAGTATCTACAATTGGGCATTTTTTCTTGCCAATGTTTTCATCGTACCAATGCCATGCTTCTTCATTAATAGGTTCGCCAACAGTGCCCAATATTTTTAAAGACGATAAATCTTTGCCCTTCAAAGGCTCTAAACCAAAGCCCATTAAGCTTCTGATAGCTGTTGGTGCAGTGTATAGAATATTTACTTTGTGTCGGTCAACGATGTCCCAAAAACGACCAGCATTTGGATAAGTTGGCACTCCTTCAAACATCAATGATGTTCCACCTGCACTCAATGGTCCATACACAATATAACTATGGCCTGTAATCCAACCAATATCTGCCGTACAAAAATGTACATCGCCTTGTTTATATTGAAACACATTTACAAAAGTGTAATTGGTCCAAACCATATACCCTGCAGTACTATGCACCACTCCTTTTGGTTTACCAGTACTTCCACTTGTGTATAAAATAAATAAGGGATCTTCTGCATCCATTTCAACAGCAGGAAAAGAAACTTTACCGTCTTTTTCTACCTGATGCTCGGCATGTTCCATTTCATCTTCCCACCATAAATCTCTTCCCTTCAACATTGAAACTGGAGTTCTGGTACGGGTATAAACAATTACTTTTTTTATAGTTCTGTTGCCAATCAATGCATCATCAATTACACTTTTTAAAGGAATAATTTTTTCACCTCTAAATGCACCATCACAAGTAATAATATAATCAGCTCCAGCATCATACAATCTATCTGCAATGCTTTGTGCACTAAAGCCTCCAAAGATTACGCTGTGTATAGCACCAATTCTTGCACAACCTAAAACTGCATAAGCCAATTCAGGAATCATCCCCATATAAATACATACTCTATCGCCTTTTTTTACCCCATTATTGGTAAGCATTTGTGCAACCTGACAAACACGTTTGTGTAAACGATTATAGGTTACAATTCTAACCCTGTCTTCAGGATTATTGGGCTCCCAAATAAATGCAGGTTTATCGCCCATCGTTTCTAAATGGCGGTCGATACAATTTTCTGTAATATTTAATTTTCCACCAGCAAACCATTCTACTTTGGGTTCTTTAAAATTCCAGTTTAAAACTTTGTCCCACTTTTTTCGCCAAGTAAAATGTTCAGCAATATTTGCCCAAAAAATTTCGGGTTGTTCAATACTTTTTTTATAATCTTCTTGATATTGTTCAAAAGAAGTAATTTGATAAGGATAGTTCATTGCAATCGATTTGTTCAGGCTTTAAAAATAAGACATTGCTTTTTTAAAAGGAGTAAAAATTGATGAATACACTTTTAAACAATGTTGCCATTCAATTTAAATAAAATACTAACTTTTGTTAGTACAATTTATTCAACTTAGAGTTAAGTAAATTTTTGTGAATTAATTTTTATCGTGTATGTTCATGCCCTCATTGTTTACCTACTGTGCAATTATTATTCATTCATTACATTATTGCTTATGTCATCTGAAAAAGGTATTTGGAAAGTTATTGGAGCTTCATCGGTAGGAACTTTAATTGAGTGGTACGACTTCTACATTTTTGGAAGTTTGGCTACCATTATCTCAGAAAAATTTTTTCCATCTGGTAATCCTACTGCTGCATTTTTAGCAACCTTGGCAACCTTTGCTGCAGGTTTTATTGTACGACCTTTTGGAGCTTTATTTTTTGGAAGATTGGGCGATATTATTGGGCGAAAGCATACATTTTTACTTACCCTTGTTATCATGGGAGGTTCTACTTTTTTAATTGGTTGTATTCCATCGTATGAAAACTTTCATTTGGCTCCATACTTAATTCTATTACTACGTTTATTACAAGGCTTAGCCCTAGGAGGTGAGTATGGTGGAGCTGCTACTTATGTTGCAGAACATGCTCCATTACATAAACGAGGCTTCTACACTAGTTGGATACAAACCACAGCCACATTGGGTTTGTTTGTTTCTTTAATTGTAATTATCACCGTTCAAAAAAATTTAAGCAAAGAAGCCTTTAACGATTGGGGCTGGCGTTTACCATTTTTATTAAGCATTGTATTGGTGCTTGTATCTATTTTAATAAGAATGAAAATGAACGAGAGTCCACTGTTTGCTAAACTAAAAAGCGAAGGCAAAACAAGTGTAAATCCGTTGAAAGAAAGTTTTGGCAATAAAACTAATTTAAAGATGGTTTTATTGGCATTATTTGGTGCAACTATGGGGCAAGGTGTAGTTTGGTATACAGGACAATTTTATGCTCAAACATTTTTATTAAAAACCTGCGGATTAGAGCCCACACAAACCAATACTTGGTTGGGTATTGCATTGTTATTGGCTACTCCTTTTTTTGTGGTATTTGGTTGGTTAAGCGATAAAATTGGGCGTAAAGCCATTATGCTAACAGGAATGTTATTAGCTGTAGTTTGTTATAGACCCATTTTTACAGCTATGTTTAATATGAGTGATGTTGCACAAAAGGTAGAAGTTCAATCGGCTATTAATATTGAAAAGAAAATTAATTCAGAAAATGCCAATGATTCTATTATTATAAAAACAACAACAGCAAGTTACACCGACGGAAGTTCATTAACACAAATTGATAGATACACACAAGAAACCAAAAAACCCGATAACCTTCTTTTACTAGAAAGTAAAAAAAGCTTAATACTAGACGATAGTTATCAATGGAAGTTAATTGCATTGGTATTTGCATTGGTATTTTTTGTTACAATGGTGTACGGCCCAATTGCAGCATTTTTAGTAGAATTATTCCCCACAAAAATTCGTTACACAAGTATGAGCTTACCTTATCATATTGGCAATGGAGTTTTTGGAGGATTGGTACCTTTTATTGCAACATTAATTACGGTATCATCGGGTAAAGATTATTTAAATGGATTATGGTATCCAATTGGTGTTGCAGCAGTTTGTTTTGTAATTGGATTATTGTATTTAACCAACAAAGAAGATGAAGATGTGAGCGATAACGAAAATCAATACATTCACGAAACACCTAAAAATTAAATGATGAACACTATAAAAAAATATTTAGGATTGGTTTGGATAATAATTGCCATTGGTGCAATAGTATTATTAATAAAAACAGCTCTAGAAAATATTCAAGCCGATGGTAAGTTAGAAATTAACCAACCTATGCCTTGGATTATTATCATTAGTATATTTACTCCAATAGCAATTGGAATGGCATTATTTGGATATTATGCCTTAAAAGATGAGTATAAGTTAGATGATTAAACAAGTTTTTACACTTGAAGTAATTTTTGGCAGCCAATTGCTTTAAAATTGAGTTACTTTTGCCCCTTCTATGTTATAAACTAATAGAAATTTAGCAAAGCATTTTTGCAGCAATTATGATAGTTAAATTATTGGCTTCATATTACTTATATTTTTGGTTATTACTATGCATAGTAGTTGTAATAAAAGTGTTACTATCATTTTCTTTTAATAAACAATTAGAAGGATTTAATGGATTAATTTTTGCCGTATTTAAATGGTTTGGCCAAGATGATCAAGAAATGAGTGATACAAATACCAAAAAAACCTTAATGCGTATAAGTAATGTAATTACTTTAGGCATGTATGCGGTATTGGGTTTAATTATATTGGTTTCATTATTGCCCATGTTTATTCCAACTTAATTATTTTTATTGCATGTCTATTCAAGTTGAACAATTAACAAAAGTGTACGGTGCTCAAAAAGCAGTCAATAATATTTCATTCAATATTAATAAAGGCGAAATAGTTGGCTTTTTAGGTCCTAATGGTGCAGGCAAAAGCACTACCATGAAAATACTTACAGGTTATTTGCAAGCTACCAATGGCAATGCTTTAGTTGCAGGAATTGATGTACAAACAAACCCTATTGCTGTAAAAAAGAAGATTGGTTATTTACCCGAAAGCAATGCTTTATATTACGACATGTATGTAAAAGAATATTTAGCTTTTATTGCAGGCGTTCACAATATCCAACATCCAGCATCTAGCATCTCCAATGTTATTGAACTTACTGGCTTACAAGTTGAGCAACACAAAAAAATTGGTCAATTATCTAAAGGTTACAAGCAACGTGTTGGGTTGGCAGCAGCATTAATTCATAATCCAGAAGTATTAATTTTAGATGAACCCACAAGTGGTTTAGACCCCAATCAAATTGTAGAAATTAGAAATGTAATTAAAGAGCAAGGAAAAGATAAAACGGTTATTTTTTCAAGTCATATTTTACAAGAAGTAGAAGCTATTTGCGATAGAATTATTGTTATAAACAAAGGACAAATTGTGGCTGATGACAAATTAGAAAATTTGCAAAAAGGCCAAAGTTTGGAGGAAGTTTTCAGATCATTAACTTCGGCAACAGTAAGTTAACATGAAAACATGATGAATAACATTCATTAATTAACAGATAAAATGCAATTTTGCACACAAAACAATAAGCTAGCAATCATTTATTTTATAAACTATTAAATACAAAAAGCAAGCAAACTATGAGTTACATTATCGAAGTCCACGCAAGACAAATATTAGATAGTCGTGGCAACCCAACAGTAGAAGTAGATGTATTAACCGATGATGGTTATTTTGGTCGTGCAGCAGTACCAAGTGGTGCAAGCACAGGCATACATGAAGCAGCCGAATTACGTGATAACGATAAGAAAAAATATGTAGGTAAAGGCGTATTAAAAGCAGTAAAAAATGTAAACGATTCTATAGCTAAAGCATTAGTTGGTTACGATGTTGCACAACAAGCAGCTATTGACCAAGTAATGATTGATTTAGATGGCACACCTAACAAAAGCAAATTGGGTGCAAATGCAATATTAGCAGTGAGTTTAGCTGTTGCTAAAGCTGCTGCAGAAGAAGCTGGTTTACCATTGTATCGTTATATTGGTGGTACCAATGCAAGAACATTGCCTGTACCAATGATGAACATTTTAAATGGTGGTGCACATGCCGATAATAAAATAGATTTTCAAGAATTTATGATTATGCCGGTGGGTGCTCCTTCATTTAGTGAAGGTTTACGTTGGGGTACTGAAATTTTTCACACATTAAAAGGAGTATTAAAGAAAAAAGGATACAGCACTAACGTGGGTGATGAAGGTGGATTTGCACCTAACATTCAAAGCAATGAAGAAGCCATTGAAACTGTGTTAGAATCTATTAGTGCAGCAGGTTACAAAACAGGTAGTCAAATTGTAATTGCAATGGACGCTGCAAACAGTGAGTTATGGGATGCAAAAAAGAAAAAATATGTTTTCCATAAAAGCAGTGGCAAAATTTTAAGCAGCGATGAGTTAGTGAAATTCTGGGAAAGCTGGGTGAAAAAATATCCAATTGTATCTATTGAAGATGGTATGGCAGAAGACGATTGGGCTGGTTGGAAAAATTTAACGGATACTATTGGTAGCAAATGCCAATTAGTAGGCGATGATTTATTTGTAACCAACGTTACTCGTTTAAAAACTGGTATTGATAAAAATATTGCCAATGGCTTATTGGTTAAAGTAAATCAAATTGGGTCTTTAACCGAAACTATTAATGCTGTAACAATGGCTCAACACGCAGGTTATAACACTATTATGAGTCATAGAAGTGGTGAAACAGAAGATACTACAATTGCCGATTTAGCAGTAGCATTAAACTGTGGTCAAATTAAAACAGGAAGTGCTTCTCGTACCGATAGAATTGCTAAATACAATCAATTGATTCGTATTGAAGAAGCTTTAGGCAGTACAGGAACTTTTCCTCAAGGATTAAAATTTGGTAAATAATACTTGTAAATAGTTTTGTACAAAGCCTCACTATAAAGTGGGGCTTTTTTAGTTAATGAGGCTTAATAACAACTGTTAATAGAATTCAATTTGCCAAAACCAATTTTAGTTTTTACTTTACTTTTAAATTTGAAGACTTGCGTTAGGGATTGTCCATCGACAGGCTCAGGACTAAAGCCCATAACAAAAGGCTGAAGCATGAAGCCTTGAAGTGAGGACTTGTAGCGTAAAGCCCAACCCAACAGGGAACGCCAAAAATGAATTCAATGAAAAATATTGCTCCTTTACTTACCAATAAATACTTATTAGCCATAGGCTTCTTTTTTGTGTGGATGCTTTTTTTTGATCAAAAAGATTTTTTTTCAACTTTAGAAAAAAGAAAAGAGCTGAATTCTTTGGTAGAAAAAAAGCAGTATTATCAACAAGAAATTGAAAAAGCCAAGCAAGAACTCACTGATTTTCAGAGTAATCCGGCTGCAATAGAAAAATTTGCTCGAGAGCGTTATATGCTTAAAAAAGATGGAGAAGATGTGTTTATTATAGAAGATACTTTGGCAACAAAAAAATAATATAAACAATATAATTGCTCCTTTGCCGTTTTAATAGTGTTGTTTCGGAATTTGGATTATTTCACTCACTACATCGATTTTATGGAAAAATTTAAGCAAGAGGTTCTCATGCAATATTTGTATGGAGAGGCTTCTAGAGAGGTAAGATTTGCTATTGAAGAAGCGTTACAGGAAGACTGGGAATTACAAGAAGAATTAAAAATGCTGAAAAGAACTGTAAAGCAATTAGATTCTTTAAAGTTAAAATCGCCCAGAACAAGCAGTGTAAATGCTATTTTAAACTATGCAAAATCTACCGAAATTGCTACGACTGCTTAGCAAAAACTAGTTGTTAACCGCAAAAATTAATTTGAACCGGTATCTTTATTTCTTCGTTATACAAAAACTATGACAAAGAAAGAAAGATACCGGTTTGTTATTGACTACTTTCAAGAACATGTACCTGTTGCCGAAACAGAATTATTGTATGATAATCCTTATCAACTATTGGTAGCAGTAATTTTATCGGCTCAGTGTACCGATAAACGTGTAAACCTTACTACACCTGCAATCTTCAACGTGTATCCTACACCCAACGAAATGGCAAAAGCCAGTTTCGATGAGTTGTTTCCTCTTATCAAAAGCATTTCTTACCCCAACAATAAAACCAAACATTTAATTGGCATGGCCAATATGTTATTGGATAAATTTAATGGGGAAGTACCCATGACGGTTGATGAATTGGTGCAATTACCAGGAGTTGGACGAAAAACAGCCAATGTAATTACCAGCGTTATAGATGCACAACCCAATATGGCGGTTGATACACATGTAAACCGTGTAAGTAAACGTTTGGGTTTGGTGCCTGCAACTGCAACAACACCTTTGGCGGTAGAAAAAGAGTTGATTAAAAACATACCATCCGAACTAGTGCATAAAGCCCATCATTGGCTTATTTTACATGGTCGTTATACTTGCACAGCTCGTAGTCCAAAATGTAACGAATGTGGCTTAACCCGAGAATGTAAATTTTATAAAAAAGAAGTGTTGAGTAAGTAATTTTTTTTGAACCGAACTTTAGAATAAGCATGAAGCTTTTTCGGCGTCGCACTCTTCAACGCTTTGTACTTTATTCATCAGATTAAAGTTTTAAGCTTTGTCTTGTCATTGCGAAACCTTTGTGACCTTTGTGGTTAATTTTATCGCAAAGAACTTATTTCTTCCCCTTCACTAAATTATAAGAATCATCCACCATTTCTTTTAATTGTTGATTGCTGAGTTGTCCATTTACAACAATGGTGTTCCAGTGTTTTTTGTTCATGTGATAACCGGGTAAAACTGCATCAGGAAATGCTTCTCTTAACTCAATGGCTTTATCAGGATTGCATTTTACGTTAAACTGTAATGGCTGATTGTCTAATCCAGTTAACAAAAAAATCTTTCCATTTACTTTAAATACCAAAGTATCATCTCCAAACGGAAAAGATTCTTCTGTATTGGGTTTGCTTAATGCGTAGTTTCTGAGTTGTTCTATATCCATAGTATAAAAATAAAAAAAGCCCTGCAATACTGCAGAGCTTTCAAAATATAAAATTTTTGTTACAACATTTTCTTCAATACATCAACTAGTTCACTTTTGTAAATAGGCACACCCATTACTTTATTGTAACCTTGAGCATCTACCATATAAACATCACGAATAATTTTTATTAATTGTCCGCTATTAATTTCAGGAATCAATACTTTATCGAAGTTCTTAATAATGTCTCCTAAGTTTTTAGGAAAAGGACGTATATAACGTATATGTGCATGGCTTACAGCATGACCTTCGGCTTGTAATTCTAATACTGCACTTTTAATGGCACCATATGTACTACCCCAGCCTAAAACCAATACTTTGCCTTTTTCTGGTCCGCTATCTAATTTTTGTTCTGGAATATATTGAGCAATTTTATCTACTTTCTCCTGACGTATGTTCACCATCAACTGATGATTCTCAGGTTCGTAGTTTACATTACCAGTAATGTTTTGTTTTTCTAATCCACCAATTCTATGTTCTAAACCTAGTGTGCCTGGAACAGCCCAAGGACGAGCCAATTTTTCATCACGCAAATACGGTAAATATTTTTCTTCGCCTTCGCTTAGTTCAGTTTTAAACTTCACTTCAATGTTGGGTAAATCATCGGCTTTAGGAAATTTCCAAGGCTCGGCACCATTGGCAATATAACCATCGCTCAACAAAACAACTGGAGTCATGTGTTGTAAAGCAATTCTACAGGCTTCAAATGCAGCTTCAAAACAATCGCTTGGTGTGCTAGATGCAACAATAGGCATTGGGCACTCACCATTTCTGCCATAATAAGCTTGCATTAAATCACTTTGTTCAGTCTTAGTTGGTAAGCCTGTACTTGGCCCACCACGTTGTATATTTATAATTACCAAAGGAATTTCCAACATTACAGCCAAGCCCATTGCTTCAGCTTTTAATGCCATACCCGGACCAGAAGTTGTTGTAATACCTAATTGACCACCATAGCTAGCACCAATGGTACTTGTAATGGCTGCAATTTCGTCTTCTGCTTGAAAAGTTCTAATACCAAAATTTTTGTACTTACTTAATTCATGTAAAATATCACTGGCAGGTGTAATTGGATACGAGCCTAAAAACATGGGTAAACCACTTTTTTCAGCAGCAGCAATTAATCCATAGGTTAATGCTTGGTTACCCATAATACTTCTGTAAGTACCAGCAGGCATTTTAGCTTTTTCTACTTTGTAACGTGTAGTAAAAGTTTCGGTTGTATCGCCATAGTTGTAACCTGCTTGTAATACCTTGATATTACTTTGTAAAATGGTATCTTTTTTACCAAATTTTTCTTTTAAAAAGTCTATTGTATTGTCCAATGTTCTATTGTACATCCAATAGATGTAGCCCAATACAAACATATTTTTTGCTCGGTCTCTCTCTTTGGTACCTAAATCGGTAAAGTCTTTTAGTGATTCTCTGGTAAGTTTGGTAACATCAATTTTTATCAATTCATAGCTATCTAAACTGCCATCTTCTAAAGGATTTACGCCATCAGGATAATTGGCTAAACGTAAATTTTTACTATCAAAACCATCAATATTGGCAATAATTTTTCCGCCCGGTTTTATGCTTTTCAGGTTTACTTTCAATGCAGCAGCATTCATGGCAACTAATACATCAGCAATATCTCCTGGTGTATATACTTTGTTTGAAGAGAAGTGTAATTGAAAACCACTTACACCCGGTAGGGTACCAATTGGGGCACGAATTTCGGCAGGGAAATCTGGGAAAGTGGCAAGATCAATTCCCAAAAGAGCAGTGTTGTTGGTAAATTGTTGTCCTGTTAATTGCATTCCATCTCCACTATCACCTGCAAATTTGATTACTACGTCTTGTAGTAGTTCTTCTTTTGTATTCATCGTTAGTAGTTATATATGCGAATGTAGTAATTGCTACCATTATTACATCGTTCAATTTTGGTAACGTTGCCAATGTTCATAAAAAGAGAATAGCCATTTTTTTGTAAATGCGGCTGTTGGGTACAAAAACTTATATACTCCACGTTAACTTTGTTTGTTCAAACCCTTTGTATGAGATTTCTACTAATGTTTAAACAACTAAAATGTTTATGGTGCTTGTGTGCTTGTGTTGTTTTTATTGCCTGTAATAATAATTCGGAAAATTTGAATGATTACAATAACACTACTGTTGAAAACAAGCAATCTACTGAGCCTGAAATAATTAATCCTGATAAAGCTAAGTTTGAAAGAAAACCATTTATATACGACAGCACTAAAACGTATGTGTATTTAACATTTGATGATGGTCCGCATGGTGGTACAAAAGATTGCTTTGAATTGTGTAAGCAAATGGGTGTAAAAGCCACTTTTTTTATGGTTGGAAGACATGCTACAGATAAATGGGGTAAGCAATTGGTACAAAATATACGGGATGCTTATCCGCAAATTTTATTAGCCAATCATAGCTATACACATGCTAAAGAACAGTATAATTATTTTTATAAACATGTAGATATTGCCGAACAAGACTTTTATAAAGCTCAGGATAGTTTGAATGTTCCATATAAAATTATTCGATTGCCGGGTAATAATGCTTGGATGAGAAATGGTGTAATGAGGGCTAATACACTTGTAAAACCTGTTTGCAATAAATTAGATAGTGCAGGTTATAATGTAATTGGTTGGGATGTAGAATGGAGGTTTACTAGAGGAGCATCGTACCCTGTTCAAACACCTGCTAAAGTAGCTTCTGAAGTGCATTATGCTGCCAAAAATCATAGTCATGTGCCTAAACATGTAATGATTTTAACCCATGATAGAATGTTTCGAACGCCAGCTTATAAAGATTCTTTGGCTAAGTTTATTGGGCTTATTCAACAAAATCCCAATTATGTTTTTGAAACGGTAGATCATTATCCTGGCTTAAAGTGGTAATATGTTTATCATAAATTTTCAAGATGCATTTTATGAGTTTTACTTCACTAAACAAATATCATTCCACCTACAAGTATATTTTGGGCTATGAAAGCATTGTTGCATTTTCCAATTTCTTTCAGTACCACTACTAGCAAATTTTAAAATATCATTTCGCTGGCTGAAGTTGATATTATCAATCATATCCATTAATAGTTTACTTCTATTTGTTGTATCGGGTAAAAATAAATTTCCTTGAATAGAAGTATCGGGTACAATTTTACTAAGCATTACTCCTGCTTTTTTGTAGATTCTTCCTTCTTCAAATAAACGTTCGGCCATTTCAACTGCTGGCTTTATTAATTCGTTTGTAAAAGAAGTTGCTTTATCTAATGTTGTGTAGCTGCTTATGGTTGCACCACGGTTAAAACTGGCAGTATGATTTTCTTCTTTGGCTACTAAAAAAACGCTAATCATTTTTGCTGCACCATGTTGCCTGCGTAATTTTTCTGCTGCTCTTGAAATGTAGGTGGCTACTGCTTCTTTAATACTTTTTAAATCAACAACAGGTTCACCAAACATACGTGTGGTAGCAATCATTTTTTTATTTACCAATTCATCTTCCATAGCAGTACTTAAAATGCCTTTTAGTTCTCTTACCAATCTTGCTCCAACAACGCCACCTAATTGTTTGGTAGCCCAGCTAACGTCTTTTAAACTTAAATCGTAAGCAGTATAAATTTGCCAACGTTTTAATTTTTCTGCGTACTGATAACCTACACCCCAAATATCTTCTATATTGGTTTTTTTTAATGCTTCATCAATTTTTTGTTTGGTATCTAATACCATTACACAGTTGGTAGCTATTTTATTTTTTTTCGATAATCGGTTGGCAACTTTAGCCAATACTTTGGTGGGAGCAATGCCTACCGACACTTTAATGCCTGTCCATTGTTCTACAGTAGTTCTTATGTGCAAAGCCAGCTCATTTAAATCATATTTAACAAATGCATCTAAATTCAAAAAAGCTTCATCTACACTATATACTTCTACATTTTCTTTACCAACAAGTTGGCGTAAAGTTTCCATTACCCGCCAACTTAAATCGCCATATAAATTATAGTTCGATGAAAAAGTAGCTACTCCATGTTTTTCAATGAGTGGCTTGGCTTTAAAATAAGGACCTGCCATAGCAATACCAAAGGCTTTGGCTTCATCGCTTCGGGCTATGATGCAACCATCGTTATTGCTAAGTACAACAACTGGTTGTTTTTCTAGGTCGGGTCTAAATAACCTTTCACAAGAACAATAAAAACTATTACAATCTACTATGGCTCTCATGTTTTTTGTTATGAACAACCGCCGTCAAGGTTAAAACCGTTGACGGGGTTAGACTTGATTAATCAACAAAATCTTGTTTAACCCCGACGATGGCTTCAAGCCTCGTCGGCGGTTTTAAAATACTATGGTTTAAATTATTATATAAGTTGATTATATGGTTTAATTAAATTATTTCTCAATTATACAGCTGCCAATATTTAAAACTTTTGACGGGGTTGAATTGCTTTCGTTTTTTTATTAAACGCCTGTAACGATTCATCTAATAAATGTATCACACAAGTAACCACCCCCCAGCTCATAAATTGGGTAAACTCATCTAATACAATGTCTTTCATTTTTTTATTTTCTGCAAGCAGTTTTTTTTGATGAAAGCTTTGTTCGTACCTACGTACAAATAATTCTCCATTTACAGCAGCCACAATAATTTTTCCATTGCTTATTTTAATACTTCTATCAACAATTAAAACATCGCCAGCATAAATACCAGCACTTTCCATGGCATCACTGTTCATTCTAAAAAAATAAGTGGCAGGTTTATTCATAATTAACTGTTCATTCAAATCAATACCACGTTCCATATAATCATCAGCAGCAGCACCAAAGCCACTGGCATTGGCCGTTTGTACATCTTGCTGAGTAAATTTTTTTGTTCCAGCGTATGCAGTTTGGTTAAATATTTCATCAGACATAAAATTAATTTTGAAATGCTAAATTAATTAGTATTTTTATACCACAAAATTTAGTTTTTAAAAATATACTTGTATGAACAATAGATTACTCAATTGTGGCAAAAGTCATCAGCAATACAGAATTGTGGCTGAATACAATAACACCAATATGCCATTGGCATTGGCAGGTTTTTGTGCCGAAGAACATACAGAAAATATGTTGTTTAGGCATTTACAAAACTTATGTGTACAAAGTGATGGCAGTTTAAGTGGCACCCATATTTTACTGTGTAATATGATGCAACAATGGACAAGTACTTTTAATATTCCAGCATCACAAATGCTTAAAAATGTTGCAGTAGGAAATGGTGAAAAATTAAAGTCGGTTTGTTTATACAAACAAAAAGCTGGGGAAGAAGAAAAATTGATTAATAGAATTATGATGTAAAAAATCCCGCCAGCGGCTAACAGCCCTGACGGCGGTTTTGGTAGAGTTTATTTTTATAAGAACCACCGTCAAGGTTAAAACCGTTGACGGGGTTTCATCATTTCAAGCAACATACGATGCCATGCCCTTATCAACCTTTCATTAAACTTTTCTTTACATTAACTTATACATTTTACCAGGTAAGCTAGCTACCACATTTTGTAGTTCTAAATTAAGTATGGCACCTGCAATGCTGCTGCTACTTAAGCCTGTTTGTAAATACAATTCATCAATTGAAACTACTTCTTTTTCTTTTAAAATAGCTACAATCAATTGTTCATCGTTGGTGAGTTCTATAAATAATTCTCTTTGTTTTTTGGGTGGTTTCTTTTTTTCTTGCCAGCCCATTTCTTCAATCAATTGTTCGGCACCAGTTAATAAAATGGCTTTGTTTTGTTGAATGAGTTTTAAACAGCCACTACTTTTTCCATCATATATTTTTCCAGGTATAGCAAACACATCTTTATTGTAGTTATAAGCCAATTCAGCCGTAATCATGCTGCCTCCTTTGCTTGCAGTTTCTATTACTATAGTTGCATCGGCCATGCCTGCAACAATTCTGTTTCGTTGAGGAAAATTATATCTATCGGCTTTTACATTTTTTCTAAACTCCGTTAATAAACCTCCATTTAGTAACATGTCTTTTGCCAAACTTTTATGCTGTGCCGGATAAATAGAATCTAATCCATGTGCCAATACACCCACAGTTGGTACATTGTTTTTTACAGATGCTTTATGTGCAATGGCATCTATGCCATATGCCAATCCACTTACAATAAGTACATTGTATGGTATTAATTCGGTTATTAAATCTTCGGTTACTTGTTTACCATAATCGGTATTATTTCTTGTACCAATAATGCTGATTATTTTGCTATTGTTCAGGTTGGCATTGCCTCTGTAATACAATATGGTTGGAGCATCGTAACAATGCAATAATTTTTTAGGATAGTCTTCATGGGTTAAAAACAAACATTGTATATGATGTTTTTCGGTAAACTTTATTTCGGCTTCGGCTTCTTGAAACTGATTGAAATCTTTAATTTGTTTGGCTTTAATTTCTCCAATTCCTGCTACTGCACTTAAATCTTTTTTCTTGGCTTTAAAAATGGTTTCAGCATCGCCAAATTGTTCCAGCAATTGCTTGGCCTGTACAGGGCCAATGCCTGGAATTAATGAAAGGGCTATTTGATGGAGTAAATCTTTATTCATCTTAGCATGAAGATAAATAAAGATTTTATTATTTATAAACCAACAACTGTAAATTCTGTTCGTCTATTTTTTGCTCTTCCTTTTTCTGTGCCATTATCTGCAATGGGTTTGGTAGATCCAAAACCTTTATACGTAAGCCTATTGGCTGCAATGCCTTTGTTTACCAAATAATCTACCACCGCTTTTGCTCTATAGGTGCTGAGTTTGATGTTTTCTGTTGCATTGCCTAAGTTATCTGTATGACCACTAATTTCTACTTTTAAACTAGGATTCTCTATCAATATTTGTAATAATTTATCTAATTCAATTAAGCTAATGGGTAATAATTTAAACGAGTTGGCTTCAAACTGAATATTATTAAATACAAAATTGGTGTTTAAAGCTACCGGTTGTAATGGAATATCTTTTTTATACGTACTATCAGCTTCTTTGTTTTTTAACTCATACAATTCGGTATAAAATAAATAACCTTTTCTGTTTACTATAAATGTGTAGTCTTTTCCTTTAGGTAAGGTAATAAAGTATTCGCCCAATTCATCTGTTTGAATTTTCATTAATGCATTGCCAGTACTATTATCAATTAATTCAACTGTACAAGGCAAACCTTTGTTGGTTAATTTATCGTACACTTTTCCTTTTACATACAAAGTTTTAGCAGGACGGATGTCGGCTCTCAACTTAAATTTATACAAATCTAAATCTCCTCTACTATCGGCTCTATTACTTGCATAATAAGCTGTTAAGCCATCGGCACTTACTGCAAAACTTCCTTCATCATCAACTGTATTTATAGGATAGCCTAAATTTTCAGGTTTCCCCCAAGTACCATCATCTTGCTTACGCATAACATACAAATCAGTTCCACCATAACCTGGATGTCCGTCACTTGTAAAAAACAAAGTTTGATTATCGGCATGAATATAAGGTGCCAATTCATCACCAGTGGTGTTAATGCTATCACCCATATTCATGGCAGGACCAAATTTTCCATTGCTCATGCGAACGCTGTAATATAAATCTCTACCACCATAACCATCATAACGATTACTGCTAAAATACAATACACGTTTATCTGGGCTAAGGCTTGGGCTGCTTTCCCAAAATTCGGTATTAATATTTGAGCCTAAATTTTCTGGTTCACTCCAGCCATCTGGTGTATAGAGTGAAATGTATAAATCAAAATCGCCAAAGCCTTTTCGTTTGCCAAAATTGCCAGCAAAAATCATCCATTCGCCATCGGCCGAAACTGTTATGGCTCCTTTTGATGGTTCAATATTAATATCGCCATTTATAACTGTTGCTGGTTGATATTCGTTGTTAACTATTTTGCTTTGCATAAAATCTTCTCTGTAACCTTCACCTCTACGTGTAAACACCAACAAGCTATCGTCTATAGTTACACTTGGATAATATTCACTTTTTTCACTATTTACATGATCGCCTAAATTCACTGGAGCAAAAACATAATTGCTTATAGGGTGAGTACTTTCATACTGCAATGCAAACTCATAACAACGCTTTCTGAAATTGCCTGCTTTAATGCTATTAGGACTAATTTTTGGAATGGCTAAAAAATAATCAATGGCTACTAAAGCTTCTTTAAACTTTCCCAATCCTGCTAAATTGATAGAATAAGGTAAATGATATTGTTTGAAGTAAATGGTGTCTTTTCTCTTTGCCCATTCATAATTGTAAACAGATAATTCATGTTTTTTAAGCTGACCATACACACCTGCTAACGATAAAATTGCATCTACATAATTGCTATCGGCTGCAATGGCTTTTCGTAAAAATGGAATAGATTCTGGCAAAGAATTATCTCTTAAATATTCTACTGCTTGATCATAATATTTAATGGCTTTTTTATTTATTTTTTCTGGCTGATAAGTTTGTGACTTCACCAAAAAAAATGAGCAGGAGAATAATATGAACAGTAGATTTTTTTTCATTAGGGGGCAAGTTCGGAAAAAGAAACTGTTGACTTTGTTAAAAGCCAATTAAGGTACGTTAATGTATTTGTGAATTTGTACACTTAACGACCATTGCGGATTGGCTTTTATATAATCGATAATAAGCGGAGTTACGATTTCTTTTTTATCCCACTCGGCTTGTAAATATAATTTGCAAGAAGGATTTACTTGAGCAGCATAGGTTTCGGCCCACTCAAAATCGTGTTTATTGAATACTACTACTTTTAATTCATTGGCAACAGCTACCACTTCGGGCAATGGAGCTTTAAATTTTTTGGGCGATAAACAAATCCAGTTCCAACTGCCACTTAAAGGAGATGAACCACTGGTTTCAATATTGGTAGCAAAGCCTGCTTGTTGTAAAGTTGTAGTAAGTTGGTTTAAATTATGTAACAAAGGTTCGCCACCTGTAATAACAACTAGAGGTTTATGGTTTAAGGTTGAGGGTTGAAGGTTGTTGATGCCGGTTTCCTCAATTGCTTTTTCTACAATTTGGTTAATTGAGAACTTTGGGTGAGCATCGGCATTCCAACTTTCTTTAACATCGCACCAAACACAACCTACATCGCAACCACCTAATCTTATAAAGTAGGCTGCATTTCCAGCATAAAAACCTTCTCCCTGTAAAGTATAAAAACTTTCCATTACAGGCAGTAATAATTGCTGATTGCTTATTTCAAATGTTTTATTTTCCAAATGTATATTTTCAATTAAAATAATTTCTTTTCTCACTCCCCACTCACGACTTTCGATTCACGTTTCTTCCCTTTTCCCTTCCACCCTTAACCTTCTAGCTTCTCTTTATACGCTTGCAAAGTATTTTTCAATAATCCTGCAATAGTCATTAGTCCAACACCACCAGGTACAGGTGTAATAGCACTTGCTTTGGTTGCAACCTCATCAAAAGCAACATCGCCTTTAATTCTAAATCCGTTTTTTGCAGTTGCATCAGCTACTCTTGTTATACCAACATCAATTACAACAGCACCATCTTTCACCATATTGGCTTTTACAAATTCTGGTTTACCTAAGGCTGCTACAATAATATCGGCTTGTAAACACATTTCGTTCAGGTTAGGAGTGTGGCTATGACAAATAGTAACCGTACAATTGCCTTTTGGTAAATTGCTGCTTAATAAAATACTCATTGGTCGGCCAACAATATTGCTTCTGCCAATTACCACTGCATGTTTGCCTTTGGTATCAATATTAAAATGCTCTAGCATTAACATAATGCCATAAGGTGTTGCAGGAATAAAAGTAGGCAATCCTTGCACCAATTTGCCTGCACTTATTGGATGAAAACCATCTACATCTTTACTTGCACTAATGGTTTCAATTATTTTGGCTTCGCTAATATGTTTGGGTAAAGGAAGTTGCACTAAAATGCCGTCAATAGCATCATTATTATTTAGTTCAATTATTTTATTCAATAATGCTGTTTCGCTAATTGTAGCATCTAATCTTATTAAGGTTGAGTTAAATCCAACTTCAGCACAATTCTTGGCTTTACTGGCTACATAAGTTTCACTAGCACCATCACTGCCTACTAAAATAGCTGCTAAATGTGGTGCTCTTTTGCCCTGTTGTAACAGTACATCCACTCCTGTTTTTATGGATGTTTTTACGGTTGCTGCTGCAATTTTTCCATCTAAAATTATCATGATTGCAAATGTAAAGGTTGCTACATATTTATTCGTTTATTTTGATAAGTCTTATCAACGATTCATAACTCAAATAACTTTATTTTTATCTTTCAACTTTTGAAATAATTAATAATTCTCAACAATGCTGGTAAAAACCTTTGGTAGTGCAGTTTATGGAGTAGAAGCTATTTCAATAACCATTGAAGTAAATGTGAGCAATGGCGATTTAAAATATTACATTGTTGGCTTGCCCGATAATGCAGTAAAAGAAAGTTTTCAGCGAATTGAAAGTGCTATTAAAACCAATCATTTAAGTTTTCCGAGAACTAAAATTGTCATCAACTTAGCACCTGCCGATATTAAAAAAACCGGTAGTGCTTTTGATTTACCTATTGCAATTGGTGTATTGGGTGCTAGTGAACAAATTGTTGAACCCGAACGATTGAAAGATTATGTAATGATGGGTGAACTAAGCCTTGACGGAACTGTGCAACCCATTAAAGGGGCATTGCCCATTGCTATACAAGCTAGGAAAGAAGGGTTTAAAGGCTTGATTGTACCCAAAGCCAATGCTAGAGAAGCTGGCATGGTTAATAATTTAGAAGTTTTTGGGGTAGAACATATTAAAGATGTGGTGGAGTTCTTTAGAATCGAAAAAAGTCTTCAACCGGTTATTGTAAATACAAGAGAGGAATTCTTTTCCAATCAATATGAATTTGATTTCGATTTCAGTGATGTAAAAGGACAAGAAAACATTAAACGTGCATTAGAGATAGCAGCTGCTGGTGGCCATAATGCTATTTTAATTGGTCCGCCGGGTGCAGGTAAAACCATGTTGGCCAAACGATTGCCCACTATTTTACCTCCATTGGGTTTGCATGAAGCTTTAGAAACCACCAAAATTCATAGTGTAGCAGGGAAGTTGCCAGAGAATAGTAGCTTGGTTTCTAAACGTCCGTTTAGAAGTCCACATCATACCATTAGCGATGTAGCTTTAGTTGGTGGAGGTGGCACTCCACAGCCTGGAGAAATTTCTTTGGCCCACAATGGAGTGTTGTTTTTAGACGAGTTACCCGAATTCAAAAGAACGGTATTAGAAGTAATGCGTCAGCCAATGGAAGAACGAAAAGTAACCATAAGCCGAGCAAAAGTGGCGTTAGATTTTCCAGCCAATTTTATGTTGATTGCTAGTATGAATCCCTGCCCTTGTGGTTTTTTCAATCATCCCGATAAAGAATGTACTTGCCCACCGGGAACAGTTCAAAAATATTTGAATAAAATAAGTGGACCATTATTAGATAGAATTGATTTGCATGTAGAAGTTACCCCAGTTGCTTTTAGTGAGTTGAGCAATAACAATAGCAAAGGAGAAACATCTGAACAAATAAGAGAAAGGGTAATTAAAGCTAGAGAAATACAATCTGAACGTTATAAAGATCAGCCGGGTTTATATGCCAATGCTCAAATAAGCAGTAAGCAATTAAGAGAAATTTGTGTGTTAGATCAGGTGAGTGAAACCTTGTTAAAAAAAGCCATGGAGCGATTAAACTTAAGTGCAAGAGCTTATGATAGAATTTTAAAAGTTGCTAGAACCATTGCCGATTTAGCTGCAAGCGAAAAAATTAAAGCTGAACATATTGCCGAAGCTATACAATACAGAAGTTTAGATAGAGAAGGTTGGGCAGGCTAAGTTGGTGTTAAGTGATTGAAAAGGGTAATTTTTTTATTAGTATGAAACATTATTTTGAAAAGAGTTTTGGTTATGGTTGGCGAAAATTGAAGGAAAAGACACTATTTCATTAAGTGTGTAAGTTTTAAAAGTAATAGGGTTTAGCTGTGTTTAAAGTTGAACCCTATTTTCAAATATAGTTAAGAACTGGTTAAGAATGAGTCCCCAGTTATGAATGGGCATTGTCCATTTTTTTGTTGCTTCTCTAAGAGCTAAATAAACAGATTTTTGAACTGCATCATCGGTTGGGAATGAGAGTTTGTTTTTGGTATATTTTCTAATTTTTCCATTTAAATTTTCTATGAGATTTGTAGTGTAAATAATTTTTCTGATTTCAATAGGAAAATCAAAAAAAATCGTGAGTTCATCCCAATTATCTTTCCAGGATTTTACAGCATATGGGTACTTACTTTTCCATTTAATGTCAAAGGTTAGTAGAGCTTGTTCAGCTGCTTGTTTTGTAGGTGCATTGTAAATGTCTTTCATGTCAGCTGCAAATTCTTTTTTATCTTTCCATACCACATATTTCATGCTGTTTCTTATTTGATGTACCACACAAATTTGTGTTTGAGATGCAGGGAAAACATTTTTTATTGTTTGCGTAAATCCATTCAAATTATCTGTTGCAGTTATAAGCATATCTTCTACCCCACGAGCCTTTAAATCGGTTAAAACACTCATCCAAAAACTAGCACTTTCATTCTTGCCTAGCCACATGCCTAAAACCTCTCGAAGCCCATATTTATTGAGTCCTACAGCCAAATAGATGGTTTTATTGACTACCTTATTGGCTTCTCTAACTTTAAATACGATACCATCCATCCAAACAATATAATAAACAGATTCTAGGGGTCTATTTTGCCATACAATAATATCACCTACAACCGTATCTGTAATACGTGAAATGGTAGATGGTGAAACATCAAAATTGTATACTTCTCTGAGTTGTTCTTCAATATCTGATGTACTCATTCCTTTGGCATAAAGCGATACAATTACGTTTTCCAATCCATCTACCATGTTATCTCTTTTGGGGATGATCATGGGGTTAAAACTAGCATCTCTATCTCTTGGAATATGTATCTCTGTTGCTCCTAAAGAGGTCTTTATTTTTTTGGTTGAATAACCATTACGAGCATTAGAATTATGGCTTTGCTGCTCATTTTTTTTATAGCCTAAATGAGCATTTAGTTCACCTTCTAAAATTTTTTCAATCCCTCGTTTTTGAAGTTCAGAAAGGAACGATTTTAAATCGTCGCCACTTTGCATTTGTGCTAAAAATGAATCTAGCAATTGTTGTTGTGTTTGTTGCATAATAAACTGTGTTTTTAAAATTATTGAAAAAAATTTAAAAGGGTCTAATTGGGGTTAACCCCAATTAGACCCTTTTAAAACTTACACAGTTTATGAGATAGTGCTGATTGAAGCGTAAGCGACAATCCTTTTTTATTTTTATATTCCTTAAAAAGTTAAGCAATCATTACTCTATTTAAAGCTTAAACAAAAGAATAGTACATAAACCCAAACACCTAAATTAAAAGCAATCAATCCCAACTTAAAGCTCATTACCAATAACTTACAACTTATTGCTTATAACTTAGAACTTATCACTTATAACTCAATTCCAGCCATCTCCAACTCTCTTACAATTGTATTGTTCGTTTTAAATAATTCGGTAGGTATTTGAATTTGTTCAATTAATTGTTCTTCTAATAGTTGAGCATAAGTTTCAAAATATACAATCACATCTTCACGAACATTTTTTTTCAACCACCTAAATCCGCCAGGTAAATTTTGTAAAACCGTTTTATCTTCTAAGTATTCTAAGTTATGAATATCTGTAGGTGTTAATCCTAACTCTTGCAATTTCTTTAATAAAAGCGATATAGGTGCATTGGAAACACCACAAAAATCTTCAGCAAGCTCAGTCCATTCACCAATACCACTATGTGCATATTGTAAAATTTCTTCCTTGCTTAATTGAGTAACTACTTGTAATAAATTACCACAGTTGCAGCCACCATGATTACCCCAAGCATAATAAGCACCATTTTTTAAACGATTTGCAGTTTCTTTTAATGCTTGTACTAATTCAAATGAAGGTTTTGCCATAGTTCAAAATTTTTATGAATACTAAAGTAACAAAATTTTGATACGATGGTTGAGTTGTTGAAGAAACTAGTTTAAACAATAAGGTTCAATTAAGCAATCAATCTTTATTTTGTTTTTCTTGCACAACTATCTCTTACAAAAACATCGGGTTGTAATACCCTTATTTCGAAATCTGTGGTGGCTCTTTTAGCTTCTATCATTTTAATTAAAAGTTCAGCCGATATTCTTCCCATTTCAAATGCTGGCTGACGAACAACTGATAGTGAAGGTGATAATAATTCGGTTAAATCTAAATTGCTAAAACCAATTACAGCTAATTTTTGAGGGATACTGATTTTTTTTATTTTGCAGTATCGCATACAATTGGTTGTTAATTTATCGGCAGATGCAAAAACAGCATCGGGTTTGTTTTTTAGCTTCAATAGTTTGTTCATAGCAGTTTCAACTTCTTCATATATCATTCCACCATGTAAACAGTGGTGTACTAGAGCTTCATCAAATTCAATTTTGTGATTCTCTAATGCTTTTCTATAACCAGCTACTCGTTCTTTAGAAATAGATAAATATTCCGAATTGGCTAAATGTGCTATTCTTGTATATCCGTTTTTAATTAATTGTGTGGTAGCATCATATGCTCCTTTAAAATTATCTACAATTACTTTATGTGTATTTAATTCTTCTACCACTCTGTCAAAACAAACCATGTGTAATCCTCTATCGTGCAAATGAGTTATATGAGAAAAATCTTTTGTTTCGGTTGAAACAGAAATTAAACAACCATCTACACTTCTTGAAGCTAAGAATTGTAAACTTGAAACTTCTTTTTCGTAGCTCTCGTGGCTTTGAGTAATAATTACATTGTAACCTCTTGCATTGGCAACAGATTCTATTCCATTAATAGCCTGACTAAAAAAACTGTTGGCAATTTCACTCACCACTATTCCAATAGAACGGCTACGTTTTTCTTTTAAACTTAAAGCAATAGGGTTGGGCCTATAATTAATTTCTTTAGCATATTCCAACACAATTTTTTTGGTTTCAGGACTAATTTCATAACTATCTCTTAATGCACGACTAACAGTAGAAGTAGATAGTCCTAATTCTTTTGCAATGTCTTTAATAGTTACTGCTTCAAATTTCATGTTGTGATGCAAGCTGGTGAAGTGATGAAGGTACAACTATTACGTATAAGTTGAGGTTCAATTTTTATAAATGGAGAAATAAAAACTACTTGATTACACTTTGAAAAAATTGTTATCGTTATCGGAAACGATTGCGTAAATAAACAATTAGATTAGCTTTTTGCTTAACAAATATCTAAGTAGAATTGTTGGTTATTAGGAGTTTACTTTCTTAGGAAAAATAATTATTATGAAACGATTGTGCTTTAAATTAAGTAGTGTTTTTTTGTTATGTATTTTAATGTGTTCGAATATTTATGCTCAAAAATTACCTAAAGTAATTGTTCCAAAATTTAAAAAAGATACTTTCAATATTTCAAAATTTGGTGCTATAGCCAATGGCTTTACATTAAATACAATTGCAATTAATAAAGCCATTTTAACTTGTAATAAAAATGGAGGAGGAGTAGTGCATATTCCAGCTGGCTTATGGTTAACAGGTCCAATTGAGTTAAAAAGCAATGTAAACTTACATATTTCAAAAGATGCTTTATTACAATTTACCGATGATTTTAAGGAGTATCCTTTGGTATTAACCAATTGGGAGGGTTTAGCAGCATACCGCAATCAATCTCCTTTATTTGCTAATAATGCAACCAATATTGCTGTTACTGGTAAAGGAATTGTAGATGGAAATGGAGATGCTTGGCGTATGGTTAAAAAAGATAAGCTTACTGCAAGCCAATGGAAGAAAAAAACAGAAAGTGGTGGTGTATTGAGCGATGATAAAAAAACTTGGTATCCCACAGAGAAATCTCTAGCTGGTAGTAAGGTTAAAAATGCTGGTGTTGTTGCTAATGGAATTACTTTAAAAGATGTAGAAGCGTATAAAGACTTTTTAAGACCTAATTTATTGGTATTTGCCAATTGTAAAAATGTATTACTTGATGGAGTAACTTTTCAGAATTCACCAGCATGGAATATTCATCCTTTAATGTGTGAAAACTTAACCATCAGAAATATAGTAGCAAAAAATCCTTGGTATGCTCAAAATGGTGATGGTTTAGATATTGAAAGTTGCAAAAATTTTATTGTTGAAAATAGTTTATTTGATGTAGGCGATGATGGTATTTGTATTAAAAGTGGAAGAGATGCCGAAGGCAGAAAAAGAGCCATGCCAACAGAAAATGGAATTATTAGAAACTGTGTAGTATATCATGCACATGGAGGTTTTGTAATTGGTAGCGAAATGAGTGGCGGTGCAAGAAATATTTATGTAGATAATTGTACGTTCATTGGTACAGATATTGGTTTACGTTTTAAAACAACTCGTGGTCGTGGTGGTATTGTTGAAAACATTTTCATCAATAATATTATCATGAAAGATATTCCTGGTGAAGCCATTTTATTTGATATGTATTATGCAGCCAAAGATCCTGTGCCTATGGCTGGAGAAAAAAGAGAACCTCCTGTAGTTGAGTTTAAACCTGTAGATGAAACAACTCCTCAATTCAAAAATTTTTATGTAAAAAATGTGGTTTGTAATGGTGCAGAAAAAGGAATTTTTATTAGAGGAATTCCTGAAATGCATATTAATAATATCAACTTAGAAAACATTACTATTCAAGCTACAAAAGCAATTGAAATTGAAGAAGCTACCAACATTAATTTAAAGAATATCACTGTACTAACTAAAGAAACAAACCCTGTTGTATATGTGTTGAATAGTGCTGATGTTACGCTGAATAATATCGTGTATTCGGCCAATAGCAATTTATTGTTACAGGTGCAAGGTGAAAGAACTGGAAAAATTAAACTCATCAATACTGATGCATCAAAAGCATTAAAAAAAGTAGAAGTTGGATTTGGTGCAAAAGAAGAAAATGTTATTGTACAGTAGTAAATAAATATGTTTATTTGCTTATATGCTAATCGTTGGTTAGCACAACATAAAAGAATTTAAATGAAGAAAGCTTTTATTATATTTTTTTTGATTATCTGTGTTAAGTTAAATGCTCAAACACCTGGAGAACGTATTGCACAAACAGCAATGACCATTTGGAAAGATTCGGTTTTTAGCAAATGGAGTTACGATATGGGGGTTATTCTTAAAGGTATGGAAGGCAATTGGTATCGAACGGGTGATCCAAAATACTTTCAGTACATACAAAAGCAAATGGACTTCTATGTGCAAAATGATGGAACCATAAGAACTTATAAGAGAGAAGAATTTAATATAGACCATATTAATAATGGAAAATTATTATTGTTTCTATATAGAGTAACTGAAAAAGAAAAATACTGGAAAGCAGCTCAGTTGTTGAGAGAACAGCTACGTCAGCATCCAAGAACCAATGAAGGAGGTTTTTGGCATAAAAAAATTTACCCTTATCAAATGTGGTTAGATGGCTTATATATGGCTCAACCATTTTATGCCGAGTATGCACAGTTAACCCAAGAAGATACTGCCTTTAATGATATAGCCAATCAATTTATTTGGATGGAAAATCATGCAAGAGATGCAAAAACGGGTTTATTATATCATGGATGGGACGAAAGTAAACAACAACAATGGGCCAATAAAACTACAGGCACTTCACCATTATTTTGGGCAAGAGCAATGGGTTGGTATGCTACAGCTTTAGTAGATGCTTTGGAGTTTTTTCCTGCCAATCATCCTAAAAGGAAGTCGCTAATTGGCATTTTAAATAGATTAATTAATTCAGTAGAAAAGCAACAAGATGCTACTACCGGTTTGTGGTTAGATGTTCTGAATTATGATGGACCAGGAAAAGAGAAAAATTATTTTGAGGCATCTGCATCTTCTCAATTTGTATATGCTATTGCTAAAGGTGTTCGATTAGGTTATGTGCCTTCAACTAAAATTGAAATTGCAAAAAAAGGTTATGAAGGTTTAGTCAACAAATTTGTAAAGGAAGAAAATGGACAAACAAATTTACATGGCACTGTTAAAGTAAGTGGTTTAGGTGGTAAGCCTTATAGAGATGGAAGTTTTGAATACTATATGAGCGAACCTGTTATTGTGAACGATCCAAAAGGTGTTGGTGCATTTATTTTAGCTGCTAATGAAATGGATTTATTGCCAACATTAATTACTGCTAACAAAAAAACAGTTTTATTAGACGATTATTTTAATGCCGAAAAGAAGAAAAATGCAGTAGGGAATGAAATTGCATGGCACTATAAATGGAACGAAAAAAGCAATGGTGGGTTTTATTTTTTAGGAAATATTTTTAACGCTTATGGCTTTAATACAACTACATTAAGTGCTGCACCAACCAAAAAGAATCTTAAAAAATCATCTATCTATGTTATTGTAGATGCAGATCATGAAAAAGACAATCCTACCCCTAACTATGTTCAAGCCAATGATATTAAAGCCATAGAAAAGTGGGTTAAAAAAGGTGGTGTATTAGTTATTTTTCATAACGATAAAGGCAACGCAGAATTTGAAAATTTCAACAAATTAGCCAACACTTTTGGTATTCATTTTAATGCCGATTTACGCAATACCGTAGATGGTAACAAATTTGAAATGGGTGGCGTAAATATTAATGCAGATAATGAAGTGTTAACTGGGGTAAGTAAAATTTATATTAAGGAAATATCTACTTTAAAATTATCAGGAAATGCTAAGTCTGTTTTAAACGATAAAGGCGATGTAATTGCAGCTGTTAGTAAATATGGTAAAGGAACCGTTTTTGCCATTGGTGATCCATGGTTATACAATGAGTATGTAGATGGAAGAAAATTACCTGCCGAATTTGAAAACTTTAAAGCAGCAAAAAGTTTAGTTCAGTGGTTAAATAATCAAGCGAAGTAATTAACGAATGAAGTTTAAAAAATACATATTATCTATACTTACTTTATGCATAACTATAAGTGGCTTTGCACAAGATGCAATGGCCGATAATATGTTGTTGTTTCAACGCAAATATGGTGGTTGGCCTAAACATTATTTGAATAAAAAAATTGACTATAAGAAAACTTATTCATCTGTTGAAATTGCTACGATTAAAGATGACGAAAATAGAAACGATGCCACTATTGACAACGGAGCAACAACTCAAGAGATTCGTTATCTAGTAACAGCATTTAAAAAAACAAACAATCAATCTTACTTACAAGCTGCAGAACGTGGCATTGAGTATTTACTTACTGCTCAGTACAAAAATGGAGGTTGGCCACAGTTTTATCCAGATTTAAGTTCTTATAGGCATTTAATTACTTATAATGATAATGCTATTGTAAATGTGTTGAATGTTTTGTTTGATATAGTGTGTGGTTTAAATGATTTTGAAGTAGTGAATGCATCGTATAAAACTAAAGCAGAGAAAGCCATCAAAAGTGGAATTGATTGTATTCTTAAAACTCAAATTAAAATAAATAATGAGTTAACCGGATGGTGTCAGCAATACGATGAAAATACTTTACAAGTAGCCAATGCCAGAAAGTTTGAATTAGCTTCTTTAGCCACTTTAGAATCTGTTGGCATTGTTCATTTTTTAATGAGAATTCAATCGGCCGACACTGCTGTTATAACTGCTATTCATAAAGCAGTTGCTTGGTTAGATAAAGTAAAAATTGAAGGTTATACCAGTAAAATTATTGATGATGCTACTCAGCCAAATGGAAAGGATAGAGTTTTATTACAAGATGCAACAGAAACTATTTGGGCAAGATTTTATGATATTGAAGATGGCAAACCCCTTTTCGTTGGAAGAGATGGTGTAAAAAGGTATGCGTTAACCGAAATTGAACATGAAAGAAGAATGGGTTATGGTTGGTATGGCAATTGGCCAGAACGTTTGTTAAAAAAAGATTATTCAACTTGGAAAAAGAAAAATGGAATTTAAATAGGAGAGTTGCTATTGTATTTGGATTAATATTTTTAGCCAACCAAATACTAGCACAAAAAAAACTAATTGTAGATGCAAGTGGAAATGGAAATTTTCTCTCTATTCAAGCAGCAATCAACAGTTTAACAGATAGTGCAGCAAAACCAAGAACCATTTTTATAAAGAAGGGAATTTATAAAGAAAAAATATTTTTATCAAAACACAATGTTGTGTTAGAGGGGGAAGATAAAGTACAAACCATCATTACTCAATCAATAGCTAGAGATGAGTTTCGTTGCACAGCAATAGATGATTGGGGGGTAGCAACTTTTAACTTAAATGGAAATGATATTACTTTAAAAAATTTAACCATTACCAACAGTTATGGTTTTGAAAAAGATAAAGATGTGTTCATTGATTGTGCAAATGACACCTCTAAACAACAAAAAAGGGTAAGAAAAGATGGGCATCAAATGGCTCTGAGAAGTTTTAATACAACAAGATTAAAAGTATTGAATTGTATCTTAAAAGCTTTTGGTGGCGATACTGTAAGCCCTTGGAATGTTGAAGCTGGAATGTTTTATTTTAAAGATTGTGATATTGAAGGTGGCGTAGATTTTTACTGTCCTAGAGGTTGGGCTTATGCAGAAAACTGTAGATTCTTTGCTCATATAGGCTCTGCTGCAATTTGGCATGATGGTAGCAAAAATGAAGACTCGAAAACAGTATTGGTCAATTGTTATTTTGATGGTTATAAGAATTTTAAACTAGGTCGTTGGCATAGAGATGCACAGTTCTTTTTAATCAATTGTATGTTTAGTAAAAATATGGCTAATGAGCCTATTTATTTGGTAAAAACCACAAATGCTATTTTATGGGGTAATCGTCAATACTATTACAACTGTACAAAAGAAGATGGTAATTATAGTTGGTTTATCAACAATTTAGAACAAGCAAAAAATGCACCTAAAGTAAATAAAATAAATGCAAAATGGGTGTTCAATAACAAATGGAAAATTAAAGAATGAAGTATTGTATTAAAAATATACTATTTGTTATAGCATTAGGCTTATTGGTTTCTTTTCAAAAGAAATCCATCACTTTATTCATGGCTGGCGATTCTACCATGAGTATTAAGAAAACCGATAAATATCCTGAAACTGGTTGGGGAATGCCATTTGAAAAAATGTTCAACGAAACGGTGAAAGTAGATAATAGAGCAGCCAATGGAAGAAGTACTAAAACATTTATTAGTGAAGGCAAATGGAGAACCATTATTGATGATGCAAAAGAAGGTGATTTTGTAATGATACAATTTGGGCATAACGATCAATCTAAAGATAAAGAAGATAGATACACAAGCCCAGAAGAGTATAAAAGAAACTTAATCACTTTTATAGCTGAAGTAAGAAGCAAAAAAGCAATACCTATTTTATTAACGCCAATTGTTAGAAGACGTTTTGATAAAGAAGGAAAGTTTTACGATGTGCATGGTGTTTATCCAAATTTGGTTAGAGAAGTTGCCAAAGAACAACAAGTTCTCTTAATTGATATGCATCAAAAAACCGAGCAGTTGCTAATTAAGTATGGAAAAGAAGAATCTAAAAAAATGTTCCTTCATTTAGATTCAGCACAACATATTAATTATCCAACTGGCAAAAAAGACGATACACATTTAAATGAATATGGAGCACAGCTTTTTGCTGAACTGGCAAAAGAAGGATTAATAGAATTAAATATTGAATTATCAAAAAGATTAAAGTAATATATGAATTTAGCGGTTTTAAATAAAGCAATTGCACTCAATCATTCAGCAACAAATGTTTCAACACCAACTGAAATAATGCTGTCCTTACCAGAAAAAGTATTGCAATTTGGTACAGGTGTTCTATTGAGAGGGTTACCAGATTATTACATTAATAAAGCCAATCAGTTGGCTGTTTTTAATGGTAGAGTAGTGGTGGTTAAATCTACAGGTAATGGAGCATCTGATGAGTTTACAACACAAGAAGGCTTATTTACGCATTGCATAAAAGGATATCAAAATAATCAACTTATAGAAGAAACAATTATCAATAGTTCTATAGCAAGAGTATTGGCTGCAAAAACTCAGTGGAATGAAATTCTTCAAACTGCAGAAAATAAACACATGCAGCTAGTCATTTCTAATACCACCGAAGTGGGTATTGTATTAGACGAAACTGATAGAATAGCTGACAATTCACCTACCTCATTCCCAGGAAAATTGCTAGCTTGGTTACACCATCGATATAAAACATTTAATGGTAGTGTAGATGCAGGTGTAGTAATTGTTCCAACAGAGTTGGTAATAGATAATGGCACTAAACTTAAATTAATTGTTGAGCAATTGGCTAAAGTGAATCAACTAGATGATGCCTTCATTTACTGGTTGTTAAATGCAAACGATTTTTGCAATTCTTTAGTCGATAGAATTGTTCCTGGCAAAATGCCAACTGAACAACATCATGCAACCCTTACAGCATTAGGTTATCAAGATGATTTGATGATTATGAGCGAAGTGTATAGCCTTTGGGCAATAGAAACATCTAATGAAAGAAGCAAAGAAATTTTAGCATTCAGTCAAGTAGATAAAGGCGTTGTAATTGCACCCAATATTAATAAATTTCGTGAACTGAAATTGAGACTGCTCAATGGTACACACACCTTCAGCTGTGGACTAGCTTATTTGGCAGGCTTCGAAACAGTAAAAGAAGCAATGGCTAATTCAACTTTCAGTTTGTACTTGCACGATTTAATGACACATGAAATTGCTCCTTGTATTGAAAGTGTTGAGGTTACTCGTTTAGAATCTTATGAGTTTGCTAAAGGAGTAATAGATCGTTTTAGAAATCCAAGTATCGATCATCGTTGGCTAAGCATTACCATGAATTTTACAGGTAAAATGCAAATGAGAAATTTGCCATTAATTATAGAACATTATAATCGTTTCGATCATGTTCCACAATATATGGCAGCAGGTTTTGCAGCTTATTTGTTATTTATGAAAGTACATCAAGAAAAAGAGGGTAAATACTATGGTCTGCATCAACAAAAAGAATATCATATAAACGATGATGCTGCAAGTTATTTTAATATAGTTTGGCAAAATAATTCAATGCAGCAAGTTGTTACAACAATTTTAAGCAATACCAATTTATGGGGTGTTAATTTAACAAATTTCAAAGGTTTTGAATTGGCAGTTAGTAGTTATTTGCAAAAATTTTCTAATGAACAATTATTAGAAACTTTGAATAGTATAGAAAGGAATAAAGAAGAAGTTGGCGTATAATTTTTATGTACCAAGCTGTAGTTTTTTAATTCAACTTCAGTGGCGTCGCACTCTTCAACTGTATAACATCATTGAACAAAAATAAACTAAGTACACTTTGTATCCTTAGTGTTCTCAGTGGGAAACAAAAAAATGGCAAACAAAGTATTAAAAGTAAATCCAAAAGATAATGTAATTGTAGCCTTACAAAATTTGGTTAAAGGCGATACTGTACAATACAATGGTGAAACTTATGTTTTGCAAGAAGATATTCCTGCTAAACATAAGTTTTATATGAGCGATATGAATGCAGGAGATGCAGTAATTATGTATGGTGTATTGGTAGGTAAAATTCAGCATTTTGTTCTAAAAGGTATGAGAATGAGTACCGATAATTTAAAGCATGCTGCAGAACCTTATGTGTATAGAAAAGTAAATTATGAGTGGCTTGCACCCGAAGTATCAAAATTTACGGGAAGAACTTTTAATGGTTATCATAGAAGTGATGGAAGAATAGGCACAGCAAATTATTGGTTATTTATTCCAACTGTTTTTTGTGAAAATAGAAACCTAGATGTAATTCGTGAAGCATTACACAATGAGTTAGGCTATGCAGTAACTCCTAAGTACAAAAGTTACACTCATCAATTGTTGCAAGCCTATCAAAATGGAGAAGACATTGCCAATTTAAATCTAACACCAACCAATGCATTGGCAAATCAACAAAACCGACCATTTAAAAACATTGATGGCATAAAGTTTTTAAATCATCAGGGTGGTTGTGGTGGCATACGTCAAGATGCAGCAGTATTAAGTAAGTTATTAGCTGCTTACGCAGATCATCCAAATGTAGCAGGCGTAACGGTATTAAGTTTAGGTTGCCAAAATTTACAATCGCAAGATTTCATCAACGACTTAAAAGAACGTAATCCAAACTTCGATAAGCCATTGTTCATTTATGAACAACAACAATCACAAAGCGAAGAGCAATTAATATCAGATGCTATTAAACAAACTTTTTTAGGATTAATCGAAGCCAATAAAATAGAAAGAAAACCTGCACCAATAAGTGAATTAGTATTGGGTGTAAAATGTGGTGGAAGTGATGGCTTTAGTGGCATTTCAGCAAATCCAGCAGTTGGTTATGCAAGCGATTTATTGGTTGCAATTGGTGGTAAAGTTTTGTTGGCAGAATTTCCAGAATTATGTGGAGCCGAACAAGATTTAATTGATAGAACCAAAGACGAATCAAAGGCAAAAAAATTTATGGGTTTAATGAAAGCTTATAGCGATGCTGCCGAAAATGTGGGTTCTGGTTTTCACATGAACCCAAGTCCTGGTAATATTAAAGATGGTTTAATTACCGATGCAATTAAAAGCAATGGTGCTGCTAAAAAAGGTGGAACTGCACCTGTTGAAGATGTACTAGATTATACAGAACCAGCTATTAAACCAGGTTTAAATTTAGTGTGCACACCAGGAAACGATGTTGAAGCAACTACAGGAAAAGCAGCAAGTGGAGCAACACTAATATTATTTACAACAGGTTTAGGAACTCCAACGGGTAACCCTGTTTGCCCAGTAATTAAAGTTGCAACTAATACAGCTTTAGCTACAAGAATGGCAGACATTATAGATATTAATACTGGAGGAATTATTGATGGAGAAAAAACGATTGAGCAAATGGGCGAAGAAATATTAGAATATTGTATTAAAGTTGCAAGTGGTGAAGAGATTCCTAAAGCTGTATTATTAAATCAAGACGATTTTATACCTTGGAAAAGAGGTGTGAGTTTGTAAAAGGATAAAAGAACCTAAACCATAGATAAATCATTATTTGTTTTATCTTTAATATTAAAGACAGAAGTTATGAAAAAATTTCTTGACGAAAATTTTCTGCTCACCAATAAAACTGCAGAAAAATTATACCATGAGTATGCCAAAGACATGCCCATTATAGATTATCATTGCCATTTACCTCAACAACAAATTGCAGAAGATAAAAATTTTGAAAACCTAACACAAATTTGGTTGTATGGCGATCATTATAAATGGAGAGCCATGCGTACAAATGGTATTGATGAACGTTATTGCACTGGTGATGCAACAGACTTTGAAAAATTTCAACAATGGGCTGCAACTGTGCCTTATACATTACGTAATCCTCTATATCATTGGACACATTTAGAGTTACAACGTTATTTTGGTATTACAGAATTATTAGATAGTAATAGTGCAAGAAAAATTTACGATGAATGCAGTGAAAAGTTAAAATCTCCTGAGTACAGTGTAAAAAACTTGCTTCGTAAAATGAATGTGGTTACAATTTGCACAACAGATGATCCTACAGATAACTTAGAATTTCATACTCAATTAAAAGAAGATGAGTTTGAAGTGCCAATTTTACCTGCTTTTCGTCCTGATAAAGCAATGGATGTTATCGATCCAATAAAATTTAATGAGTACATTAAAAAAATAGAATCTGCAAGTGGTATTTCAATTTCTTCTTTTGAAGATTTTTTATATGCTTTGCAAAATAGACATGATTTCTTTGCATCAATGGGCTGCAGTGTGAGTGATCATGGTTTAGAAGAAATCTATGCAGATGATTTTACAGGAAGTGAAATTGAAGCAATATTTAACAAAATTCATTCTGGTAAAAATTTAAATGATGTTGAACAACGCAAATTTAAAAGTGCTATGCTATTACATTTTGCTGAGTGGGATTGGGAAAAAGGTTGGGTTCAACAATATCATCTTGGGGCATTGCGTAACAATAATTTACGTATGATGAGAACATTGGGTGCTGATACTGGTTGGGACTCTATTGGTGATTTTTCTCAAGGCAGAAATTTATCAAAGTTTTTAGGTAAACTCGACGATGAAGATAAATTAGCAAAAACCATTCTATATAATTTGAATCCCGCAGATAATGAATTAATGGCAACTATGATTGGTAATTTCAATGATGGTAGTGTAGCAGGAAAAATTCAATGGGGAAGTGGTTGGTGGTTTTTAGATCAAAAAGATGGCATGTTAAAACAAATGAATGCTTTAAGCAATATGGGCTTATTGAGTAAATTTATTGGCATGTTAACCGATAGTAGAAGTTTTATGTCGTTTCCAAGACATGAATATTTTAGAAGATTATTGTGTAATTTATTTGGTGAAGAAATAGAAAAAGGAGAATTACCAAATGATATAGTTTGGGTAGGAAAAATTATAAAAGATATCTGCTATAATAATGCACAACAGTATTTTGGATGGCAACAAAACAATAAAATTATTACTTCAAAGAAAGTTACTGTAGTATAATTTTTATATTAAATTCCTATGCTATCCACATTTGTGGATAGCATTTTTGATAGTAATGGGCTATTTTTGAGGAAAATGGGATAATAAAATTATGTGTATAGTGCATTTTCTTTATTTTTATCCCGTATTCACGAAAAGAAATTAATGTAAGTATGAAAGCAATTGTACGAGTATTATTTATTGGGGCTATTTTTTCAACGTTAACTGCCCAAGCTCAACGAGTTAGAGTTTCTGCTGCTGGTGGTGCAAGTGCCTATTATGGCGACTTAATAGCCGGTGCTCCTTTGATGAAGCAAATGTCTGGTGCAGTAACTTTAGGTGGTAGCTATGATTTGTCTGAAAAATTCAGATTAAGAGCAAGCCTAACCGGTCTAGGTATAAGAGCTGATGACAAAGACAATGCTGAACAAAAGTTCAAAAATAGAAATTTAAATTTCAAAAGTTTTGTTTGGGAGATTAATGTTGCAGCAGAATATGATTTTTTGAATAATGCAGAGGAATATGCATTTACACCATACGTATTTTTTGGACCAGGTATTTTTGGTTTTAACCCAACAACTATTGATCGATTTGGTAATAAGCAAAATTTAAGAGATTGGGGAACTGAAGGTCAAGGTCTAGCTGCTTATCCAGATAGAAAACCTTACGCTTTAACTCAATTTAATTTAGGATTTGGTGCAGGTATAAGAATAGATGTTACAGAAGCATTACAAATTGGCACTGAATTATTTGTAAGAAAAACATTTACTGATCATTTAGATGATGTTAGCCAGAATAGTTATGTAGATCCAGCTTTATTTGCTTCACAAGGAAATGCATTCTCTCAATATTTAGCTTTTCGTGGAGATGAGGTGGGAGCTTCTTTTTCTAAAACAATGCCTAGAGGTAACCCTAAAAGAGATGATTTATTTTACAGCTTTCAGTTAAAAGTTACATATAAGTTATTGAATGTTGAATGGGGTGGTCCACTTGGTTTCTTCGGTGGTGGAGGTTATGGTGCAAGACGACAAATGAGAAATCCTCGATCAGTTTTATAATAAGTTTAGCATAAAAAAATCCCACTTAAAAAGTGGGATTTTTTTATGCCGTTCTATCTGTAAAATCATTATTTGCTTTCTTTTAAAACCATATCTATGGTAATAGCTGTAGCAACAATATTTATTTTATGTTGGTCTTCGCTAAAACTTGGATTAATATGCACATAATATTTATCGGCCGATGTAAACAATTCTTTCATTGCCCCAGCCCATTTTTTAGTAATTTTTCCAACTTCATTACCACTTGCATCGGTTATAATAAAGTTCCAAGCTTTCCAATCGCCAGTAATTTCACCAATTAAGTTTTCAGAGGCGTCTAGTATTTTAAAACGAGGTTTTAAAAAAGTAAATTTTTGCTTAATGTATCCCACTTCTTCATGGTTGCTATTGGTAATCTTTATTTTCGACATCCAAAACGTCTAGCCACGTTCTACACTCACCAATAATTCACCATTTGAATCTTTCAATTCTAATATAAATGGCAACATAGCTTTATTTAAAAGCATTCGTAAAACCTTATGCCAAGCATTTAAAGATTGTTTAATTGCACCAATTTGTACTCCTAAATCGTTATAAATTTTGTATTCGTTTTCGAACTGAAGAAAAGTTACTTTTTCATCAATTAAATAATCATTGCATTCGAAAAATTCTGGGAAAAGAGCAGACATAAAAATAGTTTTGGTTGAACAGTGAAAATAAATGAATTATCTATTGTTTGGTAATTCTATAATGAAGAAAAAAATATTTTAAAAAAATTATGTAAACAAAAGAATACATGCATCTGATGCAAAACTACTGCCATGAAAACTCAAGTTTATCTTCAAATACCAGAACCTTGCCATGAAGATTGGAATAAAATGACCGAAAATGAACAAGGTCGTTTTTGTGGCAGCTGTTGTAAAACAGTGATAGATTTTCAAGCAATGAGTGATGAGCAAATACTTCACTTTTTTAGCCATAATAAAGGGAATACTTGTGGCAGATTTTCTACAGAACAATTAAACCGAGGATTACAAGAGGCTACAAAACCCAAAGATAAACGTTGGCAATTGCTATTGGCAAGCGTTACTTCATTATTCTTTTTTGTAAATAGAGGCAATTCACAAAGATTACTAGGTAAAATTGCTGTGAAAGATGTACCTGAAAAAGTGTGTAAAGAAGTACCAAAAACGAAAGGTAAAACAAAGATTATACAAGAGCATGTAAGTGAAAAGCCTGCTGTTTTAAATAGCGTAACTGATAAGTTGCTTGAAGGAGAGGTGTTAGACGAAGATAAAAAACCTGTTGCTTATGCAATGGTTAAATTAAACTTTCCAAATAAAACAACACAAATAATGGCAGATTCAAATGGTGTTTTCAAGTGTTTGAATTTGATGAATCATACAGAAGACTCTGTTAATATAGAAATATCATCTTTAGGATATACAAGTGAAAAGAGACAAATTAGTTATTATGAAGGCAAGGAGATTATTTGTGTTCAATTAAAACCAGTACATAAAGAATTGAATGAAGTTGTTGTAACTAGTTATTCAACAATAGTTGGTAGAATACAAGCAATTGGTGGATCTGTTGTTGTAGGAAAAAGTGTTGAAAAAATTACAACAATTCCCTCTTTATTGAAGAATATCTTTAAACAAGAAGCTGCATTTAAAGTATTTCCAAACCCTATTGCTAGAGGAAATGTTATATATATTAGTTTACAGGAATTAGGTAATTTTTCAATTCAGTTCATCGATAACCAATCAAGATTATTGAGTGTAAAGAATGTAAATGTTAAGAGTAAACAACAACTAGAATCAATGAATATTCCAGCTACAACAGCAATTGGTGTATATTACATTCAATTAATAAACTTGGATAGCAAAAAAAAGTTTGTACAAAAAGTGTTGGTTCAATAAAAGCAAATTATACAAGCAATTAAATTAATTTATGCTCATAAGCATACTTTACTAAACCAATTACACTGTTGGTTTTTGTTTTTCTGAAAATATTTTTACGATGCGTTTCAACTGTTCGTTCACTAATGAATAATTGTGTGGCTATATCTTTATTAGAGCATTCTTTTTCAATTAACTTAATAATTTCTTTTTCTCTTGTTGTCAGGTTAACTTCTTCGTTTTCTTTTTTCATGCTGCTGAAGTGTTCTAATTCGTTGAGTACCTCTTCACTAAAATAAACACCACCACTAGCAATTTTTTCAATGGCATGAATGAGTTCTTGTTTGCCAATATTTTTTAATACATAGCCAGCAATATCAGCATCATTAATCATTTGATTAACAGTATGGCCCTGACCACTCATGCTTAATGCCAATATTTTAATATCCGGAAATTGTTCTTTTACTTTTTTTGCCAATTCTTGTCCATTCATTATTGGCATCATGATATCGGTTAATAATATATCAATTTCATGATTTGAAATTTGTTGTAAAACTGAAGCTGCATTCGTGTTGGTTAGGGCAATATGAATATTAGGATGTCCATCTAGCAGAGAGGTAATTCCATCTATAACTATTTGATGGTCGTCTACAATCGCTACATTAATTTTTCCTGTTTTCATGTACAAAGGGTTAGTTTCACCACTAAAATAAGGGAATTTTATGAACCCAAAGGAATATGTATTGCAACTAGTGTACCCTTGCCCACAGAACTATTCCATTCTACAGTACCTTTAAGGTATTCTACTCGGGTTTGAATATTTTTTAGCCCTATCCCCTCAAAATTATTTTTATTTTTGGTATTAAAGCCCTTGCCATTATCTTCAATTGTTACAGAAATACCATCACTATCTTTTATTAGTGAAATGTCTAAATGGTTGGCATTTGCATGTTTAATTACATTATTTACAGACTCTTGAATTACTCTGTATAATACGGTTTCAATATTACTGTCGATTCGTTCATTTAAGCCTTCGGTATATAAATCTGTTTTAATGATACGAGCATCTATTTGATTAATAAATTCTCTTACTGCACTTGCTAAGCCTGCTTTTACCAATGCATTAGGCATCATGTTATGGCTAACAGATCTTACTTCTTTACAACCTTCATCTACTAAATTGAGTACTTTTTCAAAAGTTCTTTTTTGCTCCTCATTGGTAAACGAAATTTCAGATTCCATAGCACTCAAATTCATTTTTGCAGCACTCATAATTTGTCCAACGCCATCATGTAAATCACTAGCAATACGTTTACGTTCGTTTTCTTCTGCTTCAAGAATTGCCTTGGTAGATAACTCTTGTTGCTTGAAAATTTCTAGCTGTAATTCTTTTTCTTTCTTCAATTTATACCTTCTATAAAAAGAATACATTAAAAGCATAATTAATACTGAAATAATGCCTACAACACTTAGTAAAACTGTTTTTCTATTGTTTTCTAATTTTTGATTTTTAAGTTCTAGCGTATTAATGGTATTTTCTTTTTTTAAAGAATTGATGCTAATAGATTGTTGAGTAGAATCGAGCCTTTGATGCAGAATAAGCTCATTTTGTTTTTGAATTTCTAAATCATTAGCTGCAATTTCTAACTGACTTTGAGAAAGTAATAGTTTTTGTTGAGCAATTTCATACAAACTTTTATTAAGAATAGATTGCTGCTGTTGAATGCGTTTTTCTTTTTCTAACGTATTGTACTTTGCCTCTAGCTCTGTAAACTTATTACTCATATCGCTATTAAACAAAGAATCTTTATAAGCAGCATACTTTTTATAGTAAGATAATGATGCAGGTGCATTGCCAACTTTTTCGTTGAGTTTTGATTGTGTTTGATAAATCATCACTAACTCTGGCTTGGTATTAATGCCTTGTTTAGCAAGGGCTTCGGCATTGTTTAAAACAACTTGAGCCGAGTCGTATTTTCCTTCATCTATTAATATATCTCCTAAATTATTTAAGCAGCTGGCCCTGCCTTTTGTATCATTGGTTGAAGATCTTAGAGTATAAGATTCTAAAATATGGCTTTTAGCAACTGAGTATTTTTTAAGTTTATGTTGTAACGATCCTAAATTGTTAAGTGCATTAGATAAGTACTCTTTATTATTGAGTTCTCTAGACATATCAACAGCTTTGCTATAATATTCTTCGGCTTTATTATACTCTTCTTTTATCTTAAAAATATTGGCAACATTTACATAAGATTGAACTAAACCTTGCCGATCGTTTATTTTTTTTTTAAAGGCTATTGATTGGTTGTGATAAGAGATAGCTTCATCATACCGACCTAAATTTTGTTGTAGAATACCAATATTGTTTAAAGCATAGGAAGTGCCTAACAAATCGTTTGTTTTTTCAAATAGGCTCAATGCATTTTGCTGGTAATACAATGATTTACTAAAGTCGCCTTGACGTTGATAAATAATGCCAATTTTATTAAAGAGTCTTGCAACACCTAAATCATCATCTAATTGCCTACGAATTTTAAGGGCTTCATTGTATAAGTTAATGGAAGAATCGTACAGCTCTAAATCGTAATAAATAATCCCCAAATCATTGTACACTTGAGCCAATCCTTTGGCAAAATTTATTTTTTTGCCTAAGGCAATGCCTTTTCGTCCGTAGCTTATTGCTTTTTCTCTATTTACAGTTCTATATTGCCAGGTTAATTCGCTATAAGATTTTACAAGTGTAGAATCGGTTTGGGTAAGAATTATTTTTTCAATACTATCAATAATTGGTTTATTGCGTTGTGCAAATAAATTAGTAGAAGCAAGCACTATTAAACAAAGTAGAATATATTTTTTCATGAACTAAGGGTTATGTATAAGTTGGGATGAAAATACCAACTAAATGTCTGAGAGCCAGTTTAAAATCATTTCAATGGTTAATAGGTGTTGCTTTTTGGCTGCAACTTCGTTAATTTTTTAGCCTTAGGCGTTAGACTAGGGCTAAAAAAATTGCCTTGTTTCGCTCAAAAATCATCTACATATTATTTCATCAAATAATTTTAAACAGGCTCTTAAGTTTCATCAAAATTTTAGGCAAGATGAAAGTAACATGTTTTTTACATAACCATTCATTGAGAACTAATTTTTTTTAGTTCAATTAAAAAACATCTAAGCCTAATACCTGCTTCATATTGTAAATGCCTTTTTTAGAAGCAACAAATTCTGCTGCTAAAACCGCACCACCTGCAAACCCTTTTCTATTATGGGCTGTATGAATTATTTCAATATCATCAATCACAGAACTGTACTTTATTTTATGTGTGCCTGGAGCAGGGTCAATACGTTCAGAAATAATACTTAATTCTTGAGGATTGGTAGTTACTTCATTTACCCACTTCTTCTTATTTACAATTTGTTGTAATACTTGTTCCGCCAAAGTAATGGCTGTACCACTTGGTGCATCTTTCTTTTGAGTGTGATGAATTTCTTCTAATAGCACATCATACTCTGTATGATGGCTCATTAATTTGGCTAAATAAGTGTTCAATTCAAAAAATAAATTCACCCCAATACTAAAATTACTGGCATATAAAAAAGTGCCATTTAATTGTGTACATAAATTTTCAATAGCAGGCAATTGTTCTAACCAACCTGTACTGCCACAAATTACAGGAACACCAGCTTCTAAACATTTTACTATATTACTGTAAGCACTGTGAGGGCCAGTAAATTCAATAGCTACATCGGCTTGTTGAAGTGCTTCTGTTGTAAATTCTTCTACATTATCTATGTTTATTTTTAGTACAATTTCGTGTTCTTTTGCAATCGCAATTTCTTCAATTGCCATGCCCATTTTCCCATATCCAATCAATGCTATTTTCATAAATGGTATATATAATTTTTTATTTGGTTTGAATCATTCTTGGGCTTGGTTTCTTTAAGTTGAATACAAGGCTAAATCCTTTACTGTTGTTAATTGGATTAATGCTTGGATTGATTTGCATCGATAAATTATCACTTACATCAAAATCTTTTAAATGCCCAAATACAGTAGCATCTACCACATTTAAGCCCCACACAACAACAAACCAAAGTACTGAGTAATCTCTATCTTTTCTAAATGAATTTCTAAAGGTTTGCAAGGAGCCAAGTGAAAAGCCTCTTAGTTTTTCGTTTACGTTATTGTTGTAGTTGGCAATATCGTCTGGTGTAGCATTGGGTTCACTTGCTTTTGCCAATAAATCGTAAGCTGTTCTTGTTCGTTTATACCAAGTATTGTTATAAAAAAAAGTTACTGTAGGAATGGCTAGTGCACCATAAACCAAAGGAATTTTCCAGTATTCTTTGTTATAAGCTTGCCCCCAACCCGGAATCATTGCAGAACGTTTTGTAGCTAATCGGTGATTGTGTTTTGGTTTAACAATAACTGGGGAGTCGAGCCTATTTTGAATAGTGGTATCAAGATAATTGATATCAATAGAAGTATGTATATTATTTGCATTTGTATGTATATCAATACAAAATACTATACTTAGAACTGCTATAATACGTTGATACAATTTCATGCAATTAACTAATAACAACATTCATTTGATCTAGAATTTTATTCAATTCTTGTAATGAATAATATTCTAATGTAATGCTGCCATATCCTTTTTTATTATGAGCCATTTTTACTTTGGTACTAAAATGAGAAGCTAAATTATCTTCTATCTTTTTATAAGCAGGCGGTAACTCGTTTTTTGCAGCAGATTTAACAGGTTCGTTACCCTTGTATAGTTTTCTTACCAACTCTTCTGTTTGGCGAACACTCAATTGTTTGTTCTTGATTTCACCAAAAATGTACAATTGTTTATCTACTGTTTCAATAGTGATTAATGCCCTTGCATGCCCCATAGTAATTGTACCAGTTCGAACTGCTAATTGAATATCGGGCGGAAGTTTTAATAAACGAATGTAGTTGGTTACAGTGCTTCTTTCTTTGCCCATTCTTTCGGCCACTTGCTCTTGGGTGTAATCCAATTCTTCCATCATACGCTTATAACTTAAACCAATTTCAATGGCGTTTAAGTCTTCACGTTGTAAGTTTTCTAATAAAGCAAGTTCCAATAATTCTTTATCGTTGGCTTGGCGTATATAAACAGGTACGTCTTTTAAACCAGCAATTTTCGATGCCCTAAATCTTCTTTCACCTGCAATTAATTGATATTTTCCATTGGCTAATTTAGTAACCGTTAATGGTTGAATAATATCATGAATTTTAATGGAAGTGGCCAATTCACTCAATGCAGTTTCATCAAAATCTCTTCTCGGTTGTTTTGGATTTACAGAAATATCGGCCAATGGAACACGAACCATTGATGTAGCTTGTTCCACCACCTTGGTTTTTAATGTACCTTCTGTAGTTTTTAAATCTTGATCTATATTACTTAGCAAACTGCGTAAGCCTTTGCCTATTAGGTCGTTATTTTTTTTGGGAGTGCTCATTTTTGTAAGGTTTAAGGTGTGAGGTTTAAGGTTTAAGGTTAGAGGTTTTGGGTTTAAGGTTAGGGTTCAATTTTTGGTATAGTAAGATTCTTTAAATACCATCTATTTTATTCCTTTAACCTTTTTACTTTTGCCTTTTACCTTCTATCTTCTACCTTCTACCTTATTCAATAATTCTTTCTTCATTGGTCATTTTAGTCATCTCATTTTTTTGCAATACTTCTTTAGCTAAGTTCAAGTAATTAATGGCTCCTTTACTATCGGCATCGTATAAAATTACCGGTTTACCAACGCTAGGAGCTTCACTTAGTCTTGTATTTCTATGGATGATGGTGCTAAAAACCATATCATCAAAATGTCTTCTTACTTCACTCACCACTTGATTACATAAACGTAAACGACCATCGTACATCGTCATTAAAATGCCCTCAATTTGTAAGTTGGGATTTAAACGGTTTTGTACAATTTTAATGGTATTCAATAATTTTCCTAAACCTTCTAATGCAAAGAATTCGCATTGGACTGGTACAATTACACTATCGGCAGCCACTAAGGAATTTACTGTAATTAAACCCAAAGAAGGAGAACAATCAATTACAATAAAATCATATTTATCTCTCACTTCATCCAATAAAGTTTTCATAACATTTTCTCTATTCGGATAATTGATCATTTCAATTTCTGCACCCACTAAATCAATGTGTGAGGGAATTACATCTAAATGTGGAATATCACTTTTCAATATTACCTCGTTTGCTTTGGTATTGTTTACCATGCAATCGTATAAACTAGTAGTAATGTTGTGTAAATCGAAACCAACACCAGTTGTACTATTTGCTTGTGGATCTGCATCCACTAACAAAGTTTTATATTCAAGTACAGCAAAACTTGCTGCAAGGTTAATGGCTGTAGTTGTTTTACCTACACCACCTTTTTGATTAGCTACACCAATAATTCTGGCCATAATACACTGTATCCTCTTTTTTAAAATTTACTTTACAAGGTTGCAAATGTAAATTATTATGAGTGTTAACAAAGAACTGAATTTTAAACTTGAATAGGAAGATTAATTTTCCCCAAAAGTTCATTTTTGGCAAAAAAGTATATGGAGGAGTTTATTTCTTTCTCTTCATAATCCAATGAAATGCAAAATATTGTAATTGTTAAGCGTTTTGTTGAAGTAGAATTTATTTTTTTGTAGAATCCCTTACTACTAAAGTAGATTTTAAAATTACATGTTCATTAGTTATAGAGGTTCTTTTTTTGTCTAAATGTTTGAATAAAATTAGTGCAGCTTGTTCTCCCATATTAAAAGCAGGTTGTTGAATGGTTGTTAATGAAGGATTTAATAATGGTGCAGTTTGCAAGTTAGAGAAACAAATTAGTTTTAATTGTTTGGGAATGTTTATGCTTAATTCTTTACACACATAGTAAGTATTTAAAGCAAGTTGTTCAACTGATGCAAAAATGGCATCTGGTTTTTGGGTACTTTGTAAAAGTTGTTTTATTTTTTTTATGTTGTTTTTATCATCGTTACTACATTGAATCATCCAATCGTTTTTTGTAGGTAAATTGTATTTATTCAATGCTTCTAAATAACCTTGCTTGCGTTTTAAATCAATTGATAAGCTTTTAGAAACCGATAAGTAAGCAATTTTCTTGCAACCATTTAAAATCAAGTGTTCAGTAGCGTTGAAGGCACTAACAAAATCATCGGTCGTAATTTTTGCTGTTTCTATTTCATAAGCAATTCTATCGAAGAAAACAATTGGAATGCCTGATACTTGCAACTCGTTCAAATGGCTATAATTTGTTGTGTTAGAAGATAATGACATAATCACACCATCTACACGACCATTTTGTAAATGATGAATAATTTTCTTTTCTTGTTCAGTATCATCATGTGTACAATAAACAAGTAAATGATAATCTTTAATTCTGGTAATTGATTCAGCTCCACTAATAGCTTGAATAAAAAAGTTATTGTTCAATTCAGGAACAATGAGAGCAATGTTTTTACTTTTATGATTACGCAAAAAACCTGCATAAGGGTTAGGAGTGTAGCCAAGTTCCTCAGCCTTGGCAACAATTCTTTGTTTGGTAGCTTCACCAATTTCGTAGCTGCCACGTAAAGCTTTTGAAACAGTTGAAATAGATACATTCAACACCTGAGCCAGTTCTTTTAAATTTACTTTAGCCATACCAATGATTTATACAAAATTCAACGAAAATATTTTCTTTTTTACGAAAAAATAACTACAACGATGTAGTAAATATAGTAGTGAAATTGTAGGATGATGTACATTTTGTTGTGAATTTTACGGCATCAACCTCTCTGAAATTTTTATTATGCAACAAGAAATGATTGATTTGTTTTCGTTAAAAGATAAAGTAATTGTAGTAACAGGTGGTACTGGAGTGCTTGGGAATGCATTTGTACAAGCCATTGCTAAAGCAGGTGGAACTGTAATTATAATGGGTAGAAATAAAGCCATTGCTACCGAACGTGCCAGTAATATTATTGCCCAAGGTGGCAAAGCGTTAGCCTTAGTAGCCGATGTATTGAATGCAGATGATTTAACTGCTGCTAAAGAGATAATTGTACAAACATTTGGTACAATTGATGGATTGGTAAATGCTGCTGGTGGTAATGTTCCAGAAGCTGTAATTCAACCAACTGCTGATGTGTTTGATATGAATATGGAAGGCTTACAAAAAGCCATGCATTTAAATGTATGGGGTACATTATTGCCCTCTCAAATATTTGGAAAAGTAATGGCACAACAAGGGTTTGGCAGCATTGTAAACATATCATCTGTAAGTGGCAAAAGAGCTTTAACCAAAGTATTGGGTTATAGTATGGGTAAAGCTGCAATTGATTGTTACACCAAATGGTTTGCTACAGAAGTAGCCAATCGTTATTCAGATAAAATTCGTGTAAACACTATTATGCCAGGTTTCTTTTTAACAGAACAAAATAAAACTCTCTTAACTCAGGAAGATGGTAGTTTAACTGCTAGAGGCAATACTATAATTCAACATACACCATTTAAGCGTTTTGGTAATGCTCATGAATTAGAAGGAGCATTGATTTATTTATTGAGCGATGCATCTAAGTTTGTTACTGGAACTGAAATTGGTGTTGATGGTGGATTCAATAATTTTAGTGGTGTTTAAAAATATATACAATGAGCAAAAAAATATTTGGCATGACGCAAACCATGCGTTGGTATGGTCCTAATGATCCTGTTAGTTTAAGTGATATCAAGCAAGCTGGTTGTACTGGTGTAGTTTCAGCATTACACCATATTCCCAATGGTGAAGTATGGACTATAGAAGAAATTCAGCTTCGTAAAAATATTATTGAAGCAGCTGGCTTAAATTGGGATGTTGTTGAAAGTGTTCCAGTGCATGAAGCCATTAAAACACAGTCTAATGGGTTTGAAAATTATATTGCTAATTATCAACAATCCATTCAAAATTTAAGTGCATGTGATATACATATTATCACCTATAATTTTATGCCTGTAATGGATTGGACAAGAACCAATCTTGCTTACCCAATGCCAGATGGCTCTTTAGCCTTATTGTACGAACGTACTGCATTTGTTGCATTTGATTTATTTATTTTGAAAAGACAACATGCAGAAGAAGATTATTCAGCTCAAGAAATTGAATTAGCAACTAACCGATTCAACTCTATGACAGATGCTGAAAAATTATTGCTATCCCAAAACATAATTAAAGGCTTGCCGGGTAGTGAAGAAAGTTTTACAACTGAACAATTTCAACAAGCATTGAATAAATACAAGGGCATTGATGCCAATAAATTGAGAGCCCATTTAATCTACTTTCTGCAAAAAATTATTCCTGTTGCCGATGCTTGTAATGTAAAAATGGTCATTCATCCCGATGATCCTCCTTATGCTTTACTAGGTTTACCAAGAGTGGTGAGTACAGCAAATGATGTTGCAGAATTATTCAATGCAGTTCCATCGCTCAACAATGGATTATGTTTTTGTACAGGTTCATTTGGTGTAATAGCCGATAATGATTTACCTGCAATGGTGCGGCATTTTGCCAATAGAATTAATTTCATTCATTTAAGGAGTACCAAGAGAAATGAGTTAGGCGATTTTTATGAAGACAATCACTTAGAAGGAGATGTAGATATGTATGCAGTGGTGAAAGAAATTGTTGCTGTTATGCAAAACAGAAATATTTCAATACCTATGAGACCAGATCATGGTCATCAAATGCTGGATGATTTGAAAAAGCAAACCAATCCCGGTTATAGTGCTATTGGCCGATTGAGAGGTTTAGCAGAATTAAGGGGTTTAGAAATGGGAATTGTTAAAAGTTTGTACTAAAACATTTACTAGGCTTGAATGTGACTTTTGTCACAAAAAAAGTATAATTCAATAATCATATTTGCACTCTAAATATTGCAATTATGATTATTGAACAAATTTACACAGGTTGCTTAGCACAAGGTGCTTATTACATTGAAAGTAATGGTGAAGCAGCAATCATAGATCCATTAAGAGAAGTTCAGCCCTACATTGAAAAAGCTGCAAAAAATGGTGCTACAATTAAATATATTTTTGAAACGCACTTTCATGCCGACTTTGTTTCTGGTCATATTGATCTCAGTAAAAAAACTGGAGCATCAATAGTATATGGGCCTAACGCAGCTTGTGCTTTTGGTTGCATTTCTGCAACAGATAATCAAATTTTTCAATTAGGGAATTTGCAAATAAAAGTATTGCATACACCTGGCCATACAATGGAAAGTTCATGTTTTTTATTAATTGATGAAACTGGAAAAGAAAAAGCATTGTTTTCTGGCGATACTTTATTTATTGGTGATGTTGGTCGCCCAGATTTAGCACAAAAAGTAAAAGCTGAATTAACAGAAGATATTTTAGCAGCACATTTATACGATTCCTTAAGAAATAAAATAATGCCATTGGCCGATGATATTATTGTATACCCAGCACATGGAGCAGGTAGTGCATGTGGTAAAAATATGAGTAAAGAAACAACAGATACTTTAGGCAATCAGAAGAAAACAAATTATGCTTTACGTGTTGATATGACGAAAGAAGAATTTGTAAAAGAAGTGCTTACAGGTTTAGTTGCTCCACCTGCTTATTTTCCATTAAATGTACTGATGAATATTCAAGGGTATGATAGTATTGATACTGTTTTAGCAAGAGGAAATCATGCTTTATCGCCACAAGCTTTTGATGTGGCAGCAAACGAAACCAATGCAGTGATTTTGGATACTAGAGATCCTGAAATTTTTGCAAAAGGATTTCTACCAAACTCAATCAACATAGGCATTGATGGAAGCTTTGCTCCTTGGGTTGGAACCTTAATTACCGACATTAAACAACCTATTTTATTGGTTGCCGATGAAGGTAGGGAAGAAGAAGTTGTTACCAGATTGGCAAGAGTTGGATACGATTATTGTATTGGTTATTTAGCTGGTGGATTTGATGCATGGAAAAATGTTGGAAATGAAATTGATACAATAGAATCAATTAATGCAGAAACTTTGTTCAACATTGGTTCAGAAAATGAAATTTCAATTGTAGATGTTCGTAAAAAAAGTGAATTTGATAGTGAACATATCATTGATGCAGAGAATTTGCCATTAGATTTTATCAATCAAAATTTCACATCAATAGATAAAAATAAAACTCATTATATACACTGTGCTGGTGGTTATAGATCTATGATTTTTATTTCAATTTTAAAAGCAAGAGGCTACAATAATTTAATCAATGTTGCTGGAGGATTTAAATCCATTAAAGAGCAAGGAAAATTTCAAATTACCGAATACGTTTGTCCATCAACACTTTTATAAAATCAATGTAATTTTTATGTTTCAATTTATTAAAAATATCTTTTTTCCAACACCAGTTAACTTTAAAGAGTTAGTGCAAAATGGTGCAGTTATTGTAGATGTTAGATCGGTGCAAGAATTTAAATCGGGTCATGTTAAAAATGCCATCAATATCCCATTAGATCAACTAAAAAGTAAGATTGTAGAATTGAAGAAAAAAAATAAACCCATCATTACAGTTTGTAGAAGTGGAGCAAGAAGTAGTATGGCTAAACAAACGCTTAAAAATGCTGGAATAACAGTTTATAATGGTGGTGCATGGAATAATTTACAAAGTAAAATATAAGTAGTTATGAAAAAAATAATTCAAGGCTGGAATATTATGCGATTGTTGAGATTGGTATTAGGTATTATCATTCTTGTGCAAGGAATCAATCAAAAAGAATATGTGTTTGCATTTGTTGGTGCATTATTTGTTGTATTATCCATAGCAAATATTGGATGTTGTGGTTCACAAGCTTGTACAACAACACCCATTAATAAAGATTTTAAAAATTCTAAAGAAATTACCTATGAAGAAGTGGTTTAACGCTAACAAATTAACTTTCATTGGTGCTGCATTTGGGGCAATTATTGGATTTGTATATTGGGATCAGGTAGGTTGTACTTCAGGAACTTGTGCCATCACTTCTAAACCAACCAATAGCACTATTTATTTTGCCATTTTGGGTGCAATGGTATTTAATTTATTTAAGCAAGAAACAAAAAAACAAAATGTCGAACAGCCATAATTCATTTCAAAATGTAATCAATAGTAATAAGCCCGTATTGGTAGATTTTTTTGCCGAGTGGTGTGGACCATGCAAAATGATGGCTCCCATTTTAAAGCAAGTAAAAGATACTTTAAAAGATGAAGTAACCATTATTAAAGTAGATGTAGATAAAAATCCACAAGTGGCACAAGCTTATCAAATACAAGGTGTGCCAACATTAATGATTTTTAAAGAAGGCAATACTTTGTGGCGTCAATCGGGAGTGGTTGCTGCAAAACAATTAGAGCAAATTTTGCAATCTCATATTTAATCAAAAACCAACAATTCAATACAAGCGTTTCTGCTATTTGCAGCTACGCTTTTTTTATGTTCATACAACATGGGTTTTATTTTTATGCATCCTGCTATATTTGCTAAACAAAAATGTTATAGCATGAACGATATTAGAAACAATTGGTCTATCGAAGAAATTCAAGAAATATATAATGCTCCTTTATTAGAATTGGTATTTAAAGCTGCAGAACTACATAGAAAATATAACGATACTGCCGAAGTACAAGTTTGTACTTTATTAAGTATTAAAACAGGTGGCTGTAGTGAAGATTGTTCTTACTGTCCACAAGCTGCTAGATACAGTACTGATGTAAATGTACAGGCTTTAATGAAAAAAGAAGAAGTGTTAGAATATGCACAAAAAGCCAAAGATGCTGGTAGTACAAGGTTTTGTATGGGGGCTGCTTGGAGAGAAGTGAGAGATAACAAAGATTTTGATAGAGTATTAGATATGGTAAAGGGTGTTAACCAAATGGGCATGGAAGTTTGTTGCACATTAGGAATGCTAACTGAAGAACAAGCTCATAAATTAGCCGATGCAGGTTTGCATGCTTACAATCATAACCTTGATACAAGTGAAGAACATTATAGCGAAATCATTACTACCAGAACTTATGATGATCGTTTAAAAACTTTAGACAATGTTCGAAAAGCAGGAGTAACAGTTTGTTGTGGTGGAATTATTGGATTGGGCGAAACACATCAAGATAGAATTACCATGCTACATACTTTATGCACTATGGAAAAACATCCAGAAAGTGTACCTATCAATGCTTTAGTGCCAGTTAAAGGAACTCCATTGCAGCACAATAAGAAAGTAGATATTTGGGATATGGTTCGAATGATTTCAACTGCTCGTATTTTAATGCCAGCAACTATGGTACGATTAAGTGCTGGTAGAACTGATATGAGTATAGCCGAGCAAGCATTATGTTTTATGGCTGGTGCTAATAGTATTTTTGCAGGCGATAAATTATTAACTACACCTAATCCAAGCTTTGATGAGGATAATGCAATGTTTCAGTTATTGGGTTTACAACCACGTAAAGCTTTTAAAGAAGAAAAACAATATTTGAGAGAAGTAGTAGAGGCGTAAGATTCTATAAATTTCAAAAAACACCTATTCTTCACTCAAATAGGTGTTTTTTTATTCATTAGTTTCCCACAGCCTTTTTTCAGCAAATCAATTCCCCTATTTTTACTCGAACAATGTTATTCAAACTTTTTATCATTAATATGCCTGCCTTAATGTGTAAAAAGTACATTTTAATAAAAAGCCGTTATATTGCGGCTGTTTGTAAACCAAAAACGCAACTATGAGTTTTAGAAATTTTGAAGTTCCTTACCAAGTAAACCCAAAGTACACAACAAAGGCTGCATACTTCTCTATGGAGTTTGCCATTCATCAACCACTAAAAATTTATAGTGGTGGTTTAGGCTTTTTAGCAGGTTCTCACTTACGCAGTGCTTATGAGTTAAAACAAAATATGATTGGTATTGGTATGTTATGGAAGTATGGCTATTACGATCAAACACGTAATCAAGATCAAACTTTGCAACCAGCATGGATGGAAAAAACAGTTGATTTTTTAGAAGATACTGGAATTAAGTTTCAAATAGATATTCATGATCATCCTGTTTGGGTGAAAGCTTGGTATTTAAACCCTACTACTTTTAACAGTGCTCCTCTATTTTTATTAAGTACCGATTTACCTGAGAACGATTATGTTTCTCAAACCATTACCCATCGCTTATACGATGCTAATGTTTCTACCAAAGTAGCTCAATTTATTTTATTGGGTGTGGGTGGTGCAAAATTGATTGATGAATTAGGTTTTAACCCAGATGTATATCATTTAAACGAAGCTCATGGCATTTCTTCAGCATTTTATTTATTGAAAAATAAATACAAAAGTGTACTTGAATTAAAGAAACATTTGGTATTTACTACACATACGCCAGAAGAAGCAGGTAACGAAAAACATGATATTTATTTGTGTCATAAAATGAGTTATTTCTGCGGATTAAGTATTGATGAAGTAAGAAGATTAACTGGTTTAAACGATGATCAATTTAACCACTCATTAGTAGCATTACGTTTTGCCAGAAAAGCAAATGGTGTTTCTCAATTGCATGGAAAAGTAAGTAACGAAATGTGGAAGCATTACGAAGGTATTTGTCCTATTGCTGCAATTACAAACGCTCAAAATTATACTTATTGGGCCGATAATCCTTTGTACCGTTTTGCCGATGAAAATGATGATGCAGGATTAGATGATAGAAAATGGTATTTAAAGAAAAGAGCATTTGAAATAGTGGCCGATCAAACAGGTAAATTATTTGATCCAAATGTATTAACCATTGTTTGGGCAAGAAGATTTGCAGGGTATAAACGTGCCGATTTATTGACTTACGATATGCAACGTTTTGAAAAAATGTTGAGCAACACCAAATATCCTGTTCAAATTATTTGGGCTGGAAAACCTTATCCACAAGATTATCCTGCAATTTCTCAGTTTAATCAATTGGTACATTTAAGTAAAAAATATAAAAATGTATCGGTATTAATTGGATACGAATTGTTTTTAAGTCGTCGTTTAAAACAAGGTGCCGATGTTTGGTTAAATAATCCTCGTGTACCAAGAGAAGCAAGTGGAACAAGTGGTATGACTGCTGCTATGAATGGTGCAGTTAATTTTGGTACAGATGATGGATGGATTCCAGAGTTTTCTAAACATGGTATTAACAGCTTTGTTGTACCACAAGCAGATTATGCAAATATGAGTACACACGATCAAGATCAATATGATTTGAACAAAGTGTACGAAATTTTAGAAAATGAAATTATTCCAATGTATTACGAAAACAAAGATGCTTGGAGAACTATTGTAAAAAATGGTATGAGCGATGTTAAAGTGCAGTTTGATAGCAATAGAATGGCAGACGAATATTACAGCATTATGTATAACGGATAAAAGAACATAAAAATGCCCCGAAATTTTCGGGGCATTTTTTATTAAAATCTTTCTAAAGCTGAGAAGAAAAAGTTTCCTTCTATATTAGCGTTTTCATCGCTATCGCTTCCATGAACTGCATTTTCACCAACCGATGCTGCATATTTTTTTCTAATAGTACCTTCTTCGGCATTTGCAGGATTGGTAGCACCAATTAAAGTTCTAAAATCGGCAACTGCATTTTCTTTTTCTAAAATAGCAGCTACAATTGGACCACTACTCATAAATTCTACTAATTCGCCATAAAATGGGCGTTCTTTATGTATCGCATAAAATTCGCCTGCTTGTTCTGCAGTTAATTTGGTCCATTTCATTGCTTTAATGCTGAAACCTGCGTTCAACATCATGTCTAAAATTCCGCCAGTATTTCCTTTAGAAGTTGCATCTGGCTTAATCATGGTAAAAGTTCTGTTGCTCATATTGTTATTTTCTAATTCGCCGCAAATGTAGGGTTTAAAGTATTTTCTACCATCAGACAATTTGTATAAAACATAATTTTCACAAGATGTTTTATATAAAAGGCAAGCGTATTCCATTTATTCGTTTCAATAGTTGGGCAAAACATTTTCAATACATTCAATTCCGCTACATTTGCACACATTTATGCAGGCAATAGACTTATATTTTACCCAACTTCAGCAACCCCAAAAGGTAATAATTACTACACATCAAAAACCCGATGGTGATGCAATGGGTAGCTCTTTGGGTTTATATCATTTCTTAATTCAACTTGGGCATCAAGTGCAAGTAATTTCTCCCACCAATTGGGCTAATTTTTTAGATTGGATGCCTGGGGTAGAACATGTGCTTGACTTTGAAACCAATAAAGACAAATGCAAAGAACTAATTACTCAGGCCGATGTTATTTTTTGTTTAGATTTTAATACACTTCATCGTACAAAAAACTTAGAGCCTTTATTGGCAAATGCAAGTTGTACAAGGGTTTTAATAGACCATCACCAACAGCCACAAACTGAAATGTTTCATTTTGGGGTGAGCAATACTGCTAAAAGCAGTACTTGTGAAATGGTATACGATTTTATTGTAGATAGTGGTCATCAATCCAACATCAACTTAAATGTTGCTACTTGTTTGTACACAGGATTGATGACAGACACAGGTTCATTCCGTTTTCCTTCTACAACAGCATCGGTGCATCGAATGATTGCATTTTTTAAAGATTTAGGTTTAGAACATACACCCATTCATGATAATATATACGACAATTTTCTAGAAAACAGATTAAGATTTATTGGTTTTGTGCTCAATAATAGAATGGAAGTTTTATACGAGTATAATACAGCTATCATGTACGTTTACAGAAACGATTTACAAAAATTTGATATTAAAACAGGCGATACAGAAGGATTGGTAAATTATTTATTAACTATTCAAGGAATTAAAGTAGCAGCAATCGTAATTGATAGAGATGAAGAAAGAAAATGGAGCTTTAGAAGCAAAGGTAATTTTGATGTAAATACTTTTGCAAGAGTACATTTTGAAGGAGGTGGACATTTTAACGCTGCTGGAGGAAGAAGTGATGAGAGCGTAGATAAAACAGTACAAAAATTTAAACAAGTAATACAACAATACGAATCACAATTACAATAAAAACAACAATGAGAATTTTAACCACAGTTCTTGCAGCAGCAACCTTATTTTTTGCTAGTTGCAACAAGTTTGACAAAACAAAATCTGGCATGCCTTATAAAATTGAAAGAGGTAATGCTAAAGAGAAATTTAAAAATGGTCAATTAATTAAAGTACATGTTGAATACAAAATAAAAGATAGTATTCTAAACAACACTTTTGGTCATGTGCCTATTTATTTTCCAATAGATACTACTCGTTTTGGAAAATACAATTTCACCGAAATTATTTTTGATTGTGGTGTAGGCGATAAAGTTGACTTTAAATTAAGTGTAGATACTTTAAAAAAGATGGGGCAACTTGACTATAATAAAGATTTTAAACGTGGTGATTTTATTAACGGTAAAATTCACTTTTTACAAGTATTTGCTACCGAAGCAGAGATGCAAGCTGATTATGCAAAAGAAATCGAAGCCGAAAAGCAAAGAGAAATAAAAGAGGTAAAAGACTATTCAACAAAAAATAAATATCAAACTGAAACCACTGCTGGTGGAGTAGCTGTTTACATTGAAAAGCAAGGCGAAGGTCCAAGAATTGATAGCGGTAAACAAGCTTTGGTATATTATAAAGGTTCTTTAATGAGCAATGGAGTAGAGTTTGATAGTAATGTTAAAAATGGTGTAAAGGGTGAAGCTTTACCTGTAGTAGTTGGAGCAAAAGCTGTAATACAAGGTTGGGATGAAGGTTTGAAATATTTTTCAAAAGGTGCTAAAGGAAAATTAATTATACCTGCAATGATGGCTTATGGAGCACAGGGATCACCACCAGTAATTCCTCCTTATGCTAATTTAGTATTCGATATTGAAATTGCAGATGTAAGAGAACCTCAACCTGCACCTCAGCAACAAGGGCAAAATCCAAATGAGCCACCAATGCCACAATAATTTTATTTCAATATAAAAAAACTCCAACCTAAAAAGTTGGAGTTTTTTGTTACTATCAATATTCTATTATAATTCTTTCCAAGTATGATCTGCTAATAACATTACGGTTGCAATAAATTGTTTAAAAGGCCCATTACCTCCCCATTCCTTTGGAGAAACCATTGAGAGCATGTGTGTGCCATCTTTCTTTTCATACAAGTGGTAAGTGTGCCCAATTTGTGGTTTAAATCGCAGTGTTGCTTCGTAAATCATTAAACTCAACTCTTTACGTTTATTAATTTCTTGAGCTTGTCTAGCCAATAATTCAATTTGTTGTTTAATTTGATCTAACTGCATATTGGTTTGTTCTTCCATTGCAGTAAGAGCCTTATGTTTTATAACGCCTTCTTTTGTAGGGCGAATTGCCACACCTGTAATGCTTGATGCATAAGGCAATACACTCATTTGTTTATGATAAATTTCAATATTGGTAAACGGTTCTTCCTTGGAATTAAAACCTTGTTGTGTAATTTTCATATAGCCATTGGCTAAAATTTCATTGGTTACCTCTAAAACTGGCTTATCCTCTTTAAAAAAAGTAGTGTGTAAAGTAGAAGCATTGATAATAGAAGATTGAATGGTATCGGCAATTTCTTGATTATCAAATGGCTGCAATTCAGCATTAGGGTTTACATTGTATTGAGTATAAAATGCATCGTTGGTGATAGAAACCCAATTAATGCTGATGCTTAGTTCATGACCATTTTTAATACTTTCAATTTTATAATTCCCACTTTTAGGTGCTGCACCAAACTGAAAATCACATTTCTCTGGAAATAATTGCCAACTAGCTAAAAAATTATACGCTTGTACCATAAACTCGTCTTATTGTATGCATAACTACAAAATTGCAGTAGAAGGGTTCATTTTATTAAAGTTTTATGTTACTTTTTTTAAACAAAACTTGTGGTGAAGTAAAAAGAGGTGAATTAATTGTTTAAAGAACTTGCGTTTGCTTTTGAAAAAAACTGTATTAATCCGCAATAAAAACGTACTTTTGCAGCCGTTTGTCCACAATGTGACAAACTTTAACGTAAGCATTTGCAACGTAGCCCGAACTTTAAGAGTCTTTAGTTCGTTATAAAATACAAGTATTACACATTATGAGGCAGCTGAAAATTGCAACCCAGATTACCAATCGTGATTCACAAGCCGTAGAAAAGTATCTGCAAGAGATTTCTAAAATCTCTATGATCACTCCCGAAGAGGAAACAACACTGGCACAGAAAATCAAGATGGGCAATCAAAGGGCCTTAGACAAATTGGTGCAAGCTAACTTACGTTTTGTGGTATCTGTTGCAAAACAATACCAACACCAAGGTCTTTCTTTAAGTGATCTCATCAACGAGGGAAATCTCGGCCTAATAAAGGCGGCTCAACGCTTTGATGAAACAAAAGGGTTTAAATTTATTTCTTATGCTGTTTGGTGGATTCGTCAGTCTATTTTACAAGCATTAGCAGAACAAGGTCGTTTAGTTCGTTTGCCTCAAAACAAAATTGGTACTTATAATAAGGCCAATAAAGCATATATGGCTTTTGAGCAGGAACATGAACGTGAACCAAGTACTGAAGAATTGAGTGAAATTTTGGAAATGAGTGAAACTGAAATTAACAACATTTTTCAAAGTAACACTCGTCACACTAGCTTAGACGCTCCTGTTCATGAAGCAGAAGATGTAGCAATGGGTGATTTATTAGAAGGTAGCGACGATACCGATGATGATGTAATGAAAGACTCATTACGTGAGGAAATTAAAAGAGTACTAAAATCATTAAGCCCAAGAGAAGCAGAAATTGTAAATGCGTATTTTGGTTTAGATGGTGAAAATGGAGTAACTATTGAACAAATTGGTATGAAATACGATCTTACCAAAGAACGTATTCGTCAAATTAAAGAACGTGCTATTAAACGTTTACAAAAAGCAAGATATAGCAATGCTTTAAAAGCTTATTTGGGATAATTGAATCTTTTCAAAACTTACCAATAGAGACTTACAATAAAAAACCTGCACTTGTGCAGGTTTATTATTTATATGAAGTAGCTGTAATTGAATTTTATTGAACAATTACTTTATCGTTGTAAACAGATTTTCCATTGCTATTGGTTACTTTAATAAAGTATAAACCACTTGCAGCTGCTCTTGGTAAATTAATTTTTTCGTTCTGTAATCCACTTATACCAATGGTTCTTGTAATTACTCTTTTACCACTAGCATCGCTTAACTCAATAGAATAATTTCCTGCAGGTAATTTATCAAACTGTACTGCAAATGTTTTATTAATTGCAGGATTTGGATAAACTGCAATTGAATTATTTAATTGTAAATCGGCTAAAACAGGATTTGCTTTAGTATTCTTATATGCTAAATTTCCATTAGCTAAGTCTGAAGAATTAAAAACAGTAGCTTCAGTTTTATCTACAGGTTTTGCATTTAATGTAGATAAATTGATTCTAAAATAATTTTCTGTTTGAGTAGCACTTGTAACAAATATTTCTCCATTTTCATCAACAGCAGCACCATTTGTAGTAAAGTTTGCAGGTAAGTTTTTTACAGTTCCAATATGTTCTGCAATACGTGTTGCAACGTTAATTTTAAAAATATGATTTCTGTACGTAAATAAATATAAGTTGCCAAACGCATCTGCAATTAAATCGCCACCCCAACTTGTACATTGGTTGTGTACACTAATGCCATTATTCTTTTTGCTATCAATTAAAGTGCCTAAATTGGTGATAACAGGATTGTTACTTGTTGTAAATTGAATCAATTGTTTACCATCGTTGGTAAGTGCATAGCCATTACCATCGGCACCAAAAGTCATTCTTGTAATTACATTACTTTCATCTACTCTTTGGCCAGTAGAATAATTTGCATCATTGTTAATTACAACGGTCATTTCAGTACTGTTTAAATCAACATAACGTAAATCGTTACTCCACATTTGAGAAAAATATAAACGATTATTTTTTGCATCAAAAGCCGATGCTGCAACGCCATTAGCTGTAGGTATAGAAGCTTGTTGAGGTAAGTTGCTTCTATTTGCTGCATTTAAATATTGGTAATTTACTTTCTGTGCAGTATTGGCACTATACAATGTTCTTAAAACATTACCATTACTCAAATCAATTTCTCTAATGGCTGTCCAAGCATAATTACCTTTTTCTTCACTAGTAATTGCATAAGCTTTGTTTTGAGCTTTAACGTTGTTGCTTAAAAGTGCTGCTAATAAAAGGATAGGTAGAGTTGCCTTCTTCATAAATTTAAATTTTAGAATTCTAATTTATGAAGAAAAAAATAGAAGTAACAAATTTTTTTATAAACGTTTATGCAATTAATGCAGAGTCTACAGTTTTCTTTACACTTCCATATTTTAAGAGTAGTTCTTTTGCATTTTCGTAATCGGTTAGAGATAATTTTTCCATCACCATCTTTACCCCACGATCAACTAATTTTTCGTTACTTAATTGCATATTCACCATTTTGTTGTCTTCAACTCTTCCTAGTTGAATCATAACAGTAGTGCTTATCATGTTCAGTACTAATTTTTGTGCTGTACCACTTTTCATTCTAGTACTACCTGTAACAAATTCTGGTCCTACAACAACTTCTACAGGATAATCGGCAGCTGCCGAAACAGGAGAGTTAGGATTACAGCAAATACTTCCTGTAACAATATTTCTTTTTCTACATTCTTCTAATGCACCAATCACATAAGGGGTTGTTCCACTTGCTGCTAAACCAATTACTACATCTTTTTCATTAACATTATATGCAGCTAAATCTTTCCAACCTTGTTGTTTGCTATCTTCTGCAAATTCAACTGCTTCGGTAATAGCTTTTAAGCCTCCAGCAATAATGCCAATTACTAAGCCATAAGGTACACCATAAGTAGGGGGGCATTCACTTGCATCTACAATACCCAATCTGCCACTAGTACCTGCTCCAATATAAAATAATCTTCCACCCGAAAGCATTTTATCGCTTACAATTGAGGTGAGTTTTTCTATTTGTGGAATAGCTTTTTCAACTGCTAGAGGAACAGATTTATCTTCTGTATTTATATTGATTAACAGTTCTTCAACACTCATTTCTTCTAAGTGTCGGTAGGTTGATGGTTGTTCGGTAACTCGTATGAATTTATTCATATCAGCAAATTAACGCAAAATATTGCGGATTTATTCTGATAAATGTAAGTTACTTATGGAAATTAATCAAACCTTCCATTGGTTTTTTTAAAATAATGCCCAATTCAAGTTCGTAAAAGTTGCATAATTCTTTTAATACATCCTTATAACCATGAGCTACACTACCTACAAAATTGATGGGTAAAGTCCAGCTTTCTTTGTATTTATACAAGTGTGTGAAGAAGAAATCATTAAGCCCATCTTCAATAATATTTTCAATCATATAATGTCCTCTATTCTCTACTAAAAAATTATTGAAGCCAGCTAAATATCTGTTTGCAAGTGGTTTTTTATACACCGAGTCTAATATTTCGGTTTTATTGGTATTGAATTGTTTATCGAATCTATTCATTAAATCTTCATCAAAAGTGTTGTATAAATAATATTGTAACACTTTTTTTCCAAGGTATGCACCACTTCCTTCATCTCCTAGAACATATCCTAAACCAGGACTATTCTTTATAATTTTTTTTCCATTGAAATAACAAGAATTAGAGCCTGTACCCAAAATACAAGCAATACCTTTTTGATTACCACACAATGCCCTTGCAGCAGCCAATAAATCGTGATTGATTTCAATTTTTGCTGTTGGAAACAATTTTTTTAAAGCTTGTTGTACAATTTTTACATTATTAGCATTGGTTAAACCTGTGCCATAATAGTATAAATTATTTATCTCAATTTGTTTTAGTTTAGGTAGTAATTCCTTTTGTAATAAAGCAATAATTTGACTTGCGTCTAAAAAGTATGGACTAATTCCTTGCGTTAAAATGGTTTTCTTTTTTCCATTATTAATTAAACACCATTCACATTTGGTAGAGCCACTATCGGCAATTAATTGAATCATAAAAAAGATATTTAAATCATTATTCCGTAAACCTACAATCTTATAAACTATTTTAACTGATATTCGTAGTTTAAATTAGTACAAAGAAGCAACATTTATGTCAAGTAAAAAATTACAGATTTGGTTACCGGCTCTTTTTTCTTTAGTGATGGTATTAGGAATGTTTATTGGCTATAATTTAAGAGAACATTCAGGTAATGTTAGTTTTTTAAATTCGGGTAAAAAAAATTCGGTTCAAGAAGTATTAGATTTAATTAGAAGTAAATATGTAGATCCTATTAAAGTAGATAGTATTGGAGAAATTGCCATTGAAGAATTATTAACTCATTTAGATCCTCATACACTATACATACCTCCTGTGCATCTAAAAGAAGTGAATGAAGATTTAATGGGAAATTTTCAAGGAATAGGAGTAGAGTTTCAATTATTTGACGATACTATCAACATCATCAATGTAATTAAAAATGGTCCATCAGAAAAAGCAGGAGTGTTGGTAGGAGATAAAATTATTAAAGTAAACGACACTATTAAAGTTGCAGGAGCAAAAATTGGAACAGATGATATAAGAAAATATTTACGTGGAGAAGGAAATAGTAAAGTAAATATTACTGTGTTAAGAGGAACGAGTACTAAAAAAATTGAAATAACAAGAGGCAATATTCCTGTTTCAACAATTGATGCTGCTTACATAATTGAGCCAACAGTTGGCTTTATAAGAATTAACAAGTTTGGAGAAAAAACTTATGAAGAGTTTATGGAGAATTTAGAACGATTGCAAAAAGAAAAAATGCAATCATTAATTCTTGATTTAAGAGGCAATGGTGGAGGATTAATGAATGAGGCAGTAGATATTGCTGATGAGTTTTTAAGTGATGATAAATTGATAGTTTATACTGAAGGGAATAAATCGCCTCGTTTTGAATATCGTTGTAAAAGAGATGGATTATTTGAG